>NZ_JADIKL010000018.1:0-27797 GCF_044904705.1 Dyella agri
ACTCGCTGATGGTCGCAACTTTCGCTTGTTCAACGTGCTGGATGACTACAATCGCGAAGGCCTCGGTATAGAGGTGGATCTATCGCTTCCCGCCATGCGCGTCATCCGTTCGTTGGAGCAGATCATCCAGTGGCGTGGTCTTGGCACGGCTGTTCGAGAGCGAATTGCAGATGTCATTCGTGCACTGGCGACAGCATGTCCGGCTGGCCAGAGCGCTGAGTCAGATATGCCAGGGGCATGCCATCAAAACGGTGGCACGCGATGCGGATTACGCGAGTTGCAGTGCTTTTAGCAGCATGTTTCATCGCGTGCTCGGTATTACGCCGACCCACTATATGAAGCAGGTGATAGAGCGTTAGAAGGCATCTACATCACCGGATGGTGTCCAGAACGTACCGGATACTCATCTCTTCCGCGGATTGATAGATAAATTGTCGGAAGGCGACAACAAATTGCCGTGATTTACCATTGACCATGACTTGCACCAGATCGCCCTGGCAAGGCACGGGAAAGCCCTCTTTATACGGGGCCATGCCAATCTGGATGTCCGGCTCCACGCCCAAAGACCGGAGTGCCTCGTCGGTAAAGGTGAAGTGGTTCTGAAGGTAGGCGGACATACAGCGATCCTCGATGGTGTCAAGCCAGAAACGGCTCGCTCACCTGGCAAGCGGTTTACTTCTCCAGGAACGACGCTTTGGTACGCGCAATGGGCATTCAGCAGCACTGAAGATCGCGTCAACACGCTCCTTCGCTTCATCGATGAGCATAGCTAACGCCAGCCCGGCAGGAATATCCATGCGCAAATATTCGCGTGCAAAGCAATCGATCCGGCCTTTGTCGTGAAGTACTTCGCAGAATTCATCAGTGGCAATAATTTGATAGCCACGATAGTCCTCGCTTACGGAATTGCTTGACATAAAACAATCCTCACCCGTATTCCATAGCTCTGCAGCAGCCCCCTAGTGCCATCCATGGCGTGTTCAGTCGATGCGACGTGGCGAGGTCGCCCCGCCAGAAACCCCTGTTGCTTATTGCTTGGTTGGCACGATGACCGTATCGATGCCATGGATGATGCCATTGCTCGATACGATATTCGGCTGAGTGATGACGGCACCGCCGATGCTGAGCGTTTCGCCGTCCTTCTTTACCGAAGCGCTTTGACCTTGCATCATCTTCGGCTCGGTCAATTTCTCGACGTCAACGGCCGATGCGCGGCCCGGGAGAACGTGATACTTCAATACGGAAATCAATTCTGCCTTGTTCTCCGGCTTCAGCCAGTTTTCGAGCGTACCCTTGGGCAGCTTTTCGAACGCAGCATCCGTCGGCGCAAAGAAGGTATAGGGACCGGAGCCTTTGAGAACGTGGCTCAAGTCCGCGGCTTCGAGTGCCTTGCCAAGTGTATGGAATGAACCATTGGCCGCCGCTGTATCGACGATATTCTTGGAGGAAACGTGCGAGGTACTGGAGACATTAATAGACATGAGTTCACCTTAAGTGGTAATCCGCGTGGCGGATTTTGAGCAGCCGAAACCGCAACTCCGACGTTAAGCCGAAGAATTACTCAGTTGGCGTTAGGGGATAGGACCGCGCGGCTGAGACGCCTGCCAAGGAGAAGGTTTACTTTCCCGGCGCTTCAGCAGCATGCGCCTGTAGTTGTTAGTTAAAGGTAATGTGCCAGCAGGCAATCCGTTGGCAAAGCGATGAGAGCAGCATCTTCATAGATAGGATGCCTCTGATCACACTCGGTCGGTTCAGGCGATCAAGTTGAACTGTGCGCGCACCGTCAGATCCGCGGCTCAAAAACTTATGTCAGCGTTTGCTTGCTGGAACATCGCGGATGAGGACGCTGGAACAGTTGGCGACGCATGTCGGTGCCAGCAGTCGCACCTTGGCACGGCTGTTCGAGAGCGAATTGCAGATGTCGTTAGTGCACTGGCGACAGCATGTCCGGCTGGCCAGAGCGCTGAGTCAGATATGCCAGGGGCATGCCATCAAAATGGTGGCACGCGATGCGGGTTACGCGAGTTGCAGTGCTTTTAGCAGCATGTTTCATCGCGTGCTGGGTATTACACCGACCCACTATATGAAGCAGGTGATAGAGCGTTAGAAGGCATCTACATCGTTCGATGTCACTTCCGAGGCGTGGGGCGTAGCGCCTGAGCGCCTTCGGCGAACCGCTCTCATAGATCCCGTTCGCGGGCAAAAGCCCGCCGGTAGCGAGGACTACGTTCGCGCCAGCGCTCATGCGTATGGGACACCATGCTTTCGCCCCAGGTCACCCTCGCCTTGTACTTAAACGCTGGGATCCGAGTGATTCGCGCCATCCGGACCTCTTTCATGACATGACACGGCCACCGGTCACATCCACCTCCAACTGGCTCGAATCAACGAGGACGCTTCATGAGTATTCATCCGATCCAAAGCCGCACCTGGGGAACCGGGGGATTCATCTGTTGCGGCCTGGCGGCGATATTTCTCGCGCGGCTGATCTTTCGATCCACATCGATGTTGCTTCCTAGCTGAATCGAACCCACGTCGATTCGATGTCGTCCTTCACTAGATCGTCGATTTCGCTGGCAGGAATGTCATGGACTCCATTGATTCGTCCGTGTCGCATGCCGAAGAAGACGCCACTGCGCCGGTAGGTGGCGGCCCAAATCACCCGGTCCGGATTGGCATTTTCATAGTCGCCTTCGTATGTGAAGCCGTTTGTTGTTTCGCCGGATACGCTTGCCATGACAGCGGTACCTTTGGAGGAGGATCCAGCATGCTGCTTTGCTGGATCAAGAGTGGATGCGTCGGCTCCGAAGGGGACGCACGAAGAGGCGTGACGAGATGAATCACGAATTGATCTGCAGAGCTATGCAGGAGGAGGGTTCCCATCGTCACCGCATGACGTGAGTAGAGCTGGCTGGCGTTGTTGGCTCATTGCGGCTCCGCAGATTCCGCGCGAATGAAGCGGCAGTACGGGCCGTTCATGACGAACTGCCGGCATACTTGGGGCGGGTCTTGTAGATCCTGCAATTCATGTGCGCCGTCGACTGCCACGCACCAGCCTTCCGTATCGCGAGCCATGACATGGAGTCCATTGGCCAGGCGAGTGGTTAGGTGAATTGGGATATTTTCCTCGGGCTGAAGGACGACCATCAGGCGGCAGCACAACGCTTCGCACCTTGAGCAATGGGCTTCCTTAGCTGCATGGACGCTCGACGGCGTCAAGCTGAGGTGCATCGTTTCGCACGGATGTAATGCAGCAAGCGGCCTCGGTACGGAACAGTGTCGTTGTCATTCATGGGGCAGCGCTTTTCAGTCAAGTCAAATCCTTGTGCCGCCAACAGACGGCTGAATTCAGTGCTGTGGCTGTGACCGGGATCGGTAACCATCACTTCGGCGGCCGGAGAAGCATGTCGCTCGATCACACCTGCGAGCAGAAGAGGTTGATCTCGCTCATGAAGTACGTCACTGGCAATAATTAATTCGAAGTGTCCCAATGCTGGTTGGGGCACATTCCAGCGCAACCGGTGGTAGTGCACGGCTGGAAGGGCGTTGAGCGTGGCGTTGTAAGCCAGGAAAGCTTCGGTTAGGGGATGCATGTCTGAAGCGATGACATCGGCACCTCGGCGTTGCAGGACGAGGCTGGCCAATCCGATGCCGCACCTCAGTTCCAGGATGCGCTTGTTGGCGATCTTGTAGCGGTGCATGGCCTGCGCAAGCAACAGTCCAGACGGCCACACTTGGCCGAACTGGCTCCATTGCGCAGAAGAAATGCCAAGCCGCGGTCCATAGCCATCAGGATCGGAGAATTGCTGCTCGTCACTGAGCACGCGCAGACGATAAACGTGGCCACCAATGGGCACTTTTACGTTGCGGGCTGAATAACCAGTCATGCATGCTCCCGGAAGCGCCATCCCCTAGGTGGGACGGGTCATACATAGATGAGGGAGCGAGGCGGGCGGTCGCGAGGGCGGCCGTGCGAAGCGCAGGAAATGAGGCAGGTACTTGCCGCTTCATAGTACATCATCGCCCCGGACGTAGCTGAATCGTCACGGGCGACCAACCACATGTCGGTGCACGATGACGAGGACTACATTAACGAAGCCATCGGGCAACTCGCGCCGTTCCTCAAGAGCAAGACGCGACCCATCGACTGATGCTGGAGAACACCGGCCGTCGTTCGTCGCAATGGAGGCGACGAGCTGACTTAGCCAATGGGGTGCTTTCGACAAAACGAACCTGGGGGCAAACCGATTAGCCCGTGTTAACGGGGATAGAGATGGGGCTGCTTTCGAGACTCGGGGTCAAGCGGTCAAAGCAATTCGAGACAGCCACACCGAACCAGTTGGTCCGCATGTAGTGCCCGGCATAGGCCTGCGTGAGATGGGCGTGATAGTCGCCCACCCAATTCAGGGTAACAGCCCCGAGCCAGAGCCAGAGCCAGAGCCAGAGCAGGATCGCCGTGACCATCAGCACGCGCTCCGCGATGGCCGGAAACGCCGATGCCGAATCAACGTGGCGAGCAGAGGGCTGACCGAGACCGCGATCAACGACGCGACGCAGGCACTCAAGGCCAGCCCGGGCCCAGTCACCCCATGCTCCCAAGCACGGGCGCTAGCCGGGCCCGCGCTTGCCGCGAATGCCGATGCAGCTCACGTGCTCTTGGCCGTCGATGCCCTTGCCTCGGGCGCCGAGCGGGTGCCATCGCGTGAAGCCATCTTTTTGGCCTGCTTGTTGTCCTGTTTCTTCTTCTTGGCTATTTCGCGTTGGCGCTTTTCAAAGGAATAGTTCGTCGTTGCCAAAGGATCTCTCTCGGGTGTGGTGATGAGGTTGGTCTGAGGCGTGCAGCCATCGACAAGATTGCCAGGCACGGAAGCCTATAGGATCGCCTGGTGCCGATCGCTTACGGCAATCGGGTCGCTGTACTCGGCACGAATGGCTTTGCAGTAAGGACCATTCATCATGAAGCGACGGCACACAGAAGGGCGGGTTTCGTAGATTCCGCAGTTCATGTTCGTGCTGTTCAAGGCGACGCACCATCCGTCATCTCCCCGTCTCATCACCCGCAAGCCTTCTGGCGAATAAGTGGTGAGGTAACCGGGAACATGATCCTCTGGCTGAAGCACCACCGTAAGGCGACAGCAAACGGCCTCGCATGAAGAGCACCGTACGTCACCTCTGGAAAGCTTGGCCGAATCGGTCATGTCTGAGAGGCCTCGTCAAGCCGAACGTAGTGCAGAAGGTTGCCGCGGTAAGGCGGAGTGTCGCGGTCATCCATGGGGCATCGCTCCTCGGTGAGTACGAAATTCTGCTCCGCCAATAGTTGGCTGAAATGCTCGCTGTGATCGCGGCCGGGATCGGTAATCACCACCTCCGCCGACGGATAGGCATGCCGCTTGACGATCTGGGCGAGCAGCCGCGCTTGCGCAGGCTCGTACAACACGTCGCTCGCAATGATGGCATCGAAGTGGCCTATCGATGGCTCAGGGGTGTCCCACGGTAGGCGAACATAATCAACAGTGGGTAACGCATTGAGTGTCGCGTTGTACTCAAGAAAGGATGCGGCCAAGGGATGCGCGTCCGACGCGACAATGTCCGCGCCACGGCGCTTCAGTACAAGGCAGGCCAGTCCAATGCCGCAGCCCAGTTCGAGGACGCGCTTTCCATCCACGGCAAAGCGGTGCATGGCTTGCGCCAGAAGGCGTTCCGACGGCCAAAGCTGGCCGAACAATCCCCATTGCGTGGCCGAAAGGCCCAGGCGTGCACGATGGCCGTTGGCGTCGGAAAACTGCTGCTTATCGCTCAGAACCCGCAAGCGGTAGATGAGGCCACCGATCGAAAGCTGCTCGGTACGGGTTGCATAGACTTGCATGGATGATCTCAGGAGACCCTACCAAGAGTGAAGTGAGGGGAGCGAGACATGTGGCGCTATTGAGCACACATGGCGCACGAAGAGATGACGCACTTTCCGCAACAAAGCACCCATCTCACATCAACGACGCGTGCCATGTACCAGCGCTCAGGTCGGTGCCAGTCCCATGGCGCAAGTAGTGGCACCACATTGAGTTCAAGACACGCGAGGTATCAGCGCGCCCGTCGCCCTATAGGTGATAGCGGATGATTGGGCGCCGTGCCGGAATGGCTTGCGTCGCGCGCGAACCGATTGGTTTTTCGATAACTCTGTCCCGCCTCGGCTGTATCACGTTTCTTCACGGAGCCCCGATAGACATCGTGGATGTCCGACAACGGGATCGGCTTCGTAGGTGGCGCCATGGCAAATTCCTTGGTGATCGGGACGCACGGCCCGTGTCGATCTTCTGAATTTGATCGATCGATAGGGAAAAGGTGTTCTAGCAGCTAGTGGAGGCTGTGATACCAAAGCGCTTCCATGCCAAGGCGTGTAGCACAGACCCTCGTCTGTTCCACGGTTACGAAGCCCGCCTCGCAGAGATGACGCAGATCGCGCAACCGTCTGATCACGCTTAGCGACAAGGGACAGCGTCTCACGACCTCACCCAATAGAGCCCATTGCTTGCAACTAAGATCTTGGGGTTGAAGGGGGCTCATACGCTCTTGGCCGCGAGCCTCCATGCGCGCTTTGTGAGAGTGACCACTCAGGAGTGGTCCAGCTCGCTCACCATACGCTCTTGTCGCACTCCAAATGTTAGTTTCTGCGTGCAAGGTGCAATTGGAGCGACCATTTAAGCAAGCGGAGTTTCGGTCCGGTACTCATCTTCACATGCCGCCGTTCCACCGCCGTTACACTGCGTGTCGCGCTTCTCTGGCCAGTTCCATGTCTACACCGGTTCGACTTTCCCATCGTGTCTCTCAGCTGTTCGGTGTTTCGCGTGCAGAAGCCGAGCAATTTATCCAGAACGGCTGGGTATCGGTGGACGGGCTTGTCGTCGAGGTGCCGCAACACAAGGTGACCCTTGAGCGGGTTGAGCTCGACCCCGGCGCGCGCCTGGACGCTGTGGAACCGGCTACGATCCTGTTGCACAAACCTTCAGGCGTGGACGCCATCTATGGCGATAGGTCCGCCAGTTCCCTGGTGACACCAGCGACACGCTGGACCGAGGACCCGAGTGGTGAACGCCTGCTCAGGCGACATTTCCATCGCTTGACGTCGCCGGTGCCGATGGATGCGGAGGCTAGTGGCTTGATGGTGCTGACCCAGGACGGCCGTGTGCGCCGCCGCCTGACTGAGGACGCCGACCTTATCGAGCACGAGTACATCGTCGAGGTCAGCGGCGAGATCGCGCCTGACGGTCTGCAGAGGCTCAGCTACGGCCTGAGTTTCAAAGGGCGTGCGCTTTCGCCGTGCAAAGTGAGCTGGCAGAACGAGACCCGGCTGCGCTTCGCGATCAGGGGCGCGCAAAACGGACAGCTGCGAGACATGTGCCTTCAGGTCGGGCTGTGCGTCGTGTCAATCCGCCGATTGCGCATCGGCAAGGTTGCGTTGGGCAAGGGCCCTAGCGGGGCGATGCCGCCCGGAGCGTGGCGCTATCTGCCTGTGGGCGGGAAATTCTGAGGCTCGGGCACATTGGAGTATCTGGCGGATTCTAGTATTCCTCTGCCGCCTCGCGCCCCTGCTGCCGGATCAACGCTTCTTCGCGCGCATCATTGATGGACTGGCGAATGCTGTCGAGATCGACCTCGGTTTCGTCAGGCGTGAACTCGCCCGTAAGCTCGGTATCGGGCTGAAGTTCGCCTGCCTGGAACAGCGCCCACATCTCCTCGCCGTACCAGGTCTCCAATAGCTCGGGCGCCGAGCGGCCAAGGTACGCAGTGAGGTTGTTGACGTCACGCAGCAGCATCGTGCGGGCCGCATTGTTGCCGGCTGCGCTGACGACCTGCGGGAAGTCGATCACCACCGGCCCATCCGGACCGACCAAGACGTTGTACGGGGACAGGTCGCCATGAATCAGCCCGCAGCACAGCATCAGCGCCACCTGGCGCACCAGCACGCGGTGGTATTCGCGCGCACGCTCTGCGTTGAGCTCAATCTCACCTAGGCGTGGCGCGGAGAAGCCCTCGGTATCGGTGACCAGCTCCATGACCAATACGCCGTGGAAATAGCCATAAGGCTCAGGGACGCGCACGCCGGCGGCGCGTAGCTGGTAGAGCGCATCTACCTCAGCGTTCTTCCAAGCTACTTCCTGTTGCTTGCGCCCGTACTTGCTCGCCTTGCCGATCGCGCGCGCTTCACGGCTGCCTCGCACCTTGCGGCCTTCCTGATACTGCACGCGCTGCTGGAAGCTACGTTGCGCCATGTCCTTGTAGACCTTTGCGCAGCGTACGTCGTCGCCGCTGCGGACTACGTACACCTCTGCTTCCTTGCCGCTTTTAAGCGGGCGCAGCACTTCATCAATGACGCCGTCATCGATCAGCGCCAGCAGGCCTTGGGGAGTCTTCACGGTGTCTCTGGTGGGGGCGAGTGGCGCGCCGACGACGCCAATTAACTGTGAATCATCGCATTTTGGGACGTATGGCGCTATTGAAAGAGTGAAGCGCCCTCAGTGATTAGGGACCGTTATTGGGGGTAGGGTGAACGTCCGCTCTCGACCACCCAAAGCAGACGGAGGCACACTGAATGGTCGTGATCCAGACTGGGATCGCTCTGGCACCTTTAGCGAGCGGATTGGCACTGTCCGCTAGTTTCGTGGCGCGTGATGCAGCTCAAAGTGGCATCACATTCCCAACGGGCGCAGCCCAAGGTTCCAGCCATGAGCATCATCCTCGTCACCGGTGCATCGTCCGGCATCGGCAAGGCCACCGCACGTAGCCTGTTGCAGCAGGGGCATACGGTTTACGTCGCGGCGCGACGCGTGGAGGCCATGCAGGATTTGGAGGCACAGGGCGCAATCCCGCTTCGCATGGACATTACCCAGGAGGCCGACGTTGCAGCCGTGGTCGAGCGTATCCAGACGAAACACGGTGCGTTGGACGTACTGGTCAACAATGCCGGCTACGCGATCTACGGTTCGGTCGAGGAGACCGCGCTGGACGATGCACGGGCGCAGTTCGAGGTCAATCTGTTCGGTCTGGCGCGACTGACCCAGTTGCTGATTCCGGCAATGCGAGAGCGAGGGCGCGGGACCATCATCAACGTCTCGTCGATGGGCGGCAAGATCTACACTCCGCTGGGTGCCTGGTACCACGCAACCAAGCACGCGGTAGAGGGTTGGAGCGATGCGTTGCGGATCGAGCTGAAGCCGTTTGGTGTCGACGTGGTGGTGATCGAACCGGGCATCATCGCCACGGAGTTCGGTGACGTGATGACCCAGCCGATGCTGGATCGCTCCGGCCATGGCCCCTACGGCGAGCTAGCGCATGCCATCGCCGGCTCCAAGGCGCCTATGTCGCAACCGAGCGTGGTGGCAGAGGCCATTACCCGTGCCGTGCAGGCGCGTCGCCCGAAGACGCGCTACGTGGCCGGCAACCTGGCGCGGCCCCTGATGTTCGTGCGTAAATACTTCGGCGACCGCGTCTATGATCGCCTGATCATGAGCCAGTTTCGCTGACATGGCACGCAACAGCACCTTTCCGGTCGATCCAGGCTGGCGTCCGCTACTGAAGGATCTGGGTATCCGCAGCGATACCCTGTTGCGCCGCGCCGGCCTTACGGAGGAATTGTTGGCACGTCCCAACGGCGGTCTGACGACGGCGGAGTATTTCCGCTTCTGGGAGAGCCTGCAGGCCGAAGCAGGCGACCCGTTGCTGCCGCTGCGCCTGGTGGAGGCGATCCAGGCCGAGTCCTTCAGTCCGCCGATTTTCGCGGCGCTTTGCAGCGCGAACCTGCTGCAGGCGGGGCAGCGGCTTTCGACATACAAGAAGCTGATCGCGCCGATGAGCCTGACGGTGGACGTGGGCCGCGATGGCACGCTTACCCTGACGCCGCATTGGCTGGAGGCGCAGTCGCAGGTGCCGTTCGTAGTGGTGGCCAGCGAGCTTGCATTCCTGTTGCGACTTGCGCGTCTGGCCACGCGCGAACCCGTCGTGGCACTGCGTGTGACCATGCCACAGCTTCCGGCCGTCGCGCAGGCCAAGGCTTACGCAAAGTTCTTTGGCGTGGCGCCCCGACAAGGCGCTGCCGCAAGCATCGGATTCACGGCCACCGATGCAAAGCGGCCGTTCCTCACCGCCAACGATGTGATGTGGCAGGTGTTCGAACCCGATCTGCGCAAGCGCTTGGGCGAACTCGACGGCAATGCCAGCACCGCGGAGCGCGTTCGCTCGGCGCTGCTTGAGTTGCTGCCGGGCGGGCAATCGGGGATCGAAGCGGTCGCCGCTCGCCTTTCGATGAGCAAGCGGACATTGCAGCGCCGACTGGAGGAAGAAGGCGAGAACTACCGTTCCCTGATCAACGACACCCGCGAGGCGCTTGCCCGGCATTACCTGACGCAGACCGAACTTTCCGCCGGAGAGATCGGATTCCTGCTCGGCTTCGAGGATCCCAACTCGTTTTTCCGCGCCTTCCACGACTGGACGGGAACGACCCCTGAAGCAACGCGAAGGTTTGCTCATTGACAGAGCTGACGTCGCCTTCTCAACAAGTCTGCTAAACCCGTCCGCTACCCAGAGCAGGGGCGTCACCACTTGCCTACACGGGAATGACAGCGTGGGAGGTATTCAAGATTTGCCTGCCAAGCCGCCGGCCGTTACGGACTGCCGTGGCTTACCAAGTGACAGCTCACCGATATCCCTGCGCCTGCAACGAGAACAGATGTGCGTAGTGGCCGTCCTCGGCCATCAACTGCGCATGATTGCCACGCTCGATGATGCGGCCGTCCTGGATCACGATGATCTGGTCGGCCATGCGCACGGTGGAAAAGCGGTGCGATATGAGTATGGCGATGCGGCCGCCGGAGAGCTCGCGGAAGTGTTCGAATATGGTGGCCTCAGCCTGCGCGTCCATCGCGGCGGTGGGTTCATCCAGCACCAGGATGTCGGCGCGTGAGCGCATGAAGGCGCGGGCCAGGGCGATCTTCTGCCATTGCCCGCCGGACAGCTCGCGTCCGTCGTTGAACCATTTGCCCAGTGGCGTCTCGAAGCCGGCCGGCAGGCTGTCGATGAAGTCGCTGGCCATGCCCTTGTCGCTGGCTTCGCGCCAGCGCGTTTCGTCATGGAAATGAGTGACATCGCCGGCACCGACGTTCTCACCTACGCGCATCTGATAGCGGGCGAAGTCCTGGAAGATCACCCCGATGCGCTGCAGCAGGACGGATTCATCCCACTCGCGCAGATCGGTGCCGTCGAGCAGGATGCGGCCACTGTCAGGCGAGTACAGGCGCGTGAGCAGCTTGATCAGGGTGGTCTTGCCCGAACCGTTCTGGCCTACCAGGGCCAATGATTCGCCGGGACGGATATGCAGGTCGATGTCGCGCAGTGCCGGTTCGCCGGCGCCGGGGTAGGTGAAACTGACCCGTTCGAAGCGGATGCCGTCCTCGGGTGTGGCGCCATGCCGCACGGTGCCGGTGGCTGCGGGCACGGGCGTTTCCAGATACTCGTACAGCGTGGACAGGTAGAGGTTGTCTTCGTACATGCCGCCGATCGCCGACAGCATCGCCGACACCGCCGACTGGCCCTGACGGAACAGCGACAAATACATCGTCATCTGGCCCAGGGTGATGTGCGCCATCACGGTGCTGGCGGCGATCCATGCGTAGGCGCCGTATAGCGCCAACGTGCCGAGCAGGCCCAGGCCGAAGCCCCAACTGTCGCGACGCACGGCCAGATCGCGATCGGCGCGATACAACATGTGGAAGATGTCGCGATAACGCTGCAGGAACAAGGGACCAAGGCCAAACAGCTTCACCTCCTTGGCGTGGTCCTCGCGCGCCAGCACGGTTTCCAGATACAGCTGCATGCGTGTTTCCGGGGAGCGCCAGCGGAACAGCCGGAACGCGTCGCCGGAGAATTTCGTCTCGGCGAAGAATGACGGCAAACCGGCCAGCAGCAGCACCGCTACCGCCCACGGCGAAAACTGAAACAGCAGGCTGCCATAGCTGAGCAGTGAGATCGCGTTCTGGCCCAAGCCGAATGTTCGGGTGATCAGTGAAAGCGGCCGACTCGACGCCTCGCGTCGCGCGCGGGTGAGCTTGTCGTAGAACTCCGAATCCTCGAAGTGCGCCAGTTCGAGCGTCAGCGCCTTTTCCAGGATCAACACATTGACGCGTTGGCCCAGTTGCGCACGCAGCAGCGACTGGCACAACGACAGGCCGCGTTGTGTACCGGCCATCGCCGCCACCAGCACGCCTTCCAGCACCACCCATTCGAATACCGATCGCAGCGGGGCTGTTCCGTGCGCTGCCCACAACTTGCTGGCACCGAGCACGGCGTCGACGATGTGCGCGCCGACGTAGGCAATGCCAGCCGGTAGCAGGCCGGCAATGAGAGTAAACAGGGCCAGCGCGATGGTCAGCGTGCGGCTGGTGCTCCAGACCAGTTCCAGCGCACGCCCGCTGTATCGGAACACGCCCAGAAAACTTCGGGCGAGTTCTTTCGGTGGAGCGGCAGGGGCTGCGTGAGGCGGCACAGGGGAGGTGTCGTGAAGCGCGTGACGGGGCGCGAAGCTTTCGAAATGGGGGTCGTGTCGCCTCAGGCAAGCTTAGGCGTGTGATTGAAGGCGCGGTAGGGCACTGCCTGGCAACGTGCTGAAGAGTTTGTAGTCGGGCATGTCTTGCGATTGGCCCGTGTTATCGCTGGTATGCCAGGACCAGGACAAGGTACCTTGAACAGACACCAAGGAAACGGCGACCTTGGTCGCCGTTTCGTATGGTTTGTTATTTGGTAATTGGCTTCGCGCCCGCAGGCGTAAGTGCCGCGGGCAATTGTGCAGGGACTTCCAGCTTCAGGTCATTGGAGTAGCTTTGCATCAACTTGAAGATGGCGATATCGCGCTGCAGTTTGGGTGCGTTGGTTGTGGCATGAGCCGGGGTCAATTCACCGCGACTCGCAGCGCCGGGAACATGCTTTCGCACGGTCACGGTGATAGGCACGTTAACGGCGATTTTGTTCGCCGAGCGGGGCGTAAGCTTCGGCGCCAGCGCCTGGATGGCTGCGGTAAATTTTGCCCTGGCGGCTGGGTCCGCAATCCTCAGGCTCAGGTCTTTGATCTCCGTTTCGGATTCCTTGGCATTGGGGGCTTTATGTACCGGAGGCGCCTTCTTCATTCCTCCTGGAATTCTGTACTGCAAGGTGATGGTGCCGCCGGTGCCGAACTCGTCGAGTTGAGCCGGGGCGCGCACGTGAATCAGCGTGAAGCGCCGATCGGGATCCTTCTCGATATTTACCGGGGAAATGGGTGTTTGCCATGACGTTACGTTGGTCGAGTTCACGCTAACGTCCGTGGCTCCATCGGGCCAACCCAAAGGAACAAAGAAGTCTCCGGTCGGACTTGCCCAGTGCCAGGTTTGTGCGCTGCAACCGCCTTCATCACCAAAATTGCGCAGGAAGAACGCCCAGTTTTGGATCACGCTTTCAGGCTGTCCCGGAGTCGACGTCTGATTCAATAACACCGCCATGGCAAAGACCGGATGGAGTTCGCTATACGCACCATGCACCCCATCAAGCCCGACCTCGCCGATCACCACGCCTTGCAGCCCGTCATCATTCGGCCCGGCAAATACGGATTGGATCGATGACGTCGGCTGACCTACGAACGGAGGGGCCACAAGAGTATTCCAGAATGGAATACGCAGATCGGTGTCCGCGAAATCGAACTCCATGCCAATGGTGGCGGCAGAACCTGGCGCGTCGCCGGTTCCTGCCAACCCTGCGCCATTGAGCGGCAGCAGGTTGAAGTTCCAGTCGTTGTCATTCGGCCACAGCCCAGACCACTCGCTCCAGGTGACTTGACCCTGGTAGGTGGCTATGGCGAAATTCATGTGGCCAGGAAACGGATCGCCACCGCATACGGCGCCACCGGGATCCAGATCAAAACTCACCGGCATGGACGTGCAGATTTGCTCCAGCGTGGTGAAGTCGATGGGATAGTTCCATCCGAAGGTGGAAGGAAAAGCTGCTCCGCACAGCGGCTTGAAGTGTGGTTGAGCGCCATGGTTCTCAAGGGCGAAATTCCACTGCGGGTTCAGCGGCAAACCGTTGGCATCCTCATCGTTGTTCATGTCCCAAACCAAGTCGAAGGGCTTGGAGTGAGGAGAGAGCAGGGCGCCGGTAACAGTTGGTCCTGAAATCACGGTCAGTTCCACGAAGGCAGGACCTACGTTCTGGCATTGATTATTGTTGCCGTCGTCGTGGGCAAAATAACTGTTGTCGCCGATGTTGTCGTCTTGGTAGCCGAGGCGGAGGATGTAGTCAGTGTTTGCTTGAGGATCCTTAGGCAAGGGGCCCAGGGTTCCGCGAAACGGCGGCAGTAGACTCGCCTGTTGCGAGATCAGATTGTTCTGTTGGGCCACCAGTCCTTCGATTCTTACAAACGCGCCGCTGCTGATGTTCTTGATGAAAGCGGTGCCGGCGTAATACTGGGGAGCATTGTCTCCCTGGGGATTGAGGTACGACTTCCAGGTGCTTCCGGAGCCGCCCGTCTGAACACAGCCGCCAGCGTTGAACCTGAGCCGGTCGCCAGCCTGAAAGCGGATGATAGGGTAGTCGACCTCGCCGTTCGGTTTTGCCGTCGACCAGACAGTGGGCCGATCAATCCTCCACACCTTTACGTTCTGCCCGTCTACAGTGGTATCCGAAAGCAAGGAAATGAAATCGAATCCGGGCGCCTTGTCGCCAGTTCCCGGCGTGAAGGTGATGACGCAACGCAAAGCTCCGTCTACATTTCGGATCGAGCGCGGAAAAACCTGCCCAGTAGCGGCCGTGAATTTGACTGGACATTTCACGGCGTCCTGCAACACAGTGTTTCTGAGGTTGCCGAAATAGTCCGGACAAGATGCCACCAGCATGGTTCCAGACATTGACGCATTCCGGCAAGACTGCTGATAGGGTCCAGCAGGCGGATTTGCCGCCCAGGCATCGGCTGGGATCACCATGGCAAGCATTGCCACCAACAAGAAAAACATTCCAAAAGCGAAAAACTTCGAGGTTGAGCGTTGCGGTGAAAAACAACGCCGCGCACCCAAGGCAAACATGATTGCTGTGAACATGAGCCCCTCCCGATTGATTTTCATAGAATGTCTGGTTTGCACAGAGTGACGAGCGAGGGGCACAGAGCATCGGCTCAATGCTCCTGATGGGTTATTCGCCCCAAGCAGTCGCCAGCTACAAAAAACCATCGCATTGCTGTCGAACGACAACCCGACCCATGCTAAGTCGTAGAGACTGCTCCAAACGTGCAACTGACTACAACGTTGAGACAATCCGCAAAGAATGGCGATTCAAACGTTTCCGGTCCGAAGCTTTTCTTATTTGCGTAGATTTCGCAGCATCACGATTAAATAGCGTGATCCATACCAAGCCAGTAACGGGAATTTTCTGCCCGTCGACCAAGATCGTGTGATTTAAAACTCCTGGCAGAAACCCGTTTCTCGTCCCAGGTGATGCGCTGGGCGCCACAGCGCCAGGAGTATCACGGAGGACAGCCACGCCTTAGCTGTCGATGCGCCGCCGTCTGCTGACGAACGGCGCTTCGGCCAGTCTCAGAACCTCCAGTCGAGGCTGACACGAGCAGACTGATCCTTGGCGTTTTGGCCGAACTGCCCCTGGTAGCTGGCGTCCACCGATACATTAGGCGCGACGGTGAAGCTGAGGCCGGTGCTGACCACCCCCGCATTCTTTGCCACCGGCAGACCGGCGATGGCGAAGCTGTCGCCGCTGCTCTCGAAGCGCATCGTGACGACAGGCAGGGTGTCGCCCCAGGCATGCTGCCAACCGAGGCTGGCGTGGGCGCGCAAGCCATGGTTCGGCGCTCCAAGGTCGAACGTGGCGCGCAGACCCAGCGTGCTGTAACCGAGGGTGCTGTCCTGCGATGCCACGCCTAGCGCGGCTGGCGTGCCGCTCTCACGGATCGCCGGCATCCTCAGCCGCTCCACGGCCAGGTTCACGAACGGCGCCAGCGTGGTGCCGCCATGCGCGATCGGCAGGCTGGCATCGACGTAGGCTTGCGCGGTGTGCGCGTGATAGCTGCTGACAGCGGTGCCGTCGAAGGTGCCAAAACCAATGAAGCGGTTGGTGTCCACCTTCTGCCACCCGTAGATCGCGCCGCCCTGCCACTGCAGTGCGCTGGTCTGCAGGCTGCCGTATACGCCCAGGTGCTGGTCGATGATGTGCGAGGAGGAGTCTAATCCTGCAACGCGTGCCGTGCCTTGCCCTGTGCCCAACACTGCACCGAACCGGGCGCTACTGCCCACCGGCAGGTCGGCGCTGACCAGGAAACCACTCCCGTCGACAGCAAGGTCGGACGCGTTGCCGTCGCTGTCGTGGCTGCCCCAATGGCCCCAGACGGTCGTCCAGGCGGTAACGCCGCTGGCGTCGGTGACGTCCAGGCCATTCGCGTTGTTGTTCTGCCCGCCGAGATGCGCGTTGATCGCGTCGCGGATGTAGTGGTCGTTGTCAGCGATCGCGGTACGGGTAGAGGTGTGGATTTCGCCACTCAATTGATCAAAGGCGCGGCGCGCGGTGGGCACGTCGAGGCCGAGCAGGGCGTCGTACACCGGCGAGTTCGGGTCGAGGTGGTCGAGTGCACCGGCTGTGTTCTTCTGGTTCGTGGTTTGCGCAACGCTCTGGAAGCTGGTGTCGTTGCGTTGCAGCGAGAGGTCCACCGCGTTGGCGGTGTAGCTGAGCAAGGGGGTGAGGAACGTCAGATTGGCGCTTATGGCGCCGAACTGGCCGGTCACGCCTTGTGCGGCGGTGAGGATGGTGTAGTTGGTGCGCGGTGCGTAGTTACCCGTCTGCTCCAGCACCAGCACACTCCCCCCGAGAATGGACGCATTGCCGCCGACGGCGATGAGGCTGGCCTGGCCAGCTGGCGTCGCGCCCACCTGGTAGCTGGAGCCGTTGCGGAACATCGCGTTGCCCGTCACCGAAAGCGTGCCCGTCGCGTTGCCGGGTACGACCGTGCCGGAAAGGTCAAGCGCGCCGATGGCGCCGATGCCAGCCAAGGTGGCGCCGCTGTTTACCGTCACTGCACCGGCGAGCGTTGCGCTCGGGTGGCTGTTGTCGCCGACGATCAGCGTGCCCGCCGAGACGGTGATGGCGCCCGAGAACGGATTGGCGCTGTCGAAGGTGAGGCTCCCGCTGCCGGACTTGAGCAGTGCACCGCTACCCGACAACGAACCGTTGAAGACGCCATCATTGCCTTGGTTGAAGATGAGCGAGGCGTTGTCGGCGATGTCGCCCCGCAGGCTGGTAGTGTCGCCCTGCAGTGCACCGGCACTGATGATGGTGCCGCCGCCGTAGCTGTTGGCGCCACTGAGGGTGAGCGTGCCGGCGCCGAGCTTGGTGAACGAACCGCTGCCGGAGACGATACCCGCGAATGTGCCGTTCGCGCCTTGATTGAAGATCAGCAATGCATTGTCGGTGATGTTGCCCTGCAGGCTGGCGGTATCGCCCTGCAGCGCGCCAGCGCTGATGGTGGTCCCGCCGCTGTAGTTGCTGGCGCCGCTGAGCGTCAGTGTGCCGGTACCAACTTTGGTGAGCGAGCCACTGCCGGAGACGATACCTGCGAATGTGCCGTTCGCGCCTTGATTGAAGATCAGCGATGCATTGTCGGTGATATTGCCCTGCAGGCTGGCGGTATCCCCCTGCAACGTGCCAGCGCTGACGGTGGTCCCGCCGCTGTAGCTGTTGGCGCCACTGAGGGTGAGCGTACCCGCACCGAGCTTGGTCAGGCTGCCGGTGCCGCTCAGAGCCTGGTTCACGGTGAACACGTTCGTCAAATCTTCGATGTCGAAGCCACCGCCGGCGGCGCCGAGGGTGATCGTGCGTGCCGTGGACTGGAACGCCGTGCCGGCCACCCGCAGGATGCCGCCATCGAGATCCAACCCCGCGCTGGCCGCGCCGAGATTTGCGTCATCGCTCACCGACAAGGTGCCCGCGCCCAGCATGGTGCCCTGCGTGTAGGTGTTGCTACCGCTCAGCACCAGCGTGCCGGCGCCGGTCTTGTCGATGCCAAGACCGGTAAGTGTGTTGTCGATGGTCGCGATCCAGCTCGCACTTGCACCGCTACCATCGCCGACGCGGATCTCACTGAGTGTGCCGGGTGACGGCGCAACCAGGGCGAGCGCACCACCGGTGAGCAGATAGCCATTGCTGGCGAACTGCATGCCGAGCGTGGTCACCGCGCCGCTGGTGTTATCGACCGTCACCGTGCCCGCATCGCCACCGAAGATGGCGAAGGCATTGGCGGGTTGACGCGTGGAGGTGACCGAGCCGGTCGCATCCGTCCAGTTCGCTTGCGCCATCGACCAGGTACCACTGCCGCCACCCATGCGCGTGCTGTTGGCAAGGCCGTTCGCGTTCCAGAAACTCAGCGCCAGGCCATTGGTGTTGATCAGGTTGATCTGCTTGCTGGCGGTGAGGTTCTGGATGGTGAAGCCGGCCGGCGGCGCGATGCCGCCATTGGTTTCGGTGAGCGTACCGCCGTAGGTGAACAGGTTGTACAGGCCGGGACCGAAGCCGCCGGCGTTGATCGGATTGAGCGTGGCGCCGTTGATGGCGAGGTTGCCGGTCACTGCCACGTTATGGCCGGTGCCGAAGGTGGTGAAGTTCGGGCCCGGTGCGCCGAACGAGAAATCGAGCACGCTGCCCTGAGCGAGGGTGAGGTTGGTGTTGACGGTGAGCGTGCCGGTGGGATTGCCCGGTGCGAGATGGCCGCCGTTCTGCACCGTGACGCTGCCGCCGACCGTACCGAAGCCACCCAGTGAGGCACCGCTCGCCACCGTGACATCGCCGGCCACGCTGGCGCCGGCATGCGTCGCATCGCCGACGATGAGGCTGCCGCCTTGCACGGTGGTCAGGCCGGTATAGGTGTTCACGCCATTGAGCACGAGTGCGTTCGCGATGTTGGTTACGCCGCCAGTGCCCTGGATGACGCCATCGAAACTGCCGCCGCCGCTGCCGCTCGCGCTGAGCGTGTTGGCACCGAGCTTGATCGTGCCGCCGGCACCGGTCAGCGCGCCGATGGTCTGATTGGAGCCGGCGGAGATATCGAAGGTGCCGCTACTGGCGAGCGTCAGCGCGCTGCCGCCGGCGAGCGCACCGCCCACGCCCAGCGCCAGCGTGCCGGATTGGATGTTGGTGCCCCCGGTGTAGGTGTTGGCGCCGGTCAAAGTCTCGGTGCCGGTGCCGTTGATCACCAGGCTGCCTGTGCCGCCGATGGTGCCGCCGAAGCTACCGCTGCCGGAAGGCGCGAGGGTCAATGCGTTCGCGCCGAGAATCACCGAACTGCCGGCGACGCCGGACAGTGCGCCGATGCTCTGCGCACCGGCGACAGACAGATCGAGCGTGCTGCCAGGGCCGGCCAGCGCGACGGTGCCGGAGGCCGCGAGCGAGCTTCCGCTGCCGAGGGCGAGCGTGCCCGCGTTGACGGTGGTGCCGCCGGTATAGGTATTCGTGCCGCTCAAAGTGAGTGTGCCGGGACCTTGCTTGACGATGCCGCCGGTACCGTCGATGGTGCCGGCGAAAGTCGTGTTGCTGGCATCTCCCAGTGTGAGGGTGTTCGTGCCCAGCACGACCTGGCTGCCGGCCACGCCGGACAGTGCGCCGATGGTCTGGTTGGCGCCGGCGCTGCTGATATCGAAGCCGCTGCCAGCGGCGGTCAGCGACACCGCCCCCGTGGACGCCAGGCTGCCGCCTGCGCTGAGCGCTAGCGTGCCGGCATTGATCGCGGTGCCGCCGGTGTAGATATTGGCGCCGCTCAGGGTGGCCACGCCGCTGCCTTGCTTGACGATGCCGCCGGTGCCGTCAATTGTGCCGGCGAACGTAGTGTTGGTGCTGTCGCCGAAGGTGAGCGTGCGCGTGCCCAGCGCAACGGTGGTGCCGGCATCGCCGGTCAACGCCCCGATGGTCCGGTTGCCGCCGGCGCCGGAGAGGTCGAACGCGGAACCGGCGTTCTGCAGGTTGACAGCGCCGGTGGACGTCAGCGCGCCGTTCGCGCTGAGCGCGAGTGTGCCGGCGGTGATGGCGGTGCCACCGGTGTAGGTGTCGGCGGCGGTAAGGGTCACCGTGCCCGTGCCGCTCTTGGTCAATGCGCTGTTGCCGGAGAGCAGGCCGGACAGGGTGAAGTTATTGGCGCCCGTGGCGGTGAGGCCGCCCGCGTTGAGCAGGATCGCCTTGCTCAACGTCGAGCCGCTGGTGCTGGCAGCGACGCCGCCACCGTTGGAAGTGATGCTGGACGCACTGCCGAAGTTGGCATCGCTGTCGAACTGGGCGACGCCGCCGTTGAGGATGGTGTCGCCGCTGATCAGCGCGCCTGACAGACTCCAGGTGCCGCTGTTAACGACCATGTGCTGGAAGTTGATGTAGGTGGCGGACGACGCGGTGCCCGTACCGGTGGCGCCCGAGCCCGGACCAGCCACTGCGTTCTGCAGCACCAAGGTGTTGTTGCCGCCCGCGCCGCCGTCGATCTGCCCGGTGGGGGCGAAACTGAGATTGATGCCGAGCACACCCAGCAGGTTCAACCCGAGGCTGCCACCGGCGTTGACGTTCGAGCCGGTCACCGCGGTGAAGGTGTTCGTGCTGTTGGTGCCCATCGACACGCTGCCGCTGATGGTGCCGGAGTTGATAAACGTGTTGCCAGCAGCGGAAGATTCGAACGCGGTACGGCCGGTGATGGTGCCGGTGTTGGTGAAGTTGATCTGGCTGCCGCCATACACGGCGACTACCGGAGCGTCCGATCCCAGCAGTGAAACGCCGAGTAGGGCGGAGGAACCGATGGTCCCGGAGTTGGTGATGTTGGTCGTGCCACCGCCGCCATTGCGCACCGCCAGCGCCATGCCAGTGAGATCGGCGAGGTTCAGGCCGAGCAAGCCAGTGGTGCCCTTCATCGTACCCTGGTTGCTGACGGTCACCGTGCTGCCCGGAATCGCGGCGCCGAGATTGGGATTGCCGATCACCGTGCCGGAGGACAACAGGCTGAGCAGACCGAGCAGGGAAGGGTCGATGGTGCCGGCGTTGTTGAGCGTGGTGCCGTTGCCAGTGAGCGACATCGCGGTGCCGCCCAAGCCCAGCAGCACACCGGTGGAGCCGCCGCTGACCACGTTGACGGTGAGGTTGTCAGCGCTGCTCGCGTACGACGGTGCGAGTGGATTGGCGGCGCCCGAGCAGGTCACGGTGGCACCGTTGGTCGGATTGATCGGCGAGCAGGCGGCCATGGCCGATTCCACCGGCGCAGCACAGGCGACAAAGCATGCCAGTGCGAGCAGGCGGCGTACCGGCAGTCGCTGCGACCTTCCTCCTGGTGAGACGACTGTGCTGCGACCATGAGTCAATTCAGAAGCGACTTGCAATACGCACAACACGCGGTTCCAGACAACGCGATAAATGCGGTTCATGGTGTTCCCCCCCTGTGTACAAAAACGAGCTGAGTCAGCGCTACCTGGGCATGGCACACGCCACGCCGCGATGCGCACATCGCGAGGATTGAACTTGGGGCGCCAAGAGGCGTCGTTTTCGGGAAGACCGAACGAACGATTCGGCGGAGGCGGAGGCGGAGCTGAGTGCAGCTGCGCGGCCGGCAGGGCGAAACCCGAGCGCGGCAGGCCGGAAATCATGGATGTCCTGAACCACGAAATCCCCCCTTCCTTGTTAGGATGGCTAAATCAGGCGCCGATGCCGCTCCGGTTTTTGTGATAGTCATCACATTATTTAAGGGCGCGCTTTTGCTTCATGTCTCGGTGTGCGTAGTGGTCCATCCGGCGGTATACGGATGAGTTCAAGGGGGCATGATCGTTGCGCCGCTTGTTGCTGCCAGGGATACGGGCGTGCAGGTCATTGCCGGCTTCCACGCCGTGGCGCCGGCCGCCGACTTCGCGCTTGCGATCACGCCCGATGGCAGGACTCTGCGCTACGGCAAACGCCATCCGGTGCCGGGCCTCGAGCACGATCTCACGCCGGGTCATGTCTCGGGCTGGTTGGGCGATGGGCGTGCCGAGGAGATCTGCAAGGACATGGATTTCCCCGACGCCATTCGTTCCGATGCGGCCAAGGACGCCCGCCTGATGGGCGTGCCCGCGGGCGACATGGGCATCGATGGCTGGCAGCACGGAATCATGTCCATGAAGCACGGTGTCGAAGGCGGATTTTCGATCGTGCGGGTTGCCCAATGACGGCCTAGTGTTTGCCAGCGACGCGCAAGGGCGTCTGATCGCCCTCAAGCAGGACGCGCCTACGGACCTGACCATGATCGTCGCCGACCTGCCGCTGGGATCCAGGCCAACGCTCTATACGGGGAGAGGGCGATTAGGGCTGGTTATCGGGGGTAGGGCAGCCGTTTGCTTCGGGCCCAAAGCCAATCAGCCCAATCATGAGCTTCGCGCCGTCAGTCTCTCGACAGCCGATTGCGTAGGAACTCAATGAAGCGCTGCGTTTTCGCAGTCAGCAAACGGGTTTCGGTCATCGCGTAGACGGTGTGGGGGGACTCGCAGTTGACATGGCGAGCTTAATGTAACATCATTTGTTACATGAGACGAGACAGCCGACTATCCGCCGTACTTCATGCACTGCTGCATATGGCCGAGCGCGACGCGCCAATGACTTCCGAGGCGCTGGCACATTGCCTTGGCACGCACCCCGTGGTCGTCCGGCGCACCATGGGTCTGCTTCGCGATGCAGGGCTCGTTGCCGCTGACCGAGGGCATGCCGGTGGCTGGCGTATTTCGGCGGACTTGACCAGGGTTACATTGCGCGAACTGCACGAGGCGCTAGGAGAGCCAGCACTTTTCGCCGTAGGCAACCGGAGCGAGCATCCGGAATGCCTCGTCGAGCAGGCTATCAATGCGGTACTGGACACAGCTTTTGCCGATGCCGAAGCGCTTCTACTGCAGCGGTTCGCGTCGGTCACCTTGGCAGCGTTGGCCGCGGATTTCGCGCGTCGCCATGATGCTTGTCGTTCGGAGCAGCGCCATGAAGCATGATGTGGCCATCGTGGGCGGCAGCTACTCTGGCATGGCGGCAGCCCTGCAATTACTCAGGGCGCGTCGGAGCGTACTCGTCATCGATGACGGCAAGCGTCGTAACCGCAGCGCAAGCCACTCCCATGGACTTCTCGGCCAAGACGGCGTCGACCCCGCCGAGTTGGCCCGCATCGCCAGAGCACAGCTTGCCTTATATCCCACACTCACCTGGCTGGACGGCGCTGTCGAGCAGGTGGCCGGTAGCAAGGACGCTTTCCACGTCTCCAGCGGAGGAAGTATCCATTCGGCCAGACGTCTGCTGCTGGCCGTCGGAGTACTCGACCGGCTACCGGATATCCCTGGCCTATTGCGGGCGCTGGAGGAAACTGAGCATCATGCCGGTTGTTGTTAGTCACCGGCGCCGGTTGTGGTGCGCCATGTCTGCTGGTGCTGACAGTCACAAATTCAATGTTGAGCTTGGATCTCAAAAAAATCGTTAGGAGTGGCGCAGCTGGTCGGCGCGAGCACGAACGTCATGGGTTGATGCCCTGGGTAGCGCAATGAAGGCTTGCTCTGTCATGACTTCGTAGGTCTGAAGAAACGGCAGATACAGTTCCACCATCCAGGTTCGCCCCTCCCTTCTTCCCGCATAGGGATGAAGGATTTCCCCATCCGCTCGGCGTCGATCAAAACGTAGAACTCCCGGATGCGGATAACGATGCGCATGCAACGCATCCATCATCCTAGTAACGGCGTCCACGGGGTACCCCGGGTGACCCGAAGTCCTATGGTCGAGTACGGTGGCAGCGAGTGCATCGTCATTCGTAAGGTAGCAACTCCGAATCTCTTGTTCGTCAAAAACCACTTCTGTCGCGACGTATGGCGGTCCCTGATACCAATTCGGGTCGTTTCGGTCTAGCTGAATTGCCAAGATCGTCCGCGTACCGACATCCGTACATCGCCAACGGAATCCGGCCCTGCCGAGGAACTCCAGACCAATATGAAAGTCTGCGTGTTTCATTGGGCCTCCCAGGGGACTCTGCCACCACGTTCCGAGCATAGTGAGCCGGTGTCTCAGAGGCTGAGTGCCTTGTTTAAGCAAATCGACTTCGCGTTAGATCGCGCGACCAACCATTCATCAGCGCGAGTACTTCAGGATTGTTGCCGATTGCTAGGCGTGGGGATTTGCGATGCTTGCCTCGCCGCCGCCATCTGCGCGGCGACTTCACTTGGAAGTAGCGGTTCCGGTCGACCGCTCCGCAGCGCAGACAAGCCCCATTTTCGACCGATATTCATGCTTCTCACAAAGTCCCGTGAGGCTTCACTGCACTCCTCTGGCGGCTTGATTAGCCTCCAGTGCGGTCCTAGCCCAAAGTACAGGTCAAACCCAAAACCCAGATTCAACACTTTACGCCATACCCTCATTGGCGGCCCTCTGGTGTACCTAATTTTGCCGCCGTCTTCCAATTGCAGGATGGTCCGGTTAAGTAGACGCATCTGTTCATAGAGTTCGGCGGGGTGAAGGTCGAAGGCGATTTCCTCGCTCGTAGCAAGCGGAAAAATTTTCCGTACAAAGAACTCAAACAATTCCGATGCAACGAGGAGAAGCGGCGTATAGCTTGTTGCCAAGAGTAGTGCTGCATGCATTGAGCGCCCAATAGCGAAGGCACGTCCATAGTCGGCCGCTTCGTAAGCTTCCCGAAGAAGGATCACGAGTGCCGCCAGACCATCCAGATCGGCCTGGCACTCCAGCATTTGCAACGGCAAGTTCGGCGTGGTACGCCGTAGGTAGTGGCCGGCTTGCAACGGACGCGGCTGAAATACCGCCGCCTGCACGCCGTGGCGCAAACGTCGCAACAGTGCATCTCCGTTTGAACCGATTGGATGACTTAGATCTAAGGCTTTCCAGGCAACGGCTATCAGAAGTTCACTTGAACCAGGGACGAGCTGCTCCGCCGCACGTACCGTCTCTGGTCCAGGCGAGTGAATTCCGCGTGCATATTTCGCCCATAAATTGTGATGTTGCGGCCATCTCCCTTCGGTCGCTGGTTTGTAGGTCTGCGGCTGGATCTGCTTCCCCACGCCATACGCCGTTACCTGCCTCGTTTCCAGGCGTAAATGCTCGAACCACAGACCTCTGATCAGCACAGTGAGCGCATCTCGAACTGCCTTTGGATCAGAGGACCCCAAAAAGCAGGCAAGTGCGAAAAGGCGCTGGCCAGTGTAATTCTTCGGGTATTTCAATGATTTGGCGGACGGCATGACTCAAAAATAGAGTAACGCTATCGGGTTGGGTTCCCTTCTAGGCGAACTGTACGCCCGGGTCTACCCTGCGGTCATGACCGGGCATGACTACTCTGCCAAGGCACCGGATGCGATCGCCGTCTTGGCGAAGGCGCTGGAACGCGATCTGTTGTTCCGCTATGGCCCTATGATCGGCAACGACGATCTACGCCAGGCTCTCGGATATCTGTCGATGGATGCCTTTCGGCAGGCACTGTCACGTCGCCAAGTACCTGTTCCGGTATTTGCAGTACCCAACCGCCGCGGCAAATACGCCCTCGCCAAAGATGTGGCGCACTGGTTAGCGACTCTCCGCAACGGCGCGGCGCAACATCGCGCCTAGGCGCCCTGGCCTAACCCGAACCCAATCCAGGGAGGTCACTTATGACGTAACACAGACCCATTTGACTCGTTACGCGAGGTGTAGAAACGACAAAGGCCCGAGAGTCTTCACCTCCCGGGCCCAGTCAGACTGACGGGGCAATACCCCGCTACTACGCACTCAGTCTGGTCCTTTCTCTCGCTCGCTGTCAACCCTCAAGCCCTGTGGGCTTCGGGAGGGTGCACGCAAGTGCACATCGACCGCCGGCTCCGTCTAAGTGACGGGGCTAAGGAGACTGATTGCCATGTCCAAATTACGCTCTGTAATTCACTTGCTCCTCACAACACCGCTGAATAACAGCGAGGTCGCACGTTCAGCGAACGTCTCCAGAGCAACTGTCGCGCGCTATCGCAGAATCGCGCTGGAGAAAGGTTCCCGTTGGAGTGATCTACAACTGCTGCTAGATGAAGAATTGGATGCGATGTTCAACAAGGCCTGGCGACGCCTTACTCGCCGACGCATGGCGGACTTTGCCTGGGTCCACACCGAACTCCAGCGGCCAGGTGTGACCTTGCTACTGCTATGGGAGGAGTACTGCGCACAGGAACCGGCTAACGCTCTTTCCTATTCCCAATTTACTGAGCATTACCGACGTTATCGCAAGCGGATCGATCGGGTGATGCGGCAATCACACCATCCTGGCGAGAAGTGCTTTGTCGACTTCTCGGGACGCAAGCCTGGTTACACGAACCCCGATACCGGTGAGTGGACGTCGATGGACCTCTTCGTTGGTGCACTTGGATGTTCGAACCTCACCTACGCAACTTGTGTGCCTCAGCAGACTGTGCCGCACTGGATAGCGGCACACACGCGAATGTTTGAATACTTCGGAGGCGTGCCGGCCATCCTCGTACCTGACAATCTCAAGGCGGCGGTTCTCCGTCCGGGAGCCAATTTCATTGCCAATCCAAGCTATGTGGAAATGGCAGAGCACTACGGTACTACCATACTCCCGACCCGAACGTATCGCCCAAGAGACAAGGCCAAAGTCGAAGGGGCCGTGCTCATCGCGCAACGCTGGATCGTGGCCCGGCTGCGGAATCAAAACTTCTTCTCGCCTGATGAACTCAATACTGCAGTGGCAGCTTTGGTGGAGGAACTCAACCAACGACCTTTTAGCCGGTTACCGGGCTGTCGCGCGTCTCGCTATGCCGACATGGAGCGTGACGCAATGCAGCCTCTACCCGCTCAACGCTATGAGTTCGGTGAGTGGACTGCACCCATGCGTGTCGACAACGGTTACCACGTTCGGGTGAACCAACATTGGTACTCCGTTCCGCACCGTTTGGTCGGTGAGCGCGTGTCAGTACGATCGACCGCAGCCGTCGTAGAAATCTTTCATCAACACACCCGTGTCGCCAGTCATCTTCGTGACGATACTCCGGGAACGCTGACGACAGATCCCCAGCATCAGCCGGATGCACACCGGGCCTACGCAGAACGCACTCCCGAAAGCTTTCTGGCATGGGCCAAGCAGATCGGTCCTGCTACAACGGAGATCGTGCGTGCTCAGTTTGAACGCGCAGTGCCTGCGTTGGGGCTTCCCGCTTGCAGCGGCTTGCGCAAACTGGTCATGCAGCACGGCGCCACAGAAGTCGAAGCTGCCGCCTGCCGGGCAGTCGAGATTCGATCGCTCACCGTGAAAAGCGTCAAATCACTCTTGAATACACGACGCCACCGTCGCGAAGGAGACGAAGATATACAGGGCGATCTCCCTCTCCATGCCAATTTGCGTGGTCCTGACTACTACGCCAAAGCCGTGGAGGATACGTCATGCTGATCCAGCAGACTCTTTCCCAACTACGGGCGCTTCGCTTGAATGCCATGGCCGACGCCGTGGAACATCAGCGTGATCGTCCAGCACTGCAAGAGTTGCCGTTTGAGGACCGGCTGGCGATGCTCGTTGAAATTGAGAGCCAGGCGAGAGAAACCCGTCGGATCAATCGCCTGTTAAAAACGGCACGCTTAAAGGTGAATGGGTAATCCCCCCGTAAATTAGCAGACGCTGAAAGTGGAATTTTCTCGTAATCTTTCCCGAGGAGGTTCCATGAAGAAGTCCCGATTCAGCGATAGCCAGATCATCGCCGTGCTCAAGCAAGCCGAGGACGGTACGCCCG
>NZ_JADIKL010000019.1:0-16574 GCF_044904705.1 Dyella agri
TAGGCCTTGAATTCGCCGCCGAAACGCTCCGCACCGACCTTCGTCAGCGCCGCCGTCAGCGTCGTCTTGCCGTGGTCCACGTGACCGATCGTACCCACGTTCACGTGGGGCTTGGTGCGCTCGAACTTGCCCTTTGCCATGACTTGAGACCTCTAGATAGAACTTCTGTCAGTGCGGCGACCGCCGCGTCGTTTCACTTACGCGGCCCCGGAGGGGCCGCACTGTTTGCTTACGATTTCTGCGGTCGTGAACGACCGCAGAAATCAGGCTTTCTTGACCACTTGCTCGGCGATGTTGTTCGGCGCCTCAGCGTAGTGATCGAACTCCATCGTGAAGGTAGCGCGACCCTGCGTCAGCGACCGGATGGTCGTGGCGTAGCCGAACATCTCGCCCAGCGGAACGAACGCGTCGATGGTCTTGCCCGACGGCGTGTCTTCCTGGCCGCGCAGAATGCCGCGACGACGGCTCATGTCGCCCATCACGTCGCCGACGTAGTCCTCCGGCGTCACCACCTCGACCTTCATGATCGGCTCGAGCAGGACCGGCGAAGCCTTCGCGAAGCCCTGCTTGAACGCCATCGAGGCAGCCAGCTTGAACGCCATTTCGGACGAGTCGACGTCGTGGTAGGAACCGAACACCAGCTTCACCTTGACGCCCACCACCGGGAAACCCGCCAGCGGACCGCTGGTGATGGTTTCGCGCAGACCCTTTTCGACCGAAGGAATGAATTCCTTCGGGATCACGCCGCCGGTGATGTCGTTGATGAACAGGAAGTCGTCCTTGATCGCCGCGGACAGTTTCTCGTCGGCACGATCAGCTTCGCTGATCGGCGACATCTCGATCACCACGTGACCGTACTGACCCTTACCGCCGGACTGCTTGGCGTGCTTGTAGTCGGACTTCACGTCGCTGCTGCGGATCGTCTCGCGGTAGGCCACCTGCGGCTTGCCGACGTTCGCCTCGACGTTGAACTCGCGCTTCATGCGGTCGACGATGATGTCGAGGTGCAGCTCGCCCATGCCCGAGATGATGGTCTGGCCGGATTCCTCGTCGGTGCGCACGCGGAAGGACGGATCCTCGGCGGCCAGACGGCCCAGCGCGATACCCATCTTTTCCTGGTCGGACTTGGTCTTCGGCTCGACCGCCATCGAGATCACCGGCTCCGGGAACGTCATGCGCTCCAGGGTGATCACGTGATCCTGCGCGCACAGCGTGTCGCCGGTCGTCACGTCCTTCAGGCCGACCGCGGCGGCGATATCGCCCGCGCGGACTTCCTTCAGTTCATGGCGATCGTTCGCGTGCATCTGCAGGATGCGGCCGATGCGCTCCTTCTTCGACTTCACCGGGTTGTAGACGGCGTCGCCGGCATTCAGCACGCCCGAGTAGACGCGGAAGAAGGTCAGCGAACCGACGAACGGATCGGTCATGATCTTGAACGCGAGCGCGGAGAACGGCGCGGCGTCGTCCGCCTTGCGGGTCGCCTCGTGGTCGTTCTCGTCCATGCCGGTCACCGGCGGACGATCCACCGGCGACGGCAGCAGATGCACCACCGCGTCCAGCATCGCCTGCACGCCCTTGTTCTTGAAGGCGGTGCCGCAGTAGACCGGAATGATCTCGCTGGAAAGGGTGCGCTGGCGCAGGCCCGCGATGATCTCATCCTCGCTGAGGGAACCCTCTTCGAGGTACTTGTTCATCAGGTCTTCGCTGGCTTCGGCCGCAGACTCGACCATGAAGCTGTGCGCTTCATCCGCCTTGTCCTTGAGGTTCGCCGGGATGTCCGCGTACTCGAACTTCATGCCCTGGGACGCCATGTCCCACACGATCGCCTTCATCTTGAGCAGGTCGACCACGCCCTCGAAGTTGTCCTCGGCGCCGATCGGCACGACCATCGGCACCGGGTGCGCACCCAGGCGCGCCTTCAGCTGGCCGACGACCTTGTCGAAGTTCGCGCCGGTGCGGTCCATCTTGTTGACGAACGCAAGGCGCGGCACCTTGTACTTGTTGGCCTGGCGCCACACGGTCTCGGACTGCGGCTGCACGCCACCGACCGCGCACAGCACGAACACCGCGCCGTCGAGCACGCGCAGCGAACGCTCCACCTCGATGGTGAAGTCGACGTGCCCGGGGGTGTCGATGATGTTGAAGCGGTGCTGCTCCATCGAACCATCCATGCCCTTCCAGAACGCCGTGGTGGCGGCGGAAGTGATGGTGATGCCGCGCTCCTGCTCCTGCTCCATCCAGTCCATCGTGGCCGCACCGTCGTGCACCTCGCCAATCTTGTGCGAGACGCCGGTGTAGAACAGGATGCGCTCCGTGGTCGTGGTCTTGCCGGCATCGATGTGGGCCATGATGCCGAAGTTGCGGTAGCGCTCGATGGGAGTGGTGCGTGCCATAGTCGTATCCGACGGAGATCCATCCCCGAATGGGCAATGGCGGCCATCCGGGCCGCTCTAGTCATGAAAAAATCCGGCAAGAATGCCGGCCGGCTTTGTGCCGCCCTTCAGGGCGGCACAACACTTCCGCTGATTACCAGCGGTAGTGCGAGAAGGCCTTGTTGGCTTCCGCCATGCGATGAGTTTCCTCGCGCTTCTTGGCAGCGCCACCGCGGCTTTCGGAAGCTTCCTGCAGCTCGGCAGCCAGCTTGCGCGGCATCGAGGTCTCGCCACGCTTGCGCGCAGCCTCGATCACCCAGCGCATGGCCAGCGCCATACGGCGACCCGGACGCACTTCCACCGGCACCTGGTAGGTGGCGCCACCGACACGGCGCGACTTCACCTCGACGGCGGGCGCGACATTGTTCAGCGCCTTCTCGACCAGAGCCACCGGCTCGGCGTGCTTCTCGCCCAGATGATCCAGCGCACCGTAGACGATGCTCTCGGCCACCGACTTCTTGCCGCTCTTCATCACCATGTTGATGAAGCGGGCGATCAGCTGGCTGCCGTGCTTGGGATCGGGCAGCACCAGACGGGCGGGATGGGAACCTTTACGCGACATAGTTAATTCCTAAGCTCAGGCTTTCGGGCGCTTGGCGCCGTACTTCGAACGCGACTGGCGACGCTTGGTCACGCCGGCGCAGTCGAGACTGCCGCGCACCGTGTGGTAGCGCACGCCCGGCAAATCCTTCACACGACCGCCACGGATGAGCACCACCGAGTGCTCCTGCAGGTTGTGACCTTCGCCACCGATGTAGCTGATGACCTCGTAGCCGTTGGTCAGGCGCACCTTGGCAACCTTACGCAGCGCCGAGTTCGGCTTTTTCGGAGTGGTCGTATAAACGCGCGTGCAGACGCCGCGACGCTGCGGGCTGTTCTGCAGGGCAGGCGAATCGCTCTTGTAGCTCTTCGGGCTGCGGGATTTGCGCACCAACTGGTTGATAGTCGCCATGCGTAGCCTATTCTGAAAACATAAAGGCAGCCCGAACAAGCTCGGTCTGCCAAGAAGCGGGAATATAACACGGACGGCCTGTCACAGACAAGCCAGCGTCCCGCCTTCCATGACCCGAACACGAGGTGCATCCGTGCACCTCATTTCGTATGTCTAGCGAGCAAGACCCGGAGCGGGCTTACTCGACACCACTTTCACTGCCGGCCGACGCCTCGGCGAACGAGACGGCGGTAGCGGTACCCGAGAGCGTCTCCAGCTCCGAGGCGGTCAAGCCGCCCTGGCTGCGACGCGAGGCGTGATACGCCAGGCCGGTACCTGCGGGAATCAGACGGCCGACGATAACATTTTCCTTCAGGCCTCGCAAGGTATCGCGCGTGCCGCGGACCGCCGCCTCGGTGAGGACGCGGGTGGTCTCCTGGAACGAAGCCGCCGAGATGAACGACTCGGTGGCCAGCGAGGCCTTAGTGATGCCCAGCAGCACCGACTGGTACTGGGCCGGACGCTCGCCCTTGCTCTCCGCACGGTCGTTCTCGGCATTGATGCGCACGCGCTCCACCTGTTCGCCGCGCAGGTAGTGGCTGTCGCCGGGCTCGGTGATCTCGACCTTGCGCAGCATCTGGCGAATGATCGCTTCGATGTGCTTGTCGTTGATCTTCACGCCCTGCAGACGGTAGACGTCCTGGATTTCCTTGACCAGGTAGCCAGCCAGCGGCTCCACGCCCAGCAGGCGCAGGATGTCGTGCGGGCTGGGCTCGCCGTCCACCACGGTCTCGCCCTTCTCCACGTGTTCGCCTTCGAACACGATGACCTGACGCCACTTGGGAATCAGCTCCTCGTGCTCGTTGCCATCGACGTCCTTGATGATCAGGCGTTGCTTGCCCTTGGTGTCCTTGCCGAAGCTGATCACGCCCGAACGCTCGGCCAGGATCGCCGGCTCCTTCGGCTTGCGCGCTTCGAACAAGTCGGCCACGCGGGGCAGACCGCCGGTGATGTCGCGGGTCTTGGAGGCGTCCTGCGGAATACGCGCCACCACGTCGCCCACGCCCACCGCGGCACCGTTCTGGATCAACACGATGGCGCCGGCCGGCAGCATGTACTGCGCCGGCACGTCGGTGCCCGGCAGCTTCAGCTCGCGGCCCTTGGCGTCTTCCAGGCGCACGATGGGGCGCAGATCCTTGGCAGCCGTACCGCGGCGCTTCGGATCGGTCACCACCGCCGACTCCAGGCCGGTCAGCTCGTCGGTCTGGCTCTGCACGGTGACGCCATCGATGAAGTCGATGAAGCGCACCGTACCGGCCACTTCCGACACGATCGGATGGGTGTGCGGATCCCAGTTGGCCACGGCCTGGCCGGCCTTGACCGAAGCGCCGTCCTTGACCGCGATGGTGGCGCCGTAAGGCACCTTGTAGCGCTCGCGCTCGCGGCCGCTGGTGTCGAGCACCGACACTTCGCCCGAACGCGACACGGCCACCAGGTGGCCCTGGGCGTGCTGCACAGTCTTGATGTTGTTGAACTTCAGCGTGCCGGTGGTCTTCACCGTCACGTTGTCCACCGCAGCCGCACGCGAAGCCGCGCCGCCAATGTGGAAGGTACGCATGGTCAGCTGGGTACCGGGCTCGCCGATCGACTGCGCGGCAACCACGCCCACGGCCTCGCCCATGTTGACCAGGTGGCCACGGGCCAGATCGCGGCCGTAGCACAGCTTGCACACGCCATGGCTGGCGGAACAGGTGATCGGCGAACGCACCTTGATCGACTGCACGCCGGCCTTGTCCAGCTTCTCCACCAGCGCTTCGTTGAGCAAGGTGTCGCGCTCGACGATGGGCTGGTCGTCGTTGCCGGGGGCGTAGACGTCCTCGACCACCACGCGGCCCAGCACGCGCTCGCGCAGCGGCTCGACCACGTCGCCGCCTTCCACGATCGGCTGCATGATCAGGCCTTCCTCGGTGCCGCAGTCGTCCATGGTGACCACCACGTCCTGCGCCACGTCCACCAGACGGCGGGTGAGGTAACCGGAGTTCGCGGTCTTCAGCGCCGTATCCGCCAGGCCCTTGCGGGCGCCGTGCGTCGAGTTGAAGTACTGCAGAACGTTCAGGCCTTCGCGGAAGTTCGCCTTGATGGGCGTCTCGATGATCGAGCCGTCCGGACGCGCCATCAGGCCGCGCATGCCGGCCAGCTGACGGATCTGCGCCACCGAACCACGGGCGCCGGAGTCGGCCATGATGTACAGCGAGTTCATCGACTTCTGGGCGACCTGCTTGCCCGCGCTGTCGGTCACCGTCTCGGTGCCGATGCCGTCGATCATCGCCTTGGCCACCAGCTCGTTGGTGCGCGACCAGATGTCGACCACCTTGTTGTAGCGCTCGCCGGCGGTGACCAAACCCGACTGGTACTGCTGCTGGATCTCGACGACTTCCTTCTCGGCTTCCTCGAGGATCGCCTTCTTCTCGGCCGGGATCTTCATGTCGTCGATGCCGATGGAGATGCCGGCGCGCGTCGCGAAACGGTAGCCGGTGTACATCAGCTTGTCGGCGAAGATCACCGTTTCCTTCAAGCCCAGACGACGGTAGCTGGCATTGATCAGGCGCGAGATGGCCTTCTTGGTCAGCTCGGTGTTGGCGAGCTGGAACGGCAGACCTTCCGGCAGGATCTCGGCAAGCAGCGCGCGGCCCACGGTGGTCTCGACCAGCGCAAGCTCGCTGTGACGCTCGCCGTTGTCGGCCAGACGCACCTGCTTCAGGCGCACCTTGACCTTGGCGTGCAGCTCGACCGCACGGTTGTCATAGGCGCGGCGCACTTCGCTGATGCCCGAGAACACCATGCCGGTGCCCTTCGCGTTCACCAGCTCGCGGGTCATGTAGTACAGGCCCAGCACCACGTCCTGCGTCGGCACGATGATCGGCTCGCCGTTGGCGGGCGACAGGATGTTGTTGGTCGACATCATCAAGGCGCGCGCTTCCAGCTGCGCCTCGATCGACAGCGGCACGTGCACGGCCATCTGGTCGCCGTCGAAGTCCGCGTTGAACGCGGTACACACCAGCGGATGCAGCTGGATCGCCTTGCCTTCGATCAGGATCGGCTCGAACGCCTGGATGCCGAGGCGGTGCAGCGTCGGCGCACGATTCAGCAGCACCGGATGCTCGCGGATCACCTCTTCGAGGATGTCCCACACCTGGCCTTCCTCGCGCTCGACGAGCTTCTTGGCGGCCTTGATCGTGGTGGCTTCGCCGCGTGCCTGCAGCTTGGCGAAGATGAACGGCTTGAACAGCTCCAGCGCCATCTTCTTGGGCAGGCCGCACTGGTGCAGGCGCAGCGTCGGGCCCACGGTGATCACCGAACGGCCGGAGTAGTCCACGCGCTTGCCGAGCAGGTTCTGGCGGAAGCGGCCCTGCTTGCCCTTGATCATGTCGGCCAGCGACTTCAGCGCGCGCTTGTTCGTGCCGGTGATGGCACGGCCGCGGCGGCCGTTGTCGAGCAGCGCGTCGACCGACTCCTGCAGCATGCGCTTCTCGTTGCGCACGATGATGTCAGGCGCGTTGAGCTCAAGCAGACGCTTCAGGCGGTTGTTGCGGTTGATGACGCGGCGATACAGGTCGTTCAGGTCAGACGTCGCGAAACGACCGCCATCCAGCGGCACCAGCGGACGCAGGTCCGGCGGCAGCACCGGCAGCACGGTCAGCACCATCCACTCCGGCTTGTTGCCGGATTCCAGGAAGGCCTCGATCAGCTTGACGCGCTTGGTCAGGCGCTTCAGCTTGGTCTCGGAATTGGTGGAGGCGATTTCTTCCTTCAGGCGGATCACTTCGCCCGGCAGGTCCAGCGACTTCAGCAGCTCGTAGACGGCCTCGGCACCCATGCGGGCGTCGAACTCGTCGCCGTGCTCCTCGACGGCCTCGAGGTACTGGTCTTCGCTGAGCAGCTGGCCGCGCTCAAGCGCAGTCAGGCCCGGATCGATCACCACGAAGGCTTCGAAGTACAGGATGCGCTCGATGTCGCGCAGGGTCATGTCCAGCATCAGGCCGATGCGCGACGGCAGCGACTTGAGGAACCAGATGTGCGCGGTGGGCGAAGCCAGCTCGATGTGGCCCATGCGCTCGCGGCGCACCTTGGCCAGGGTGACTTCGGTACCGCACTTCTCGCAGACCACGCCGCGGTGCTTCATGCGCTTGTACTTGCCGCACAGGCACTCGTAGTCCTTCACCGGACCGAAGATGGCAGCGCAGAACAGACCGTCACGCTCCGGCTTGAACGTACGGTAGTTGATCGTCTCCGGCTTCTTCACTTCGCCGTACGACCACGAGCGGATCAGCTCCGGCGAGGCCAGCGCGATCTTGATCGCGTCGAACTCGGGCGTGGCGCGCTGCTGGTTGAACAGGTTGAGCAGGTCTTTCATGGGAGTCTCCGATCGGAGCAAATTCTTGGACGGGGCCAGTGGATCAGGCGGTAGGGTTCAGGGCTCCGGAATCCGGGAAGCGGGGCCGTTGCCGGTCCCCACGCGTCCCCGAATTCCGGAATCCGTCCATCACTTGATCTCTTCCAGGTCGATGTCGATGCCGAGCGAGCGGATTTCCTTCACCAGCACGTTGAAGGACTCCGGCATGCCCGCGGCCATCTCGTGGTTGCCGTCGACGATGTTCTTGTACATCTGGTTGCGGCCCTGCACGTCGTCGGACTTCACCGTCAGCATTTCCTGCAAGGTGTAGGCCGCGCCGTAGGCTTCCAGCGCCCAGACTTCCATTTCGCCGAAGCGCTGGCCGCCGAACTGCGCCTTGCCGCCCAGCGGCTGCTGGGTGACCAACGAGTACGGGCCGGTCGAGCGGGCGTGCATCTTGTCGTCGACCAGGTGGTTGAGCTTCAGGTAATGCATGTAGCCCACGGTGACCGGACGATCGAACGCCTCGCCGGTACGGCCGTCGTACAGCGTGGTCTGACCGGATTCCGGCAGATCCGCCAGCTTCAGCATCGCCTTGATCTCGGTTTCCTCGGCACCGTCGAACACCGGCGTGGCCATCGGCACGCCTTCCTGCAGGTTGCCCGCCAGGGTGAGGATTTCCTCGTCGGTGAGCGACTTCAGATCGACGTGCTGCACGGCACCGGCGACGTGGTGGTTGTAGATCTGGTCGAGGAACTCGCGAACCTGCTTGACCTTGGCCTGCGCCTCGATCATCTGCTGGATCTTCTTGCCCAGGCCCTTGGCCGCCCAGCCCAGATGCACTTCCAGGATCTGGCCGATGTTCATACGGCTCGGCACGCCCAGCGGGTTCAGGCAGATGTCCATCGAGGTACCGTCCGCCATGAACGGCATGTCCTCGACCGGCACCACGTTGGAGACCACGCCCTTGTTGCCGTGACGGCCGGCCATCTTGTCGCCCGGCTGAATGCGGCGCTTCACGGCCAGGAACACCTTGACCATCTTCAGCACGCCCGGCGCGAGGTCGTCGCCCTGGGTGATCTTGCCCTGCTTCTCCTTGAAGCGCTTGTCGAACTCCTCCCGGTGACGCTTGACCTGCTCGGCCGCGCGCTCGAGGAACTCGGTGACCGCCTCGTCCTTGACGTTGATCTTGAACCAGTCGTCCTTCTTCAGGCCGTCGAGGTAGGCATTGGTGATCTCGGCGCCGCGCTTCAGGCCGCCAGGACCGCTCATCGCGCTCTGGCCGACCAGCTGGACGCGCATGCGGTTGTAGATCGCGCCTTCCAGGATGCGGAACTGGTCGTCGAAGTCCTTGCGGATGCGCTTGACCTCGGTTTCCTCAATCTGGCGCGCGCGCTTGTCCTTCTCGATGCCGTCGCGGGTGAACACCTGCACGTCGATGACGGTGCCGTCCATGCCCGGCGGCACGCGCAGCGAGCTGTCCTTCACGTCGGACGCCTTCTCGCCGAAGATCGCGCGCAGCAGCTTCTCTTCCGGCGTCAGCTGGCTCTCGCCCTTCGGCGTGACCTTGCCGACCAGGATGTCGCCCGCCTTCACCTCGGCGCCGATGTAGACGATGCCGCTCTCGTCGAGGCGGGCCAGCGCCTGCTCACCCACGTTCGGGATGTCGGCGGTGATTTCCTCGGCGCCCAGCTTGGTATCGCGCGCGACGCAGGCCAGCTCCTCGATGTGGATCGAGGTGTAGCGGTCTTCCTGCACGACGCGCTCGGACAGCAGGATCGAGTCTTCGAAGTTGTAACCGTTCCACGGCATGAAGGCGATCAGCATGTTCTGGCCGAGCGCGAGCTCGCCCAGATCGGTCGACGAACCGTCGGCCAGCGTGTCGCCCTTCGCCACCACGTCGCCCACGTTCACCAGCGGACGCTGGTTGAGGTTGGTGTTCTGGTTGGAACGGGTGTACTTGGTCAGCGTGTAGATGTCGACGCCGGCGTCGTTCTCGCCCACCTCGGCCTCGTTCACGCGCACCACGATACGGCCGGCGTCGACCTGGTCGATCACGCCGCCGCGCTTCGCGCTGACGATGACGCCCGAGTCGCGCGCCACGGCGCGCTCGATGCCGGTGCCCACCAGCGGGGTCTGCGAGCGCAGCGTCGGCACGGCCTGGCGCTGCATGTTCGCGCCCATCAGCGCGCGGTTCGCGTCGTCGTGCTCGAGGAACGGCACCAGCGCCGCCGCCACCGACACGGTCTGCATCGGCGAGACGTCCATGTAGTCGACTTCAGACGCCGGGCGCAGCTCGGACTCGCCGCGGAAACGGCAGGACACGAACTCTTCGACGAAGGCGCCATGCTTGTCCAGCGGGGAGTTCGCCTGGGCGATCACGTGGTCGCCCTCCTCGATCGCCGACAGGTAATCCACCTTGTCGGTGACCTTGGCGTTCGCCACCTTGCGGTACGGCGTCTCCAGGAAGCCGTACTGGTTGGTGCGCGCGTACACGGCGAGCGAGTTGATCAGGCCGATGTTCGGGCCTTCCGGCGTTTCGATGGTGCAGACGCGGCCGTAGTGGGTCGGATGCACGTCGCGCACTTCGAAGCCGGCGCGCTCGCGGGTCAGGCCGCCCGGGCCCAGCGCGGAGACGCGGCGCTTGTGCGTCACTTCCGACAGCGGGTTGTTCTGGTCCATGAACTGCGAGAGCTGCGAGGAGCCGAAGAACTCCTTCACCGCCGCCGCGACCGGCTTGGCGTTGATCAGGTCCTGCGGGGTCAGGCCGTCGGCCTCGGCGAGGCTCAGGCGCTCGCGCACCGCGCGCTCCACGCGCACCAGGCCGATGCGGAAGGTGTTCTCGGTCATCTCGCCGACCGAGCGCACGCGACGGTTGCCGAGGTGATCGATGTCGTCCACGGTGCCGTGGCCGTTCTTGATGTCGATCAGCACCTTCAGCACGTCGAGAATGTCGGAGCTCTCGCCCTGTGCCTTGACCAGGCGCTGGGACTCCTCTTCCTTGCGCTCGCTGAAGTACTTGTGGTCGTACAGCACGCCCGGACCGAGGATGTCCTTGCGACCCACGCGACGGTTGAACTTCATGCGGCCCACGGCCGACAGGTCGTAGCGGTCGAAGGTGAAGAACAGGTTGAAGAACAGGTTTTGCGCAGCGTCCTTCGTCGGCGGCTCGCCCGGACGCATCATGCGGTAGATTTCCACCAGCGCCTCCAGCGGAGTGCGGGTGTTGTCGATGCGCAAGGTGTGCGAGATGTACGCACCGCGGTCGAGGTCGTTGACGTACAGCGTCGGCACGACGTCGATGCCGGCCTTGCGGAAGTTCTCCAGCTGCTCGGCGGTGATCTCGTCATTGGCCGAGGCCAGCAGCTCGCCGGTCTTCGGGTCGACGACGTCGATCGCCAGGATGCGACCCACCGGGTAGTCGTCCGGCACTTCCAGCGCGGTGATGTTCTCGGCCGCCAGCTGGCGCACGTGGCGCGCAGTGATGCGCTTGCCGGCTTCCACCAACACCTTGCCGCCGATCGCCAGATCGAACGACAGCGTCTCGCCGCGCAGGCGCTCGGCGACCAGCTCCAGCGTGGTGCCGCCCTTGGCGCCCAGGTGGAACACGTTGTGCTCGAAGAAGATGGCCAGCATCTCTTCGTTGCTGTAGCCCAGCGCGCGCAGCAGCACGGTCACCGGCAGCTTGCGGCGACGGTCGATACGGGTGAACAGCGCGTCCTTCGGGTCGAACTCGAAGTCCAGCCACGAGCCGCGGTAAGGGATCACGCGGGCGGAGAACAGCAGCTTGCCCGAGCTGTGCGTCTTGCCGCGGTCGTGATCGAAGAACACGCCCGGCGAACGGTGCAGCTGCGAGACGATCACGCGCTCGGTGCCGTTGATGATGAAGGTGCCGGTGTCGGTCATGAGCGGGATCTCGCCCATGTAGACCTCCTGCTCCTTGACGTACTTCACGGCCTTCTTCGAGGCCGGGCTGTCCTTGTCGTAGATCACCAGGCGCACGGTCACGCGCAGCGGCGCGCCGAAGGTCATGCCGCGGTTGCGGCACTCGCGCTCGTCGAAGCCCGGCTCGCCGAGGCGGTAGTCCACATACTCCAGTGCCGCGTTGCCCGAGTAGCTCACGATCGGGAACACCGACTTCAAGGCGGCATGCAGACCCTTGTCCTCGCGCTGCTTGGGCGCGACGTGCTCCTGCAGGAATTCCCGGTAGGAATCAGTCTGGATGGTCAGCAGGTTGGGCACGCCCAGCACGGGGGGCCGCTTGCCGAAATCCTTGCGGATGCGCTTCTTCTCGGTAAACGAGTAGGTCATGGGTTGACGCCTCGGTTCGCAGTGACGCCGGTGATGCACGCACCGGCTGAATTGGGATGCTTGGATCTGGGGGATCGCGGTTGTCGACTCCTGGTGAATCGACAGCCGCGATGCCTCAGAGGTCTAGAGCAAAGGCATCCGTGCCTGATGTGTTCCAAAAGGGCTCCTGCCCTTTTGGAACTCGCCCGCCGGAGGCGGGCTCCGCACGCCCGGAGCCATGACTCCGGGCGTGCGACGAGCCATACATGGCTCTGAAGCGGTCAAAGCCCGGGGGCTTTCGCCCCCAGGCTCGCGTGACGCTAAGCCAAACTGACGGCGCGCAAGGCGCCGATTACTTCAGTTCGACCGTGGCGCCGGCAGCTTCCAGGTCCTTCTTGAACTTGTCGGCGTCTTCCTTCGACACGGCTTCCTTCAGGACGCCGCCGGCCTCGGTGAGGTCCTTGGCTTCCTTCAGGCCCAGGCCGGTGATCGCGCGGACGGCCTTGATCACGTCGACCTTCTTGTCGCCGGCGGACTTCAGGATCACGTCGAACTCGGTCTGCGCCTCGGCGACCGGGGCAGCGGCGCCAGCAGCAGCCACGGCGACCGGGGCAGCGGCGGACACGCCAAACTTCTCTTCGATGGCCTTCACCAGCTCCATCACTTCCATCAGCGACTTGGCGGCGACGGCTTCAACGATCTGTTCGTTGGTCAGGGACATTTTGATTTACCTCTGGAAATTGATTCGAATGGGATAAGCGTCGAACTTAGGCTTCAGCCGTGGCTTCCGCGGCGACTTCGCCACCGCCCTGCTTGTCGGCCACGGCCTTGATGGCGCGGGCGAACATCGCAGCGGGCTCGGCGAGTACGCGGGCCAGCATGGCCAACGCTTCTTCGCGGGTCGGCAGCGAGGCCAGCACGTCGACGTGCGCGGCCGGCAGCAGCTTGCCTTCCACGGAGACGACACGGGCCTTGAGCTTTTCGTTGGTCTTCGCGAATTCCTTGATCAGGCGACCGGCAGCGCCGGGCTCCTCGGTCGAGAACGCGTACAGCAGCGGACCGGTCAGGACGTCTTTGACGACCTCGAACTCGGTGCCCGCCACAGCGCGCGACGCCAGCGTGTTCTTGACAACCTTCAGGAACACACCAGTCTCGCGGGCCTTCTTGCGCATCGCGGTCATCTGTTCGACCGTGGTGCCCGCGTACTCGGCAGCGACCAGGGAGTGAGCCTTCGCGGCGACTTCTGCCAGCTCGGCGACTACTTCTTGCTTCTGGGACAGATTGAGAGCCATTGCACTCCTCCAAATGAACTCCGCTCACGGCTCCTGCCGCTTGCGGTCCTGGGCGACGCCTTCCGTGACGTCGGGGACGCGGGGCGTCCCGGGTGGTGGCCTTTCCAGAACGACGAATCATTCCAGTGGGGGCGGCACCATCTGCGCAGGCCGGATGCGTGCATCCGATTAAGCGGCCGGGCTGGCGGCGACGGCGATTCCCTGCCATGAGCAAGCTCCCTGCCCGTCGTCGTCGCGTACCGACCGCGCCTGCGGTCTTTGACGGCTGCCCCGATCGCTAGATCGGGGCCGCCCTCAAAAACGACCCGTGCGGCGACCTGCCGCGCGGGAAAACACTACTTACTTGGTCGCGATGTTCAGCGACGAGGTATCCACGGCGACGCCGATGCCCATCGTGCTGGACAGCGCCACCTTTTGCAGGTACTGGCCCTTGGCCGTGGCCGGCTTGGCCTTCAGCAGGTCATTGACCAGCGCGTTGAGGTTGTCCGCGAGCTGCGCGGCCTCGAACGTGGCCTTGCCGATGGTGGCGTGGATGATGCCCGCCTTGTCATTGCGGAACTTCACCTGGCCGGCCTTGGCGTTCTTCACCGCGGTCACGACGTCGGCGGTCACCGAGCCATCCTTCGGGTTCGGCATCAGGCCGCGCGGGCCGAGCAGCTGACCCAGCTTGCCGACCACGCGCATCGCGTCCGGCGTGGCGATCACGCGACCGAAATCGAGGTCGCCGCCCTGCATGCGCTCGGCCAGGTCGTCCATGCCGACGGCGTCGGCACCGGCGGCCTTGGCGGCCTCGGCCTTCTCACCCGCCGGGCAGAACACGGCAACCTTGACGGTCTTGCCGGTGCCGTGCGGCAGCAGCGAGGAGCCGCGCACGCCCTGGTCGGACTTCTTGGCGTCGATGCCGAGGCGCACGGCCACGTCGACGGATTCCGCGAACTTCGCCTTGGCGTTGTCCTTGACGATCTTCAGGGCCTCTTCGAGACCGTAGACCTTGCCCGGCTGCACAGCGGCCTGGGCGGCCTTCATACGCTTGGTGATCTTTGCCATGTCTTAACCCTCCACCACCAGGCCCATGCTGCGCGCGCTACCGGCAATGGTGCGCACCGCGGCGTCCAGATCCGCAGCCGTCAGATCCGGCTCCTTCTGCTTGGCAACGTCTTCCAGCTGCTTGCGGGTGATCTTGCCGACCTTGTCGGTATTCGGCTTGGACGAACCCTTGGCGACGCCGGTGGCCTTCTTGATCAGGATCGAGGCCGGCGGGGTCTTGGTGATGAAGGTGAAGCTGCGGTCGGAGTACGCGGTGATGATCACGGGGATCGGGAGACCCGGCTCCATCTTCTGCGTGGCGGCGTTGAACGCCTTGCAGAATTCCATGATGTTCAGGCCGCGCTGACCCAGCGCGGGACCGACCGGCGGGCTGGGGTTGGCCTGACCGGCCTTGACCTGCAGCTTGATGTAGCCAACTACTTTCTTTGCCATTGGATTTTCCTCGCGAGTTCAAGCGCCTTGCGGCTCCTCGCTATGCAACTTCCCTGGTTGAGAGGGGAATCCACAGTCCCGCGGATTCCTGAAACACGGACACGCCGGGTCGAAAGACCCCGGCGGGAACCGTGCAGTATAAAGATTGACCAGCCTCTAAGCAAGCCCCATGCCGAACTCCCTTCTCCACTCCGGGAGAAGGTGGCCCGAAGGGCCGGATGAGGGGCCAGCCTGGCCTTGATGTCAGACCGAAGTAGCGCTTTGAATCAACCTCTGCGCAAGCCCCGACCCCTCACCTCAATCCTCTCCCCGGAGGGGAGGGGAGGCAAACGTGCGATGCAATGCCGCCCTGCCCGGACGATCCGGCCAGATCAGGCTTTCTCGACTTGCCCAAACTCCAGTTCTACAGGAGTAGAGCGGCCGAAGATCAGCACCGCCACGCGCAGGCGGCTCTTCTCGTAATTGACTTCCTCGACCACGCCGTTGAAGTCGTTGAACGGGCCGTCGGTGACGCGCACCATCTCGCCCGGCTCGAACAGCACCTTGGGCTTGGGCTTTTCCACGCCTTCGCGCACGCGGCTGAGGATGGTGTCGGCTTCGCTGTCGCGGATCGGCAGCGGACGATCGGCGGTGCCGCCGATGAAGCCCATCACCTTCGGCGTTTCCTTGACCAGGTGCCAGCACTCGTCGTCGATGCGCGGCGCCTTGCCCTCGGTGTTGGTTTCGATCTGCACCAGCACGTAGCCGGGGAAGAACTTACGATCGCTGCGGCGCTTCTGGCCGCCGCGCATTTCGATCACTTCCTCGGTCGGCACCAGCACTTCGCCGAACTTCTCTTCCATCCCGGCGCGCTGGATACGCTCCGAGAGCGCCCGCTTCACCTGGTTCTCGAAGCCCGAATAGGCGTGTACCACATACCAACGCTTGCTCACGGCTTTGACCTCACAGCTTGAGCAGCCAGTCGAGAATGACCGACTTAAGGATCAGGTCGATCAGGCCCAGCAGCAGCGACAGGACGATGACCACGAGAATGATGATGCCAGTGGTCTTGATCGTCTCGTCGCGAGTCGGCCAGACCACCTTGCGCATTTCGAACTGCGATTCGGCCAGGAAGTGCCGCACGCGGCGCCCCAGCGCAGTAAACGCGGCGATCGCCAGCGAAACCACCAACGCGGCCAGCACGCCGAGCAGGCGCGCCACCGGCGGCACGCCGGCATCGTTGCTGAACCACGAGTACGCCACGATGCCAGCCACCAGGATCACGGCGGCCAGCACCAATTTGCCGATATCGGCGGCGGTCGTGCCCTTGGGCTGTTCTGCCTTGGTATTCATGCGCAGTCTGCAGATGATCGGCTACCGGATAGAGTGAAGCGCCCGGTACGCCGCCATCCGTCGTCAATCCTCGGAAAGATGGCACGCCAGGAGGGACTCGAACCCCCAACCTGCGGTTTTGGAGACCGCTGCTCTGCCAATTGAGCTACTGGCGTACATGGCTTGAACTTGAAACACGATGGCGAGCGGATGGAAGTCCGCTCGCCTCGCGAAGGTTGTTTCAGCCATCCTCCTTGATGGCAAAGATCACCCCAGCATCCATGCCGGACTATTCACAAAAGCTGCTTACTTGATGACCTTGGCCACCACGCCGGCGCCGACGGTACGGCCGCCTTCGCGAATGGCGAAGCGCAGACCCTGGTCCATCGCGATCGGGTGGATCAGGCTCACCACCATTTTGATGTTGTCGCCCGGCATCACCATCT
>NZ_JADIKL010000001.1:0-600006 GCF_044904705.1 Dyella agri
TCGTCCCAGTCGTAGCGGTAACCGCCTTCCACGCGGAAGTCGGAGCTGTCGGTGATCGCCTTGGACAGACCCAGGCCCAGTTCGGCCGCCGGTGCCCAGTCGCTGTCCACCGGGTTCTTGTGGTGGCTGCCCATCACGGCCGCCAGCAGGTACGGGCGCCACGCAGTGCTGCCGAAGTAGTAGCGAGCGGCGACGCCGACGTTGTTGCTGGACCACTTACCGGCGTGGCCGTCGATGTTGCGCTTGGTGCGATCGGCGAACAGGTCCAGCGAGGTGTTGGCCGAGATGAACTTGCCCACGGCCAGGCCGTAGTAGATCTGGCGGCTGTTGGTGTTGCGGTCCGAGTCGTTGTAGTACCCGCCGATGGTCGGCGCGATGTACCAGCGGTCATCAAAGCCGTTCGGCCATGCCGGAGCGGCAGTGCTCTCGCTGCTGCCGGTGGTCGCCGCCGTGTTGTCCTGCGCGTGAACAGCGCCCACGCCGCCCAAGGCCAGGGCAACCATGAAATAAAGGCCCTTGTGTTTCATCAGGTCTCTCCCTTTTCGTTTATCGAAACAATCCCGCCCGATTTCTCCGGGGCGCGGTGACTTTGCATGCACTCGGCCGACCCATTCGGCTTTACGCAAAAATAACACATGGCGAATATCGTGACAATTTGCGACAGTCGATGCTGTTGTGCAGCATACAGCTTCGGCGAGGTTTGCCGCCGGGGCGTATTCAGAGCGTGAACAAGCCGAGGAAGTGTTGGATCGGCATGGCATCCAGCTTCGCCGGATCGCGGGTGACTTCGAGTATGGCTTCGACCTTGTGCTTCGGCAGGTGGCCGCGCATGGCCGCCTCGAACTTCTCCAGCAGCGCCGGGATGCCCTCCGCACGGCGCTTGCGATGGCCGATCGGGTAGTCGACGGAGACTTTTCCGGTCGACGTACCGTCCTTGAAGAACACCTGCACCGAGTTGCCGATGTAGCGCTTGTCGGGGTCGTAGTAGTCGCGGGTGAACTGCGGGTTCTCGCTCACCACCATCTTCTCGCGCAGCGCGTCGATGCGCGGGTCGGCGGCCACGTCGTCGTTGTAGTCGGCAGCCGTCAGCCGACCGAAGATCAGCGGCACCGCCACCATGTACTGGATGCAGTGGTCGCGGTCGGCGTAGTTCGCCAGCGGGCCGGTCTTGTCGATGATGCGCGCGCCCGCCTCCTGGGTCTCGATCGCCACCCGATCGATCTGCTCGATCCTGCCGGCGACCTCGGCGTGCAGCTTCATCGCACACTCGACCGCGGTCTGCGCATGGAATTCGGCCGGGAAGCTGATCTTGAACAGTATGTTCTCCATTACATAGCTGCCGAACGGGCGCTCGAACTCGAACGCCTTGCCCTTGAAGGCCACGTCGTAATAGCCCCAGGTCTTCGCCGACAAGGCCGACGGATAACCGGCCACGCCGCGGTACACCGCGTTGATGGCATGGATGACCGCGCGGCGGCAGGCGTCGCCCGCGGCCCAGCTCTTGCGCGGGCCGGTGTTGGGGGCGTGGCGATAGGTGCGCAATGCGCCGTTGTCGATCCAGCTGTGCGACACGGCGGTGACGATCTGCTCCTTGTTGCCGCCGAGCATGGCGGTGGCCACGGCGGTAGAAGCCAGGCGGACCAGGATCACGTGATCCTGGCCCACGCGGTTGAAGCTGTTCCTCAGCGCGTAGCAACCCTGGATCTCGTGGGCCTTGATGGCATGACCCAGCACGTCGCGCAAGCTCGGCGCCTGGCCGCCTTCGCGCTCGGCCTTGCGACCCAGCCAGTCGGCCACGGCGAGAATGGCGCCGAGGTTGTCCGACGGGTGGCCCCACTCGGCGGCCAGCCAGGTGTCGTTGAAGTCCAGCCAGCGGATCTGCGTGCCGATGGCGAACGCGGCCTGGGCCGGATCCAGCTCGTGGCTGGTGCCCGGTACGCGGGCGCCCCCGGGCAGCGTGGCGCCGGGCACGACGGGGCCGAGATGCTTGACGCACTCGGGGAATTTCATCGCCATCATGGCCGTGGCGAGCGAATCCAGCAGCATGTAGCGTGCGGTGTCGTACGCCTCGGTCGAATCGATCGGGTAGTCGACGACGTAATCCGCTACGTCGACCATCGGCAGGTCGGGGTCCGGCCGTTTGGCGGAACGGATGTCCTGCGTACTCATGAGGCACGTCTCCTGGCCGCACGGAAACCATCCCTGCGACGGGATGGCCTGCCCGTGTCGTTTGACGCAAACCCTGCCGGACCAGCCTACTCCCGCCTCCGTGGCAGCAGGGAGTCAGTCCTGCCCTGCAGGCTCAGCCTGCGGGGATGCGCACCCAGCCTTCCATCAGTACGCGCGCGCTTCGGCTCATGACCGCCTTGGTGACGGTCCACGCGCCGTCGACCAGCGCCGCCGCGGCGCCTACCCGCAACGTGCCTGACGGATGGCCGAAGCGCACCGCCTGCCGCTCGCCGCCACCGGCCGCGAGATTCACCAGGGTGCCCGGGATCGCGGCAGCGGTACCGATGGCCACCGCGGCCGTCCCCATCATGGCGTGGTGCAGCTTGCCCATCGACATCGCGCGCACCAGCAGGTCGACGTCGCCGGCCTTCACCGGCTTGCCGCTCGATGCGACGTAGTCGGCCGGCCCGGCGACGAAGGCCACCTTGGGCGTGTGCTGGCGCGTGGCGATCTCGTCCAGCGACGCGATCAGGCCCATGCGCAGCGCACCGTGCGCGCGGATGGTCTCGAACATCGCCAGCGCCTTGGCATCGCTGTTGATAGCCTCCTGCAGTTCCGTGCCGGTGTAACCGATCGCGGAGGCCTCAACGAAGATCGTGGGAATGCCGGCGTTGATCATGGTCGCCTTGAGCGTGCCGACGCCCGGCACCTCCAGATCGTCCACCAGCTTGCCGGTCGGGAACATCGCCCCGCCCGCGCCATCTTCCTCGGCGGCCGGGTCCATGAATTCCAGCTGCACTTCGGCGGCAGGGAAAGTCACGCCGTCCAGCTCGAAATCACCGGTTTCCTGCACCGCGCCGTTGGTCATCGGCACATGCGCGATGATGGTCTTGCCGATGTTCGCCTGCCAGATGCGCACGATGGCGACGCCATCGCGCGGCATGCGCGCGGGATCGACCAGGCCGCCGGCGATGGCGAACGGGCCGACCGCCGCCGACAGGTTGCCGCAGTTGCCGCTCCAGTCGACGAAGGCCTTGTCGATCGCTACCTGTCCGAACAGGTAATCCACGTCGTGATCCGGCCGCGTGCTCTTGGACACGATCACCGTCTTGCTGGTGCTGGAGGTGGCGCCGCCCATGCCGTCGATCTGCTTGCCGTAGGGATCGGGGCTGCCTATCACGCGCAGCAGAAGCGCGTCGCGCGCGGCACCCGGCACCCGTGCCGCTTCGGGCAAGTCCTCGAGGCGGAAGAACACGCCTTTGCTGGTGCCGCCGCGCATATAGGTGGCGGGAATGCGGATTTGTGCAGCATGCGACATGGGAATCTCCGGAGGTGTTCGCCGCCGCCTCAAAACAAGCCGGATTGCGTGGCGGGCGGATCGATTTCAGGCAGCAATGGCCAGCGGCCGATGACGTCGTAGCGGTATGGATCGCCACCACCGATGACGAGACACAACTCGTCGATGGTCCATGCGATGGGCGGATCGAGCACGATTTTGTCCAGCGTATCGCGCGCGCAATAGCTCAAGGTCATGTGCGGCGTCACGCCAGTGGCGATGCGATCGAATCCAGCGTCGCAAAGGCGGCCACGAACCTCTTGCAACAAGGCGGCAAACGGTTTCGGCACGCCACGCGCGCGCATCGTCCAATGGATCCGGCCTGGCAGGTCGCCCGATCCGTCGATGCGGTTGAAATGCAGCGTGCACGCGGATGCGGAAACGGCTGAGCCAACCTGCAGCAGCGCAGCGCATTCTTCCTCGGTCGGCGAAAAAATGCGCTCGGAAAACGACTGATGCCAATTCGCCGGTGCAAACAGGGCGCTTCGCAGACGTTTGTCCACCCCAAGCCGCGCCAGCCGGACCAGCGTGTCATCCACCCATGCCGGCGGAGGCATGGCCAAGAAGAACAGACGCGGCCCCGCAATCCGACTCATGCCGCCACGTTCGATGCGAGAAAGTCTTGCGCGAAGCGTTGCAGCACACCGCCGGCTTCATAGATCGAGACTTCCTCGTCGGAGTCGAGCCGGCAGCGCACCGGAACCTCTAACGTCTCACCGTTGCGCCGATGCACGACGAGGTTGAGCTCACCACCCGGCGTCGGTTCGCCAACGACGTCGAAGATCTCGGTGCCGTCGATGCCCAGCGTCGTGCGGTTCGTGCCCGGCTTGAACTCGAGCGGCAGCACGCCCATCCCGATCAGGTTGGTGCGATGAATCCGCTCGAACCCTTCGGCAACGATCGCCTCGACGCCCGCGAGCCGCACGCCCTTCGCGGCCCAGTCGCGCGACGAGCCCTGGCCGTAGTCGGCGCCGGCGATCACGATCAGCGGCTGCTTGCGATCCATGTACGTCTCGATCGCTTCCCACATCCGCATGACCTTGCCCTCCGGCTCGACACGCGCGAGCGAGCCCTTCTTCACCGCGCCGTCGACGACCGCCATCTCGTTGATGAGCGTCGGGTTCGCGAAGGTCGCGCGCTGCGCGGTCAGGTGGTCTCCCCGGTGTGTCGCATACGAATTGAAGTCTTCTTCCGGCAAGCCCATCTTCGTCAGATATTCGCCGGCCGCGCTGTTCGCGAGGATCGCGTTCGACGGCGACAGATGGTCAGTCGTGATGTTGTCGCCGAGTACCGCGAGCGGACGCATGCCCTTCAGCGTGCGCTCGCCAGCCAGTGCACCCTCCCAGTACGGCGGACGGCGGATGTACGTGCTCTGCGCTCGCCAGTCGTACAGCGGCGCCGCGCGCTCGCCCGCGCCGGCGGGGCGAGCGAACATCGGTTCGTAGACCCTGCGGAACTGTTCGGGCTTCACGCTAGTCGCGACGATCGCATCGATCTCCTCGTCGGTCGGCCAGATATCCTTCAGCGTGACGGGCTTGCCGTCCTGGTCGTGACCGAGCACGTCCTTCTCGATGTCGAAGCGGATCGTGCCGGCGATCGCATACGCGACGACGAGCGGTGGCGATGCGAGAAACGCCTGCTTCGCATACGGATGGATGCGGCCGTCGAAGTTGCGGTTGCCGGACAGCACGGCTGTCGCGTACAGGTCGCGCTCGACGATCTCCTGTTGAATCTTCGGGTCGAGCGCACCCGACATCCCGTTGCAGGTCGTGCACGCGAACGCGACGATGCCGAAGCCGAGCTTCTCGAGTTCGGGCAGCAGGTTCGCTTCTTCCAGATATAGCCGCACCGCCTTCGAGCCAGGCGCGAGCGAGCTCTTCACCCACGGCTTGCGCGCGAGGCCCTTCGCATTCGCGTTGCGCGCGAGCAGGCCCGCCGCGATCACGTTGCGCGGGTTGCTGGTGTTCGTACAGCTGGTGATCGCCGCGATGATCACCGCACCGTCGGGCATCTCGCCCGCCTTCTCTTCCCACTGGCCGGCGATCCCTCGCGCGGCGAGATCGGACGTCGGCAGCCGCTTGTGCGGGTTCGATGGGCCAGCCATGTTGCGCACAACGCTAGACAGATCGAACGTCAGCGTGCGCTCGTATTGCGCATTGCTCAGCGTATCGGCCCACAGGCCGGCCGCCTTCGCGTAGGTCTCGACCAGTTTCACCTGCTCGTCGCTGCGGCCCGTGAGGCGCAGGTAGTCGGTCGTCTGCCCGTCTATGAAGAACATCGCAGCCGTCGCGCCGTATTCGGGCGCCATGTTCGAGATCGTCGCACGATCGCCGAGCGTGAGGCTGGCCGCGCCTTCGCCGCGGAATTCCAGGTAGGCGCCGACCACCTTCTCCTTGCGCAGGAATTCGGTGAGCGCCAGCACGATGTCGGTGGCGGTGATGCCAGGCTGGCGCCTGCCGCTGAGCTCGACCCCGACGATGTCAGGCAGGCGCATCCACGACGCGCGGCCGAGCATCACGTTCTCGGCTTCCAGGCCACCGACGCCGATGGCAATCACGCCGAGCGCGTCCACGTGTGGCGTGTGGCTGTCGGTGCCCACGCAGGTATCCGGATACGCGACACCGTCCTGCACCTGGACCACCGGCGACATCTTCTCCAGGTTGATCTGGTGCATGATGCCGTTACCCGGCGGGATCACGTCGACGTTCTCGAACGCCTTCTTGGTCCACTCGATGAAGTGGAAGCGATCCTCGTTGCGGCGATCCTCGATCGCGCGGTTCTTCGCGAACGCGTCCGGATCGAAGCCGCCGCATTCCACCGCCAGCGAGTGGTCGACGATCAGCTGCACCGGCACCACCGGGTTCACCTTGGCCGGGTCGCCGCCGCGATCGGCGATCGCATCGCGCAGGCCGGCCAGGTCCACCAGGGCCGTCTGGCCGAGGATGTCATGGCACACCACGCGCGCCGGGAACCACGGGAAATCGCGATCGCGCCTGCGCTCGATGATCTGCTTGAGCGACTCGGCGAGGATCGCCGGATCGCAACGGCGCACCAGGTTCTCGGCGAGCACGCGCGAGGTGTACGGCAGCGTGTCGTAGGCACCCGGCTGGATCGCCTCCACGGCGGCGCGCGCATCGAAATAATCCAGCGACGTGCCGGGAAGGGATTGGCGGTAGACGGTATTCATGAATCAGGAACCCTTGGTTGGGACGCCCGGCTGACGTGTTAACGGCCTATTTTAGCCTGTGCGGGCCGCTTGCTTAAGAGGCTCGGCTTGACTGAGGCGCATGGCAGCATCGACCATAGTCGGGTACTGATCCCAAAAGGGAGTAGTTCAGGACGCCGTTTCACCCGGTGTCCTTGCAGTGGTCGTCATCACGGGCGGAGCACCGCCCCGGTCACTGCAGCGGTTCGGCCGCGAACGAGACTTTTGCGGTAATCACGGGGCAGCGTGCGCCCGTGGTTGCTGCATTTGTCCCGCACGCAGGAACCGAACCGCGTGGACCTCCTCACCCCCCAATTCTTTTCCGGCCTGCTGGCCATCGTGCTGCTCGACCTGGTACTGGCCGGCGACAACGCGATCGTGATCGCGCTGGCCGCGCGCAGGCTGCCGGCTGCGGTGCAGAAGCGCGCCATCTTCTGGGGCAGCTTCGGCGCGGTCGCGGTGCGCATCGCACTCACCGCGGTGGTGGTCTGGCTGCTGAAACTGCCGGGCCTGATGCTGGTGGGCGGCCTGTTGCTGCTGCCGATCGCCTGGAAGCTGCTGAAACAGGAAGACGCGCCGCACGAGGTCGCCGCCGCCGGCAGCTTCTGGGGCGCGCTGCGCACCATCATCGTCGCCGATGCGCTGATGGGCCTGGACAACGTGCTGGCGATCGCCGGCGCGTCGCGGGGCGACCTGCTGCTGGTGGTGCTCGGCCTGCTGATCAGCGTGCCGCTGGTGGTCTGGGGCTCGACCCTGATCTTGAAACTGATCGAGCGCTTCCCCGTCGTCGTCTATCTCGGCGCCGGCGCGATCGCCTGGACCGCGGCGCGCATGATCGCCCATGACCACCTGTGGTCGGGCTGGCTGTCGTCGCACGCCTGGGTCAGATACCTGCTCGATGCGATGCTGGTGGCGGGTATCTGCGGCGGCGGTTGGCTGCAGCGGCGCCGGCGTCGACCTGCAGCAACCTGACCGGTGGATGGCCTCCCTTCAGAGCGCCATCGGCACGCGCACCGTCATCAGTACGTCTGGCGTATCGCGGGTCACGCCAACGCCCAAGGTGAAGTTCAAGGTGCGCTTGGAATCGATGCGATAGGAGCCACCCACCAGCAGGGAGCCCAGCCAGACCTTGGTCGAACCCGGCACCTTGGAGCCGGCCTCGCGCGTCACGCCGATGAAGCTCTGGTCGTAACCGAGGCTCAACGACACCTTGTCGTTCATCGCAAAACCGACGCCGATGCTGGCATCGGCGACATTGCCAACTTTCACGTTGCCGATGAACTGTTTGCCGACCACGAGGTTCTCGGACACGTTGTGCCGTTCGAAGTTGTACATGTAGCTGAGGTTGCCGAAGATCACCACCGGATCGGACGGTAGCAGCCAGGTGACTCCGGGCTGCAGGGAGTAGAAGCCCGAGCCGGTCGGCAACTCCAGCGGCAGGCCCGTGCCGGTGACATTCTCGAGGCAGCGCGTCTGGCAGTCGGTGCGCACTTCGAAGGGGTCCTCGCCGGTACGGGATTTGAAGCGTAGCCAGCCGATGTAATACGGCTTGTCCGCACCACCGTCGTTGAACTGATAGCGCGCGGTGGCCTCGATGTCGCCGAGACCGCTACCGCTGGAGCTGAGCACATTGTTCGTCGCCGTACCGGTGAACACTTCGCGGCTGACGATGTTGCTGCCCTCCCACACATAAGGTACGCGCACCTCCAGCTCGAGACGATCGGTAATGCCATAGCGCCCGGTGAGCGTCACGGTATGACTGGTGGTACGCACCGTGCGGATGTCGATCAGGCCGATCAGGATGGCCGGGATGATGGTGTAACCCACCAGATCGACCTGGTTGGCGGCGGAGTAGCCGAACTGGTACGAGGGCTCCAGCACGAAGCTGTTCTTCGGCGTCAGCACGCCGGGCTGGTTGGAGATGGGTGCGACCTCGGGCGGACGGGTATCTTTCGGCGGTGCCTGGCCGACCTCCTGCGGATTGGCGGCGGCCACCGTCTGCGTGGCAGACGCAGACGGCATGGGCTGTGTTGGCGAACCGGCCCCGGTCGTCTGCAGGTTGCCGCCGCGCTGCTGATCCAGCTCGCGCACGCCGATCGCGTGACGCAGCGATGCATAGTCGGCCGCCTGTTGGGCCAGCTGCTGGCGCATCAGCTTGAGCTGTGCCACCTGCGCATCGATCTGGTGGCGCATGGCGTCGATTTGCGCGTCCTGCTTCTGCAAGCGCTGGCGTATCGTCGTGGAAGATGCGGGATCGCCACGCTTCGCAGCGGTGGGCACCACCTGCCCCGCCCCGGAGGGCGACGCAGGTGGCGACGCCTCCTGCGCGCTCGCCCATCCGCCAAACGCCATCAACCCGGCGCAACCGGCCGCGCATGCCCATTGCCGACGTTTGCGTTCCATTTCAACTCCTTGTCAAACCAATCTTGGAAGACTTCGGTAACGCCAGACGAGGGCATGCAGCGCCCGCGCGGCGCGCTCAGTGCGAGAGCGAGAGCAATTGCGCCGACTGCAAGGTGCTCTGCAGATTCATCTGGCGCAGCATCTGCAGCGTGTTCACGGAAATGTTGAGCGTGGTGAAGGTCTGGATGGATTGATTGTTCAAGGTGTTCTGCACGACTTGCGCCAGCGCACCGCCTTGGGCGAGCGCGGATGCCGCCGCGGCAGTGCCCTGGGTGTTCTGGCTGACTGCCGACGAGACGACGCCTGTGACGAGTGCAGGCACGCCGAGCGACGCTGCTGGCGCATCCATGGCGGGGGAACTGGTGCTCTGCTTGTTCGGAGCATGCGTGCCGACGACGCCATTCGACGCGCCCGATCCGGCAATGGGCGCGGCAGCCGCCTTGCCGGAAGCGACACTGTTGCCCGGTCCGCTCTGCACGAGGTCCAGGTCGTCCAGCGTCGATGCCAGAGCGGCGGCCTGTTGCTGTGTGATCTTGCTGATGTCCGGAATATTGATGCTCGTGGACATCGCCAGCACACCGTTGATGTAGGTCTGTTCCTTCAGACCGAACGAGGCCATCAGGCCGCCGCCGAGATCGAAACCGCCACGCGCATGATCGAGGCTGGCGTCGCTGACCGGTTGCCCTAGGCCTGCAATATCGGGTTGTGCCTGATCCGCCGTCGGCGCTGTCGCCGGCTTTGGCTGGAGGCCGGCGTTGCCCGCCTCACCACCGGGCATGGCATGGGCGACGCCAACACTGCCTAGCAGGCACAAGGGCAACACGACTCGCAGGCCCCTTCTTGAATTTGGATTCTTGCCTTTCATCACCATCACCTCAGTACTGCCCGGGCCCGAACTTCGGCATGGTGGTGTAGTCCATCAGGCGTCGGTCGATACCCATGCCCAGCGGTGCGAGAGGCGCCGCGCGCCAGTCGCTGACCAGGTTGAAATGCGCTTCATCGCGCCGGTTGTGAATCACGAACAGCAGCTTGTCCTGCCACATTTTTTCGAAACGTTCGCGCGGGATCGAGCGCGTACCCAGCGCGGGATCGCCCACTAGCACGCGACCGTCCAGCAAACCCTTGACCACCACGAAGTGGTGGTAGCGATTCACCACGATCAGCACGATCGCAGGCAGGTGCTCCTGGGCGAGTTTGTCCAGCGGCAGGCGGAAGCCGTCCGCCTCGAAGCCGAGGGTTTGCAGGTAGTTCTTGATGTCCAGCAGGGAAAAGCCTTCCTTGCTGATCTTGGCGCGGTCGCCGTGCACGTACATCTGCGCGAATGCCGCCTGCTCGGTGACCGCATAGCCGTATTGGTAGGTCAGCAAGGTGGCTACCGCAGCAGAGCCGCAACTGAAGTCGTATTTCTGCCGGACGGTGTTCCGGAATTTCGCTTCCTTGAAAGTGGTCAGATGCAGCGTATAGGTCGAGCCCGTACCGCCGTTGATCTCCACCGAGCCGGCAAGCAGCCCGCCGGGCCAGGCCAGCGCCAGCACGATCGCGAGCGCTGGAAGCGTCCTGCTCATGGCTTGAACTGCACGTTGACGATGACGCCCGTCTGGATCAGCACGTTGTTGCCGGAGTTCTGGATCACCGTCGGCAAGCCGACAGCGCCACTGAACGCGCCGCCGTCGATCAGGTTGGATCCGGTCACGACCTGATTGTCGGTGTTGTGATCCACCGAGCCGTTGAGCGTCATGGTCTCGGTCGTCTGGATACCGCCGCGCAAATGCGCCAGGGTGGAACCGCTGACGCTGGTGCCCAGGCCATCGACGTAGACGGGCTGCGCCGATGCCGTCGCGGCAGCCGTGGCGACACCCGTCCGGGACGCCGGCATGGCCGACCGCGGCGCATCCGCCGCCGGCACATCGAGGCTCGCGACGCAAAGCAACAGCACGCATCCGCAACCGAATCGGAACGTTCGCATGGTTCTGTACTCCCGCCGCGGCTGCCTGCCGTGAACGACGCCCTTGATCGCGTCACCTCGGGTGCCCTTGTGGCATGCAGCCGCCGCAAAGCCGCGGTGGAGCGCAAGCGCTCCACCGCGGGAGGTTCCACTCAGTGACCAACCGTAAGGTTGGCCTGGACGTTCACGCTCTGCTGCACCAGTGCCGCTGCGCCGCTGTTCTGCGCCATCACCGCGATGCCGGCGGCGCCCACCGCCGTGCCGTTCATCTGGTTGGACATGTCGAAGCTGCCGGCATCCGCCGCGGCCATTCCGCCGGCGCCGCCCATGCCGCCCATGCCCGAACCACCCGCGCCGCCAGCACCGCCAGCACCGCCCTCGCTGGCACTATTGCCACTGTTGCCGCCCGTACCCGAACCGTTGCCGCTGCTCGCATTGGCGGAGTTGCTGCCGCCAGCGCCACCGGCCCACGAACCGGCACCACCGCTGGCCGAACTCGAGTTGTTACCGCCATCGCCGCCATTGCCCGAGCCATGGTGGTGGCCGTCGTTCGCCGCCACGCTGCTGTTCGAGCCGTCGCCCGCGTTGCCGTTGCTGCTGCCACCATCGGCCGAGTTGGAGCCGCCCACCGCGGCGCTCAGGCCCAGCCCTGCCCCACCATCACCGCTATGGCTGTGTGCGTTGCCGCCATTGCCGCCCGGCGCCGAGGTGGCGCCCAGACCGACGCCACCGTCGCCGCCATTGGCACCGCCCCAGTTCATCGCGCTGTTGCCGATGCCGGAGACGCCGACATTCGACACGGTGCCGTTGAGCACGCTGTTCGCCACGACGGTGTTGAGCGTGGTCGTGGTGTTGTTCGAACTGCTGGTGTTGTTGGAATCGCTGGTGTTGTTGGAGTTGGCCTGGTTGGCCACGTTCTGCAACGCCGCCGAGCCATCCTGGGCATTGTTGCCGCCGGCGTTGGTCTGGTGGTTGTGGTTGCCCGCCACGGCAGAGAAGCTGAGACCCAGACCCAGGCAGATGGCGGTAGCGATAAGTGTCTTGCGCATGGTTCGTTCTCCTTGGAAAAACCCGATCAGGACTTGCATCGTCGATTCCGGCGAACGCCGGAACCGGTTGCCTGCAGCGCCAGACACCGCCGCCGCTTCCGGTCTGCACCGGATTGCGGTTGTGCTCGGGAATCCCCTGATTGACTTGGGCCATCCCGCCTAGTCTTGCGTGTGCAGCAAGCTGAACTGGCAAGGGAAATGCCAAGCGATTGCGTGCATATGATTTATTTACAAATCACGCACTTGCGAACATCTCGTTGGCGACCTACGGTCAAATCGCCGCGAGCACTGTGCCAAAAGCGTTACAGCTGGAACCGGGCGGAATTTGCCGATGTCCCCTGCCGGCGCGCCAGAGCAAGGCTTGCAGCCCTTGAAGGTGCGATGTCGAGGCCTGTATCAGAGCTGCGACACCTGTAACAGGCATAGATGCCAGCAACGCGAACACATCGCTATGCCCACGAAAAAGGGAGCCTCGCGGCTCCCTTCGTTGCTTCGGCTTTCCGGCAGCGGCTCAGCGCTTGTCGATCGGCACGTAGACCTGGTCTTCCGGCCCGATGTAGTTGGCGCTGGGACGGATGATCTTGCCGTCCTCGCGCTGCTCGATCACGTGCGCGCTCCAGCCGGAGGTGCGCGCGATCACGAACAGCGGCGTGAACATCGCGGTGGGCACGCCCATCATGTGGTAGGCGCTGGCCGAGTACCAGTCGAGGTTGGGGAACATCTTCTTGATATCGCCCATCACCTTCTCGATGCGCTCGGAGACGTCGAACAGCACCGGGTTGCCGCCATCGGTGCAAAGCTTGCGCGAGATCTCCTTGATGATCACATTGCGCGGATCGGACACCGTGTACACCGGGTGGCCGAAGCCGATGATGATCTCCTTGCGCTCCACCCGGGCGCGGATGTCGGCCTCGGCCTCGTCGGCGCTGCGGTAGCGCGCGATGATTTCCATCGCCACCTCGTTCGCGCCGCCGTGCTTCGGACCGCGCAGCGCGCCGATCGCGCCGGTGATGGACGAGTACATGTCCGAGCCGGTGCCAGCGATCACGCGCGCGGTGAAGGTGCTGGCGTTGAACTCGTGTTCGGCGTACAGCACCAGCGACTTGTCCAGCGCGTTGGCGTGCAGTTCGCTGGGCGCCTTGCCGTGCAGCACGTGCAGGAAGTGCGCGGCGATGGAATCGTCGTCGGTCTCGGTCTCGACGCGCTTGCCGTTGTGGCTGAAGTGGTACCAGTACAGCAGCATCGAGCCGAAGCTGGCCATCAGGCGGTCGGCGATGTCGCGCGCACCGGTGACGTTGTGGTCGTCCTTCTCCGGCAGCACGGTGCCCAGCACCGAGCAGCCGGTGCGCAGCACGTCCATCGGATGGGTGGCGGCGGGCAGCAGCTCCAGCGCGGCCTTCACCGGCGCCGGCAGGCCGCGCAGGCGCTTCAGGCGGGCCTTGTAGTTCTGCAGCTCGGTCCAGTTCGGCAGTACGCCGTAGACCAGCAGGTGCGCCACTTCCTCGAAGCAACCCTTGGCCGCCAGATCGTGGATGTCGTAGCCGCGGTAATGCAGGTCGTTGCCGCTGCGGCCCACCGTGCACAGCGCGGTGTTGCCGGCGGCCACGCCGGACAGCGCCACGGATTTCTTGGCCTTGGGAAGGACTTGCTCGCTCATCGGATGCTTCTCCTCGAGTACAAACGGAACCGGCCGGTGCGGAACGCCGGCCGGCGAAACGGAATCAGGCTTTCTTGTCGGCGAACAGTGCGTCGAGCTTGTCCTCGTAGGCGTGGTAGCCGAGGAAGTCGTACAGCGCCTCGCGCGTCTGCAAGGTGTCGATGATGTTCTTCTGGGTGCCCTCGCGGCGCACCGTCTCGTAGAAATTCAGCGCCGCCTTGTTCATGGCGCGGTAGGCACCGCAGCAGTACAGCGCGATGTCCACGTTGGCGCTCTTGAGTTCCCCGGTGGTGAAGAACGGCGTGGAACCGAACTCGGTGAGGTTGGCCAGAATCGGCACCTTCACCGCCGCCTTGAACTTGCGGTAGTCGTCCAGCGTCTTCATCGCCTCGGGGAAGATCATGTCGGCGCCGGCCTCGACATAGGCCACCGCGCGCTCGATCGCGGCATCGATGCCTTCGACCGCCGCCGCGTCGGTGCGCGCCATGATCACGAAGCCCGGATCGGTGCGCGCGTCCACTGCGGCCTTCACGCGGTCGACCATTTCCTCCTTCGGCACCACTTCCTTGCCGGGGCGGTGGCCGCAACGCTTCTGGCCGACCTGGTCCTCCATGTGCACCGCAGCCACGCCGATGCGCTCGAAATTTCGGATGGTGCGCGCGATGTTGAACGCCCCGCCCCAGCCAGTGTCGATGTCCACCAGCAGCGGCAGGCCGGTGGCGTCGACGATGCGGCGGGCATCGATCAGCACGTCTTCCATCGTCGAGATGCCGAGGTCCGGCATGCCCAGCGAATTGGCGGCCACGCCGCCGCCGGACAGGTATAGCGCCTTGTAGCCGACGCGCTTGGCCATCAGGCCGGCGTAGGCGGTGATCGCGCCGATCACCTGCAGCGGCGATTCGGTGTCGAGGGCGGCGCGGAAGCGGGCGCCGGCGGATTCGAGTGGGGACATGGCGATACTCCGAAACTGCATATTGTAGGCGATGCGCCGGTCCGGCCATGTCGCGGCGCACTACCCGAACACCGCAGCGTGCCTCGATCTGGACCGTTCCGTATCACGGATATCGCTACTCTGCCCCCGCGAAACATATTGATCAATCTTGATCCAAGCGATCAATATGTCGGCCATGGCCGCCGACTATCTTTCCGCCCGCGACGCTGCCGCCCGGCTAGGCGTGAGCCTCGCCACGCTGTACGCCTATGTCAGCCGCGGCAAGGTCGATTCTCGGCCGGGTCCGGACGGTCGCAGCCGCGAATATCGCACCAGCGATATCGAGCGCCTGATCGACCTGCGCCGGGCCGGGCGCGGTGCAGCCCAGGGTGCCGCGCACAGCCTCACCTGGGGGCTGCCTGTGCTGGAGACGCAGATCTCGCTGATCCGGCCGGACGGGCACTATTACCGCGGCGAGTCCGCCATCGAACTGGCCCGGCAAGGCGCCAGCCTGGAGGACGTCGCCCGCCTGCTGTGGGAATGCGGCGACCGCGATCCATTCGCTGCACCGCCGCCGCGAACCTGGCCCACGGCCGTACAGGCACTACTGCGCCAGCGCAGCGTGCCGCCGCTGGAACGCACCGCCGCGGCACTGCCGCTGCTCGCGCTCTCCGCACCGCATGCACACAGCACGGATCCGCTACAACGTCGCGAGGGTGCAGCCCGCTTGTTGCGCGAAACGGCCGCGCTGCTCTGCGCGAAGAAACCGGGCCGGCTCCCTATCCATCAACTGCTTGCCGCCAGCTGGCGCTGCCCAGGCACCCATGTCGCGCCCCTGCTGTGCAGTGCCCTGGTGTTGTGTGCGGACCACGAATTGAACGCCTCCGCTTTCGCCACACGTGTGGCGGCCTCGACCGGCGCAAGCCTGCACGCAGCCGCCAGCGCAGGACTTGCGGCGCTATCCGGCCCGCAGCATGGCGGCGCTGCCGCACGCGCCTATGCGCTGATCCGCCAGGCCTTGCGCGAGCGCGATCCTGCCGATGGCGTGCGCGAGCGCTTGCGCCACGGCGACGAGCTGCCGGGCTTCGGCCATCCGCTGTACCCGGACGGCGACCCGCGCGCTGCATTGCTGCTGCGCATGCTGGCCGAATCGCGCCCGCGGTTGCCGGGGATGACGCGCGTGCAGCGACTGGTCGACGCAGCTGCCGCAAGCTGCGGCCGCGCCCCTAGCCTGGATTTCGCGCTGGCCACGATCGCCCTGCTGCATGGCCAGGACGCGGATGCCGCGCTGCTGCTGTTCGCCGCCGGCCGCATGGTGGGTTGGCTGGCGCATGCGCTGGAACAGCAGGAAGTCGGTGGGCTGATCCGCCCGCGCGCGAACTACGCTGGCGCCATGCCGGCGCGCCAGCGTTGAAGGCTACCGCCTCATACCACCCGCGCTGATACGCACTTCGCCCGGCGCCCTGATCTCCATCGACGGCGCTTGCTGCGCCGGCTCCCCGATCTTGGCCGACGCGGCGGCTACATAGGCGCCGTCAATTCATCCAATCTCAACAATCAATTGGAACAATCGTAAGCAGTCCCTACAATTGAGCCCATCGATTCACCGATCCACCCACCAATGGAGACTGACAAGTGTCTTTGATCAACACCGAAATCAAGCCGTTCAAGGCGCAGGCGTTCAAGGCCGGCAAGTTCATCGAAGTGACCGAGGCCGACCTCAAGGGCAAGTGGTCCGTGGTGTTCTTCTACCCCGCCGACTTCACCTTCGTCTGCCCGACCGAGCTGGAAGACCTGGCTGACCATTACGCCGAGTTCCAGAAGCTGGGCGTGGAAATCTACAGCGTCTCGACCGACACCCACTTCTCGCACAAGGCGTGGCACGACACCTCCGATGCGGTGAAGAAGATCGGCTACACCATGGTGGGCGACCCCACCCACGCGATCAGCCGCAACTTCGAAGTGCTGATCGAGGACGCCGGCCTGGCCGACCGCGGCACCTTCGTGATCGACCCGCAGGGCAAGATCCAGATCGTCGAGATCACTGCCGGCGGCATCGGCCGCGACGCCGGCGAGCTGCTGCGCAAGGTGAAGGCCGCGCAGTACGTCGCCAGCCACCCGGGCGAAGTGTGCCCGGCCAAGTGGAAGGAAGGCGAGAAGACCCTGGCTCCCTCGCTGGACCTGGTCGGCAAGATCTGATCCACGGCAACACCTGCAACACCGGACCCGGGCGCGCCGCGCCCGGGTTCCCCAAGGATGCTTGTGCCAGCGGCCCGTGCCCGGCTTCGCTCCCCCTCCGCAGCCGTCCTCCCCACGGCGCAGGCCGCTGCCACAAGCCTCTCTCCCCTTTCCCATCCCACCGGAGTGGTCACCATGCTTGATGCAGCCATCAAGGCCCAGCTCGCGGGCTACCTGGAAAAACTCACCCAGCCGATCGAACTGGTCGCCACGCTGGACGACAGCGCGAAGTCGCGCGAACTGGACGAGCTGCTGCACGACATCGCCGCGATGAGCGACAAGATCGGTCTGCGCCGCGACGACGGTGAGGCGCGCAAGCCTTCGTTCGCGATCAACCGCGTCGGCACCGACGTCGGCGTGCGCTTCGCCGGCATCCCGCTGGGCCACGAATTCACCTCGCTGGTGTTGGCGCTGCTGCAGGTGGGCGGGCATCCGTCCAAAGCCGCCGCCGAAACCATTGCGCAGGTGCAGAACCTCGAGGGTGAGTTCCACTTCGAGACCTACTTTTCGCTGTCCTGCCAGAACTGCCCGGACGTGGTGCAGGCGCTCAACCTGATGAGCGTGCTGAACCCCAACATCAAGCACGTCGCCATCGACGGCGCGCTGTACCAGGACGAAGTGGAGCGCCGGCAGATCATGTCGGTGCCCACCGTGTACCTCAACGGCGAAGTCTTCGACCAGGGCCGCATGAGCCTGGAACAGATCGTGGCCAAGCTGGACACCAGCGCCGCCGCACGCGCCGCCGAAACGATCAAGACCAAGGATGCCTTCGACGTGCTGGTGGTCGGCGGCGGCCCGGCCGGCGCCGCGGCGGCGATCTATGCCGCGCGCAAAGGCATCCGCACCGGCGTGGCGGCCGAGCGCTTCGGCGGCCAGGTGCTGGACACCATGGCGATCGAGAACTTCATCTCGGTCGATTACACCGAAGGCCCCAGGCTGGGTGCCGCGCTGGAGCAGCACGTCCGCAACTACGACGTGGACATCATGAACCTGCAGCGCGCCACGAAGCTGGTGCCCGCCAGCGAATCCGCCGACGGCCTGGTCGAGGTGCAACTGGAGAACGGCGCCAGCCTGAAGGCGAAGTCCGTGGTGCTTTCCACCGGCGCGCGCTGGCGACAGATGGGCGTGCCCGGCGAGAACGACTACCGCAACAAGGGCGTGGCCTACTGCCCGCACTGCGACGGCCCGCTGTTCAAGGGCAAGCGCGTGGCGGTGATCGGCGGCGGCAACTCCGGCGTCGAGGCAGCCATCGACTTGGCCGGCATCGTCGCCCACGTCACCTTGATCGAGTTCGACGGCAAACTGCGCGCCGACGAGGTGCTGCAGCGCAAGCTGCGCAGCCTGCCCAACGTGGACGTGATCGTCAGTGCGCAAAGCACCGAGGTGCTGGGCGACGGCCAGAAGGTCAACGGCCTGGTCTACAAGGACCGTACCGACGGCACCATGCACAGCCTCACGCTGGAAGGCATCTTCGTGCAGATCGGCCTGCTGCCGAACACCGAGTGGCTGAAGGGCGCGCTGGAGCTGTCCCCGCGCGGCGAGATCGTGATCGACGCCCGCGGCCAGACCTCGCTGCCCGGCGTGTTCGCCGCCGGCGACGCCACCACGGTGCCGTACAAGCAGATCGTGATCGCAATGGGCGCCGGCTCCACCGCAGCGCTGGGTGCATTCGACCATCTGATCCGCACCTCGGCGCCGGCGGCCGAGACAGTCACGGCTTGAGGCTTGCTACAAGGCGGGCGGTGCCCATCTTGCGCAAATGCCCTTCGACTTCGGCCCTGCGGGCCTACGCTCAGGGCGAACGGATGGAAATCACCTCATCCGTTCGCCCTGAGCGTAGCGAAGCGGAGTCGAAGGGCCATCCTCTCCGCAGCTTCTAGCTCCCCTGATCCGGTCCCCGCTCCAGCGCCTTGCGGATCTCCTCCAGCGCGGCCGGATCATCCAGCGTCGAAAGATCGCCCGGATCGCGCTGCTCGGCCAACGCCTGCAGCGAACGGCGCAGCAACTTGCCCGAGCGCGTCTTGGGCAGCGCATTGACCACGTACACCCGCGCCGGCTTCGCCACGCTGCCGAGCTGATCCACCACGCACTGCTGCATGCCGCGCGCCACCTCGGCGGCGCCCGCGCCGGCATCCTGTTTCAGCGTGGCGAACACCACCGGCACCTGCCCTTTCAGTTCGTCGCGCACGCCGATCACCGCCGCCTCGGCCACCGCCGGGTGGCCGGCCACGGATTCCTCGATCTCGCGCGTGCCCAGGCGATGCCCGGCCACGTTGATCACGTCGTCGGTGCGGCCGAGGATGAAGGTGTAGCCGTCGGCGTCGCGGATCGCCCAGTCCAGCGAGCTGTACAGCAGCTCGTGGAAATGGCTGAAGTAGCTGCGCACGTAACGGTCGTCGTCGCGCCAGATGGTGCTGAGGCAGCCCGGCGGCAATGGCGGTTCCAGTACCAGTACGCCCTTGGCGCCGGCAGGCACTGCCTTGCCGCTGTTCTCGTCGATCACCTTCATCCGGTAGCCCGGCGCAGGCAGGCCGGGCGATCCGATCTTTGCCGGCTTCAGGTCTAGTCCGGGCATCAAGGTGATCGCGGGCCAGCCGGTCTCGGTCTGCCAGTAGTTGTCGATCACCGGCACGCCCAGTTCGGCGTTGATCCATTGCGAGGTGGGCTCGTCCAGCGGCTCGCCGGCGAGGAACAACCACTTCAGCTTCGACAAGTCGTGTTTGTGCAGCCATGCCGCGTCCTGCTTCTTCAGCACGCGGATCGCGGTGGGCGAGGAAAACATGGTGCGCACGCCGTAGCGCTCGCAGAGCTGCCACCACACGTCCGGATCGGGCCGCGTGGGCAAGCCTTCGTACAGCAGCGAGGTGGCACCGCCGATCAGCGGGCCGTAGACGTTATAGGAATGCCCCACCGCCCAGCCCACGTCGGAAGTGGAGAACATCACCTGCCCCGGCGCGACGTCGAAGATGCAGCGGATCGACATCGCCATCGCCACCGCGTAGCCGCCGGTGTCGCGCTGCACGCCCTTGGGCTTGCCAGTGGTGCCGGAGGTATAGAGCAGGTAGCTGGGTTCGTTCGATTCCAGCCATGCCACCGGCACTTCGGTGCCATCGTGCTTCGCCCGCAGTTCGGCGTAATCCACGTCGCGGCCCGGCACGCGGTCCATCTGCGGATCCAGCCCGCGGTCGACCACCAGCACCTTGGCCGGCGGCGCGGAGGCTTCGTTCAGGGCCGCGTCCACCAGCGGCTTGTACGGAATCACCTTGCCCGAGCGCATGCCCGCGTCGGCGCAGATCAACAACTTCGGCTGCGCATCGTCGATGCGCAATGCCAGGTTGTGCGCCGCGAAGCCACCGAACACCACCGAGTGGATCGCGCCGATGCGCGTGCAGGCCAGCATCGCGAACACCGCCTCGGCGATGTTCGGCAGATAGATCACCACGCGGTCGCCCTTGCCCACGCCCAGCGACTGCATCGCCGCGGCGAACGTATTCACCTCGCGATGCAGTTCGCGGTAACTGAACTCACGGGTGATGCCGGTTTCGCTGGACACCACCACCAGCGCCCGCTGCTCCGCGCGCTCGGCGAGGTGGCGATCCAGCGCGTTGTGGCAGAGATTGGTGGTGCCACCCACGAACCAGCGGCGGAACGGCGGCTTCGACTGGTCGAGTATCTGCCGCGGCGGCGTTTCCCAGTGGATGCGCCGCGCCTGTTCGGCCCAGAACAGCTCAGGATGCTCGACCGACTGACGGTAGAACGATTCGTAGTCCATGCCCAGCTCCCGTACCGACACGGATCAAGCCTAACCCCGGCGCCGCCACATCAGCATCGCGACGATGGTCGCACGCGGCAACGAAAAAGGGCGGCCGAAGCCGCCCTTTTCTTTCGCGCACGTGCGTTTGCTTACTTGGCGAACAGATGCTCGACGCCCGCGCGCTCCTCGCGCAGTTCCTTGTTGGTGGCGTCGATGCGTGCCTGCGAGAAGGTGTTGATTTCCAGGCCCTGCACGATGGCATACTTGCCGTCCTTCACCGTCACCGGGTAGCCGAAGATCACGCCCGGCTCGATGCCGTAGGAGCCGTCGGACGGGATGCCCATCGACGCCCAGTCACCCTCGGCCGTGCCCTGCGCCCAGGTGCGCATGTGGTCGATCGCGGCGGAGGCGGCCGAAGCGGCGGACGAAGCGCCGCGCGCCTTGATGATGGCCGCGCCGCGCTGCTGCACGGTGGGGATGAAGTCGCTTTCGTACCAGGCCTGGTCGACCAGGCTCAGCGCCGGCTTGCCGTCCACGGTGGCGTGGTGCAGGTCGGGGTACTGGGTGGAGCTGTGGTTGCCCCAGATGGTCATCTTCTTGACGTCGGTGTTGTGCTTGCCGGTCTTCTCGGCCAGCTGGCTCATCGCGCGGTTGTGGTCCAGGCGCACCATCGCGGTGAAGCACTTCGGATCCAGGCTCGGCGCGTTCTGCTGGGCGATCAACGCATTGGTGTTGGCCGGGTTGCCCACCACCAGCACCTTCACGTCGCGCTTGGCGTGGTCGTTCAGCGCCTTGCCCTGCGGGGCGAAGATCGCGCCGTTGGCTTCCAGCAGGTCCTTGCGCTCCATGCCCGGGCCGCGCGGACGCGCGCCGACCAGCAGGGCATAGTCCACGTCCTTGAAGGCCACGTTGACGTCGTCGGTGGCGACGACGCCGGCCAGGGTCGGGAACGCGCAGTCGTTGAGCTCCATCACCACGCCCTGCAACGCAGGCAGCGCCGGGGTGATTTCCAGCAGGTGCAGGATCACCGGCTGGTCCGGACCCAGCATGTCGCCGGCGGCAATGCGGAACAGCAGGGCGTAGCCGATCTGGCCAGCGGCACCGGTAACGGCAACTCGAACGGGGGCTTTCATCGTTGGATCTCCGGGATGGGTCGTGCGGGATTCGTAAAACGTGCCACGCCTCAAGCGAGTTCGGCGAAGAACTCTTGGATGCGTTGCAGGCCGGGCTGCAATTGCGCCGGCGGACAGGTGTAGGAAATGCGCAGGGCGCGCGGCTCGCCGAACGCCGAGCCAGGCACGCAGGCCACGCCCTTGGCTTCCAGCAGCGCGGCACAGAATTCCACGTCGTTGGAAATCTTCGTGCCGTTGTGGCTCTTGCCGAACGCCACCGAGATATCCGGGAACGCGTAGAACGCGCCCTGCGGCCGCGGGCAGGTCACGCCGGGAATCGCGTTGAGCGCGGCGACGACTGTGTCGCGCCGCGCCGCGAACTCGACGCACTTCGCCTGCGGGATGTCCTGCGGGCCGGACAGCGCGGCCACCGCGGCGGCGGTGATCACTTCCGGCACGCTGGTGATGTGGTTGGAGTTGAGCGTGGTGACCGCCTTGGCCACCGACTCCGGCCCGGCCAGCAAGCCCACGCGCCAGCCCGGCATGCCGTAGGTCTTGGATACCGAGTCGACGAAGATCAGCCGGTCCTTCAGCTCCGGCTTCGCGAACACGAAGTTGTGGTAGCCGATGCCGTCGAACACCATCGAGTTGTAGATGTCGTCGGTGATGATCCAAGTGTCCGGGTGCTTCGCCAGCACCTCGGCCAGCGCGGCGATTTCTTCGCGCGTGTAGACCATGCCGGTCGGGTTGGACGGGTTGTTGAACAGGAACACCTTGGGCTTGCGCGCCAGCGCCGCGTCGAGCTGCGACGGCGTGAGCTTGTAGTTCTGCGCAGGTCCGCAAGGCAGCACGTTGGCCTTGGCGCCCACGATGTCGGCGATGTCGTGGTAGGTGGTCCAGTACGGCGCGGCGAAGGCGATCTCGTCACCCTCGTCCAGCAAGGCCTCGGCCAGGTTGTACAACACCTGCTTGGCGCCGATGCCCACCGACAGGTTGGCGTGACCGTAGCCGTGGAAACCCAGCGCCTCGATGTGCTTCAGGAAGGCGTCCAGCAGCGCGTCCGCACCGCGGTTGCTGCCGTACTGGCCGCTGTCGTGGCTGAGCGCCTCGCGGGCCGCCGCGTACACGTGTTCGCCGGGCAGGAAGTTCGGCACGCCGATGGAAAAACTGATGATGTCGCGGCCGGCGGCCTTGAGCTGCTTCGCCTTGGCGGCGATGAGCATGATCGCGCTGGGCTTGGCGCGGCCGACACGCTGGGCGAGCTGGGGCATGACTTCCTCGGGTTGGTGGGGGACGGAAGCGGCAAACCCGGCGATTTTAGCATGCGGCGTTGCCGCACCCCTGGCTTCCGCAAGAGTTTGCGCCATCACGATCCATGGATGCATATCCGTGCCTGCGGATGGCATGATGCCGCCGCTGCCACGCCCTCACCGGCGCGTGCCGCGACGGGCCGCCGGGATGCGCGGCTCGCGCACTATCCAGGGGACTTCATCAACCACGCATGAGGACACACGGATATGCATTGGCTCTGGGTCATCATCATCGGCTTCATCGTCGGCGTCATCGCCAAGTTCATCCGCGGCGGCAAGGATTCAGTCGGCTTCATCGTCACCATCATCATCGGCATCGTGGGCTCAATCCTCGCCACCTGGGTGGGCGAGCATCTCGGCTGGTGGCCCGCCACCGGATTCGTGCATTTCATCGCATCGGTCGTGGGCGCGATCATCCTGCTCGCGGTCTACCACGTACTGTTCAAGCCCAGCGCCTCATAAGCGGGACGCGGCCGTGCGGACGGGCAATGCCCGCCCGCACGGCTACGCCGGGATCGCCGTCCTGCCTTCAGCCGAACAGCTTGCCGGCCAGCCCCGCCAGCGAACCGAGATCGAAACCGCCGCCCTGCCCCTGCGCCGGCACCTGGCCGTCGGGGGTGAGATGGTCGACCACATGCGGCAACACCTGCGCCAGCGCACCGGACAGCTGCCCCTGGTCCATGCCCAGCTTGCTCGCCGCCTCTTGCAGCACCGAGCCCAACCCACCGTTCTGCAACGCCTGGTTGAGCTGGTCGCCCGACACGGCCTGGTTGGCGCCACTGCCCACCCACGACTGCACGGCTTCGCCGAGACCGCCCTGGTGCAGCATGCCCGCCAGGCCCTGCACGCCACCGGCTTGCTGGATCAACTGACCGGCCACCGACACCAGATCCGAACCGCCGGCCTGACCGCCGCCGCCCAGCAAACTACCGAGTAATGACATGGCTGCTCTCCTTGGGATAAGGGAAGCCGCGCGCCGATACCGCGCGCAGCCCGTCGATTCTAGGGATTGCACCCTGTCACTGCCGTGACTGGCGCGTGAAAAAGCCACCGCCCGGGGACGGTGGCTTGCGGGGATGGTGCCGGTCGTCGATCAGCCGCGCTGGTCGAGCACGCCGTTCCACTCCTTGACGCGATCGGCCTTGACCGCCAGCAGCGCGTCCACGTCGCCGTCGAGGGTGACCTTCTCGATCACGTCGCCCTGGCGGATCGCGTCGACCACCTGCTGGTCGTCCGCATCCACCACCTCGCCGAACACGCTGTGCTTGCCGTCCAGCCACGGCGTGGCGCCGTGCGTGATGAAGAACTGGCTGCCGTTGGTGCGCGGGCCGGCGTTCGCCATCGACAGCACGCCCGGCTTGTCGTGGCGCAGCGAGGCGTGGAACTCGTCCTCGAACTTGTAGCCCGGGCCGCCGCGGCCGCTGCCTTCCGGGCAACCGCCCTGGACCATGAAGTCGGCGATCACGCGATGGAACGACAGGCCGTCGTAATAGCCGCGCTTGGCCAGGTTCACGAAGTTCGCCACGGTCAGCGGCGCCTTGTCGTCGTGCATGCGCAGGCGGATCGGGCCGCGGTTGGTGTGGAGGGTGACTTGGATGGCCATGGGCATTCCTCGGCGTTGGACGGGGTCGATACGCCGCGGACACGGCGCGTGGGTCGCCAAGGATAGCGCAGCGCGTCGGGCCGATCGAAAAAGCGCAGGCAAACCGTCATCCAAGCGCGTATAATCGACCGATTCGCCTTCCAGAAACCTGCGCGACGATCCCCGCATCGCCCGAGCCCGACCTATGTCCATCGAAAACTTGCGCAATATCGCCATCGTCGCCCACGTCGACCACGGCAAGACCACCCTCGTCGATCAGCTGCTGAAGCAGTCCGGCACGCTCAACGAGCGCACCGTGCTGGCCGAACGCGTGATGGACTCGAACGACCAGGAAAAGGAGCGTGGCATCACGATCCTGGCCAAGAACACGGCCATCACCTGGACCGACAAGAAGACCGGCACCAAGAACCGCATCAACATCGTCGACACCCCCGGACACGCCGACTTCGGCGGCGAGGTGGAGCGCGTGCTGTCGATGGTCGACACCGTGCTGATCCTGGTCGACGCGATGGACGGCCCGATGCCGCAGACCCGCTTCGTGACCCAGAAGGCCTTCGCCATGGGCTTCAAGCCCATCGTCGTGGTCAATAAGGTCGACCGCCCCGGCGCTCGTCCGGAGTGGGTGGTCGAGCAGGTGTGGGACCTGTTCGAGAAGCTCGGCGCCACCGACGAGCAGATGGAATTCCCGATCGTCTACGCCTCGGCACTGAACGGTTACGCCTCGCTGGACGAGAACGCCCGCGAAGGCGACATGACCCCGTTGTACGAAGCGATCATGCAGCACGCGCCGAAGCCGGACGTCGACCCGGAAGGCCCCTTCCAGATGCGCATCAGCCAGCTGGACCACAACAACTTCGTCGGCGTCATCGGCATCGGCCGCATCCAGCGCGGCACCCTGAAGAAGGGCATGCCGGTCGCCGTGATCGACCGCCACGGCAAGAAGCGCCAGGGCAAGATCGGCCAGGTGCTCGGCTTCCTCGGCCTGGAGCGCATCGAGCAGGATTCCGCCGAAGCCGGCGACATCGTCGCCATCTCGGGCATCCCCGAGCTGACCATTTCCGACACCGTCACCTCGATCGACGTGCCGGAAGCGCTGCCGGCGCTGAGCGTCGACGAGCCGATGATCAGCATGACCTTCCAGGTCAACAACTCGCCGTTCGTCGGCAACAAGGACCTGTCCGGCGGCAAGTTCCTGACCAGCCGCCAGCTGCGCGAGCGCCTCGACCGCGAGAAGGTGCACAACGTGGCGCTGCGCGTGGAAGACGGCTCCGATGCCGACAAGTTCCTGGTCTCGGGCCGTGGCGAACTGCACCTGTCGGTACTGATCGAGAACATGCGTCGCGAAGGCTACGAGCTGGCCGTGTCGCGTCCGGAAGTGATCATCAAGGAAATCGACGGCCAGAAGATGGAGCCGATCGAGCAGCTGGTGGTCGACATCGAAGAGCAGCACCAGGGTGGCGTGATGGAGCGCCTCGGCATCCGCAAGGGTGAGCTGAAGAACATGGTGTCGGACGGCAAGGGCCGCGTGCGCCTCGAGTACCTGATCCCGGCGCGTGGCCTGATCGGCTTCCAGAACCAGTTCAAGACCCTTACCCAGGGTTCTGGCCTGCTGTTCCACGTGTTCGACCACTACGGTCCGTACACGCCGGTGGCGATCGCCAAGCGCCTCAACGGCGTGATGATCGCCAACGCCGGCGGCACCACGCCTGCCTACTCGCTGGGGCCGCTGCAGGAACGCGGCAAGCTGTTCGCCGCCGAGGGCGACAACGTGTACGAAGGCCAGCTGGTCGGCATCCACGCCAAGGACAACGACCTCACCGTCAACGCGATCAAGCCCAAGCCGCTGACCAACATGCGCGCTTCCGGCAAGGACGATGCGATCCAGCTGACCCCGGCGACCAAGTTCTCGCTGGAGCAGGCGCTGGACTTCATCGACGACGACGAGCTGGTCGAAGTCACGCCGAAGGAAATCCGCATGCGCAAGAAGCACCTCACCGAGAACGACCGCAAGCGGGCGTCGCGCGGCTGAGCAAGCTGCCCGATGCACCGAAACCAAAGGCCGCCGCGAGGCGGCCTTTGGTTTTTCTGCACACGACTTGCGCCCTTGATTATTTGTATATACATTAAATCAAGTGGATGTCAGCTATGACCCAGCCAAGAGCGAACGGAACATCGCCGAACGTGGCCTGTCGTACGAGCGGGCGGTGGAGTTCGCAACGGGCAGCGCTGTTCATCGAAGACACCCGTCAGGACTACGGCGAAGTGCGCTGGCAGGCGCTGGGTCTTCTGGATGGCCGGCTGCACATGCTGGTATTCGCGGAAACCGCAACCGGCATCCGGGCCATCAGTTTTCGCAAGGCGAACAAGCGTGAGGTAAAGCGGTATGAGCAAGCGACCCGACCCTGAAATGACCGATCACGAAAACCCCGAGTGGACGGACGCCGACGTTGCCCGCGCCAAGCCGTTCACCAAGTTGCCGACAACATTGCAAGCCAAACTGCGCGGCCGCCCAAAGGCCGCAGCTCCACGCGTGGCGATCAGCCTGCGCTTACCGCTCGATGTGCTTGATGCGTGGAAGGCCACCGGCGCCGGCTGGCAGACGCGCATGGCCGCCATGCTGGCCAGTCACGCGCCACACACGAAGGCGCGATAACCGCAGTATCGACGGTAGACACCGGGAGCCGAAGGCCGCCGCAAGGCGGCCTTTCGCTTGATAGGAGGTGCTTACGGGCAGCGATGCGGGAGCGTAGGATGCAACGCGCCTTCATCGGAGCCTGCGACCGCGGTTGTGCGCGCAGACGGATCGCCTCGCCCCATTCCCACCCGGAGAACTCGCCATGCAGACCCATATCCTGGGCACGACCATGCCCGTGCTCGAAGTGCAGCTTGATCCCGGCGAAAGTGTTTTCGCCGAAAGCGGCGAGCTGTCCTGGATGAGCGCATCGGTGCAGATGACCACCCACACCCAGATGGGCGGCGGTGGCGGCCTGCTCGGCATGTTCAAGCGTGTGGTCGGCGGCGGCAGCCTGTTCATGACGGACTACCGCGCGGTCCAATCCCCCGGCGTGGTGGCCTTCGCCACCAAGGTGCCCGGCCATATCGTGCCCGTGCCAGTGGCGCCGAACAGCGAATACATGGTGCATCGCCACGGCTTCCTCTGCGCCACGCCGCAAGTCGCCATCGGCGTGGGTTTCCAGCAGTCGCTGGGAGCCGGCATCTTCGGCGGCACCGGCTTCCTGCTGCAGCGGGTCAGCGGCAGCGGCACGGCCTGGCTGGAACTGTCCGGCGAACTCATCCAGAAAGACCTGGCCCCCGGCGAGACGCTGCGTGTGCATCCCGGCCACGTCGGCGCCTTCCAGGCCTCGGTGAGCTTCCAGATCACCACCGTGCCCGGCATCAAGAACGCCATCTTCGGCGGCGACGGCATTTTCCTGGCGTCGCTCACCGGCCCCGGCACGGTGTGGCTGCAGACCCTGCCGATTTCGCGCCTCGCCCACCAGATCGCCGAATACATCCCGCGCGACGGCAACCGGTCGGCGTCCACCGGCATCGGCGCCGGCTTGCTCGGCGGCGTCGTCGGTTCGATGCTGGGTGGCGACAACAACTAACTGTCTGGCCCACTGCGCCGCAAGCGTGCACAGGAAGTGCCGTTCGGCGACCCGCCTGCGCCAGCCGCATTTGTTGAACACGGCAGACGCATTAGTTGCGCAGGTTTTCACTCATGCAGTCTGCGTGGACCACGCCTCGCGTCGGAGCCTCCGAACAGACCATCCTTTTGCATTGACAGCCCATCGCCCCACAACTACAGTGCGCCCGCCTTCAGCCCGGCTGAAGCACCCTTGGCCACTCCCAGCGAGAAATGGACAGTTATCCCAGTCGATGCGCCGGCGACCGCAAGCATTTGCGGACGGCGGCGTTCCACAACCCGGTGAACGCCTGCGACCGCCTGCGGTCGGCCCGCGTCTTCCTCGACTGAGGGATACGGGCCGCCTCTATGCGCCGCGGGCGCATGTACAGAGGCGAGCCCATGTTGCTCCACCGCTTCATCACTCCTGCGCGTCTGCGTCGCCACACGGCCGACCGCGCCTGCACGCGTCGCACGTTCGCGCCTGCCCTTCGTATTGCTGCGCTGACGGATCGGCTGCACGCATCCACCTGTCGCCTGTCGGCCACATGCATGCTGCACGATGTGTCCCGTCCCTCCATGGATCACGGAGGCCACTGATGCCCAGCGACAGTCGACCTCCCTCTGCGCCCTGTCCCGGCGCATCCCAACCGATTTCCCTTCCCCGGACCGCAGCGTCCGGCGCGATGCACGGCTGAGCCCGGCTTGCATCCGCCACCGCCCGGCCGGTCGCCACGGATGCAAGTCATGTTTACGAACACCCATCACCCACGTGCACGTGTTGCCGCCACTGCGCTCGCCATCGCCCTTGCCTGCCTGCTCGGCGGCTGCTCGCACGGCGAACCGGCCCAGGAAGCCGCCCCCGCCTTCGTGCGCCACGACCAGCGCATCGAGGTGCCGGCCGTTTCGCCGCTGCGCCAGCGGCTGAAGGTCGCGCCGGTCGAGCTGCATCAGGCACCACACGAACTGGACTTCCCCGCCACCGTCGAAGCCGACCCGGCGCACATGGCCAACGTGCTGCCCGCGCTCGGCGGCCGCGTGGTCGAACTGCATGTCGAGCTGGGCCAGCAGGTACAGCGCGGCCAATTGCTGGCGGTGATCGACTCCGGCGATCTGGCCCAGGCCTATGCCGACGTGGACAAGGCGCGCGACGCGCTGAACCTCGCACGCAAGACGCTGGATCGCGCCCACGGCGTGCAGCAGGCCGGCGGCGCGGCAGTGAAGGATCTGGAAGCGGCGCAGAGCGGCTACGTGCAGGCCGAGGCGGAATACCGGCGCGCGCAGACGCGGCTGGCCGCGCTGGGCAGTGATGCCGGCGCCAAGGCCGGATCGCGGCCGATGCAAGTGCGCGCTCCCATGGCCGGCACGATCACCGCGCTGACCATCGCGCCCGGCACCTTCGTCAACGACGCCAACGCGTCGATGATGACCATCGCCAACATCGACAAGCTGTGGGTCACCGCCGCAGTGCCGGAAGACGCGCTTGGCCAGGTGGCGCAGGGCCAGGCCGCCACCGCCAGCGTACCGGCCTGGCCGGGCCGGGCGTTCCACGGCACCGTGACCTCGGTGGGCGCCGTGCTCGATCCCGCCAGCCGCCGCGAGCCGGTGCGCATCGCCATGACCAATGCCGACCACGCGCTCAAGCCCGGCATGTACGCCCGCGCCAGCCTCGCCGTGGCGCAGCCGGCGCAGGTGTTCGTGCCCGAGTCGGCGCTGCTGATGAACAACGACAGCACCACGGTGTTCGTGGAAGTGGCGCCGTGGACGTTCGAGCGCCGCACAGTGGAACTGAGCTACGACGAAAGCGCCGGCGCCCGCGTGCTGAAGGGCCTCAAGGCAGGCGACCGCGTGGTGGTGGCCGGCGGAGTGCTGCTCAATGATTAACCGCATCATCGAGTTCTGCTTCCAGAAACGCACGTTGTTCTTCGTGGTCAGCGTGCTGGTGGCGATCTTCGGCTACTACTCGTGGACGCAGCTTTCCATCGAAGCCTATCCCGAACTCAGCGCCGTCACCGCGCAGGTCACCACGCAAGTGCCCGGCCTCGCCGCCGAGGAAATCGAGCAACAGATCACCACCCCACTGGAACGCGCCCTGGCCGGCACGCCGGGCCTGATACACATGCGCTCCAGCAGCACCTTCGGCCTGTCGCTGATCACCCTGGTGTTCAAGGACGGCAGCGAGGATTACTGGGAGCGCCAGCGGGTGATGGAACGCATCGCCCAGGCGCAGCTGCCACCCGGCATCACGCCCGGCCTCGACCCCGTCTCCGGCCCGGCCGGCGAGATCTACCGCTACACGCTGGCGTCGGACACGCAAAACCTGATGCAGTTGTCCGAGATCAACAGCTGGGTGGTGATCCCCGCGCTGCAAGCCGTGCCCGGCGTCGCCAACGTGGACAACTTCGGTGGCTACACCAAGGAGTTCCAGCTGGTGCTCGACCCGGCCAGCTTGCTGCGCTACGGCGTGAGCGTGAGCCAGGTGACACAGGCGATCACCGCGAACACCGCGAACGCCGGCGGCGGCCGCATCACCCGCGGCGAGCAGAGTTACATCGTGCGCGGCATCGGCATGGTGCACTCGCTGAAGGACATGGGCGACATCGTGGTGAGCCAGTCGAACGGTTCGCCGGTGAAGGTGCGCGACCTCGGCCAGCTGCGCTACGGCCATCAGGTGCGCGAAGGCATCCTCGGCAAGGACAGCAACCCCGACGCCGTCGAAGGCATCGTCGACCTGCTGAAGTACCAGAACCCGTCCGTGGTGCTGGTGGATCTGCACGCCAAGGTCGACGCACTCAACAAGCAGCTCGCGCTGAAGGGCGTGAAGATCGTGCCCTACCTCGACCGCGACGACCTGGTGCGCGCCACCACCGACAAGGTGTTCCACACCGTGATGGAAGGCGTCGGCCTGGTCTGCCTCGTGCTGATCCTGTTCCTGGGCAGCCCGCGCGCGGCACTGGTCACGGCCACGGTGATCCCACTGTCGCTGGTGACGGTGTTCATCCTGATGCACCTCACCGGCATGTCGGTGAACCTGTTCTCCATTGGCGCCATCGACTTCGGCGTGATCGTGGACGGCGCCATCGTGGTGACCGAGGCGATCCTGCTGCGCCGCGAAGCGAAGCCGAACGAGGAACTGGCCAGTGCCGACGTGATGGCCGCCACCGCGCAGGTGGGCAAGCCGATCTTCTTCGCCACGCTGATCATCGTCACTGCCTACCTGCCGCTGTTCGCGTTCGAACATGCCGAAGGCAAGCTGTTCCGGCCGATGGCGTTCACCGTGGGCTACGCGCTGCTGGCCGCGCTGCTGTGCACGATCACGCTGATCCCCGGACTGGCGTACCTCGCGCTGCGCAAGCCGCGCAAGCCGTTCCACAACAAGCCGCTGGAACGCCTGCACGCCGGCTTCAAGTCCAGCCTCGACCGCTTGCTGAAGCACCTGCGTGCGGCCTATCTCGCCACCGCGCTCGCGGTAGTGGCCGTGCTCGTGCTGGGCGCCACGCTGGGCCGCGCCTTCCTGCCCACGCTGGACGAGGGCTCGCTGTGGCTGCAGGTGCAGATGCCCAGCGGCCTGTCGATGGACCAGGCCAGCAACATGGCCAGCGGCCTGCGCCGCGTGGTGCGCTCCTTCCCAGAGGTGTCCTACGTGGTCACCCAGCTGGGCCGCAACGACACCGGCACGGACCCGTGGACGCCCTCGCACGTCGAAGTGGCGGTGGGGCTCAAGCCTTACGACACCTGGCCGGGCAATGAGAGCAAGGAAGCCTTCGTGCAACGCTTCCAGGCGAAGCTGGATCGCGAGTTGCCCGGCATGAGCGTGGGCATCAGCCAGCCGATCAGCGACGGCGAGAACGACATGGTCAGCGGCGCACACAGTGCGTTGGTGCTGTACGTGTACGGCGACGATTTCAAGCAGATGCGCAAGCTCGGCGACAAGATCGTGGACACGCTGAAGACCATCCCCGGCACCGAGGCGGCGATCTTCCAGGATCCGCCGATCCCGCAGCTGGTGATCGAGGCGGATCGCGATGCCGCGGCGCGCTACGGCGTCAACGTGTCCGACATCAGCGGCCTGATCCAGACCGCCATCGGCGGTGCGCCGATCACCCAAGTGTACGTGGGCGACCGCATCTACAACGCCACCGCGCGTGTGGGCAACGACGTGGCGAACAACGTGGAAGCCATCGGCAGGTTGCCGCTGACCACCGCCAGCGGCGGGCAGATCCCGCTGTCGCTGGTGGCGCACATCGCTTACCGCACCGGCGAAGGCACCATCGCTCACGAGGGCGGCAAGCGCGAGCTGTCGATCACCGTGGACAACCCCAGGCTCGCGCTGTCCAAGCTGGTGTCGCAGGCACAGTCGCTGATCGCGCAAAAGCTGCAATACGACCCGCAGGCGTACCGCCTCGAATGGGCCGGCACCTTCCAGGAGGCCGAGCGCGCGCAGGCGCGTTTGATCGTGGTGCTGGGCATGGTGATGGCGATCATGGCGGTGCTGCTGTTCGGCGAATTCGGCAAACTCAGGCAGGCGCTGCTGGTGCTGGGCGTGGTGCCGCTGGCGACGCTGGGCGGATTGATCGCTCTGCATGTACGCGGCGAGACGCTGAACATCGCCACCGCTGTAGGCTTCATCGCGCTGTTCGGCGTGGCGGTGCAGAACGGCATCATCATGGTCGCCAACATCAACCGCCTGCGCATGCAGGGCATGGCATTGGCGCAGGCCGTGGTGGAAGGCGCCGCCGAGCGCTTCCGCCCGGTGCTGATGACCGCCACCGTGGCCAGCATGGGCATGCTGCCCGCCGCGCTCGCCACCGGCATCGGCACCGACGTGCAGCGCGGCCTCGCCACCGTGGTGGTGGGCGGCCTAGCCATCGCCACCCTGCTCACGCTCTATCTGCTGCCGGCGCTGTACTACGCGCTGGAAAGCTGGATCGAGCGCCGCTACCCGCCGCGCGTGGAAAGCTCCGCACCCACGCAAGGCATTGCCCATTGATCCAGGAGCCTGCTTAAACAGGCTCCAAGGCACGCCGCTATATAGCGCGGGCCGCCATCAGGTGTCCGCATGAAGACATTCATCATCAACAAGTACCGCACGCTGCCCTTGCTGGCCGGCGCCACCCTGCTCGCCGGCTGCATGGTCGGCCCCGACTTCCATCGCCCTGCCGCGCCGCAGACCGACCATTACACCGCGCAGCCCCTTCCCGCCACGATCGGCAACGGCAGCGATGCGCAGCATTTCGTCGCTGGCATGGACGTGCCCGCGCAATGGTGGACGCTGTTCCGTTCGCCGAAACTGGATGCGCTGATCCGCCAGGCGCTCAAGGCCAATCCCGGACTGGAGGCCGCGCAAGCCTCGTTGCGCCAGGCGCAGGAGGGGCTGGCCGCCGGCAAGGGAGTGCTGTACCCGAGCGTGGCGGCCGACTACAGCGTGGCGCGCCAACGCGTCGCCGGCACGCTGGCCAGTCCGGCCGCCTCGGGCTACGACTACTACACCTTGCACACCGCGCAACTCAGCGTGTCGTGGGCGCCCGACCTGTTCGGCGGCAACCGACGCCAGCTGGAAGCCTTGCGTGCGCAGACCGACGTGCAGCGCTTCGAGCTGGAAGCAGCCCGGCTCAGCCTGACGTCAAACGTGGTAGTGGCGGCGATCAACCAGGCCGGCCTGCGTGCGCAGGTCGAAGCCACCCGCAAGATCATCGCCAACCAGCAGCAAACCCTAGACTCCTTCCAGCGCCAGCAGCAGCTGGGCCAGCTCGCACCGGCCGATATCGCTGCGCAACAGGCCACGCTGGCGCAAGCCCAGGCCACGCTGCCGCCGCTACAGAAACAACTCGATCAGCAGAACGATGCACTGGCCGCCTTGCTGGGCCTGGTACCGGCCGACGCACCGGCGACGGCTTTCAAACTCGCCGACCTGCACCTGCCCGACCAGCTCCCGCTCAGCCTGCCCTCGCGACTGGTGGAACAACGGCCGGATGTGCGCGCCGCCGAGGCCCAGCTGCACGCAGCCGGCGCCCAGGTGGGCGTGGCCGAGGCCAACCGCCTGCCGAAGTTCACGCTCAGCGCCAACGCCGGCAGCTCGCCGACGAAGATCAGCGACCTGTTCAGCCACGGCACCGTGTTCTGGAATCTCGCCGCCGACGTCAGCCAGCCGCTGTTCGACGCTGGCAGCCTGAAGCACCAGCAGCGGGCCGCCGAAGCGGCCTACGATGCGGCGAAGGCGCAATACCGCGGCACCGTGATCGCTGCGTTGCAGAACGTCGCCGACACGCTGTACGCGCTGAAGGCCGACGCCGACGCGCTGCAGGCCGCGCAAACCGCCGAGCAAGCCGCCGCCCGCAGCCTTGCCATCAATCGTCGCCAGTTCGAACTGGGCGACGCGAGTCATCTCGCCGTGCTGCAGGCCGAACAGACCTGGCAGCAGGCTGAAGTGACGCTGGTGCAGGCCCAGGTGAACCGCTACAGCGACACCGCTGCCTTGTTCCAGGCACTGGGCGGCGGCTGGTGGCAACGCGAGAATGCGCAAACGCCCTGACGCCCTGAGGCTTGGCACCACACGATGCGACCCACGTTCCCGACCCTGCTGCTTGCCGGTGCACTCGCGCTGGCAAGCAGCGCCCGCGCCGACGAGGCGCCGCTGTTCATCCCGCAATGGCTGGGCGCGCAATACACCTTCGTCGACCAGCATCAGGGCCGTGTGCATTCGCCTTACGCCGGTTCGCTCAGCCTGCATGCCCAGGGCGACACCGAGCGCTCGCACACCTTCGGCGCCTATTTCGGCATGGCGCTGCCCGCGCACCTCGCGTTCTATTTCGACGTGGAGATGTTCCGCGGCGAGGGCGTCAGCGGCGCCACCGGGCTGGGCGGGCTCACCAATGGCGACGTGATCCGCGCCGGCGTGGCCGGGCTGGGCCGCGGCGCTTATGTCGCGCGGCGTTACCTGCAATGGTCGCTGCCGCTGGGCGAAGCGCGCGAAACGGTGGAGCGCAGCCAGGATCACCTGCCCAGCACGCAGGCCACGCAACGCATCGAGGCGAAGCTGGGCAAGATGGCGGTAAACGACGATTTCGACCGCAACCGCTACGCCAACGGCACGCGCACCCAGTTCATGAACTGGGATCTGTTCAACGCCACCAGCTGGGACTTCGCCGCCGACACGCGCGGCTACACCGAGGGCTTGATGCTGGCCTGGGTCAATCCCGCCTGGACGCTGCGCTACGGCGTCTACCGCATGCCGTACGAGGCCAACGGCCAGCGGCTGGAAAGCTCGCTGCGCCACGCGCGCGGCGAGCAATGGCAGCTGAGCCTGCACCCGCACCCCGACGGCTGGGTGCTGCGCCTGCTCGCCTTCCACAACATCGCCCGCATGGGCAGCTACCGCGATGCCATCGCGCAGGCGCTGGCCAGCGGCCAGGCGCCGAACGTGCATGCCGACGACTACCCCGGCCGGCACAAGTTCGGCTGGGCGATCAACGGCGAGCTGCCGCTGGCCGACGGCGGCGACACCGGCTTGTTCGCCCGCGCGGGCTGGAACGACGGCCACACCGAATCCTTCGTATTCAGCGAGGTGGACCGCACCCTCAGCGGCGGCTTCCAGCTTTCGGGCGCGCACTGGGGCCGCAGCGCCGACCATATCGGTATGGGCTTCGCGCTCAACGCGCTGTCGCGGCCGCACCGCGAATACCTGGAACTGGGCGGATCAGGCTTCGTGCTAGGCGATGGCGCGCTGGACTACGCACACGAGGAGATCGCCGAGGTCTACTACAGCTACGCGCCTTTCCCTCACCTCACGCTGAGTCCCGACCTGCAGTGGGTACGCCACCCCGGATACAACCGGGATCGCGGGCCGGCGGCGTTTGCGGGGGTGCGGGCGCACGTGGAGTTCTGACGCCTCGCTCCCCTCGCCCATTGGCAGGAGAGCGAAAGCTACGCCGGGCGCCGCGCCAGCTCGAGCGCTGCGATCCGCCGTCCCAGCCGCGGCGCCAGATAGCAATGCGACCCGCAGGGCAGCAATCCCGCATCGGCGAAACTGCGCAGGTACCAATCCGGCGAGCGCATGCGGAAGCCGTCCAGGTCGCCATCCACACCATCGCGGCTAGTGAACACCTCCAGAAAAGCCACGCCTTCGACCATCTCCGCGATACCGGTGAGCCCCGCGCGGATCTCCGCCGGCTTGAGGTAGTGCAGCACGTCGGTGCACACGATCAGGTCGAAACGCGTGTCGAAGCGCAGGTGTTCGAGCTGGCCGAAGCTAGCCCAACCGATGTTGCGGCTGCGGCCGTAGCGCGCCACCACGTACTCGCTGGCGTCCAGCCCGCGGTAATCGATGCCGGGCCGCAAGGCGCGCAGCGGCGCTCGCCACGTACCTTCGCCGCACCCGACGTCCAGCACGTTGCGCACGGGCCGGCCGAGGTAATACTCCGCCTGCGCCACCGCCATCGCCACCTTGCGCCTGAGCTCGGCCGGCGAGCCCACCGCATGCGCGGGGTTGCGGTACCACTTGTCGAAATAGCTGCGGTCGTAGGTCTTGGGCATGGCGGAGGCGGCTCTGTTCGATCCCGGCGGGAGGCGCATGGTAACCGGCGCAAGAGGCTGCGAAAGATGAATCGCCATCGAATCCGCCCGGCGCATCACAACACCGTGGTCATCCGCTCCGGCACCCTCGCCGTTGAACCCATCCGACACCCTACCCGCCGGAGAACGGACGCATGCCCGCCGCACCGACACACCACCGGAGTCTCGCCCTGGGTTTGTTGCTGGGATGCCTGCCCGCCCTGGCCTGCGCCGGCCAGGCTTCGCCACAGCGCATGTCCACCGCCACCGTCACCGCAACGGTCGACGGATTGAGTCTCTCCGACATCGCCTGGCTGCGCCGCGACGGCTTCGGCCTGGACAGCGCCACGCTGGCACACTACCGCCAGCTCGGGCGCACGCGCTTTCTCGACGAGCAGCTGGCCGGCGGCGACGACACGCTGCCGCCGCAGGTGGCCGCGCAAATCCAGGCCTTCCCCGTGGTGAACACGCCGCTGCCCGCACTGTGGGCGGATTTCCAGTCGCACAACAAGCAGTTCAAGGACACGCCCGCCGGCCCGGCCAAGGACGCCGCGAAGACGGCGATCCAGCAATACCGCCGCGACCTCTACCAGCAGGCCGCGCAGGCCGAGTTGCTGCATGCGGTCTACGGCAGCAACCAGCTCAAGGAACAACTGGTGTGGTTCTGGCTCAACCACTTCAGCGTGTACGCGGACAAAGGCCCGGTGCGCGTGTTCGCCGCCGACTACGAGGAAAAGGTGATCCGCCCGCATGCGCTGGGCAAGTTCAAGGATCTGGTGATGGCCACGCTGCAGAGCCCGGCCATGCTGGTGTTCCTGGACAACGTGCACAACGTCAAGGACAAGACCAACGAGAACTACGCGCGCGAGCTGATGGAACTGCATACGCTTGGCGTCGGTTCGGGCTATACCCAGGCCGACGTGCAACAGCTGATGCGCGTGCTCACCGGCTCCGGCCTGCTGCCGCCTAACCAGGCAAGGCGCAGGGGCGGCTTCATGTGGATACGTCCGATGCCGCTGCGCAACGCCTTCCCTGCGGCGCGCAACGGCTTCTTTGTTTTCAACCCGGACAAGCACGACTTCGGCGACAAGGACTTCCTCGGGCAGACCATCAAGGGCAGCGGCTACGCGGAGATCGAGCAGGCGGTGGACCTGATCGTGCGCCAGCCGGCCTGCGCGCATTTCGTCTCGCAGCGGCTGGCCGAATACTTCATCGACGACCAGCCTTCGCCCGCCCTGGTGGATGCCATGGCGCATACCTTCCAGCGCACCGACGGTGATATCGCGGCGGTACTGCGCACGATGCTGCTGTCGAAGGAAGCCGCCGCCGTGGGCGGGCACAAGTTCAAGGATCCGACGCGCTTCCTGGTTTCCGCGATGCGGCTGACCTACGACGGTCAGCCGGTGCCCAATGCCGTGCCGCTGGTGAATTGGCTGCGCCAGATGGGCGAGCCGCTGTACGGCCGCATCACCCCGGACGGCTGGCCGCTGGATTCGGCAAGCTGGACCGGTTCGGGCCAGATGAGCAAGCGCTTCGACTTCGCCCGCGTGATCGGCAGCGGCCGCAACCGGCTGTTCGTCGACGACAACGGCAGCGCGGATGCCGCGAACGATCCGCCGCCCGGCGCGCCGGACCTGCAAGGCTCTGCGCTGTATCGTGACGCGATTGCGCCGCAGCTCTCCGATGCCACCCGCAAGGCGCTGTCGCAGGCCAGGTCGCCGATGGAGTGGAATACCTTCCTGTTGTCCTCGCCCGACTTCAACTATCGCTGAGGTACCGCCATGAACCGCCGCGAATTCTTGCTTGCCGCCGCCGGCGCAGCCGCCGCGTCCACGCTGTCGTTCTCTGGCCGCCTGTTCGCCGCACCCGCGAGCTCCCCACGCTTCCTGCTGGTGTTCCTGCGCGGTGGCTACGACTGCAACAACCTGCTGGTGCCCTGCGGCAGCGACTTCTACTACGCGTCGCGCCCCAGCCTCGCCATCGCGAAGCCCGACCCGAACAGCCCCGACAGCGCCGTAGCGCTGGATGCGGACTGGGGCCTCAGTCCCGTGGTGCGCGATTCGCTTTACCCGCTATGGCAGAAGAAGCAGCTTGCCTTCATCCCGTTCGCCGGCACCAGCGATCTCAGCCGCAGCCACTTCGAGACGCAGGACCACATCGAACGCGGCGCCGCGACGGATGGCGCAGGCAACTACCGCTCCGGCTTCCTGGCGCGGCTGTCGGGCGTGCTCACCGGCGTGCCGGCGATCGCCTTTACCAACAACCTGCCGCTCTCCTTCCAGGGCGCAGGGCATGACATCCCCAACATCTCGCTGAAAGGCGATCCCAAATCGCATTTCGATGAACGGCAGGCGGCGATCCTGTCCGGCATGTACAAAGGCACGGCGCTGGCCCAGGCCTCCGCCGACGGCCTCGCCCTGCCCAAGACCGTATCCGTGGACCTGCGCGACGAGATGGTGGCGGCCAGCCGTGGCGCGCCGAGCGCACACAACTTCGCCGAGGAAACACGGCGCATCGCCGCCTTGATGCGCGACCAGTACCGGCTCGGCTTCGTCGACGTGGGCGGCTGGGACACCCACGTCAATCAGGGCAGCACCAAGGGCGGCCTCGCCAACAACTTGAAGAACCTCGGCGAAGGCCTGGTCGCCTACGCCGACGCACTGGGCCCCACCTGGAACGACACCACAGTGGTGGTGCTCTCCGAGTTCGGCCGCACCTTCCGCGAGAATGGCGACAAGGGCACCGACCACGGCCACGGCACCGTGCACTGGGTGCTGGGCGGCAAGGTCGCCGGCGGCCGCCTTGCCGGCGAGCAGCTCGCGGTGAATGCGCAAAACCTGCTGCAGAACCGCGACTACCAGGTGCTCAACGACTACCGCGACGTGCTGGGCGGACTGTTCGCGCGGCTGTGGGGGCTGAGCCCCGGCCAGCTGCAGACGGTGTTCCCGCAGGTACGGCCGAAGGACCTGCGGCTGGTGTAGGCGCCTGTCGAGGGCGCCTTGCCGGCAAGCGGGCCATGCGAGATTCCGTGCACGCATCGAGCGAACCTGCGCTGCCATGCGCATCGGCGTGCCGGCGCAATGCGAGAATGCGCCTATGACCCCGCTGAAGTATCTCCAGGCGTATCCGCCCGCCCTGCAGGACAAGGTGCACCAGCTGATCGCGCAGCAACGCCTCGGCGAGCACCTGGCCGCGCGCTACCCGGATCGCCATGACGTGCAGAGCGACAAGGCGCTGTACACCTACGTGGCCGCGCTGAAACAGCAGCACTTGAAGACCGCGCCGGGCATAGACAAGGTGCTGTACGACAGCAAGCTCGACGTGGTGCAGCGCGCGCTGGGCCTGCACACCGCGATTTCGCGCGTGCAGGGCAGCCGGCTCAAGGCGAAAAAGGAGATCCGCGTGGCCAGCCTGTTCAAGGCCGCTGCGCCGGAGTTCCTGCAGACGATCGTGGTGCACGAGCTGGCGCACCTGAAGGAGGCCGAGCACAACAAGGCGTTCTACCAACTCTGCCAGCACATGCTACCGGACTACCACCAGCGGGAATTCGACCTGCGCCTGTACCTGACCTGGCGCGAGTTACCTTCGACGAACATCACCGACCCACAGGAATGACGATGGATGGCGCGGCACTGCAGAAATATCTGTTGCGACTGTTCGAGCAGCACGAGGTGGTGCTCGACGCCGACGAGGACGGCTGGCTGACCACCGACGGCGACTTTCCGTCCGTACGCGCCCAGTGGCACGAAGGCATGGCCGGCGAGCCGGGGCACCTCGACATCGACATCGTGCTGAGCGAGGAACGCTGCATCGAGGAAAGCTTTGCCGGCCACGGCACTGGCCCGGACGGCTGCATGGCCGCCCTCCGCGCGTTCGAGCAAAGCGCGTTCCATCCGCTGCTGGCCGCCTGCTGGTACGTCACCGATGACCGCAAGCTCACGATCACCACGTGGGACACCGGCGCCCGCACCTGGGACGTGTTCGCCGGCCCCTTCGCCGTGCACGGCGCGGACATCACCGACCTGGAAATGCTGGAACAAGTACCTGCGGCCATCGAGACGGTGCTGCAGCGCGAAACCTTGTCTCCCGAACTGCACTGGCTGCGCGTGGTGTACCGTCGCACGGCGACAGGCGAGGCGCGCGGCGAAGTCCTGTTCGACAACGCACCATGGGCCGCGGGCACCGATGCCCTGTCCGTCCTGGCATGGCCGCAGAGCGGCCACTACAGCGCCCACGGCTTCATCCTGCTGGACGTGCGTGATTACTGAGTAGCTCGCGCGGACTTGGCGGGAGGCGCCGGTGCATGGGCAAAAGACCACCACCCACGCAGCTGCCGACGCAGCATTGTCCCTGCCACCTTTTCACCCGCTTGCAAGCGTCGACTGAACGGCAAGAGGCCATGAACACGTATCCATCGTGCCGCTTACGCAGCCGTCGACAACTGATTGCATTCAACCGAGCCGGCCTGGAATAACCACATGCGCAGTCGTACTGCCGCCATCCGTCCCATCCTTATGCTGCCCCTACGAGTTGCGCCATCAGTCCTGCTGGCATGCGCCGTTCTGTTCCTTGCTGCTTGTGCCGGCACGTCACCGCGCCAGAACACGACGACCACCGGTGCGACGCTCAGCCGCGACGATCTCACCTGGCTGCGCCGCGACGGCTTCGGCGTGGACAGCGCGGACGTGGCGCGTTATCGCACGCAAGGTCGCGACGGCCTGCTGAACGCGCAACTCGCCGACCAGGTGCATGAGCCGTTGTCGCCACCCGTCGCCTCGCTGATCCACGGCTACGAGGCAGTGCGTACGCCACTGCCGCAGCTGCTCGCCGGGCTTTACGGCACCCAGCAGCAGATCAACGCGATGCCCGCTGGGCCAGACAAGGACGCCGCCAACAAGGCACTGCAGCAGCACGGCAACCAGCTGATGCAGGAAGCGCGGCAGGCCGAGCTGCTGCAGGCGGTGTACGGGCCGAACCAGCTCAAGGAACAGCTGGTGTGGTTCTGGCTCAACCACTTCAGCGTGTACGCACCCAAGGGCCGCATCCGCTGGGAGCTGGCCGACTACGAGCAGCGTGTGATCCGCCCGCATGCGCTGGGCAAGTTCCGCGACCTGGTGATGGCCACGCTGGAAAGCCCGGCGATGCTGGAATACCTGGACAACGCGCAGAACGCCAAGGGCCACGTCAACGAGAACTACGCGCGCGAGCTGATGGAGCTGCACACGCTGGGCGTGGGCGCGGGCTACACCCAGCAGGACGTGCAGCAGCTGGCGCTGATCCTCACCGGCGTCGGCATCGCGCCGGTGGACGGCAAGCCGCAGCGTTTCAACGCGAAGGCGGCACCGCTGGTGGTGCAGCGCGGCCTGTTCCAGTTCAACCCGTACCGCCACGACTTCAGCGACAAAGTCCTGCTGGGCCGGCACATCAAGGGCGGCGGCTATGCCGAGGTGCGCGAGGCGGTGGACATCATCGTGCACCAACCTGCCTGCGCGCGGTTCATCTCCCGCCAGCTCGCGCAGTACTTCGTGGCTGACACTCCGCCGCCCGCACTGGTGGCGCGCATGGCCCAGACCTTCCAGCGCACTGACGGCGACATCGCCGCCGTGCTGCGCACCCTGTTCGACGCACCCGAGCTGCTGGCCAACGGCCGCCAGTTCATGGACCCCACCCGCTTCGTGGTGTCGTCGGTGCGCCTGGCCTACGACGGCAAGCCGATCGCGAATGCGCTGCCGCTGCTGTACTGGCTGGATCAGCTGGGCGAGCCGCTGTACGGCCGCATCACCCCCGACGGCTGGCCGCTGGACGGCGCGAGCTGGACCAGCTCGGGCCAGCTGTCCACACGCTTCGACATCGCCGCCGCGATCGGCAACGGCAATACCCAGCTGTTCACGCCGCCTGGCAGCCAGACGCGCCAGGCCGGCTTCCCGATGCTCGCCACGCGGTTGTACTACGACGCGATCGAGCCGCACCTCTCCGGTGCCGCGCGCGGCGCGCTGGCCAAAGCGCAATCGCAGCAGGAATGGAACACTTTCCTGCTCGCCTCGCCGGACCTTAACTATCGCTAAGACACCGCTTCGGGCGAGACCGCCCTAGTAGCCAAGCCACCCTTGCCGGTGCACCAGGATGATCGGCACGCGCTCTACGATGCGAGGCCGATTGGCTTGGCCAAAAACGCATAAGCAATGAGGATGGCGGCAATGATCAGGCCGACATAAACCGACGCGACGAGCACTAGACGGCCCGCAGGCGGTCCGCCCCCGCTCATCTCGCCCGCGAAAACAACAAGACCCAGCCCGATCCCGACCAGCGTGACGACGCCCCATCGCACCCAGCCGATCGGATGCCGATCAAGCGCATCGGCCGAAACCGCACCCCGTTTTTCCGGAAACATCGCTGGGAGAAGAAGGCCGATCGGAGCGAACAGGATCACATCTCCGAAAACAATCGTCAGCAGATGAGGGAAGAGTGTCGAAACCCATGCCTCAGGGTAAAAGAACAGCGCCAGGACGCACGCCGATGCGACCAAGACCGCCTTTCTCCACGAGAGTGGTGCGGCGGTGTGGGGATTTCGAGCGGATCGCTTGATCAGCAGCAACGTGCCCGTAGCAAGCGCGCTCATGGTGATGATGAGTGCGACGAGCAGGTTTCCCGCCGCCAGGCCCAGCCATGCGGACGGATGACGCGCCATCGCGATAACGTCACTCGCGAGCATGGCGTATACGGTGAGGACAACGGCAGTCTCGCAGCGCAGTAGGTGTAGCTCTGCCGCGGCTGGGACCACGGCTCGCCCCGGGCGGATGGCGCGGACGAGAGAGAGCAGTGCAAGCACTGCTCCACCGAGCACGGCGAAGGAGCCGACCGCATCATAAGGATCGCCGCCGAAGGGGATTATCGGCCGCAGCGCCGGGTCATGCTTCGCGAACATGAATGCGCACCACGACATCATCGCAAGCGCCGCGACCACCACCGCGTTCCATTTCAACGAGCTTGGCATCGATGGCTCCTGCGACGGGACTGGACCAGGAAACGGAGTCAGGTCCAGCACCCATCAATTCACGTGATCGAACTCCGGCATCGCCTTGAACTGCTGCCCGTTGCGCCACGCGCCGGCATCCGGCCGCTGATACACCACCTTGCCTCCCACCACCGTGTACAGCACCCGCGTGCGCAGGATCTGGTCGTCCGGGATGGTCAGCAGGTTGCCGGAAAACACCACCATGTCAGCCAGCTTGCCGGGACTCAGCGAGCCCAGCTGATGGTCCTCGAACAGCGCGTAGGCGTTGTTCCAGGTGTAGGAACGCAGCGCTTGCATGCGCGTCTTGGCCTGGGCCGGGAAGAAGCGCTGGCCGCGGCCGTTGTCGCGCGTCACCGCGCAGTAGAAGCCGGCGATGGGGTTGGTGTCCTCCACCGGGGTGTCGCTGCCGTCCAGCACCATCGCGCCGCTTTCGATCAGCGTATGCCACACGTAGGCGCCCTCTTTCGCTCGCTGCTCGCCCAGGTGCGGCACCACGTAGGGCGCGTCCGAGCAGGCGTGGATGGATTGCATCGAGGCGATCACGCCCATCTGCGCGAAGCGCGGGATGTCGGCAGGCGCCAGGTGTTGCGCGTGCTCGATGCGCCAGCGCAGCGCGTGCGCCGCCGGATCTTCCGCGAAGATCTTCTGGTACATGTCGAGCAGTTCGCGGTTGGCGCGGTCGCCGATCGCGTGGATCGACACCTGGAAACCGTCGCGCGCGGCGATGCGCGCGATCTGCTCCAGCGTGCTCATCAGCGTGACGTTCTTGCCGGTGACGCCTGGCGCGTCGTTGTACGGCTGCAGGAACCACGCGCTGTGCGTGCCCAGCGCGCCATCGGAAACATCCTCGCCCACGCCGCGCACGGTGAAGTGGTCGTCGGCGAAGCCAATCGTGCGGTACTTGGCGAGATTCTTGTCGAGGCTGGCGACGTCCAGCACGCCGACGTTGACGTACAGGCGCAGCGGGAAACCCTTGGACGCCTGCTGCTTGAGCCAATCGATGGTCTCGAAGTCCTGGCCCATGTCGACGAAGCCGGTGATGCCCTTGCTCACCTCGTTCTGCATGGCGAGCTTCAGCGACTGCTCCTTGCGCGCGGCCAGCTCCTGCGGCGGCAGGCTGGCGAGGTAACGGTTGTAGGCGGCGTACACCGCGTCACCTGCGGTGTCGCGCAGCGCGCCGATGGCGTTGCCCTGGGCGTCGCGCACGATGCTGCCGCCGACCGGGTCGGGCGTGTCGTGGCCGATGCCGGCGAGCTTCAGCGCCATGGCGTTGGCGTAGATCGCGTGGCCGCTGGCGTGTGCGAGCAGCACGGGGTTGTTCGGCGATACCGCGTCGAGGCTGGCCGGCAGCGGCAGGCCGTCGATATTGGGCTGCGGCACCTTGTCCCATTTGCTCTGCTGCCAACCCTGGCCGACGATCCACTCGCCCGGCTTGGCCTTGGCCACCGCGGCCTTCACCATCGCCACGACGGCATCCCAGTTCGGCGCCGTGCCCGCATTGAGCTGGGTCAGCGCATCGCCGGTGTCCATCAGATGGCCGTGGCCCTCGATGAAACCGGGCGTGACAAAAGCGCCGTGCAGGTCCAGCACCTTGGTGCGTGGGCCGATGTAGCGGGCGATGGCCTCGTCGTTGCCCAGCGCGGCGATCTTGCCGTCCTTCACTGCCAGCGCCTGCGCCTGCGGCTGCAGCGGGTCCAGCGTGGCGATGTTGGCATCGCGCAGCACCAGGTCGGCGGAAGCAAGCGTGGGCGGGAAGCCCTTGACCGGTGCATCGGCGGCAAAAGCCGTCATCGACACCAGCAGGAAAAGCGGAAGGCACGAACGACGCAAGCGCATGCTGTTTCCCCGGTGAGCGCACAGGTGTGCCGGGGCAGCGTAGGAAGGCGGCCCGACGGGGTCAACCGCCATGGGTCATGGAATCCGCGCCGCGCAGACAGCGATCCCCCCCGAGCCGCGGCACTTGTCGTGCGGGCGACCATCCCCATATCGCGTCCATGCTGGACACCAGAATCCATCGCATCGCCGATGCCTCCGAAGGGACGCAAGCCGCCCATGCGCCGGCAAGCGGCAGCCACGATGATGGACGCAGTGACGAAACCGCCCTCGACGCCTACTCTCGGGTGGTCACCGGCGTCGCGGAGCGCGCCGGGCCGGCGGTGGTCGCGATCACCGTGCCGGACCGCCGCGATGCGCGCGGACGCCAGTTGCCGGGCGGCGGCGGTTCCGGCTTCCTGTTCACGCCGGACGGGCTGATCCTCAGTAACGCGCACGTGGTGGAAGGGGCGCGCCGGATCGAGGTGCTGACCACGACCGGCCACACGCTCGCGGCCGACTTGCTGGGCGCCGATCCGCATACCGATCTCGCGCTGCTGCGCGTGGCCGCGCCGCAGCCGCTGCCCGCGCTGGCGCTCGGTTCGACACGCGCGATCCGGGTCGGGCAGCTGGTGGTGGCGATCGGCAATCCCTACGGTTTCGAATCCACCGTCACCGCTGGCGTGGTAAGCGCACTGGGGCGCAGCCTGCGCGCGGTAAGCGGACGCCTGATCGAAGATGTGATCCAGACCGATGCCGCGCTGAACCCGGGCAATTCCGGCGGCCCGCTGCTGGACGCGAGCGGCCGCGTGATCGGCGTCAATACGGCGATCATCGCCGCGGCGCAGGGCATCTGTTTCGCGACATCGATCGACATCGCACAGCAGGTCGTGCCACAGCTGATGCGCCACGGCCGGGTACGGCGTGCCTCGCTGGGCGTGAGCGCGCAGAACCTGCGCCTGCTGCGCCGTTACGTGCGCCACTTCGATCTGCCGATCGAGAGCGCCGTGCGGCTGATGGAAATCGCACCGGACGGTCCGGCCACACGCGCAGGGCTGGAGGACGGCGACATCGTGATCGCCTTCGACGGCCAGGCGGTGGACGGCATCGACCGCTTGCACCGTCTGCTAGATGCCGAACACATCGGCCGCAGCACGCCGATCGTGGTGTTGCGCCGCGACCGGCGGCTGGAGTTACCCATCGTGCCTGGCGAGTTGGCCTAACGTTGAGCGCAGGCGGCCGGCACCCCACTTCGCTCCCTGCCGGCACCGCCCCCCGCTTTCCACGCTTGTGCGCCATCGTCGCAATACAGCGCCCCATCACTGGGGCGCTCTTCGGTTTCCTTCGATTTGCTGTCAAGCGGCTCGCGTTCGCACCGGTTCAGCCGCCTGCCGCCATCAGCAAGGTCTTGGGCTCAAGGTACGCCCCCATGCCCCAGCGGCCCATCTCGCGGCCGAGCCCGGAGTGTTTGAAGCCACCGAACGGCGCGCGCGGTTCGTTGGCCAGCGTGTTGACGAGCACGCGACCGGAATCGATCTGGCGCGCCACGCGCTCGCAACGTTCGACATCCTTGCCGAACACGACGGCACTCAGGCCATAGCGCGTGTCGTTGGCGATCGCGATGGCGTCGGCTTCGTCCTCGTAGGGAATGATCGTGAGCACGGGGCCGAAGATTTCCTCGCGCGCAATGCGCATCTGGTTGTTGGCGCCGGTGAAGATCGTCGGCTTCACAAACCAGCCGGCATGCAGGCCATCGGGCCGGCCTTCGCCACCGGCGAGCAGCTGTGCGCCCTCCTCGATGCCGAGACGGATGTAGCCCTGCACGCGTTCCCACTGCTTCGCGCTGACCATCGGGCCGATGTCGATCGCCGCATCGCGCGGATCGCCCGACTTGATCTGTGCGACGGCGACCTTCGCCACCTGCTCGAATTCCGCCAGCCGCTGCCGCGGCACCAGGATGCGCGTGCCGGCGATGCAGGCCTGGCCGCTGTTGGCGAATCCGGCCTGCAGCACCAGCGGCATGATGGCGGCAAAGTCGGCGTCGTCGAGCACCACGGTGGGCGACTTGCCGCCCAGCTCCAGCGTCACCCGCTTCATCGTTTCGGCGCCGGCACTGACCAGGTGCTGGCCCACCGTGGACGAACCTGTAAACGAGATCTTGGCGATGTCGGGATGGCGCGCGATGGTTTCGCCGATCACGTCGCCCCGCCCGTTGACGATGTTGAACACGCCCTTGGGCAGGCCGGCCTCATGCAGCGCCTCGATGACGACCTGCGTCTGCATCGCACTCATCTCGCTGGGCTTGATGACGGCGGTGCAACCGGCCGCCAGCGCCGTCGCCAGCTTGTTGCAGATGAAGCCCGCGTCGCTGTTCCACGGCGTGATCAGGCCCGCCACGCCCACCGGGGTGAAGATCACGCGTGCGCTGCCGGCCTGTTCCTCGAACGCGAAGGATCGCAGCGCGTCGATTGCCTGCAGGATGACGTCGGCAGGATAGGTCGCCATCCAGCGACCACGCGCGTGCGGCGCGCCATATTCGGTGACGACGGCTTCCATCAACGCATCCTCGCGCGCCGCAATGGCCTTGTGCATGCGCTGCAGCGCGTCGATGCGCTGCTCGCGCGTGGTGCGCGACCATGCGGGAAACGCCGCCCTGGCCGCCGCGATCGCACGCTGCGCATCCTGCTCATCGCCGAGCCGCACCTGGCCGATGACTTCCTCGGTGCTGGGGTTGTGCAGGTCGAACCATTCCTGGCCGTGCGGGACGACGAATTCGCCGTTGATATAGATGTGTTCGATGCGTTGCATGTCGATTTCCTCCGGAAAGGTGAAAGTGCCCCACCAGGCCGGGAGAGCCGGCGACGGGGTCGTTGCGCAACGCAGTCTAGGGAGAGATCATCATCCTGATAATCCGGCTTATCATGAATGATGTATCCCGAATATCAGGACAATCCATGCACCGCACGGGAATGACCGAACTCGAAGTGATCCTGGCCGTCGCGCGCCGCCGCAGCTTCCGCGGCGCGGCGCAGGAGCTGGGCATGTCGACCACGGCGGTGAGCGGCGCCGTGGCGGGACTGGAAACTCGCCTGAAGGTGCGCCTGTTCAACCGCTCGACACGCAGCGTGGCACTCACCGACGCTGGACAACGCTATGTGGAGCGCATCGCCCCGGCGCTTGCCGAAATCCGCAGCGCCGGCGAGGAAGCCGGCCATGGGCCCGACACGCCCAGCGGCACGCTGCGCATCAACGCGCCGCAGGGCGCGGCGTCGCTGCTGCTGGAACCGCTGTTCGGCCATTACGCGCAACGCTACCCCGAAGTGCGCATCGACCTGGTGAGCGAGTCGCGCATCATCGACATCGTGGCCGAAGGCTTCGACGCCGGCATCCGCCTCGCCGAGTCGGTGCCGCAGGACATGATCGCTGTGCCACTGTCGCGCGACCTGCGCATGCTGGTGGTGGCGACACCCGAATACCTGGAACGCCACGGCACACCCAAACACCCGCGCGACCTGCTCAAGCACCAGAGCATCGGCATGAATATGTCGCACGGCGGCATCTACCACTGGGAGCTGGAGAAGAACGGCCGCAAGCTGCAGATGGACCTGCCGGTGCGCATGGCGCTCAACGAGCTGGCCGCGATCAAGCAGGCCGTGCTGCTCGGGCTGGGCATCGGCTTCATCTCCGATTGGCTTATCGCCGAGGAACTGCAAGCCGGTGCGCTGGTGCCCGTGCTGCTGCCGTGGTGCCCGCCCTTCGGCGGCCTGAGGCTTTACTATCCGGGCCGCCGCCTCGTGCCTGCCCGGCTGCGCGCGCTGATCGAACTGGTTCGCGAGCTGCGACTCGCCGCGGACTGAACCAGATACCCGCGCCGGCGCCACCGCACCATCCGGCTGCGAAAGCCGCCCAGCTGCTCCGCACGATTACTGGTGTGGACGGCAACATCGGGCGTCCGGCAACGCCGCACCGGGGGAACGGGAAGCGCCGTGGAAAGACCGGCCGCAGTCGTCGCGACGCGGACCGGCTACACCACGCGCCGATACCGGCCCTGCATCACCGGCTCCCAATGCACGCCACTGTCGAACGAGCTTTCCAGCACGAGTTCGCAAGTACCGTCGCGCAAGGTATACACATGTCGCGTCTGCCCGCGTGCCGAGCTGCGCAGGAACACCAACCGCTCGCCGTCCCAGTGCCCCGGCGCCGGTTGCGCAGGAACGAAACCGTAGCTGTCGAACCAGTGCAGCGCGTATTCGTCGTGCCCGGGTCCGGCGGTGAACACGGCATGTGCCTGCAGCGCGGGCTGGCCGTCGCGCTCCTCGCGGTAATCCATCAACAGCGCGCGGCCACCAAGGTCCATCCGCGCGGACAGGTACCCGCGGGCCGGGCCGCCTTCGCCCCAGCGCGTGGTGGCGATGCTCTCCTCGCCTTCCCATTCGCCGGCGAGCATTTCCAGTGCGCTTGCCATCGCTTATGCCCTCTGCTCGACGCCACGCACCAGCAGGAGCTTGGCAAGCTGGCCGTGCAGGTAACCCAGGCCGCGCACCACGTGCAACATCGTGAAGAACAACAGCAGTCCGAGCAGGCACAGCACGGTCACGCCACCCCAGCCGTTCATCCATTCGACGCCGTTGCAGAGCCAATCGGGTCCGCCGGTACAGGTGCCGACGTCCCAGTGCTGCGTCGCGGCGACCAGTTTCAGGACGGGTGCGGCGATGAAACTCAGCGAGACGGCGAGCCAGGTCACGATCAGCGTGAAGTAGAAGATACCCAGCGGCAGCAGCAGCAGCGCGTACAGCATCGAGCTCCAGCTGCGCGGGTCGGTGAACATCGCGCCGATGCGCTGGAACAGCGTCATGTCCCTGGGCGGATACGGCGGCCGGCGCGGCATGCGCACGCCCAACATGGTTTCCACCAGGCGCCCCTCCAGCAAGGCCAGCCCGCGCACGCTGCCGAAGAACAGCACGATGAACGGCAGGCCGATGATAAGCACCGAAAAGCCCAGCGACATCGAGAGGCCGGCGACTACCCAGGTGAAATAGGCGATGCCGGTGACCAGGCCGAACAGCAGATAGAACAGCGCGCCCCAGGCACGCGGATCGGCGATCACGCCGAAGAAGCGGCCGGCGGCCGAGCGCCGCTTCGGCGGCGGCGGCGGTCGGATCGCGCGCTGGATCTTGATCTCCTGGTCGCGGTAGATCTCGGCCACTTCGTCCGGCGCGCCGTAACTCTCCACCACGTGCTCGAGCATCGCCGCTTCGTCGCGGCCGGGACGCTCGTACAACTCGGCGCGCAGATGTTCCTCGGCGTCGTACAGCGCGTCCTGGATCAGCGCGGGATCGGCGCCGCGCAAGGCAGCGCGCAACTGTTCGAGATATTCCGCGATCGTGCGCGGCGGCCTACTGGACGGTGCATTCATCGCAATTCTCCCTGTAATACCTTGTCGACGCTGTCGCGACTGGCGTTCCACGCGGCGGTCCACTCGCGCAGTACCTCGCGGCCGAATTTTGTGATGCGGTAGTAACGGCGCGGCGGACCGCTCACCGAGGGTTCCACCTCGCTGGCCAGCAGGCCAGCGCCCTCCAGGTTGCGCAGCACCGGATAAAGCGCACTCTGCTTGCCGGCCAGCACGCCCTCGCCCGCCTGCTCCAGCTGCCTGGCGATCTGATAGCCGTACAACGGCTGGCGCGACTGCCCCAGCACCGCCAGCAGCACCAGCGACACGGTGCCGGTGGACAGCTCCTTCTGGAATTTCTTCAGTTGGCCGGCGATGTCGTCCACGTGCTCACCCGTACTGCGCCATAGCTTGGAGTGAAGCATAGTGTTTACTTCACACTAGTACATGCGCCGGAAGTCATGGCGGCATTGCCGGTCGAGGTGGGCATGAAACCAATGCGTGTCCGCGATGTACAAACTGACTCCGAAGAAGCTCGAGAACATCCAGCATGAAATGGCTGACGTCCTCATCTATCTCTTACGGCTCGCCGACAAGCTCGAAATCGACCTAGCCAGCGCTGTCCGGAACAAGCTCAATATAAATGCGTCGAAATATCCGGCAACGAGAGCCAAAGGCGATGCTCGTAAATAGGGCATGACTGTTGATTTCCGCCGAAAACTGAGCACTGTGGCCAGACCGTCGATGCAAGCCCCTAGCAGGATGATGCCCTTCAAGTACTTGTGCTGACCGCAGCGCCTCGCCACTATCTGCAGGATCGTGACTTGTGACGCCATGACGCCACACTAGAAAGTCAACCTGGGGAAAAAGATGAGCGGATCCGTAGTGACGCCGAAGTCGGCGCGGTGGCAGCGTGCGTCCGTGTCGGGCGTAGGTGTCTTGGTACTCGCGTTGGCCTGTCTAAGCATGCCGGGCACAGCTTCGGCAACGTCGGGACACGTTACCGTTCTGGCCAACATGCCGGGTAGTTGGGCGCAGTCCAATGGACCCATGGCCCAGCCAACCGGCCTGATGTGGCATCCGTCCGGGGTGTTGATCGGCACAGCATCCGACGGCGGTACGAACGGTACCGGCGGCCTTTTCATGGTGGTACCAAAGGGCGACGTAGGCACGTATTCAGAACTTTTCTCGCTCACTGCGAGCCTTGGCGTGATGGCGCAGGTCAGCCACACGTGGCATCCCATGTCCGCGCCGACCCTGCTGCTGGATGGCAATGCGAACATCTATGCGTGGAGTTTCCATGACGGCAACCGCAGTGCGGTTGCCGATGGCGGAAGCCTCTTCAGTGTGACGTTGGGGGGCACACCATCGACGATCTACCACTTCACGCCCTCGACCGGCACCGCGCCAGCGGAAGTGTTCATGGCTCCGGACGGCAATTTCTACGGGCTCGCCAATTCTGGCGGTACGTTTGGCGCTGATTCGGCTGCCGCAGGTGGGATCTTCAAGCTCACGCCCGATGGCCAGGAAAGCTTGATCTATACCTTTATTGGCACGCCGCCTACGGGATTGGTCCTTGGGGGTGACGGCAATTTTTACGGCATCCTTCCGGCGGGCGGCCTCACGTCCAATGGCAATGGTGGGTTCAACCAGCTTCCGGATGTGATCTTCAAGGTCACACCCACGGGTGTCTTCTCCGTCGTATACGCCTTCGACGCGCTCGACTCCAATGGCCACAACAACGATGGTTCGATGCCCAACGACCTGATCTACGCGGCCGATGGCAATTTCTACGGATCTACCGTGCTCGGCGGCAGCACCGGTGGTGGCACGATTTTCCGTGTGTCGCCCGGTGGTCAATTCGCTGTGTTGCACACATTCGACTTCCTGCCCGGCTATAGCAACAGTACCGACGGCGGTTATCAGACCCGTTCGCTGCAAATGGGCAACGACGGCTACCTCTACGGCGTGACCTTCCACGGCGGCACAAACAGCGCCGGCACGGCATTTCGTTTGTCCACGGCTGGCGTCTATACGACTTTGCACAACTTCGACAACGAATGGGCCAACGCGCCGATCAGCCTGATCGCCGGCCCGCAGCCTCGTACGTTCTATGGCACGACCTTGCTCGGTGGTCCACAAGGTGACCAAAGTGGCGGCACCGTATTCAAGATGGTGCTGACGGCGAAAAAGAACGATCTGGCCGGCACGGGCAATGCGAACATCGTTTCCTATGGTGCGGGAGCCTTGACCATCGGCCTGCCGGCGGGCGACGGCTCTGTACAGGAGACAGACAGGTCCGTGGCGGCGGGCTATTACCCCGCGACTACCGGCGACTTCAACGGCGATGGCGTCGCAGACATCCTCTGGACTAGTCCCAACAACGATCTCTACATCTGGAACGGCCGAGCCGGCGGCGGCTTCTCGCCCTACTACGTAGGCACCTATCCGGCGGGCTGGAGCATCGTTGGTGCCGGCGACATGGATGGCGATGGTGTAGAAGACATCTTCTGGATCAATGCTACTACGCATCAATTTGCCTACTGGCTGATGAGCAACGACACACGCATCGGCTCGCACACGGTTTCGTATACGGCGGGCTACTATCCGGTGGCGATTGGTGATTTCGATGGTGACGGAAGGGCCGATATACTGTGGACGAGCGCCAGTCACGACCTGTGGCTATGGTCGAGTACCGGCAGTGGATTCAGTTCCCGCTACATCGCGTCCTATCCGGCGAACTGGAAGATCTCCGCTGTTGCCGACATTGACGGTGATGGGGTGGACGACCTCGTCTGGAGCACCACTGATGGATCTCAGTGGGGTTACTGGCTGATGCATCCGAATACGGCCCCCACGGCCGTGTCGCTGGCAATACCTGCCGCCGTGACAGGTTACTCACTCGTAGCCGCGGCGGACTATAACGGCGATGGGCGAGCAGACATCCTCTGGCAGCATGGCTCGCAGCTGTCGATGTCAGAGAACGCCGGCAACTGCGGCAATGCGGCGGGTTGCACGTGGATAACCTCAAGCGTGCCGATGACTGTGCCGGCGGGTCAGACGCTCCTGAACACGGATGTCGCACACCCATAAGCGTTCATGGCAACGCTGCCCTTACGCAATAACGTGCTCGCACGTAGGGTGGGTTCCGGGCATGTGCACTACGCGCTGGATGGGCTACCGCCCATCCGCTATGCCAGGGCATCCTCAACCCTGACCTCTACTTCTGAATGGCTCGAAGAAACGAGGACGCTGCGCGGGCCTCGCCGGCACTTCCAGCGGATCGGCGGTTTCTTCTATCGTGGCGGCCCGTCTCCGACCATGGCGCCCACATGTCCGCATCCACCGAGCAACCGGAGCACCTGAGGCGCAGCCTCTCCAACCGCCACCTGCAATTGATCGCACTGGGCGGCGCCATCGGCACCGGTCTGTTCATGGGCTCGGGCAAGACGATCAGCCTGGCCGGGCCGTCGATCCTGCTGGTGTATCTCATCATCGGCGTGATGCTGTTCTTCGTGATGCGCGCGATGGGCGAGCTGCTGCTGTCGAACCTGCAGTACAAGTCGTTCATCGACTTCTCCACCGACCTGCTGGGGCCGTGGGCCGGCTTCTTCTGCGGCTGGACGTACTGGTTCTGCTGGATCGTCACCGCAATCGCCGAGGTGATCGCGATCGCCGCCTACGTGCAGTTCTGGCTGCCGCATCTCGCTCCGTGGATACCGGCGCTGCTGTGCGTGCTGCTGCTGCTCAGCCTGAACCTTGCGACGGTGAAGATGTTCGGCGAGCTGGAGTTCTGGTTCGCGCTGATCAAGATCGTCGCCATCGTCGCGCTGGTAGTGGTCGGCTTCGCGCTGGTGGCATGGGGCTTCCATTCGCCGGCCGGTAACAAGGCCACGCTGGCCAATCTGTGGAACGACGGCGGCCTCTTCCCGCACGGACTGTCGGGTTTCTTCGCCGGCTTCCAGATCGCGGTGTTCGCCTTCGTCGGCATCGAGCTGGTCGGCACCACCGCCGCCGAGACGGCGGACCCGCGGCGCAATCTGCCGAAGGCGATCAACTCGATCCCGGTGCGCATCATCATCTTCTACGTGCTGGCGCTGGCGGCGATCATGGCGGTGACGCCGTGGCGGCTGGTCGAGGCGGACAAGAGCCCGTTCGTCGAGCTGTTCGTGCTGGCCGGCGTGCCGGCGGCGGCCAGCCTGATCAACTTCGTGGTGCTGACCTCGGCCACCTCCTCGGCCAACAGTGGCATGTTCTCCACCAGCCGCATGCTCTACGGCCTGGCCGACGAAGACCATGCGCCGAAGCCGTTCGCGCGCCTCTCCAAGGCGGCGGTGCCCTCGCTGGGGCTGCTGTTCTCCTGCTTCTGCCTGCTGCTGGGCGCGGCGCTGATCTACCTCGTGCCCAACCTGCTCACTGCGTTTACCCTCGTCACCACGCTGTCCGCCGTGCTCTTCATGTTCGTGTGGTCGCTGATCCTGTGCGCCTATATGGCCTACCGGCGCAAGCGTCCGCAGCAGCACGCGGACTCGACCTACAAGATGCCCGGCGGCGTCTTCATGTGCTGGGTGTGCCTGGCGTTCTTCGCGTTCGTGCTGGTGCTGCTCTGCCTGCAAGCCGATACCCGCGCTGCCCTGCTGGCCAGCCCGGTGTGGTTCGTGCTGCTGGGGATCGGCTACGCCTTGAAGAGCCGGCGCGCCGGCAAACCCGACCAGGCGGGCAGCTGACGTCCGGCATGCCGCCGCAAGCCAAGTAGAATGGCGCGCCATTCGCCGCCGGGAAGACACATGCAGGGTTCGCCAGGAGCTTCAATCATCGATCCGCGCGTATTGGAATCTGCGGACACCTGCAGGGCCGAGTTCACCTCGGCAGCGCCGTTTCCCCACGTGGTGATCGACGACTTCTTCGCGCCTGACTTCGCCGCGGCGCTGCTGGACCACTTCCCCGCGTTCGAACGCGGCAACGCGGTGGGTGACGACGGCAAGCCGGGCGGCAAGTCCACGCTGGCGAAAATTCGCCAGCTCGGCCCGGTATGGCAGCAGCTCGACGATGCGATCCAGAGCCCCGAGTTCCTGGAAGCGGTAGGCAAGCTCACCGGCATCGACGGCCTGATCTACGACCCGTGGTATCTCGGCGGCGGCACTCACGAGAACCGCGACGGGATGAGCCTCGACCCGCACGTGGATTTCAACTACCACCCCAGCGAACGCTGGCACCGGCGACTCAACCTCATCGTCTACCTCAACCCGCAATGGGACGCATCGTGGGGCGGCTGCCTGGAGTTGTTCCGCGACCCGCATGCCGATGCGCGCCCGGCGCGCTCGGTCGCGCCAGCGTTCAACCGTTGCGTGATCTTCGAGACCTCCGAACGCTCCTGGCACGCTTTCAACCGGATCGGGCTGCCGCCGGAACATGCCGGCCTCACGCGCCGTTCGGTTGCGTTGTACTTCTACACCAAGGATCGCCCCGCCGCGGAGACGGCGCCGCGCCACACCACTTATTACGTGAATCGCCAGCTGCCGACGCACCTGGACGAAGGGCACACGCTGACGCGCGGCGACGTGGCCGAGATCAAGCAATTGATCGAACAGCGCGACGGGCACATCCGCATGCTCTACGCCGAGAACACCGCGCTGCGCCAGGCCCAGGATGCCGGCTTCACCGGGCATCTGCTGTACCTCGCCAAGCGCGCCTTCGTGCGCTTCCGCAAATAGCATCCGACGCAGGGCTCCGGCTCCTGCTAACGTGCCGCAACGCCAACCATCCGGGGAAATCACCATGCGCCTTCATCCTGCCGCTGCCATCGCGATGGCGCTCGCTCTCGCCGCGGCACCAGCCTTCGCTGCGCAGGACAAGCCCACGCCCACCGCGCAGGAGCTGCTGGCGGCCTCGAGGCCCGCCGAATGGCGCACACCCGACCCGGCCAACCTGCTCTACATGCAGCTGCCCGCCGGCCGCGTAGTGATCGAGCTGGCGCCGGACTTCACCCCGCTGCATGCGCAGAACATCCGCACCCTGGTGCGCCAAGGCTATTTCGACGGCCTCGCCGTGGTGCGCGTGCAGGACAACTTCGTCACCCAGTGGGACGACCCGAACGGCGACGACGGCGGCGACAAGGCGAAGATGCATCCGCTGGGCAAGGCCAAGGCCACCCTGCCGCCGGAGTTCACCCGTCCGATCGATGCCAAGCAGCCGTGGACGCCGCTGCCGGACGGCGACATCTACGCGCCGCAGGTCGGCTTCTCCGAGGGCTTTCCGGTAGCGCGCGACCCTGCCGATGGCAAGGAATGGCTGGTGCAGTGCTACGGCATGGTCGGCGTGGGGCGCGACGTGCCCGCCGACAGCGGCAATGGCAGCGCGCTGTACGCCGTCATCGGCCAGGCGCCGCGCCGGCTGGACCACAACCTGGCGGTAATCGGCCGCGTGCTGCAGGGCATGCCGTACCTCTCGTCGCTGCCGCGCGGCACCGGGCCGATGGGTTTCTACGAGAAGGCCGGCGAACGGACGCCGATCGGGTCGGTGAAGCTGGCTGCCGACCTGCCGCCCGCACAGCGCGAAAACATCCAGGTGCTGCGCACCGGCAGCGCCACCTTCGCCGCGCTGATCGACGCCGCACGCCATGGCCACAGCGCGTTCTATCCCACGCCGGTGGGCAAGCTAGGCATCTGCGACATCCATGCGCCGGTGCGGGTGGACGGGAAGCCACTGTAACCATGCCCCATCGCAAGCACGGTTGCCGTCCCGCCCTTCCCCGGGCGGTAGCGGCTGCGCGGGGCGGCAAACCGGCGGCGCCTTGCGCGTGACGATGGACACGGCGGCATAACCGTATCCGAACAACCGGCCTGACCGTTCCGGTTATGGTGGCTTCCATGCGCCAACCGGCCCGTCACCCATGTCCCTGAACGACACGATGCACCTGTTGCGCGCCTGGTTGCGCGACCCGCGCAGCGTGGGCGCCCTGGCGCCGTCCGGTCCCGCGCTGGCGCGGCTGATGACCGCCCACGTCGACCATGCGCACGGCCCGGTGATCGAACTAGGCCCTGGCACCGGCGTGTTTACGCGGGCCTTGCTGGAGCGCGGCCTGCCCGGACACCGGCTGGTGCTGGTGGAAACCGATCCGGTGTTGGCCAGCACGCTGGCGCAGCGCTATCCGCATGCGCGCGTGCTGCGCATGGATGCGGCCCGGCTGGGTCACTCGTCGTCGCTGTTCGGCGACGAGCGTGCCAGCGCCGTGATCAGCGGCCTGCCCCTGCTGTCGATCCCGGACGACAAGGTCGAAGCCATCATCGAGGGTGTGTTCGAGCGCCAGTTGCAGCACGACGGCGCGCTCTACCAGTTCACCTACGGCCTGCGTTGCCCGGTGCCGCGCGCGCTGCGACAGCGTCTGGGCCTGGAGGCCGAGCGCATCGGCGGCGCCTGGCTCAACCTGCCGCCGGCCTGGGTCTGGCGCATCCGCCGCCGCAACCGCTGAACTTCTGCCTTGCCAGGGCAATCCTTCATCCGCACTTGCAAACGACATATCTACGATATATCTTGAATTTCTCAATTCGATATATCGGAGTATGTCATGCGCATGCACCACCTGTTCCATCGCTTTGCACACCACCACCATCACGACCCGCGGTTCTTTTGCATGGACGAGGATGGACATGGCTACCACGCCGGCCGCCATGGCCCGTTCGGCGAGCATCGCGGCGACGACGCCTTCGGCAGCCGGGACGGACTGCGCGGCGGCGGGCGTCGCGGCAGCGGCCGCATGTTCGGCCACGGCGATCTCAAGCTGCTGCTGCTGGCGCTGATCGAGCAGCAGCCGCGTCACGGCTACGAACTGATCCGTACCATCGAAGAGATGTTCCACGGCCAGTACACGCCCAGCCCCGGTGCGATCTACCCCACCCTCGCCATGCTGGAGGACATGGGCTACGTGCGCGTGGAAAGCGAAGCAGGCAATCGCAAGCTGTACGCCATCACCGCCGAAGGGCGTGCCTTCCTCGACGAGAACCGCGCCGCCGTGGATGCGATGACCGCGCGTACCGAACACAGCGCGCGCGTCGCAGCGAAGATGGCCGCCCCCATGACAGTACGCAAGGCCATGCATGCGCTGAAGCATGCGTTGCTGATGCGCATGAGCTGGGACAAGGCCGAGGCGGAACGCGTGGCTGCAGTCCTGCAGCGTGCGGCCAGCGAAATCGCCTCGGGCCGGCCGCACGATTGACGACACCAGCCGCCATCCTGCGGCGACTTTCCCACGCGCCAGCCATCGCCAGCGCCCGCTCCCCACGAGGTAACCACGATGGCCCTTCATGCCCACCAGCGCCTGCGCCACGACGTCGTGCTGCGCAGGCTCGACGTGCTGCGCGTCGAGCGTCTCTCTCCGCACATGCAGCGGGTGACACTCGGCGGCGCCGCGTTGCGCGGCTTCCACAGCGCAGCGCCCGACGACCATGTGAAGCTGTTCTTCCCCGACCGCGCCGGCGCGCTGGTATTGCCTACGCCAGGAGCGAACGGCCTGGAATTTCCCGCCGGCCTCGAACCATCGCCCATGCGCGACTACACGCCGCGCCGCCACGATGCGGCACGCGGCGAACTGGTCGTCGACTTCGTGCTGCACGGCGACGGCCCCGCCTCCGAGTGGGCGGCACAGGCTGCGCCAGGCCAGCGCCTCGGCGCCGGCGGCCCGCGCGGTTCGTTCGTGGTGGCCGGCGACTTCGACCGCTACGTGCTGGTGGGCGACGAGACTGCCCTGCCGGCAATCGGCCGTTGGTTGGAAGAGATGCCTGCCGATGCACGCGCCACCGCGTTGATCGAGCTTCCCGAAACCGCCGATCGTCAGTCGCTGCACACGCGCGCCGATGCCGACATCCGCTGGCTGGAACGCAACGGCGAACCCGCCGCGGACAGCCACCGCCTGGAACAGGCCTTGCGCGAACTGCCCACCATCGAAGGCGACAGTTTCTACTGGATCGCCGCCGAATCGCGCCGCGCCCGCGCCATGCGTCAATGGCTGGATCAGCGCGGCGTGCCGAAAGACTGGATCAAGGCCACCGGCTATTGGAAAGCCCATGCGGACGACGACGAGGATGGATCGCCGCATGAACGCGAGATGAGTTGAACCGGGCGTTCACTACAAAACCTTGCCATGCCATCGGTTAAGCCTTGGCGCACCACCATTGCTATCGGGTGCCGCATCGCGGCTACAGGGAAACGATCATGAAGCGCAGCCGCAAACTGCTGGCATGGATCATCGGTGTGCCCGCGACCTTGCTGATCGTGCTGGTTTCGGCGCTGGTGATAGCGCTTTCCCTGTTCAACTGGAACAAGCTCAAGCCGACCATCAACGCGCAGGCCAGCACGGCCATCGGCCGCCCATTCGCGATCAACGGCAACCTCGGCGTGCAGTGGATGCGCGACGCGCAATCGCAGGGCTGGCGCGCCTGGGTGCCGTGGCCGCACATCGTGGCGCAGGACATCTCCGTGGCGAACCCGACGTGGACGAAGCAGCCACAGTTCGCACATCTCGACGCGTTGCGCTTCAGCCTCTCGCCGCTGGACCTGTTGCAACACCGCGTGCGCATTCCCACCCTGCAACTGGTGAACCCCAGCGTGGATCTGGAGCGCGACGCACAGGGCCGCGCCAACTGGACGTTCGACCTTCCGCAGAGCAGCACACCTTCCGCATGGACGGTGGACCTCGGCGCCATCGGTTTCGACGCCGGCCAGATCGCACTGGACGATGCCACCGGCCGCGTGAAGATAGCCGCGCACATCGAACCGCTGCAGCAGGCGATTCCCTACGACCAGATCGTGGCGCAAGCGGCGGCGGAAGCACGCACGCAGGCGGTCAGCAGCGCCGGGCGCGGTGCCGACAAGACAGTGGGCAAGGAAGACGAGCAAGGCCAGCCCGAAGACGCAGCCGCGCGGCGGTCCAGCTACCAGTTCGCCTGGACCGCGAAAGGCAGCTACCAGGGCGCGTCGCTGGACGGCAGCGGCAAGATCGGCGCCGTGCTGGCCTTGCAACAGTCCAACCAGCCGTTCCCGCTGCAGGCAAAACTGCGTATCGGCGATACCCACATCGCCTTGGTCGGCACGCTCACCGACCCCATCCATCTCGGCGCGCTGAACCTGCGCCTGTGGCTCGCCGGCTCCAGCATGGCGAAGCTCTACCCCATTCTCGGCGTGACCCTTCCCGATACCCCGCCCTACGCCACCCGCGGCCGCCTCACCGCCACACTGGGACGCAAGGGCAGCCAGTTCGGCTATCACGGTTTCCGCGCACGCGTGGGCGGCAGCGACCTGGCCGGCGACGTCGACTACGTCACCGGCGGCGCGCGCCCCAAGCTCAGCGGCAAGGTGCAGGCCACGCTGTTGCGCTTCGCCGATCTCGCGCCGCTGGTCGGCGGCGGCGGTTCCAGCACCACCGCGCCCCCGCCCGCCACATCGGATCGCGTGCTGCCTACGCAATCCTTCCGCACCGATCGCTGGAAGGCGATGGATGCCGACGTCACCTTCTCCGCCGGGCGCATCGAGCACGGCCCGTCGCTGCCGATCCAGTCGCTGTCCACGCACCTGGTGATGGACGACGGCGCGCTCGCACTGGACCCGCTGCGCTTCGGCGTGGCCGGCGGCCAGGTCAACGGCATGCTGCGCCTGGACGGCGGGGCCGCACCGATGCGCGGCACGCTGAAACTGGGTGTACGCCAACTGCGCATCGAGCAGTTGTCGCAGAGCTTCGCGGCGATGCGCACCAGCCTCGGCGAGATCAACGGCGACGCTGCGCTGGATGCACGCGGCAACTCCGTCGCCAGCTTGCTCGGCACGGCCAGCGGCCAGTTGAAGCTGCTGATGGACAACGGCGCGATCAGCCGCAACCTGCTCGAGATGGCCGGCCTCAATGTGGGCAACATCGTGCTCGGCAAGCTGTTCGGCGACAAGACAGTGAAGATCGACTGCGCCGCCAGCGATCTCGTGGCGCAGGACGGCCTGTTCCGCACCCGGCTGCTCGTGTTCGATACCCAGGACGCCCTTATCGACGTCAAGGGCACGGTGAACTTCGCCAACGAGAAGATGGACCTGGACGTGACGCCCCACACCAAGGGTTTCCGCGTGTTGTCGCTGCGCTCGCCACTGTACGTACGCGGCACGTTCAAGCAGCCCGACGTGGGCGTGCACACCGGCCCGCTGCTGGCACGCGGTGCCGGCGCGGTGGCGCTGGGCGTGTTCGCCGCACCCGCGGCCGCGCTGCTGGCGCTGGTCGCCCCCAGCCACGGCACCGGCGACGCCAATACCTGCACCACGATCCTGCAGCAGATGAGCACGCCAGCCCGGCGCTGAATCACGGGCGCGACGTAGAATGCGGCGTCTCCCATCGATGTGTCCCCCATGCAAGCCACCCACCGGGCCCGACTGCAGATCCACTTCTGCGTGCTGTTGTGGGGCTTCACCGCGATCCTCGGCAAGCTAATCACTTTGCCCGCGTTGCCGCTGGTGTGGTGGCGCATGTTGCTGGTGACGGCCGCGCTGCTGCTGATGCCGCGGGTATGGCGTGGCCTGCGCGCGATGCCGCCGCGGCTGCGCTGGGCCTATGCCGGCATTGGCGCGCTGGTATCGCTGCACTGGCTTACCTTCTATGCCGCGATCAAGCTGGCCAATGCCTCGGTAGGCGCCACCTGCATCGCACTGGGGCCGGTGTTCCTGGCCTTTGTGGAACCATGGGTCGCCAAGCGCCGGTTCGACCCCCGCGAGCTGCTGATCGGCGTAGCCGTGGTGCCGGGCGTGGCGATGGTGGTGGGCGGCGTGCCGCACGGCATGCGGCTCGGCATCGCGGTGGGCGTGCTGTCAGCGCTGTTCGTGGCCTTGTTCGGTTCGCTCAACAAGCGGCTGGTGGAACACAGCGACCCGCTCACCGTCACTTGCATCGAGCTCGGCACCGGCACCGCCTTCCTCACCCTGCTCGCACCGCTGCTGCCGCACACGGGCGCCGCCTTCGTGCTGCCGGGCGCGCATGACGCGCTGCTGCTGCTCGGGCTGTCCTTCGGCTGCACCTTGCTGCCGTTCGCGCTGGCGCTGGTGGCGCTGCGCCACATGAGCGCGTTCGGCATGCAGATGGTGACCAACCTGGAGCCGGTCTACGCCATCGTGCTGGCGATGCTGCTGCTGGGCGAGCAGCGGCAGCTCGACGGATGGTTCTATGCGGGCGTCGCGGTCATCCTCGTCGCGGTGTTCGCGCATCCCCTGCTGGGGCGCCGGCAGCAGCCGGCCGGTCAGCCCGAGCTGCTGGGAACGACTGAGAGCCACAACATCGTGGAGTAGGTGCTGGTCCTGGTCGCTCCGAACGAACTGCGCCGACATGCGGAACGGGCGCGGATTTCGAGGTCCGGGCGGGCGGTACGAAGGTTTGGGGTCACCGCCTGACCGACACCTATATGGCGCGTTGCTTGCCGCGCGACGGCGGCAATCACGATCAGAGATACTCAGGTCGACACAAACAGCGAGGGGCAAGCCAGTATGCAGGTCCAAGGATCGATCCCGGGAGCCCATCCGCGTCTGGCGGCCCTGGCAGGGCTGGCCTTGGGATGCAGTGTTGCGTTGGCCGCTGGTAACGCCGTCGCGGCCGCATCCGTACTGCCGCCTTTCGTCATCGGCCCGACGGCGAATGACCCTCACAGCCACGCTGCCTTCCCCGGGACGCCGCACGACATCATCAAGGTGTCGTCGCGCCTGCGCGTGACAAATGCCGTCGCCCAGGGACTCAACTTCTTCGCCATCCAGGTCAACTTTCCCAACAAGACCTGGGCACACGGCGGCCCCCAACGGGTTGATGGCCACTATCAGATGAACTGGGGCGGGTTGGTCAACCGCGGTGGCGGTTCGAAAGACTATCGCGAGGAAGATCCCGCCGCGGACCTGCTGTTGATGCAGAATGGCCCCGATTCGCAGCGTAGTCCGGCCTATGCCTGGACGGTCGGCAAGGAGTACGTGCTCACCATCGAGCGGGGCAAGCAGGTCACCCTGCCACCCGGCGAATATGTCTTCATCGGCTCCGGGCCGAAGGTTTCCGTTCCGGCAGTACGCACCTTGTGGGAATGGAAGTTCACGCTCAAGCCCGCGGACGGCAACGGGCCGACCCAAGTGTCAACGCTGTACGACGCCGCCGACCGTATCGCCAGCTTCTACATCTGGAACGAATGCGGCTATGGCTCATGCGGCAAGGGACAGAGCGCCAGCTGGTCGATGCCAGCCTACGTATCGCTTGATGCACCCCTTGCCGAAAAGCAGGCGCAGACGCTCAAACGCTTCTAGCGTTCTACACGGCTTGCGTATCGACTATTAAGAAACGTGGCCAGATCGCACGTTCTGTTAGAAGCAGCGAGAGAGGTGCAGTCTGGTCCGGGTTTGGCAAACGCGCTCTTTATGCATCAAAGCAACCGACAGGGGGCTTTCATCACGGTTAGCGTCTTGGCAAGCCATAGTCCCCAAGCAATCGCTGCAACATTTTGTTGTTCAGCACCGGAGCTTTCGGCCAAGCGGCCAACAAGACAAATGCTGGACCAGAGCGCAGCATCAAAGGGCAGTCCATTTGTTTCGTCAGCACTGCCCTAAGTCACCCTGACCGCCGCAAGGGGTTTCACCTTGTCGGGACCCATCGAGTCAACCTGTATGGCAACGCGGATGCGGAACAATACCTTTTGTGAAGACCAGGCACGACGGAATCGTTGATCGATTCTGCTGGATTCAAGTCGAGCACTTTCTTCCGCCCAATCAACGAACATACAACGACGAATCAACTTGCTCCGGTGTGTCCTAGAGAACACCAGGGCAGTCCGCCGACGACCATAGCGGGCAGTAAATGACGACCGTTTCAGCGCCGCTGCTCTGCGCGCGCAGGAATTCATTCCGTCTTGCCAGCGATGTACTCCCGCAGATACTCGATGAAGGCACGCACCTTGGCGGGCGCATGCAGGTTGGCGTGCACCGCGTGGAAGCTGCCTTCGGGAAGGTGTTGGGTGGACAGCAGATGTTCCAGTCGCCCGGCGACGAGGTCGGCGCGCACCATGAAGTCGGGCAGCACCGCCACGCCTGCGCCAGCCAAGGTCATCGCATACACGGCAGCCGCGCTGTCGCTTTGCACGCGCTGCACGAGGCGCACGCGGGCCTGCTTGCCGTTGCGCGCGGTGAAGACCCAGCTGGCGGGTGAACTGAGCACCGAGAGCAGGATCGCGTCGTGCGTCGCCAAGTCCTGCGGCCGGCGCGGCCGCCCGCGTACATCGAGGTAGGCCGGCGCCGCTACCAGCAACTGGCGGAAGCCGGCCAGGCGCACCGCACGCAGCCCGGAATCGCGTAGCGGACCGCCACGGATCGCCAGGTCGAAACGGCCGCCGATCAGATCACTGATGCCGTCGTCCAGCACCAGTTCCGCGTTCACCCCCGGGTGGCGACGCAGAAACTCGGCCAGCGCGGGTGCCACTACGGTCGTGCCGTAGTTCACCGGCGCGGTGAGGCGCAATGTGCCGCGCGGCGTCTCGCGGTTCTCGCCCACGCGCTCGATCGCCGCTTCGGCCTCGCCGAGGATGCGCACGCAGTCCGCGTGAAACATCGCACCGGCTTCGGTCAACGCCATCCGCCGCGTGCTGCGCACCATCAGCGTCACGCTCAGTTCGCGCTCCAGCCGTGCCAGGTGCTGGCTGACCATGGCCTTGGTCAGGCCCAGCTGTTCCGCCGCCGCGGTGAACGAACCGGCGCGCACCAGCGTCACGAACACCGCCAGCCGATTGAGGTTGACCTCGCCCATGTGCGCTCTCCACTGTCAATCAATACTTTACAGTGAATTTCATGACAGGCGATTTATCGCCCCAATGATCCGGCGCATGCTGTGCGCCGCTGCTCATCCAACGGAGACTCCCCATGCACATCGCACTGTTCGGCGCCACTGGCCACATCGGCCACGCCATCCTCGACGAGGCACTGGCGCGCGGCCACGCCGTGACCGCCATCGTGCGCGACCCGGCCCGCCTCGACACGCGCCACGACAAGTTGAAGCTCGTCGCCGGCGACGTGGCGCGCCCGGAGACCTGGCTGGATGCCGTGCGCGGCAGCGATGCGGCGGTGGCCAGCTTGTCCGCTCGCCGCGATGGCAACCCGGACAGCCTGCCCGCCAACGCACGCATCCTGCTCGACCAGCTGCCCGCCGCCGGCGTGCCACGCCTGGTCTGGGTAGGCGGCGCCGGCAGCCTGGAAACCGCGCCTGGCGTGCGGGTGATCGACAACCCGGCCTTCCCGGCGGCATGGAAGCCTGAGGCCGAGGCCCAGGGCCGCGCACTCGAGGCGTTCCGCGCCAGCACGTCGCCCATCGACTGGACCTACATCAGCCCTGCGGCGCTGATCGAAGACGGCGAGCGCAGCGGCCGCTACCGTACCGGCGGGGACCAGTTGCTGACCGATGCCAACGGTGTGAGCCGGATCAGCGTGGCTGATTACGCCGTCGCCCTGCTCGACCGTGTCGAGAAAGGCGACGCACCACGCCGCCGCATCACCGTGGCTTACTGAGAGCCGGTTCACGATCACCGCATAGCCATGTGAGGATCGCGAACAGGCGCTAAGCGGGCGGGCTTCCTGCCGTACCGGCCATCCCGGGCATGTCGTCCATGCCGGGATGGCTGCCATCGGCGTGGTCGTGCCCCATGTCCATGTCATCGTCTGGCGGCGCCTTGGCCACGATGGCTTTGTATTCCGCCGGCGTCATACCCGGCAGCTTCTCGAGAAAAGCCACCATACTCCAGATGGTGGGATCGTCGTGCCCGGCCATGCCCCAGGCGGGCATCGCACTCATCTTGATGCCGTGCTTGATCACCCAGAAGGCTCGCTTCGGATCGACCCGCACCTTGGAAAGATCGGGCGGTTGCGGGTACATCCCCACGCGCAACTCCGAATCGCCCATGCCGGGAGCGAGATGGCAACCGGTACACATGGCGGCGTACTGACCGGCGCCCTTGAGGATCAACTGCGGATCGTCGAGGGCGGGAACCTTGATGTCCTCCGAGCGCAGATGGATCGAGCGGTCGCGCAAGGTCTGCAGCGCGGCGAACACCGGTTGGCTGTGGTGATCATCCGCACCCATGTTGTAGATGCCGGAGTAGATGAAGACTCCGGTACCCGCGGCCAGGATCGCGAGCACCGCGGCGACGGTCAGGCCATGATGTTTGATGTGCCATTTCATGCTGGGACTCCCTTAAAACCAGATGCGGATACCGGCCACCCATTGCCGGTCGAAGATGGCCTGGCGATCGTCGCGTGCGAAGTCGGCCGTGCCGCCGAAGCGGCGCGTCCACACCACACCGACATAGGGTGCAAATTCCCGGCGGATCTCGTAGCGCAGGCGCAGGCCGAACCGGGCGTCCGACAGGCCGCCGCCGAGACGCCGGGCCGGATCGGACTGGCCATAGGCGTTGACCTCGAACTCCGGTTGCAGGATCAACCGTTGCGTAAACAGCAGCTCATACTCCGCGCGCAGGCGGGCGGCGGTTCGCCCGGATGGCCCGATGTAGCCGGTGGCCTCCAGATCGAACCCGTACGGTGCCAGCCCCTGGATGCCGAACGCGGCCCAATGACGCGAGGGACCATCGCCCAGTTCCTGGCGCACGCCGAGCTGTACGTCCCAGAACGTTGCGACGGCATGGCTCCACAGCGCCTCGACATCGCCGTTCTCTATGCCGCCGCGGCTGCGCTCGCCCTCGCTGCGCAGCCACAACTTGTCGTTGTCGTTGCCATACCAGCCCTGCACCGTCCAGGCCTGCCCATGACTGTCCTTGCCGTGGAACGCCTCTAACTGGTCGAACAGCAGCATGCCCAATGGCGCGTTGTCGCGCATATCCATGTCGCGCATCGAGCCGTAGTCGACACCGTCCGAATAGTCGGGGCTGCGCGCATCGGCCGACGGCTTGCCGCCTTGCATGGGTCCCATCGTCGTGGCGGCCGGCGTGCCGGCATCGTGCGGCATGCCACCCATGCCGGGCATGGCATCCTGGCCGGTTGTCTTCGCCGTGTCCGGATGCATGTCCGGCATGGCGTGCTGCCCCATGCCTTCCATGCCCGCGTTGGAAGCCGGCCGGGCCGGCGACGCCATCGCCGGCATGGCGTCGTGGGCCATGCCGGACATGGCATCCGTGGCGCCATGGCTCATACCAGGCATGTGCTGCGCAGGTTTCGCTGCCGGCTTTCGATGATGTTTGCCGGCCTTCGTCGCGCCGACGGATGGCTGGGCTGCGCTGGCCGGCATGGACATGCCGCTCATAGGGCGCATGTCCATGCCGGGCATCGAGCCCATGTCCGTCGTGGCGGAACTGCTGGCCGGGGCCGGCGTCGTCTGGGCGCCGGCCATGCCTGGCGCAGCCAGCACCAGCAACCCGGCCGCCAGCCAAAGGGAACGCCGCAAGGCGATGACGGTGGTCAATGGATCGCGACTCATGACACCACCACCTCGCGCATCATTCCCGCTTCCATGTGGTAGAGCATGTGGCAGTGATAGGCCCAGCGCCCCAGCGCATCGGCCGTCACGCCGTAAGCCACGCGCTGCGCCGGCTGCACGTTGACGGTGTGCTTGCGCACCTGGAATGCGCCGGCCGGATTCTCCAGCTCGCTCCACATACCGTGCAGGTGGATCGGGTGGTTCATCATCGTGTCGTTGACCAGCACGATCCGCAGCCGCTCCCCTGCGCGGAAATGGATGGGTTTCGCGTCGGCGAACTTCACGCCATCGAAGGACCACATGTAGCGCTCCATGTTGCCGGTCAGATGCAGCTCGATCTCGCGGCTGGGTTCGCGCGTATCGATGGCGCCGCCGAGGGTATGCAGGTCGGCGTAGCTGAGCGCGCGGCGGCCATGGCCGCGCATGCCCGCGCCCGGGTCGTCGAGGTTGCCGCGGGGCCTGTCCACGTGCATGTCGACACCCGGACCGTATTCGGTACGGGCATGGCGCACCGCCGGCACGGCGGCCATGCCCGGCATGGCGCCGTGCGCGTGCGCGCCGCCGTCCTGCGCCATCGCGCCCATCATGTCCTGCATGCCCAGCCAGACGAGCGGGTCCATCGCCGGCACTTCCGCTTGCATGCCGGGCCGCGGCGCCAGCGTGCCGCGGGCGTAGCCGCTGCGGTCGATGGACTGCGCGAACAGTGTGTAGGCACGGTCTTCCCGGGGCTCCACGATCACGTCGTAGGTCTCGGCCGCGGCAATGCGGAACTCATCCACGCTCACCGGCTCCACGTCCTGGCCATCGGCGGCGACCACGGTCATCTTCAGGCCGGGAATGCGCACGTCGAAGAAGGTCATCGACGAGCCGTTGATGAAACGCAACCGCACTTTTTCGCCGGGCCGGAACAGTCCGGTCCAGTTGCCGGCCGGCGCATGGCCGTTCATCAGGTACGTATAGGTATGCCCCGACACGTCGCTGTAATCGGTCGGGTTCATGCGCATCTGTTCCCACATCCTGCGCCTGGCAAGCGCCTGGCTCAGCCCGTGCTCGCGCGCGTCGCGGAAGAAATCCGGCACCGTGGGCCTGGCGAAGTTGTAGTAGTCGCTCTGCCGCTTCAGCGTCGCGAAGATGTGCCCGGGATCGTCGTCGGACCAGTCATTGAGCATCACGACGTAGTCGCGATCGGCGGGGAAACGCTCGCCGCCGGCGGGCTCGATCACCAGCGGACCATACAGGCCGGCCTGCTCCTGGAAACCGGAATGGCTGTGGTACCAGTAGGTGCCGCTCTGCCGCACCGGGAGGCGGTAGGTGTAGCTTTCGCCCGGCGCGATGCCGGGAAAGCTGATGCCGGGCACGCCGTCCATCTGGAACGGCAGCAGGATGCCGTGCCAGTGGATTGAGCTGGGCACGCGCAAGCGGTTGGTCACCTTGAGCGTCACCGTGTCGCCCTCGCGCCAGCGCAGCAAGGGTGCGGGCAACTGGCCGTTGACCACGGTGGCGAGGCGCTTGCGCCCGGTGAAGTCCACCGGCAATTCGCCGATGGACAGCTCGAAATGCGTGCCGCGCAATTCGCGGCGCACCGTACTCTCCTGCGCCAGCGTGGTGCCGGCGCGCAAACCCAGCCCGGCGGCCACGCCGCCCAGCGCCAGGCCTTGCACGAAACGTCGGCGCGACAACTGCACGTCGCGCGGATCCTGCCTGTTCATCCTTCACTCCTCGCGGAATCCCGGGGACTCCGCCTTGCATCGCCGCACACGCGGCAACGGGCCTGCCATGGGCAGGCGATCAGCCGAACGGGTCGGCATGGGCGGGAGGATTCAGGCCAGCGGTGGCCGCAAGGGCGGCGCGTGGGGGAGCTCGGGAGCAGCGGCCGGCCATGCCTGCCACGTCGCTGCGACGGGGTATACCGGCAACATGGGTGCGGACAGTTCCGGCAGCGTCGCCGTCGCGTGCGCGCAGGTGCAATCGGCATGCATGCCGTCCGCGTGCGGCGATGCCGGGGCGCCGGCAAGGTGTGTCATGGTCATCGCACCGGCCGTGTCTCCCATGCCTGCACAACAATCGACACGGGCGAACACGGAACCGGCCAGACCCAGCCACGCGCACAACGCCAGCACGAACAGCAGGCGGCAGCGACGCAGTTGGCGGAGAGGCGAACGACCCATGCCGCGAGCATAGCGATGCGCTACGTGCCCGCTCAACTCTGGAGTCGGCTTCATGCGGCCTGCACAGTGTCCGCAGCCTATACTTGCGCACCATCCCGCGGCTGCCGCCATGAACTACCGCCACGCCTACCACGCAGGCAACTTCGCTGACGTCCTGAAGCACGCCGTGCTGCTGGCGCTGGTCGAGGCGCTCAAGCTCAAGCCTGCGCCGTTCTGCGTGATCGACACCCACGCCGGCAGCGGCTGCTATGCGCTGGATGGCGCCGAGGCCGACAAGACCGGCGAATACAAGGACGGCATCGCCCGCCTGCTGTTCCCTGACCTGCACGGCGGCGACGCCCATGCCGCCACGCTGCCGGCGCTGCTGCGCCGCTGGCTGGACGGCATCCTCGCCCTGCCCGGCAACGAGCACGGACTGAAGCTCTACCCCGGCTCGCCGCTGCAGGCCGCGCTGGCCATGCGCGACAGCGACAGCGCACAACTGTGCGAACTGCACCCGGAGGAAGCCGCGCGACTGCGCGAGCTGTTCCGCCGCGACACACGCATGCACGTGCACGAGCGCAATGGCTACGAGGCATTGAAGGCGCTGCTGCCGCCGGAGGAAAAGCGCGGCCTGGTGCTGATCGACCCACCCTACGAGGCGCAGGAGGCCGAGTACCGGCTGATCGAGCAGGCCTTGAAGGAAGCGCTGCGACGTTGGCCCAGCGGCATCTACGCGGTGTGGTATCCGATCAAGCGGCGCAGCCAGGTGCAGCCCTTCCTGCGCTGGCTCTCCCACTGCGGCGCCAAGCGCGTGCTGCGTGCGGAGCTGCTGGTGCATGGCGACGATTCGCCGCTGCGCCTCAACGGTTCCGGCATGGCCATCATCAACGCACCCTGGCAACTCGACGAAACCCTGCGCGAACCGCTGCGGGCACTCGCGCGCCTGCTCACGCAGGAACGCCCCGCCGAGTGGACGCTGGACTGGCTGGTGGCCGAATCCGCCGCGGCCCCCGCCAAGCCGGTGCGGCTGCCGCCGCCATCGCGCCGACGCTGAAAAGCTGTCCGCGATCACCGCATGGCCTGAGCAGGCAAGGCAACGCTGGCTATGCGGCGATCACGGACTGGCTCTAAGCTCGGAACACCGTCTCGCCTCGGAGATCGCCATGCGCTTTGCCGCCGTTTCCGCCCGCATCCTGCTGCCTGCCCTGCTGCTGGGCCTCGCCGCCTGCGCACCAGCCCCGATCTACAAAGTCGCGCCCGGCACTATCGCCGCCATGCCGATGCAAGTGGCGCAGTCACCCGAGCAGTACGCACGGGGCCAGGTGATCTGGGGCGGCCGCGTGGTGGGCGTAAGCAACCTGCCCGACCACAGCGAGATCGAGATCCTCGCCTATCCGCTGGACGCCTCGCAGCGGCCGAAATTCGGCACCGACGGCAGCGGACGCTTCATCGCCATCCTCCCTGGCTACGCGGAGCCGATGAACTACCCGAATGGCGCACCGATCACCGTAGACGGCCAGCTTGCCGGCAGCCGTGCCGGCAAGGTCGGCGAAGCCGACTACGTGTTTCCGCTGGTGAAAGTCGCGCAGTCGCACGTGTGGACCGCCGACGAAATGCGCAGCGGCCATCCCAACGTCAGCTTCGGCGTGGGTGTCGGGGTCGGCATCCGCTGAGTTGCAGCGCGGCGCGCCGTCGCCAGCGGCGACTCGCACGCCGCGCTTCCACGCTTCCTACGCGCCCAGGCCGCGGGCGATGCGCCGGCTTTGCATCAATGCCGCGGTGTGCAACATAAGGAACAGCGGGACCAGGAACACTGGAACCACCAGCAGCGGCAGTGTCGCCATGGGAGCGGTCGTGATCTCGCCCGGAGCCCCCGTGGACAAGCTGGCACTCAACGTGCCCAGCGCGACGGCCACGGCAAGATCGAGCATGCCAAGCACGTTCCAGCGGACGAAGGCCCGGCTGGCGGCAAACTCAGGGCGGCGCACGAGCGCCAGGATCATCCACGGAGCGGCAAAACCGACCGCCATGTCGCCGAGGCCCGCCGGCAACGCGAACATCGCCGGCAGCACGCCGTGCGCGTACAGCGACAGGAAGCCCAGGCCGGCCCATCGCCAGGCCTGCATGCCGGTGATCAGACGCAGGTCGAGCGAGAGAACGAAGGCACGGAACGATGGCGTGAGCCGCAGCCATGCAAAAAACAGCAGCAAGGGCGCCCCGAACCCGATGGCAATCGCGACCGGCGGCTGCCCCGGACGCCCGACGAAGGCGCCGGATGCGCCGAGCAGCAAGACAAGCGAGAACCATGCGGCCAGGGCCAGGATGACTCCCTGGCGAATACCGCCGGTCCTCGCGGACCGCGACCCGGCCGGGCGCGGAAGAACTGTGGCTGACATGGAAGCTCTCCTCTAGTAACTTGCATTTTGCAAGTTTGTGGCGACGCTACCCCACTTACTTGCATAATGCAAGCTACTAATAGTAGTGCCAGAGAATTGCCTGAATGAGCAGCGCCAAGCCCTTCGCACGCTCCGCCTGCGCGGTTGCCAATTCGCTCGATATCGTGGGCGACAAATGGACCTTGCTGGTGGTGCGCGACCTGCTGCACGGCAAGACCACCTACGGTGAACTCGCCGACTCGCCGGAACACATCCCGACCAACATCCTCGCGGAACGCCTCAAACGCCTGGAGGCCGCCGGCATCATCGTCGGCACGCCCTACCAGCAGCGCCCGGTACGCTATGCCTACACGCTTACCCCGAAGGGCAAGGCGCTGGGCGACGTGCTGCTTGCGTTCGTACGCTGGGGCAAACAGCACATACCGGGAACGATGGTGATGGGCCAGGGGCCGGCGAACGCCGGAGCTGCAACAAAAGCCGCGGCCATGCCACGTACGCGCAAGACACCCGCAAAATAAGGCTCTGCACGGAAAACCGCGGCGATGGACGCACGCCACTACAATGGCCATCCCCAGACCACGGCTCGCATGCCGACCATGCCGACGTCGCACGCGCCCTTCACTGCCCACCCCATCGCTCATGTCCGCTCGCCCTACGCGCGGCGCATCGACGCGCCGCACCAGTCCACCGTGGTGGCGGGCACCGAAACGGGCAACGAGGCGGAAGCCCGCATCGAATTCGTTGACGGCCTGCCCGCCGAGGCGTTTGCCGATCTCGCCGGTTTCGAGCGGATCTGGCTGATTTTCGTGTTCCATCGCAGCGAGGGCTGGAAACCGCAGGTGCGGCCCCCGCGTGGCGGCGGCAAACGCGGCGTGCTGGCCACGCGCTCGCCGCACCGGCCGAGCGCGATCGGCTTGTCCGCGGTAGAGCTGGTCGCGGTGGAAGCGCGAGCGCTGCGCGTGCGCGGCGTGGACCTGCTGGACGGCACGCCCATCCTCGACATCAAGCCCTACGTGCCTTACGCCGATGCCTTCCCTGCTGCGCGGGCGGGCTGGATCGACGCCATCGACGCGGCCCAGGGCCGGCATTCCGCGCCCGGCCCGAAGCGGCCGCGAAAGCCGGCGGATAGCGGCCAAGGCTGAACCGCAGCGTTTGCGCGACTGCGGCAAACCGGCGCAAAGACTTGTATCACTGCCGGAATCGGATCATGCTGCACTGCACACAATACGCCGAAGTATTGAAATGATCTCCGCCAGTCTGCGCTCTGTGACCCCGAATCCGCCGCTGCCCCCGCGCAGCCGCGAACGCTATGCCCCCGTCCTTGCCGTGCACACCACCCACGGCGAACGCGTGCGCAGCCGCGACGGCCGCGAGCTGTGGCTGCGCGAGATCGAATCCGGCGATGTGGCGGCCTTGCAACGCTGCTTCACCCGGCTGTCGCCGGAGGACATCCGCCGCCGCTTTCTGCACGCGATGTCCGAGTTGCCCGCGCCGATGGCGCAACGCCTGTGCCAAATCAATCCGGCGCGCGAAACCGCGCTGGTGCTGGTGGACGAGTCGGTCCGCCCCGCCGAGATCCGCGGCGTGGGCCGCATCTATGTGGACGAGTCCGCTGACAGCGCCGAGTTTTCGGTGATCGTGGAGCACGACTGGAGCCGCATAGGCCTGGGCGCGCTGCTGATGCAACGCCTGGTCGACGACTGCCGCCACCGCGGCCTCGCCGAAATCTGGGGCTATGTGCTGCTGGAAAACCGCCCGATGCTGGAGCTGTGCCGGGAACTGGGCTTCACCCAGCGCCTGATGCCGGACGAGCCGGGCACGGCGCAGATCACGCTGCGGCTCTAAAGCCCCTCTCCCCCAACACCTCTCCGCACACGGGAGAGGTGGGCTTGACGGGTCACGCTACACTTGGGCGCTTTCCCGGTGCGATCAAACGTTCGCGCCCTCCAGCGCCAACGTGTCCATGCCCGCTCCGATCCCGCATCCCCCACTTCCGACCACTCCGAAACAGCGCCGTTACTGGACGCCGCCGCACGGCTCGTCGCGTGCCTTGCTACTGGCCGAAGCGGCGCGCTCGCATGAAGGCCTGCTGGTCGCGGTGACGCGCGACACCCAGCGCGCCTCGGCGCTGGAGGACGAACTGCGCATTTTCGCGGGCGACCTGCCGGTGCTGCACTTTCCCGACTGGGAAACCCTGCCCTACGACGTATTCAGCCCGCACCCGGAGATCGTCTCGCAGCGCATCGCCACGCTGTATCGCCTGCCCGGCGTGAAGCGCGGCGTGCTGGTGGTGCCGGTGGCCACGCTGATGCAGCGCATAGCACCGCGTTCGCACATCACCGGATCCGGGCTGATGGTGGCGAAGGGGCAGAAGTTCGACCTTGCCGCCGAGCAGCGCCGGCTGGAAGCCGCCGGCTACCGCAACGTGCCGCAGGTGGCCGAACCCGGCGACTTCGCCGTGCGCGGCGCGCTGATCGACATCTATCCGATGGGTGTGGACCAGCCCTACCGCATCGAGCTGTTCGACGACGAGGTCGACTCCATCCGCAGCTTCGATCCGGAAACGCAGCGCTCCGCGCAGACCGTGGAGCGGGTTGAGCTGCTGCCCGCGCGCGAATTCCCGCTCACCGAAAACGCGGCGAAGGATTTCCGCCATGCGCTGCGCGAGCGCTTCCCGATCGACGTGCGCCGCTGCCCGCTGTACCAGGACATGAAGGAAGGCGTGACGCCGGGCGGCATCGAGTACTACCTGCCGCTGTTTTTCCCGCAGACCTCGACCTTGTTCGACTACCTCGCCGACGACGCACTGTTCGTGCTGGGCGAAGGCGCGGGCGAGGCCAGCGAGGCCTTCCATGCCCAGACCGCCGAACGCTACGACCAGCGCGCCCACGACATCGAGCGTCCGGTGCTGCCGCCGGCCGAGCTGTATCTGTCGCCCGAGCAATTGCGCGAACAGTTGAACAAGCGCCTGCGCGTGGAGGTCGTCGAAAGCGGCCACGCGCATGCGGTCGACGCCGGCACCCAGCCAGCGCCGGAACTGCCGCTCAACCGCAAGGGCGAGGAACCGGGCACCTCGCTGCGCCACTTCCTGGAGAACTACCCCGGCCGCGTGCTGGTCGCCGCCGATTCGGCGGGACGTCGCGAGGCACTGTTGGAAACGCTGGCAGGTGCGGGCCTGAAGCCCGGCAACATCGATGGCTGGCCCGCCTTCCTCGCCGTTCCCGCGGCCGCTGACGCATCGCGTTTCGCCATCACCATCGCGCCGCTGGAGCAGGGCTTCGCACTCAAGCAGCCCGCCATCACCGTGCTCACCGAACGCGAGTTGTTCGGCGAGCGTGTGCGTACCGAACGGCGCAGGCGCCGCGGCGCGGCGCGCGATCCCGACGCGATCATCCGCGACCTGACCGAGCTTTCCGTCGGCTCGCCCATCGTGCACGTGGACCACGGCGTGGGCCGCTACCAGGGCTTGCTGTCGATGGAGCTGGGCGGCATGGAGGGCGAGTTCCTCGTCATCGAATACGCCAAGGGCGACAAGCTCTATGTGCCGGTGGCGCAGCTCGGCCTGGTCAGCCGCTACTCCGGCACCGCGCCGGAACTGGCGCCGCTGCACTCGCTGGGCGGCGACGCCTGGGAGCGCGCACGCAAGAAGGCCGCCGAGAAGGTACGCGACGTGGCGGCGGAACTGCTGGGTATCTACGCGCAACGCGAAGCGCGCGGCGGCGAATCGCTGTCCATCGACCGCCAGTTGGTGGAGGAATTCGGCGCCAGCTTCCCGTTCGAGGAAACGCCGGACCAGGAGCAGGCCATCGACGCCGTGCTGCGCGACCTCGCCGCGCCGCGCGCGATGGACCGCGTGATCTGCGGCGACGTCGGCTTCGGCAAGACCGAAGTGGCCTTGCGCGCCGCCTTCGCCGCCGCCACCGCCGGCAAGCAGGTCGCCGTGCTGGTGCCCACCACCCTGCTCGCGCAGCAGCACTACCGCAACTTTGCCGACCGGTTTGCCGACTGGCCGGTGAAGGTGGACGTGCTCTCTCGCTTCAAGTCCGCCAAGGAAGTGAACGAGGCGCTGAAGCGGCTGGCCGACGGCCACATCGATGTGATCGTGGGCACGCACAAGCTGTTGCAGCCGGATATCAAGTTCAAGAACCTCGGCCTGGTCGTGGTCGACGAGGAGCAACGCTTCGGCGTGCGCCAGAAGGAGCAGCTGAAGAAGCTGCGCGCCGAGGTGGACCTGCTCACCATGACCGCCACGCCGATCCCGCGCACGCTGAACATGGCGATGAGCGGGCTGCGCGACCTCTCGCTGATCACCACGCCGCCCGCGCACCGCATGGCCGTGCGCACCTTCATCTCGGCGTGGGACCCGGCCACCATCCGCGAGGCGTTCCAGCGCGAGCTGCAACGCGGCGGCCAGGTGTATTTCCTGCACAACGAGGTGGAGAGCATCGAGCGCACCGCGCGCGAGCTGGAGGAGTTGATTCCCGACGCGCGCATCGGCATCGCTCACGGCCAGATGGCCGAACGCGAACTGGAACGGGTGATGGCGGACTTCCATCGCCAGCGCTTCAACGTGCTGGTGTGCACCACCATCATCGAAACCGGCATCGACATCCCGACGGCCAACACCATCATCATCCATCGCGCCGACCGTTTCGGCCTGGCGCAGCTGCACCAGCTGCGCGGCCGCGTGGGCCGTTCGCACCACCGCGCTTATGCCTACCTGATCGTGCCCGACCGCAAGGCGATTACCGCCGACGCGGAGAAGCGCCTCGAAGCGCTGGCCTCGCTGGAAGAACTCGGCGCCGGCTTCACCCTCGCCACGCACGACCTGGAAATCCGCGGCGCCGGCGAACTGCTGGGCGACGAACAATCCGGCCAGATCCAGGAGATCGGCTTCGGCCTCTACACCGAACTGCTCGACCGCGCCGTGCGCGCGCTGAAGAGCGGCAAGGTGCCCGATTTCGACCTTTCCTCCGAGCACGAGACCGAAGTCGAGCTGCACCTGCCCGCGCTGATCCCCGACGATTACCTGCCCGACGTGCATACGCGCCTGACGCTGTACAAGCGCATCGCCAGCGCACGCAATGACGATGCGCTACGCGACCTGCAGGTGGAGATGATCGACCGCTTCGGCCTGCTGCCCGAGCCGACCAAGACCTTGTTCGCGCTATCCGGCCTCAAGCTGATGGCCACGCCGCTGGGCATCCGCAAGCTGGATTTCGGCGCCAACGGCGGACGCATTACCTTCCGCGACAAGCCGGAAGTCGATCCCATGGCGATCATCAAACTGATCCAGAAGCTGCCGCGCGTATACAAGCTGGACGGCCAGGACAAGCTGCGCATCACCCTCGACCTGCCCGGCGCCAGCGAACGCATCCGCAGCGCGCAGGAGGTACTGGTGCTGCTGGGCGCACGGCGGCCAGGCTGATCGCGCCCATCGCCGGCGTTCATCCGCGACACGCACCATGCGGACCATCACCTCTACGTCCGCCGCGCATGCACGCCGGGGCAAGCCTCGATCCTTCCGCCTCCGAGCATAGGCACTGGCCTGGAGTCATCGCATAGGTTATGTCTTCGCTTCCGGGGAAACCGTCACGCCCCTGCTCGCGCACATCACAAACTCCCGCCGAGGTTTGCATGACAAACAGAACGGCTTCATGTTGCTGCGGACAGCTTCGCATCGAGGTACAAGGTGATTCGCTGGGTGCAGGCGTCTGCCACTGCTTTGCGTGCCAGCGGCGCACCGGCAGTGTCTTCGCGACGCTTGCCGCCTACTCCGCCCCCTTTGCAGTTACCGGCACCGCCACGGAATACGTGCGGACGGGCGACCATGGAACGGCGTTCCGCTTCCGGTTTTGCCCCATCTGCGGCAGTACGGTTTTCCACACCGAGGAAGGGAACGACACGTACGTGATGGTGGCAGTCGGCGCCTTTGCCGATCCGGATTTCCCCGCGCCGCAAGACTCCGTCTACGAATGCCGCAAGCACGCATGGGTCCGCTTGCCCGACGGGATCACCCGTTACGCAAAAGACACGGACTGACGCTGCACACCGCATCCACTGCCCGACCGCGGCGTAGATGCGACGCGTCGATCGCGTGGCCGCATCCCATCCGCGTGACAGCTGTCACTGGATCGCCCTGCCGGCACGCCGGGATGATGGGCACATTGGGCATACGGAGCAGGCGCCATGCCGGGCAACACGCAGGGGATCGAAGGTAACCACGCCAACAGCAGGCCGCGCTTCGGCATCGATGCGCCCGGCCTGGTGCTGGGCTTCGCCATCGGCGGCCCGCTGTTGCTGCTCGCCAGCTTGTTCGACGGTTTCGCGCCCGCGCTGTCGCTGACGATGCGCTACACCGGCTCCGTGCTGTGTGCCGAGGCGATCCTGATGACGCTGAGCAGCCTGTACGGCAAGCAGCGGGTGATCCGCCGGATGATCGACAGCTTGCAGTTGCATGGCGGCGAACAGGTGCTGGATGTGGGCTGCGGCCGCGGCCTGCTGCTGCTCGAAGCGGCGCGCCGCCTCCCATGCGGCCGCGCCACCGGCCTCGACCTGTGGAGCACGCGCGACCAGAGCGGCAACGCCGCGGCGGCCACCCAGCACAACGCCGAGCTCGCTGGCGTGGCCGATCGCGTACGCATCGACACCGGCGACATGCGCCACCTGCCTTACGCCGACGCCAGCTTCGACGCCATCGTCTCCAGCCTCGCCATCCACAATCTGCCCACCGAGACCGATCGCGAGCAGGCCGTGCGCGAAATCGCCCGCGTGCTGAAACCCGGCGGACGGGTCGCCCTGCTCGATTTCCGCCACACCGCGCTCTATGCCCAGGTGCTGCGCGAAGCCGGATTGGACGTGCGTCGCTCGTGGCCCGAATTCCGGATGTTTCCATGGGTGTGGATCGTGCGCGGACGCAAACCCTGAAGCAGACGCATGCCCTGAATCAGGAACTGCACGAAAGCATCGAACAGCCTGGCTTGTGGCGCGCCCAATCGGGACGCTTCCGCGCATAGGCCTCGCGATCGGGCTGTTCGTCGTATGGATGGCGCAACACATCGAGCAGCTCGTGGATGCCTGCGCAATCACCTTGCTCCGCGCGCTCGATCGCCTGCTGGGCGAGGTAGTTGCGCAGCACGTAACGCGGGTTGGCGCAACGCATCCGGGCCTGGCGCGCGGCGACGGGCAAGGGATCGTCGGCGAGGCGGGCGGCATAGCGCGCCAGCCAGTCGGCGAAGGCGGTCTCATGCGCATGGCGTTTCGATGCGTCGTAGAAGGCCTCGTACAACGGTTCCAGTGCCGGGCGGGCTGGATCGAAGTCGGCCAGGCCGCGAAACCACAGCGTCATGTCCACCTCGGCTTCCTGCAGCAAGGCCTGCAAGGACTGCATCAATCCGACGTCCTCGTCGCGGCAGGTGGCGAGGCCGAGCTTGGCGGCGATATCGACGCGATCCGACTCGGCGTAGACGGCCGCGTAGCGGTCCAGCCCGGCCTGCAGCGGCGCGATATCGCCGAACAGCGGCGCCAGCGCGGCGGCGAGCCGCGACAGGTTCCACCACGCCACGTTCGGCTGCTGGCCGTAGCGATAGCGGCGGCGTTGCGCATCGGTGGTGTTCGGCGTCCAGTCCGGATCGTAGTCGTCGACCCAACCGTAGGGGCCGTAGTCCAGGGTGAGGCCGAGGATGGACATGTTGTCGGTATTCATCACCCCGTGCACGAACCCCACTCGCATCCACCCGGCGACCATCCGCGCGGTGCGTGCGCAGATGTCGCCGAACCAGTCGCCGTACAAGGTTTCGCCCTGCCCCGCGAGCTGCGGGAAATCGCGGCGGATGGTGAAGTCGACCAGTTGCCGCAACAGCGCGGTATCGCCGCGCGCAGCCGGCAGCTCGAAGTTGCCGAAGCGGATGAAGGACGGCGCCACGCGGCAAACGATGGCACCGGGTTCCGCGCGCGGGTGGCCGTCGTAGAGCAGGTCGCGCACCACCGCCTCGCCGGTACCGACCAGGCACAACGCACGCGTGGTGGGGATGCCCAGGTGATGCATCGCCTCGCTGCACAGGAATTCGCGGATCGAGGAGCGCAGCACCGCGCGCCCGTCCGCGCCGCGCGAATACGGCGTGGGGCCGGCACCCTTGAGTTGCAGTTCCCGGCGCTCGCCACTCGCCGTGATCGCCTCGCCCAGCGAGATCGCGCGGCCATCGCCGAGCTGGCCCGCCCACACTCCGAACTGGTGGCCGCCGTAGTTCGCCGCCCAAGGCTGCATGCCGGGCAGCAGCGCATTGCCGCCAAACACCTGCGCAAAGGCATCGCCGGAGAGATCTCCTGCGTCGAAACCCAGTGCGGCGGCCATCTCCGCCGAATGCGCGAGCAGGCGCGGCGCGACTACCGGCGTGGGCATGACCCGCGAGTAGCAGGCGCCAGGCACCTCGCGTGGACCGGGTGCATCGGAAGGGTCGCCCGGAAGCTCGCGGAGGAAGCTGTTGTCGAAATGCAGCGAAGGCATGGGGCGATGGTAGCTCGCGGCGCCCCTTGCCTCGAAGCTAGAGCTCGTTCATGGAAGTCTGGAACGTGCTTCCCGCAGTTTCCAGCCTCGCCAAGGCCGGCCACCGGCCGGCCTTGGCTCGCGGGTCCACGGAGCCCGCGACAACCTGTTACTTGGGCTTGCGGAAGCGGTAGATGAACTGGTCGGTGTGGCCGCGTATCGACTTGTCGAACACTTTGTTGGTGTGCGGGTCGGCCGGGTTGTGCAGCGCATTGCTTTCGCCGTCGAACACGAAACCGGCAGCTTCCACTTCCTTCTTCACCACCGCCGGGTCGATGCGATGCAAGGTGTCGGTGTCGGCCAGGCCCGAACCGGCCGGCGCCACGTGATCGATCACCACGAACACGCCGCCGGGCTTGAGCGCGTCATAGACCGCCTTGTCGAACTTCGCCATGTCCACCGGGCCCATGAACGCGTCGTGGTAGTCGTGGTAGTTCTGCGCCGTGAAAACCACGTCGACCTTGGCCGGCACGCTGAGCTGGGCACCCGGCTGCTTGAGCAGGCTGACGTTGGCGTAGTGCGGCGTGGCCACCAGCTTCTGCCAATTCGCGTAGTCCTCGACCGAATACTTCCCCATCTCGTCCGGCCACACCGTATAGACATGGCCTTTCGGCCCCACGATGGCGCTGAACACCCGCGTCCAGTAGCCGCTGGCGGGTACCAGCTCCAGCACCTTCCCACCCGGCTTCACCTCGGCGAAGCTCATCACCGCGGCGATCTGGCGACGGGCGTCGTCCTTCGCATCGGCGGCGCGGGCTGGGTCGTTGACCGCAGCGGTGACATAGGCGGGAACGGAATGACTGCCGGACTGGGCAGCGGGCGCGGCCAACGCAGCAGCGGGAAGGGTAAACACGAGCAACGCGGCAAGAACGGTCGGGCGCATGACGAACTCCGTGTTCAGCGAAGGGACGCCGATTGTGCACCCGATCGCCGCGTACCGCGCCCATGACGGATGACGCATGCCGTCCTCAACCTGGGGGCAACACCCAGCTCGCCAGCATCCGGTAGTCGCCCTGCCCAGGATGGCTCTCCAACAGCGCCAACTCCCGTACTGGCCAATGCACCGGGGTCACCGCCGCTGCCGGCAACACCGCGCGGCCATAGCCCAGCGTGACGTGCGGCACGAAGCGTTCGTCCAGTGCCAGCCCAGGCAGTTCCTGCAGCAGAAGGTCATGCCATCGCTGCCACAGTTGCTGCAGCGCCTCGGGCGCGCTGCCACCGCAGAGCACGCGCGGCGGACGGCGTCCATGGAAGCTGCGCACGCGGTCCAGCGTCCAGTCGAAAGCCGCAACGTGCAGGCCGCCGGCCAGCCGCTCCACCGCCGCGGCCAGATCGGGCCGCGCCGCGGGATACTCGCCGAGGAAGTGCAAAGTGGCGTGGTAGCGCCGCGGATTCACCGGGCGCAGGCCGGCATCCTGCGGGATCCCGGCCTCGGCCGCAGTCCGCGACAGCGACTCGCGCGTCTCCTCGTCAGGCAGCAACGCAAGAAATAAGCGGCAAATGCCCTTCAGCCCCATGGACGAATCACTCATGCTGCACCGCATGATGATGCACCTCAAGGTTTTCGCAGCCACATCATCGCGCCAGAAAGCCATTTCAGCGCACATAGCGCGAACTTCCCGACCACCCGACGCACCATAATTGCGCGACGCAATACGTGAACCAGCACACACATGGTCGCAAGTAATTGTGCAGGCGGTGTGAATGCCGCTAAAGTACCCACGCCGGTCGCACAGGGGCGACCGAGGGGTAAAGCATGTATATGCCGCTGACCCGCTCCACAGTGGAAAGTGGAGTACGCAGGGTCGCAGGGATGCTCGCTGGAAAGACCAACGTGTCACCCATACCGAAGCCTTCGCCGGTGGAGATTCCCCCGCTGGTGTCCTGGCTGTCGGAAACACACTCGCGCCGCGCCGACGAAGATGCGCGACGCGCTCAGATGTGCGACATCGGCTGACCAGCCGGACATACCGTCATCGTACCGGCGTCGCCGGCAAGGATTGCGCCGTCAGCAGTGCGCGGATCGCGCGCAGCCTGCTCTTGAGTTGCGCCGCGTCGGCCGGACCCAGGCGCAACATCAGCTTCTGCCCCACCGACAGCGACTCCAGCGCAGGATCGACGTAGAGGTAACGCCCCTGCACCCGTTGCAGCGCGGGTGGCTGCGCCGGCATGGGTGCGGCCAGCATGTCGTCGATCGCCGCGATCAGCCGGTCGTTGAAATAGCCCTTGGGGTAGCCGAGCTCGCGGTATGCCTGTTGGAACAGCGGGTAGCTGTGCACGTACCACGCCACCAGCGCCTGTGAATCGGCGTGTTGCACGATGGCCATATAGGGCGCATAGCGTTCGGCGTTGCGCGCGTCGGCAGCAAGGATGCCCTGGGTCTCGCCGACCTGGAACGCGCCGCGCGGCGTATGCAGCGGCAGGATGAAACTGCTGCCCAGTGCATGCCGCGGCAGCGCATCGACAGTGGCGACGATGCGGCCCACGACTTGCTGCGGCAGCAGCAAGTCCTTCAGCCCACCTCCGGCCAGCGCGTCGAGCGCCGAACTCACGCTGGTATCGCTGTCGTCCAGCGCGGGCAGTGGCGCAGTGGAGGCCGGGGCCGGCACTGCGGCCTGCGCGATCGGATGCTGGATGCTCGCCGCCGGGGCCACCACTGCGGCGCTCGCGGCAGCGGCCACGGTAGCTGCCGGGGCCGGTCCGGCGCTTCCGCTCGACTGCGTGGCGCGCCAGCCCACATAACCAGCTACCGCGGCGATGACCGCCACGGCGATGATCGCCGGCACCCAGCCGCCGCTGCCCGATTTGCGCCTGTTTGCCACCACCCACCTCCACGCCTTTCGCTTCAGTGAGAGTTCGACTCGCGTGCCGTCGAATCGTTCAGTGCGCAGCAGCGGCGCTCACACCTTCAAGCGATAGCCGGTCTTGAAGATCCACCATACCGCGACCAGGCACAGCGCGAGGAAGACCAGGGTGGCGGCCAGACTGACGCCCACGCCCACATCGGCGAGACCATAGAAACTCCAGCGGAAACCGCTGATCAGGTACACCACCGGGTTGAACAGCGTCACCTTCTGCCAGAACGACGGCAACATGTGGATGGAGTAGAAACTGCCGCCGAGGAAGGTCAGCGGGGTGATCACCATCAGCGGTATCACCTGCAGCTTCTCGAAGTTGTCCGCCCAGATACCGATGATGAAACCGAACAGGCTGAAGGTGATCGTGGTGAGCAGCAGGAAGGTCACCATCACCAGTGGATGCGCGATGGAATAATCCACGAAGACGCGCGCCGTGGCCATGATGATCAAGCCCACGACGACCGCCTTGGTGGCCGCCGCCCCCACGTAGCCCAGCACGATTTCCAGGAACGAGAGCGGCGCGGAGTGCACCTCGTAGATGGTTCCCACGAACTTCGGGAAGTAGATGCCGAAGGAGGCGTTGGACACGCTCTGCATCAGCAATGACAGCATCACCAGGCCGGGAATGATGAAAGCTGCATAGCTGACCCCGTCCACGCTGGTGATGCGCGAGCCGATCGCCGAGCCGAACACCACGAAGTACAGGGACGTGGACACCACCGGCGACGCCACGCTCTGCATCAGCGTGCGCCCGGTGCGCGCCATTTCGAAACGGTAGATCGCGCGGATGCCGTACCAGTTCATGCGCCCTCCTTCACGAGCTGCAGGAAGATCTGCTCCAGTGTGTCCTGTCGCGTGCTGAGGTCGCGGAAACGTATGCCTGCCGCGGCCAGGTCAGCCAGCAAACCGGTGATGCCAGTGCGCTCGCCCTGAGTGTCGTAGTTGTAGACCAGTTCGTTGCCGCCGGCGGCCAGCTCCAGATGGTGGGACGCCAATGCGCCGGGTACCGCATCCAGCGGATCGTGCAGTTGCAGCCGCAGCTGCTTGCGGCCCAGCTTGTGCATCAGCGCGGCCTTTTCCTCCACCACGATCAGTTCGCCCTTGTTGATCACACCCACCCGATCGGCCATCTCCTCGGCCTCCTCGATGTAGTGCGTGGTGAGCACGATGGTGACCCCGCTCTCGCGCAGCCGCCGCACCATCGCCCACATGTCGCGGCGCAGCTCCACGTCCACGCCCGCACTGGGCTCGTCGAGGAACAGCAGTTGCGGCTCGTGCGACAACGCCTTGGCGATCATCACGCGCCGCTTCATGCCGCCGGAAAGCATCAGTATCTTGTTGTCGCGCTTGTCCCACAGCGACAGCTCTTTCAGCAGCCGCTCGATGTACGCGTCATCCGGCGCCTTGCCGAACAGGCCACGGCTGAAACGCACCGTGTTCCACACCGTCTCGAAGGCGTCGGTCTTCAACTCCTGCGGCACCAGGCCGATCAGCGAGCGGGTGGCGCGCCAGTCGTGCACGATGTCGTGGCCGTCGACCGTGATGCTGCCGGCGCCGAGATTGACGATGCCGCAGATGATGCTGATCAGCGTGGTCTTGCCCGCGCCATTGGGGCCGAGCAGCGCGAAGATCTCGCCGCGGCGGATTTCCAGATCGATGCGCTTCAGCGCCTGGAAGCCCCCCGGATACACCTTGTCCACTCCGCGCGCGACGAGGATGTCGTCGGTCACCACCTGTGCCACTGCATTCATGCCCGCCTCCCGTGATTCGCCGCTTGCCGATGCATCTGCCTCAAGCCTGCTCCGCCACCGCACCGCCGATGGCGGGCTCGTCGTCGCGCCGCAACGTAACCCGCGCCAGCACGAAGGCAATCAACGCGCAGGCAGCGATCCCGCCCACCATCGGCAAGGCGGTACCGTTGAGGAAACGCCCCACCACCGCGATCACTGCCGCGCCGGTGACGAATTGCATGGTACCCATCAGCGCCGAGGCGGTGCCGGCGATCGGGCCGTGACGGTCCAACGCCAGCACGGCCGTGGTGGGGATCACCAGGCCCAGGAAACCATAGCCCACGAACAACAGCGCCATCAGCAGGTCCAGCCGGTCCATGCCCGCGGCGGTCAACACCAGCAGCGCCAGCATGGTCGCGGCGTAGCCGACCACCGCAGTGCGTACCACCCGGCGCAGGCCGTAGCGGCCGCCCAGCCAGCCGGTGAACTGCGCCGCGCCGATGAAGGACACCGCGTTCACCGAAAAAGCCAGGCTGTACTGGGTGGGCGTGAGTCCGTAGTGCTCGATCAGCACGAAGGAGGAGTTGGCCAGATAAGTGAAGAAGCTGGACACCCCGAACGCGCCGATCAACACCAGCCCCAGGAAATGGCGGTCGCGCAGCAGGGTGCGGTAGGACAACAGCGCCGAGCGCAGGCTGCTCTCCATCCGTTGCGCCTTGGTGCGCGTCTCTTTCAGCACGAAGTTCGCCAGCAACAGGCCTAGTACCGCCGCGCCGGACACCACCCAGAAGATGCCGCGCCAGCTCGCCAGCCGGATCACCAGACTGCCGGTCAACGGCGCCAGGATCGGCGACACGCTGAACACCAGCATCAGCAGCGCCATCAGCTTCGCCGCCGCGGTACCGGTGTGCATGTCGCGCACGATGGCGCGCGGTATCACCATGCCGGCGCAGGCGCCCAGCCCTTGCACGAAGCGGGCGGCGATCAGGGTATGGATGTCCGGCGCCAGCGCGCAGCCGATGCTCGCCACCGCAAACAGGCACAGCCCGAAATAGATCGGCGGCTTGCGCCCCAGCATGTCCGATACCGGCCCGTAGATCACCTGCCCCGCCGCGATGGCCGCGAAGAACGCCATCAGACTCATCTGCGCCGCGTCCACGCCGGTATGCAGGCTGCGCTGGATGCTCGGCAGCGCGGGCAGGTACATGTCGATGGCGAACGGGCCGATGGCCGAGAGCAGGCCGAGCACCAGCGCCGCTCCGAACAGACGGGACGTCATGGCAAAACCTCGATGAAGATGCAGGGACGGGGCCGCAAGCGCCCTGTGGTCGACGCGCCATCGCGCGCCTGGCTGGGAGGGCTGGCAATATTAAACCAATGGGTTCTGAAATCAACCCGCCGCATGCAAGACATTCTTGACGCGGGCGCAGGAATGAACGGCCATGCTGCTGGAACCGCCACGGCCGCCCGGCACTCCCCGCTCGCCGCACTCCGTCGCAGGCAATCCATCATGCAACCATAAAGTTGCATATATTCCGGGACACGCTTAGCATGCAACCTCAAGGTTGCCTTTCTCATCGGCGGAGGACTCCATGAACACGCACGCAAGCACCGACCGCATCGAGCGGCAGATCCTTTTGCAGGCACCGCGTAACAAGGTCTGGCATGCCCTGGTCGACGCCGAGAGTTTCGGCGACTGGTTCGGCGTGAACCTCAAGGGCGAGCGCTTCATCGCGGGCGAAACCGCGCGCGGCCACATCACCTACCCCGGCTACGAGCACCTGGTGTGCGAGATGCAGATCGAGCGGATCGAGCCCGAGCGCCGCTTCTCGTACCGCTGGCATCCCTACGCCGTCGATCCCGCGGCCGACTACACGCAGGAGCCGACCACGCTGGTGGAGTTCGAACTCGAGGATGCCGCCGACGGCATCCTGCTCCGCCTTGTCGAATCCGGCTTCGATCGCATCCCGCTGGAGCGCCGCGCCGAGGCGTATCGCATGAACAGCGGCGGCTGGGACGAACAGATGCAGAACATCCGCAACTACCTCGCCAAACGCTGAGCGCGCCATGTCGAAAAATGCCGCCTGGCAGAAGAGCGCACCCGTATTCGCCGCGCTCGGCGATCCGACGCGCTTGCGCCTGCTCGCCACGCTGTGTGCCGGCGGTGCGTTGTCGATCGCGCAACTTACCGCGGGCACCGCGATCACCCGCCAGGCCGTCACCAAGCACCTGCAGATGCTGGCCGGCGCCGGGCTGGTGCGCGACAGCTGGCAGGGACGCCAGCGGCTGTGGGAGCTGGAGCCGTCGCGGCTCGACGAGGCGCGCCGCGCGCTGGATGCGATCGCGGCGCAGTGGGACCAGGCGCTGGCGCGCCTGAAACGCCACGTCGAGAACTGAGACGGGATGCGACAGCTCACGCCGCGTTGTCGCAATTCCCCATCACCTGGCGCAGCTCGCACTCGATCTCCCACTCGTCGCCGTGCACATCCAGAAAACGGCGAACCAGCGCCAGCGCCTCGTCGATCGAGTCCGCCTGCAGCATCGCGTAGCCGCCGATGACCTCCTTGGCTTCGGTGAACGGGCCGTCGGTCACCGTCTGCCGGCCGCGCGACAAGCGCACGAGCTTGCCCTCCGCGGTGGGCCGCAGGCCGGCGGTATCCAGCAGCGAGCCGGCCGCCGTCATCTCGACCATCAGCTTGCCCATGTCTTCCATCAGCTGCGCACTGGGTTTCTGGCCGGCGCGCTCATTGATCCGGATCATCGAAAGGAATCGCATCTTGTCTCTCCTGTGGGTAGCGACGCCGCGTCATGCGGCGCCCAAGCGGGCGACGAACGGCGTCGCAGCGGATCGACAAATGCGCAGGCATGCCTGCGGCAAGGCCTGTCATAGCCGAGATACCGGCTGACATCGATGCACGCGATCACGGCCGTACATATCGCGTCGAAGCCCGCGGCGGCCAGTCGGTCCGCCCAGCGTTCGCCTGCCTCGAAGTCGATCGGCACGAAGCAAAGCCAGCCGGGTTCAGCCATGCCCAACCCGGCCAGGCAACTGCGCTTCCACGCCTGCGTGCCGGGCGGGTCGATCTCGAACAATGCCAGGTGCGAGGCCAACCCCGGCCGGTGCCGGGCGAAACCGTCCAGCCCGGCAAAAGGTAAATTCACTTGACATGATGTAAATAATATCTAACATGACGTCCACTACAGCGAACTCAGGAGGGGGACCCATGTCATCGCTCGAGAAACGCGCCTGGCTGGCCTTGTGGAGCCAGTGCCCGCCCTATGTCGTCTATTTCCTGATCCAGGCGGAGTGCCCCATGTGGCTGACCACCTTCCTGGAACGCATTGCCTGCCTCGCGGCCGTCGCCAGCGTGCACGCCATCGCCTACCTGGTCGGGCTGATGCTGCTGAAGCGGAAGGAGCGCGGCGAGGAACTGCTGCTGGACGAACGCGACCGCGCCATCGACGCACGCGCCACCCGCGTCGCCTACTTCGTGATGCTGACCGGCATGATCGTGGTCGGCGTGGTGATGCCCTTCAGCGATACCGGCTGGAAAATCACCAACACCGCCCTGTTCGCCATCGTGCTGGCCGAAACGGTGCGTTACGTGCTGATCGTGGTCAGCTATCGCAGGATGCCGCGCCTTGCCCACTGAAGCGCTGACCAACGAGGTGCGCCTGCTGCGTTTCCTGGCGCAGGACATGACCCAGGCCGAACTGGGCCAGCGCGTAGGCCTCACCCGCCAGACCATCGCCGTGATCGAACAGGGGCGCTATTCGCCGTCGCTGGAAATGGCGTTCCGCATCGCCGACGTATTCGGCAAGCGGCTGGACGAGGTGTTCCACTGGAACCCCGGCGGCACTGCCCCCGAGCAGGGGCGATAACACCATTTCACGTCGTGCTAGCCTCGCGCGGCCGGGCGTACACCAACCGCCGGACGCCCCGACCGGCCACGCCCAGCAGGAGATCGCCATGTCGCGCTACGCCATCGTGTTTGGCCTCGTTTCCCTCGCCGCCTGCCTGCCGGCGAGCCTGCACGCCCAGTCCGGGATGAACAGCATCGTTGCTGGCGTGACGGCGCTCGACAAGAGTTTCGACGCCGCCGACCGGAACCATGACGGCAAGCTCAGCAAGGCCGAGGCGCAGGCCGGCTCCGTCGCCTTCATCGCCACGCATTTCGATGCGATCGACGCCCATCACACCGGCTTCGTGACCAAGGCGGAAGTGCACGCCTACATCGCGCACATGCTGATGCACTCGCAGCCGGCGCCGGCTGCGTCGGCCGGCGAATCGCACTAACCGCCAACCGGACCGCACTCGCCCGGCGTTGGCCGGAACGAAGACGGTGGCACTCCCGGCATGCGCGCGATCCGATACGCGCGCACCGCTGGATCGGGCCTTACTTCCGTGCCGCGATGATCTGGTCGAGGTAGTCGGGCGTGCCGGCGATCCGTTCCAGATGCGGATATTGCAGGCCGCCGTGGTAGTCCACCGATACGGTCTGCAGGTTGCCCTGGTATTTCAGCAACAGGCGGATCGGCGCCTTGCCGGCCTTGGCGGCAACGATCGCCTCCTTCAGCGCCTCGCTCGCATACGCCTGCCCGTTCACCGCCACGACGGTGGCGCCGGTGCTGACGCCGGCCTTGAACGCGGGGCCGTTCCAGCGCACGTCGTTGATCGCGCCGTCCTCGGCGAGGGTCAGGCCGATCGACCAGGCGAAGTTGTACATGTGGCGCGAGGACTCCGGCCGGCTGTCGTACTGCTTCTCGTAGGCGCTGGGCTGGTCGGTGTAGACCAGCTTCCAGCCCGAGGCGGCGAGCCCGTCCTGCAGCGGCGGATCCAGCGCGTCGGCGCGCGCCTTGAGGAAACCGGCCCAGTCGTATTTCGCCACGCCGCCCAGCGCCGCGACCACGTCGTCGAAGGCATAGGGCTTCGTCACATAGCTGCCGTCGTCGACGCCGAAGAAGGCCTGCGCGAAATCGTCCAGCGACTTCTTGCCACCGGTCAGTTCACGCAGCTTGGCGTCCACCGCCAGCCACAGCATCTGGCCGCCCGAGTAGTAGTCCTCGCTCATCTGCCAGCTGCGGTACGGCAGCGCCGAACGGTGCGCGGCGGTGGCGTCGCTGGTGGTGTCCTCCAGCGAGCGCCACTGGAAGCCGGGACGGTTGCGGTCGTAGTTGGCCGCCGTCATGGCCAGCGCATCGCGGAACTGTTCGGGCGTCCACAGGCCGGCGCGCGCGGTGAGCACGAATCCCCAGTACTGGGTCTGGCCCTCGTACACCCACAGCAGCGAATCGCCCATCGGCACGTTGAAGTTCGGCGTCGCGAGGTCGGCCGGACGGCGGAACTTGCCGTTCCACGAGTGCACGTATTCGTGCGCGAGCAGATCGCGGTTCGGCGCGTCGTCGGCCCAGGCGGTGAAGTAGTCCGCGCCCATGCCGTCCTCGCTGGACTGGTGGTGCTCCAAGCCGTTGCCGGCCAGCTGGTCGGACAGCGAGAACAGGAAGTCGTAGTGGTCGTAATGGTGCGAGCCGAACAGCTTCACCGCCTGGCTCACCAGCGCGCGATGCAGTTTCAGCTGCTCCGGCGTCATCTCCAGGTACTTCGGCGCGTCGGCCACGATGTCGAGGTGCACCGGCGCCTTGCCGCCGGGATTGAGATCCACGCGCTTGAAGTACCGGCCCGCATACATCGGCGAATCGACCAGGTTGTTGTAGCTCACCGGCTTGAAGATGGTGTCGCCGCCCGACTGCGAGGTTTTCTCCAGTGCGCTGCCGAACTGCCAGCCCTGCGGCAGCGTCACGCTCGGCGCAAAAGTGATGCCGCGGGTGTAGTGGCCGGCCGGATACAGCGACAGCTTGTCCCACTCCAGCATCAGCATGCGGTCGGTCATCTCGTAGCCGTCGCTGCGCGGCGACAGGTACTGGAAATCCGCGTCGATGCTGGTGGCGCCCGCGGGCACGTCGAGGTGGAAGGCATACACGTCGTATTTGTCGCGCGTCCAGCGGATCGGCTTGCCGTTCGCGCTGATCGCAAGGCCGGCCAGCATGGCGACGGGGCCGCTGGGCGAATGGTTGCCGGGAATCCATTCCGGATACAGCAGGGTCAGCGGACCCGGCTGCACGGGAATCGTTTCATGCACCCGGAAGATGCCCTGCCGCGTATCGCTGGCGTCGACGTGGATCGCGATGGTGCCCGGATACGGCGCGTCCTGCGGCGCCGGCACCTGCGTGCTGCGCGACACCTGGGCGGAAGCGGCACCTGCGGCAAGCGCCAGCATCACGGCCAGGGCGATGCGGCGATGGGCGCGTTGCGGACGCACGGGCGAAGCAAGGGACATGGCGGTACCTGCGGGCGGCTCGGAGGGATTCCTCCAACTTAGCACCAGCGGCGCGCTGCGCGAGGGTGACGAACGGCACTGTGCGACCATCAGCCATTGCCTTGATCGAGGAACCCGCCATGATCCCAAGCCACCAGCCCCAAGACGTCGCCCGCTTCTGGCGCGAAGCCGGCCCCGGCAAGTGGTTCGACAAGGACGAGGCGTTCGATCGCGACTTCACCACGCGCTTCCTCGACACCCACATGGCCGCCGCGCGTCGCGAACTCGACCATTGGCTGGACGAAGCCGAAGGCGCGCTGGCGCTGCTGATCCTGCTCGACCAGTTGCCGCGCAATGCCTTCCGCGGCACGGCGCATATGTTCGCCACCGATCCGCTGGCGCTGTCCTTCGCGCGGCAAACCGTGGCGCGCGGCCACGACCGCGCCGTGGAACCGGCGCTGCGCGTGTTCTTCTACCTGCCGTTCGAACACAGCGAGGCCTTGGCCGACCAGGATCGTTCGGTCGCGCTGTGCGAGGGCCTGGACAACTACGCCAGATACGCCCGCATCCACCGCGATGTGATCGTCCGCTTCGGCCGCTTCCCGCACCGCAACGCCGTGCTCGGCCGCGAGACCACGGGCGAAGAGCAAGCGTTTCTGGATGCTGGCGGCTTTGCCGGCTGAGCCGCCAGCCAGCCATCCTGCTGCAGTTTCAGAGAAACGCCGGCTTGTCGCCTTCTGTGCCCGGCTTGTCCACACCGAGATTCTCGCCGACCCGCCGCCCAGGCGAGCGAACAATCTCCACGACCAGCGCCGCGACGCTCTTGCGCGACACCTCCGTGCCCTTGAACAACGCGCTCCTCGGCGTCGTCTCGTAGTCCACTTCGTCTGCGTCGGTGAGCCAGGCTGGCCGCAGGATCGTGTAATCCAGGTCCGAGGCTTCGAGCATGTCCGCGGCCCGGCGATACGGCCCCAGGTAGGGGCCGATCTCGCGCCGGTTCCATTCGCCGAACCTGCCCGGCACTTCGTCGTAAATGCCCAGCGATGCAACGTAGACGATCCGCTTGACGCCAGCAGCCTGCATCGCCGCGACGATGCGCTTCATCTGCCCGTCGAGTTCACCGGCAAGATTGACGTAGACCAGGTCTTGCCCCGCCATGGCGGCATCGAGCCTGTGCCGGTCGAGCACGTCGCCCTCGACGATGTGCGCGTTGCCCGGCACCTGTCCGCGCAGCTTGCGCGCATGGCGCAGGAACAACGTGAGTTGCACGTCGGCGTCATCCGCCAGCATCCGGATCACCCAGTGGGCGATCTGCCCGCCGGCGCCCAGTACCAGTACCTTGATCCGCTGTTTCATCGCCGCTTCTCCCGCCTCGCATCGCGCCTTACAGTTTCGCCCTGAAGAAAGGCGCAAGCTGGGATACCGCCTCGTCCACGTACCTGGGCACGTCGTACAGGCTCATGTGGTTCGCCCCCTCGACGACGTGGAAATGCTTGTCCCTGCTCGCCGCGCGCCGGTAGAGGTCATCGCTCATCCATTTACTGCCCGCCACGCTGCCCGCGATGACCAGCAGCGGCTGGGTCAGGAACGCCTCGGCCTTGTTGAAGGCGTCGTAGGCGATGATCTGGTTGAGGCTGCGCGCCGTCGCCCAGCCCGGCGCGGTCGGGTATTCGCAGCGCGGCGTGTGGTAGTACTCCCAGGCCTCCTCCAGCTCCTTGTTGGGTGCATCTTCCTTGCGCAACGGCGCCAGCGGGATCTGCACGATCGCCGCACCATTGGCCTCGGCGGTGCGTGCCTGCGAGCCGCCCTGCAGCGCAGGAATCGCGTCGGCGTCCTTGATGTCGTTGTTCCAGCCGTTGCGGAACATCGCGCCGATGTTCACCGCGCTGACCGTACCCACCGCCTTGACGCGACGGTCGTTGATCGCGGCATTGGCCGCATAGCCGCCGCCCGCGCAGATGCCCATGGCGCCGATCCTGTCCTCGTCGACGTACGGCAGCGTGGTCAGGTAATCGACCACCGCGCTGACATCCTCGGTGCGCACATAGGGATTTTCCAGCTGGCGCGGCTCGCCGGTGCTCTCGCCCTGGTAGGAGGCATCGAAGGCGATGGTAACCAGGCCGGCTTCCGCGAGCTTGCGCGTATACAGGCCGGCCGTCTGCTCCTTCACGCCGCCGCCGGGGTGGGCCACGACGACGGCAGCGTATTTCCCGCCCTCGTCGAAACCCTCCGGGAAATGGATGACGGCAGACAGCACGATGCCGGTGCCGTTGCTGTTTCTGATGCTGATCTTGTCCATGGTTGGATCCTCGGAATGTCTGTCAAAGATTCGCCTTGAAGAACGGCACCACTTTTTCCAGTGCCTTGCCGACCGGGCCCGGCTGATCGTACAGCTCGTAGTGCGAGGTGTTTTCCAGCACGACGATGTGCTTGTCCTTCGACGCGGCGCGGCCGTAGATCTCCTGGCCGTCGCGATAGGCGCCGAACCCGCCGGGCCTGTCGCCGACAACCACCATCAACGGCTGGGTCAGCAGCACTTCGGCCAGATGGAAGGCGTCCCAGCCGACCGATACCGCCCGGTGCGAGAAAACCGCGCTTGTCTCGCCATGCGGCTTCACGCAGCGGTTGCGGTAGTAATCCGCCGCCCCCAGCACGTCGATGTCGGTGATGCCGGCCTGCTTCGCGCCTTCGACCGAGGCCGGCACGAAGACGTCGACCTGCACCTGTGCGCCACGCGCTTCGGCAGTGCGCTGCTTCGCCATCGCTTCCAGCGCGGCAATCGGGTCGTAGTTGGTGAAGCCTTCGCGACTGAGGCGGCCGAAGTTGACGCCCGTGATGCTGGCCACCGCCTTGAACCGGCGCTCGGTCATGCTGGCATTGATCGCATAACCGCCGCCGCCGCAGATGCCGAGCACGCCAATGCGCTCCTCGTCGACATAGGACAAGGTCACCAGGTAATCGACGACATGGCGGAAATCCTCCACGGTCAGCGTCGGATCTTCGATCCGCCGCGGCTCGCCGCCGCTGTCGCCCTGGAAGCTGCGATCGAAGGCGATGACGACGAAGCCCTCCTGCGCCAACGCTGCGCCGTAGACGTTGCCGGAGGACTGCTCCTTGCAACTGCCGATCGGATGCGCGCTGACGATCGCCGGATACCGCTTGTTCTCGTCGAAGCCGGGCGGGAAATGGATATCGGCGGCGATATCCCAGTACATGTCGCGGTTGCGGATGGTCACGGTCTTCATGGGCATCGCCTCGTTGCAATGGATGGGCATTTCGCATCTCCGTGGCGGAGCACCAGCGGATCCGGGGAAAGATGCTAGGCCTGTCATTGGTCGATTAGAAGCACACAAACTTGACCACAGTGGTAAGCATGAATTACCAATAGCGAATGGACCCTTCCCTGCTCCCATCGCTAGCCTGGTTCGCCCACATCGCTCACCACCGCAGCTTCACCAAGGCCGCGGCGGAAATGGGCGTGTCGCGGCCGGCCTTGTCGCAGAACCTCAAGGCCCTGGAAAAACAGCTGGGCGTGAAGCTGCTCTACCGCACCACGCGGGACATGTCGCTCACCGAGCATGGGCAACGCTTGTTCGAAGCGATCCGCCCATCGCTGGGCTCCATCGAACGGGCGGTGCGCAACCTCGGCGAGATGCGCGACGAGCCAGCGGGCCTGCTGCGCGTGAATACCTCGCGCCCGGCGGCGAAGATGCTGCTGGAGCCGCGCCTGGCGGAGTTCCTGGAGCGTTACCCGCAGCTCCGGCTGGAACTGGTGATGGACGACGGCATCGCCAACATCATCGCCGACGGCTGCGATGCGGGGATCCGTCTGGGCGAAAGCCTGGCTGCGCACATGGTGGCGGTACCGATCACGCCCATGCTGGAGATGGCCGTGGTGGGTTCGCCCGATTACTTCCGGCGCCGCGGCAAGCCCGCCACGCCTGCCGACCTCGTGCGGCACAACTGCCTGTGCTACCGGCAGTCTTCCAGTGGCGCTATCTACGGTTGGGAATTCACGTCGCCGAACGTCGACGGCCACGACTTCGTGGTGGAGCCCACCGGCAGCTACGTCACCAACGACGACGAGGGCACGATCCGCGCCGCGTTGCAGGGCGTGGGACTGATCCAGCACATGGAATTCGTGGTGCGCCCGCAGCTCGACGACGGCAGCCTGGTGCGCGTGCTGGCACGCTGGTGCCAGCCCTTTCCCGGCTTCTACCTGTACGTGCCGTCGCGCGAGCAGATGCCCGCGAAAGTGCGGGCGCTGATGGATTTCCTGGTCGAGAAACGCGAATTGCTGCGCACGCGGCCGCGCCGGCGCTGACCGCTCGCCGGCACCGCGCGCGGCACCGGCGTCACGCCAGCTTGCGCGCCGCCGCTACCACGTCCGCCTCGCCCGGCAGCACCAGGAAGGCCGCGCCGGCCAGCGGGGTGAAGGTGTCCGCACCCACCACGCGTTCCAGCGGCGTGGCACCATGGCCCGCCTCCACGATGGCGGTGATCACGCCCTCGCCTACGCCGGCGCTCTTGCGGCCTTCGTCCAGCACGATGATGCGCTTGGCGCCCTTCGCCTGCGCGGCGATGAAGGCGTCGTTGAGCGGCGCCAGCCAGCGCAAGTCGACCACGCGCACCTTCCAGCCCAGTTCCTGCTCGATGGTGCGCGCGGCGCGCAGCGCCATAGTCACGCCGTTGCCGAAGGTGAACACGACGAGATCCTCGGCCTTCTCGTTGTAGACGCGGCCTTCGCCCAGCGTCATCGCCTCGCCCGGCGCGGGATAGGCGAACTGCCATTGCCCGTCGCCGGCCTCGTACAAGTCCTTGGTCATGTACAGCGCGATCGGTTCGAGGAAGGCGCAGACGCGGCCATCCACCTTGGCCAGCGCGGTGAGCGTGCGCAGCATGGTCGCCGCGTCGTCGCCGCGCGAAGGGCAACCGACTACGAGACCCGGGATATCGCGCAGCGCGGCGATCGAGTTGTCGTTGTGGAAGTGGCCACCGAAACCGCGCTGGTAGCCCAGCGAGGCCACGCGCATCACCAGCGGGTTGCGGTACTGGTCGTTGGAGAAGAACTGCAGGCTGGCCGCCTCGCCGCGGATCTGGTCGGCCGCGTTGTGGAAGTAGGCGAGATACTGGATCTCCGGGATCGGCAGCATGCCCATGTTGGCGTAACCCTGGGCCAGGCCGAGGATGATGGTCTCGTCAAGCAAGGTGTTGAACACGCGCGTGTTCTTGAACGCCTTGTGCAAGCCCTTGGTCACCGTGTACACGCCGCCCTTCTGCGCCACGTCCTCGCCGAACAGCAACGATTCGGGGTACTTGGCCATGACGTCGTGCAGGGCCTGGCCAATCTGGATGGCCAGGTGCCGCGGCGGCTGGTTCTCGGGCAGCTTGTCCTCGCTGCCGAAGGCCTTGATGCGCGCGTCGGCGTAATCGGCGCGCTCGGCTTCGGCCTTCACCGCAGCAGGCGTGTACGGCGCCAGCGGCTTCATCACGTCGTCGAGGCGTTCCAGCTTCGGACGACGGTCGGCCTCCTCGGCGGCGGCGAAGCAGCGCTTGCGGATGGCCCCGTTGAGTTCCAGCAGCGCATCCTTGGTGTACAACCCGGACTCCAGCGCGATCGCCGCCGAACGCAGCAGCGGGTCGGTCGCCTCCACGGCCACCAGCTCCTCGATGCTGCGCCACTCGATCTCGAAGTCGGTGCCCGCGTGGCCCATGATGCGGGTGGTGCGCAGATGCAGGAAGGTCGGGCGGCGCGTGCTGCGGCAATGCTCCACCGCGCGCTGCACCTGGGCGTAGCCTTCGGCGAGGTCGAGGCCGTCGGCGTAGAAATAATCGAGGTTGGCGCGCGCCTGGAAGTTGCTGGCGACCCAGCCGGTGGGCGTCTTCACCGAAATGCCGATGCCGTTGTCCTCGCACACGAACAGCACGGGCGCAGGCAGCTTCTGGTAGGCCGTCCACGCCGCCGCGTTGAACGCGGTCTGCGCGGTGGCGTGATTGCTGGAGGCATCGCCGAACGAGCAGATCGCGATGGAATCGTCCGGCACCGGCAGCGTGTGGCCGATGCGGCGCGCGTGGTCGATGGCCACCGCGGTGCCCAGCGCCTTGGGCAGGTGCGAGGCGATGGTCGAGGTCTGCGGCAGCACCCACAACGGCCTGGAACCCCACACCTTGTGGCGGCCGCCCGACGCCGGGTCTTCCTTGCTGGCCGCGAAGGACAGCGCCGAATCCATCACCGGGTCCATGCCCGGCAGCTTGCGGAAGCGCTCGGCCATGAAGCCGCCGGAGCGGTAGTGCAGGAAGGACGGATCGGTATGGCGGGTGAGCCGCGCCACCATCGCATTGCCTTCGTGGCCGGACGAACCGATGGTGTAGAACACCTTGTTCTGCACGCGCAGCACGCGCGCCATCAGGTCGAGGTGGCGCGAGATCAGCTGCGATTCCAGCAGCTCGCGGAAACCTCGCGCATCCAGCGCGCTGCCCGGCAGCACCGGCGCGTCGTCGCGCGGCGCGGCGCGCACTTCGCCTTGCCAGCCGCCGACGAACTCGGTGAAGTTCTGGTCGACGATCTCGGCGCGGTTGAAACCCTTGTGGCGGGCGGCGATGGGAGCTGGCGTGGTGGTCATGGCGATGTCGTGTCGGTTCGGGAGAGCGGCTGGATGGCCGTCAGGAAGAAGACGTGATGGAAAGCGCGGATGGCTGGTGCAATCGGCGCAAGGCAGCGGCGCGGGTGAGATCTTTGTCGCGGCCGAAGGATTCGAAGATACGGATCTGGTCGTCCAGCGAGGGCACCGGCACGGCCATGCCTTGCAACCCGGCCAGCACCAGCCGCCCCGGCGACACAGCTTGCCAGCCCTCGCCCGCATTGAGCTCCAGCCCGCCCATCACCTCCACCGGCATGCCGGGGAAACGGAAGCGGGCGAAGTGCGAGCGGAAGCGGTCGCCGTCGGCCGGTGCATGCGCGGCGTCGCGGCGATCGGCCCACAACATCGCCAGCGCGTCGGCATCGGCGGGCGAAGCCAGCACATCGATGTCGGCCACGGTCACTTCGGCGCCCAGCAGGCGCGCGGCGGCGCTGCCGATCAGGCACCACGGCTCGACGCAATGCACATGCAAGTCGGGCACCAGCTCGGCAAGTGCGACGAACAGCGCGGGCGGGATGTGGCTCATGCGTCGAAATGGGCGCGCAGGATCAGGCGTTCGGCTTCGATGCGGGTACAGGCGACATGCAAGGCTGGGCTCCTGAAAGCCCCTCTCCCGCCGGGAGAGGGGTTGGGGTGAGGGTGCGGGGTTCGCGCAGGCCCTCATCCGTCGCTTCGCGACACCTTCTCCCGGAGGGAGAAGGAAAAATCAGAACGCGTTGATACCGGTCAGTTCGCGGCCCACCACCAGCTCGTGCACGGTCTCGGTGCCCTCGTAGGTGATGACCGATTCCAGGTTCAGCGCATGGCGGATCGCACCGTGCTCAGTGGTGATGCCTGCGCCGCCGAGGATGTCGCGGCACTGGCGCGCGATATCGATGGCCATGCGGCAGTTGTTCCACTTCGCCAGCGAGACCTGGGTGGGCTGCATGGCGCCGGCGTCCTTGAGGCGCCCCAGCTGCAGCGACAGCAGCTGCGCGGTGGTGATGCGGCGGGCCATGTCGGCCAGCTTGAGCTGGATCGCCTGGTTCGCCGCCAGCGGGCGACCGAACAGCACGCGCTCCTGCGTGTAGTCGATGACTTCCTTCAGGCAGGCCTGCGCGGCGCCGATCGGACCCCAGGTGATGCCGTAGCGGGCCTGGGTGAGGCAGCCCAGCGGGCCCTTCAGCCCCTTCACGTTGGGCAGGCGGTTGGCATCGGGCACGCGCACGTTGTCGAGGAACAGCGCGCTGGTGACCGAGGCGCGCAGGCTCATCTTCTTGTGGATCTGCTGGGCGGTGAAGCCCTTGCTGTCGGTCGGCACGATGAAACCCTGGATGCCGTCCTCGGTCTGCGCCCACACCACGGCGATCTGCGCGATGTTGCCGTTGGTGATCCACATCTTGGCGCCGTTGATGACCCAATCGCCACCGTCCTTCTTCGCGTGGGTCTTCATGTTGGCCGGATCGGAGCCGCCGTGCGGCTCGGTGAGGCCGAAGCAGCCGATGATCTCGCCCGCCGCCATCTTCGGCAGGTATTCCATCTTCTGCGCTTCGCTGCCGTAGGCGTAGATCGGGTACATCACCAGCGAGCTCTGCACCGAAGCGAAGCTGCGCAGGCCCGAGTCGCCGCGCTCCAGCTCCTGGCAGATCAGGCCGTAGCTGACGCCGCTCATGCCGGCGCAGCCGTACTTCTCGGGGATGGTGGCGCCAAGCAGGCCGAGGTTGGCGATTTCCGGAATCAGCTCGGTGGGGAAGCGCGCCTGATCGAACGCATCGCCGATGATCGGCAACACCTTCTCATCGACGAAACGGCCGACGGTGTCCTGCACCATGCGCTCCTCGTCGGAGAGCAGCGAGCGGACGTCGTACAGGTCGAGCGGGTTCAGGCGGGCAGCAGCCATGTGCGTTCCAGGGGCGGGCGGGGAAACCACGTATTCTACCCGGGGCGGCCCATGCCGGTCATGGCGGGGCGCAGCAGCGCCCGGGGCGCGTCGTGCGATCATGCGATTCCTCCCCTTCCGCCCCGGGAAACCCATGATCAAGGGTGTGTTGCTGGGTTTCGCCAGCTTCGCGGCCTTCGCCATCAGCGACGCCTTCGTGAAAGCCTTGCACGGCAGCGTGCCTCCATACGAGTCGGTATGCATCGGCGCCGCCATGGGCCTGGCCGCCCTGCCCTTCCTCATGGACAAAGGCGACCGCTGGCGCGACGTGTTCGTCGCCCGCCGCCCGGCGCTGTGGTGGGTGCGCGCGCTGGCCGGGGCGGTCGGCAACATCTGCTCGGTCACCGCGTTCACCTTGCTGCCGATGGCCGAGGTGTTCTCGATGATCTTCCTGATGCCGATCTTCGTGACCCTCCTTTCGGTGCTGCTGCTCAAGGAGCACGTGGGCTGGCGCCGCTGGACCGCGGTGTTCGTGGGCTTCGCCGGTGTGCTGGTGGTGCTAAGGCCCGGCTTCCGCACGCTGGGGCTGGGGCATCTGGCGGCGATCCTGTGCGGCATTGCAGCTGCCGGGTCGGTGGTGGCGCTGCGCATGGCCGGCGGCGATGAAAAGCGCATCAGCCTGTACGGCGCCGGCATGGTCGGCCCGCTGGTCGCCGGTGGCGTGCTGATGCTGCCCCGTTTCGTATGGCCGGACCCGGCGCAATGGAGCCTGCTCGCCGGCTACGGCCTGCTCGCCGGATTGGCCAGCGTGCTGTTGATGTACGCCACCCAGATCGCCCACGCCAACCGCGTGGCCCCCACCCAATACAGCCAGATGCTGTGGGCGATCGCCTTCGGCTACTGGTTCTTCGGCGACCATCTGGACTGGCCGATGCTGGCCGGCATCGTGCTGATCCTGGGAGCCGGCCTGTTCACCCTGGTGCGCGAGGAGAAGGTCACCCACTGGTGGCGGCGAACGAAGCTGATATGACTGCGTACCCCGGAGGCTGACCAGGACTTCCCTTGAGGCCAGCCTGGAGGGTTGGCACACTGCCGGTCCCTCCCGCCACGCTGCTGCCATGTCGGATCGCATGCTCGCACTCTCCCCCATCGTCGCTGGCCTGTGGCGGCTGGCCGACTGGAACCTCGACGTGCCCGGCCGCGTGCGCTGGATCGAGCAGGCGCTGGAGCTCGGCATCAGCAGCTTCGACCACGCGGACATCTATGGCGACTACCGCGCCGAGGCGCTGTTCGGCGAGGCGCTCAAGGCCGCGCCTGCGTTGCGCGGACGCATGCAGCTGGTGACCAAGTGCGGCATCCGCCTGCGCTCCGCGCAGCGGCCGTACCGGGTGAATCACTACGACACCGCGCCGGCCTACGTACGCGCGCAGGTGGAGCAATCCCTGCGCAAGCTGTACACGGAGCAGCTGGACCTGGTGCTGATCCACCGCCCCGACTACTTGATGGACGCCGCCGCGCTGGCGGACACCTTCAACGCGCTCACTCGCGAAGGCAAGGTGGCGCACTGGGGCGTGTCCAACCACACGACCAGCCAGTTCGCGCTGCTGCATGCCTGCCATCCGCTGGCGACGAACCAGGTCGAGCTGTCGCCGCTGCAGCTGGACGCGTTGGACGACGGCACGCTGGACCAGGCCCAGCAACTGGGCCTGCGCCCGATGATCTGGTCGCCGCTGGGCGGTGGCCGGCTGTTCACCGGCCAGGACGAACAAGCCGTGCGCGTGCGCGCGGAAATGGAAACCATCGCCGCGCGCCTCGGCACCAGCCTCACCACCCTGGCCTTCGCCTGGGTCCTGCGCCATCCGTCGCGGCCGCATCCGATCACCGGCAGCGGCCGCATCGCCGGCTTGCGCGAAGCGATCGACGCGGTGGAACTGCAGCTGGATGCGGAAGACTGGTACGCGATCTGGACGGCCAGCAAAGGCCATCCGGTGCCGTAGCCGGAAGCCGGGCCGGCATCCGAAGACGCGCAACCCGCCGTTGCCATCACCCTCCCGTGACACGGGTTGTGTCATCCGGCTGCAGCATGGCGTCCGCACGACGGGCGCAAGATGCTGCATCGAAACCCCACGGCACGCTTCCTGTCGTTGGCCTTATCCGCCGGCAGGTCAACCTCGCCGGAAGTGAGTCGTTCAAGACGGCCAGACTTTTGCTCCGATCGCTGCGGACATCGCAAGATGAGACGGGGCCGGTTCGTCGTGTGAACGACGGAATGAATCGCTTGGAGATGGCATATGAATGCCGGTGTATCGAGTTCCGCCCCGCCCCACCGCCCGAAATCCCGCGTGCTGATCGTCGCGGCCGTCATCGTGGTGGTGGTCGCGCTGATCCTGTTCCACCTGCTCGGCGGCAAGAAAACACGTGGCGGCGTTGCCGCGCAGGTGGTGGGCACGGCCACCGCCACCCTCGGCGAGATGCCGGAAAACCTGAATGAATTGGGCACCGTCACCCCGGTCGCCACGGTCAACGTGTTGCCGCAGCTGAGCGGCTACCTCACCGCCGTGGGCTACCAGGAAGGCCAGGATGTCGCCAAAGGCCAGTTCCTCGCCCAGATCGACCCGCGCCAGTACGAGATCAACAAGCAGCAGGCCGAGGCGCAGCTCGCCAAAGACCAGGCCAGCCTGAACCTGGCCCGCGCCGATCTGGCCCGCTACACGCAGCTGCACCAGCAGAAATCGATTGCCGAGCAGACCTTCATCGACCAGCAGTTCACCGTGCAGCAGGACGAGGCGGCGGTGAAGGCCGACCAGGCCAGCATCGCGCAGGCCGCGCTGAACATCTCCTATTGCCATATCACCGCCCCCGTCGCTGGCCGCGTCGGCCTGCGCCTGGTCGATCCCGGCAACTATGTCACCGCGTCCAGCTCGCCCGGCATCGTGACCATCACCACGATGAAGCCGACCACGGTGCAGTTCTCGGTGCCGCAGAACGCGCTGTCGCGGGTGCTGCAGCGCCTCGGCACCGGCGCCAAACTGCCGGTGGCGATCTACGACAGCGACAACAGCAGGCAGCTCGCCAGCGGCACGGTGTATGCGATCGGCAACCAGATGGCCACCGGCACCGGCACGGTGCCGCTGCGCGCCACGGTGCCCAACGACGACGAGACGCTGTTCCCCAACGAGTTCGTCAACGTGCAGCTGCTGGTGGACACGCAGAAGAACGCGGTGCTGGTGCCGACTCCCGCCGTGCAGAACGGCGCACCGGGCGACTACGTCTACCTGGTCAATGCCGATGACACCGTCTCCGTGCACAAAGTCGCCCTCGGCCCCAGCGACGGCAAGAACACCGTGATCCTGTCCGGCCTCGCCGCCGGCCAGACCGTGGTCACCGACGGCACCGACCGCCTCAGCGATGGCGCGACGATCAAGCTCGCCGGCGCGCAAGCGGCCGGGACGGGCAACGCACCGGCATCGGCGGCGTCGACGACGGGCAAGCAGCATTCCGGCTGGAAGAAGAAACACGCATCCGCCGACAGTTCGGCCTCGTGAGAGCCTGTTCAATGTCTCCACATAGCCCGCGTTGCCTTGCCGTGGCCGTCAGGTGGTGGCGCGTGGCGCAGTGCCTGCCTGGCTGGCAGGTCAAGCCGCGCGCTGCCGCATGGCGGCCACGGCAAGGCAACCCGAAGGGCTGGGTCTGTTTGCCCGCACCCCTGCGTCATCACTCAGTCGTGGACGGACGTCCACTCCTTCGTTCTTCCTTGGCCTGCGCGCAAACCGATCCCGGCGCGGGCCATGTGGAGACATTGAACAGGCTCTAGGCGGCGGGCGCGCAAGCGATGAATATTTCACGACCGTTCGTGCTCCGTCCGGTGGCGACGGCGCTGCTGATGATCGCCATGGTGCTGGTGGGCCTGGTCGCGGTGCGCTTCCTGCCGGTGTCCTCGCTGCCGGACGTGGACTACCCGACGATCCAGGTGCAGACCTTCTACCCCGGCGCCAGCCCCACGGTGATGGCGACCACGGTGACCGCGCCGCTGGAAGTGCAGCTGGGCGAGATCCCCGGCGTGCAGCAGATGACCTCGAGCAGCTCCGCCGGCGCCTCGGTCATCACCTTGCAGTTCGATCTCTCGCTCAACCTCGACGTGGCTGAGCAGAACGTGCAGGAGGCGATCAACGCCGCCAACAGCTTGCTGCCCAGCGGCCTGCCGGCCCCGCCGACCTACGCCAAGGTGAACCCGGCCGACCAGCCCATCCTCACGCTGGCGGTGACCTCGGACTCGATGTCGCTGCCGCAACTGCAGGACGCCGCCAACAACCGCCTCGCCACCAAGATCTCCGAAGTGCCCGGCGTGGGCCTGGTCACCGCCGCCGGCGGCAACGTGCCGGCGGTCCGCGTGGAAGCAGACCCGCACAAGCTCGCCGCCTACGGCCTCAACATCGACGACCTGCGCTCGCTGATCGCTAACGTCAACGTCAGCCAGCCCAAGGGCAATTTCGACGGCCCGAAGCTGGATTACACGATCAACGGCAACGACCAGATCCAGAACCCGCAGGGCTACCTGGACACGGTGGTCGCCTACCAGAACGGCGCGCCGGTGTTCCTGCGCGACGTCGCCCACGTGACGCAGGCCGCGCAGAACAAGGAACTGGGCGCCTGGTACGACAAGACACAGGCCATCGTGCTCAACGTGCAGCGCCAGCCGGGCGCCAACGTGATCGCCACGGTGGACCACATCACGCAGGAACTGCCCGCGCTGGAAGCCACCTTGCCAGCCGGCATGAAGATCAGCGTCGTCAACGACAGCACCGGCGTGATCCGCTCCTCGGTGTCCGATGCCACGTTCGAGCTGGTGCTGGCGATCGCCCTGGTGGTGCTGGTGATCTTCGTGTTCCTGCGCAACCTGCCCGCCACCATCATCCCCAGCATCTCCGTGCCGGTGTCGCTGATCGGCACGCTGGCGGTGATGTACAAGCTTGGCTACTCGATCGACAACCTCTCGCTGATGGCGCTGATCATCGCCACCGGCTTCGTGGTGGACGACTCGATCGTGATGATCGAGAACATCGTGCGCTACCTGGAAGAAGGCAGGACGCCGCTGGAAGCCGCACTGGAAGGCGCCGGCCAGATCGGCTTCACCATCGTGTCGCTGACCGTGTCGCTGATCGCGGTGCTGATCCCGCTGCTGTTCATGGGCGGCGTGATCGGCCGCCTGTTCAGCGAGTTCGCGGTCACCCTCGCCGTCACCATCATGTTGTCCGCGGTGGTATCGCTGACGCTGGTGCCGATGATGTGCGCGCGCATCCTGCGTGCGCAGAAGGAACGCCACCCCAGCCGCTTCGAGCAGATCAGCGAGCGGCTGTTCGACAAGCTGCTGGACGCCTACCGCCGCGGCCTCGCCGTGGTGATGAAGCACCAGACCGCCACGCTGCTGGTGTTCCTCGCCACGCTGGCGTTGACCATCGTGCTCTACGTGGTGATCCCCAAGGGCCTGTTCCCGGTGCAGGACGTGGGCGTGCTGCAAGGCATCAGCACCGCCGACAACTCCGTCTCCTACGACACCATGGTGGACCGCCAGCAGGCGCTGGCGGAGGCTGTCCTGAAGGACCCAGACGTCGCCAGCCTCACGTCTTATGTCGGCATCGACGGTACCAACATCACGCTCAACAACGGCCGCTTCCTGATCAACCTGAAGCCGCTTGGCGAACGCTCGGGCACCGCCCGGCAGATCGCCCGCCGCATCCAGCAGGAAACCGCCGGCGTGCCCGGCATCAAGCTGTTCCTGCAGCCGGAGCAGAACCTGACGCTGGACACCACGGTATCGCCGAACCAGTACCAGTTCGTGCTACGCGGGCCGAGCCAGGCGGCGCTGCAGCAGTACGTGCCGGCGCTGATCGCGCGCATGAAGGGCATCCAGTCCATCGCCGACGTCACCAGCGATCTCGACAACGACGGCCTCAGCGTGAACGTCGAAGTGAACCGCCAGCTGGCGGCGCGCTACGGCATCACCGCGGCGACCATCGACAACGCGCTGTACGACGCGCTGGGCCAGCGCATCGTCTCGACCATCTTCGATCAGTCCAGCCAGTACCGCGTGATTCTGGTCGCCAAGCCGGAAAGCCTGCCCACGCTGCAATCGCTGGGCAACCTGTACCTGCCCAGCCAGACCAGCAGCAGCGGCCAGGTGCCGCTGAGTGCCATCGCCAAAATCCAGGTCAGCAAGTCACCGCTGGTGATCAGCCACCTGGCCCAGTTCCCGTCCACCACCATCTCGTTCAACCTGGCCCAGGGCGCCTCGCTGAGCACTGCGGTGGATGAGATCACCCAGGCCGAGGCCGCGGTGCACCTGCCGTCTTCGATCGAGTCCTCGTTCCAGGGCGCGGCGCAAGCGTTCCAGGATTCGCTGTCCAGCGAGGTGTACCTGCTGATCGCCGCACTGGTAGCCGTCTACATCGTGCTCGGCGTGCTATACGAGAGCTTCATCCATCCGGTGACCATCCTTTCCACCCTGCCCTCGGCCGGCATCGGCGCGCTGCTGGCGCTGATGGTCGCTCGCGCCGACCTGGACGTGATCGGCATCATCGGCATCGTGCTGCTGATCGGCATCGTGAAGAAGAACGCGATCATGATCGTGGACTTCGCGCTCGAAGCCGAGCGCACCCACGGCAAGCCGCCGGCTGAAGCCATCTTCGAAGCCTCGCTGCTGCGCTTCCGCCCGATCCTGATGACCACGCTGGCGGCGATGCTCGGCGCGCTGCCGATGCTGCTGGGCACCGGCATCGGTTCGGAGCTGCGCCGGCCACTGGGCCTGTCCATCATCGGCGGCCTCGCGCTCAGCCAGTTGCTGACGCTGTTCACCACGCCGGTGATCTACCTGTTCTTCGACCGGCTGGCGCAACGCCTGCGTCCCGCGCCCACGCCGGAAGCAGAAGGTGGTGAAGCGTGATCGCGCCCTCGCCCTCTCGCCACGACCTGCTCCCTCTCCCCTCCGGGGAGAGGGCTGGGGTGAGGGGCCGGACTGGCCACGCACTCCATGGCTTTGTCGCAAGCGTGCGGCCAATACGCCCGCGCGCTGAACATGCATCTGCGCGAGATCGCCCCCTCACCCCGCCCCTCTCCCCGGAGGGGAGAGGGAGTAACCAGGGTGACCGCACATGAGCATCCCTGGCCTGTTCATCCGGCGCCCGGTGGCGACCACCTTGCTGGCGGTCGCCATCCTGTTGTCCGGCTTGCTGGCCTACGTTCATCTGCCAGTGGCGCCGCTGCCGAACGTGACTTACCCAGTGGTGGTCGTGCAGGCCAGCATGGCCGGCGCCAGCCCCGAGATCATGGCCTCCACCGTGACTGCGCCGCTGGAACGCCGCCTCGGCACCATCGCCGACGTCAACGAGATGACCTCGACCAGTTCGGTCGGCACCGCCAGCGTGGTCATCCAGTTCGGGCTGGACCGCGACATCAACGGCGCCGCGCGCGACGTGCAGGCGGCAATCCAGGCCGCGCGCGCGGACCTGCCCTCCACGCTGCGCGGCAACCCCACTTATCGCGAGTACAACCCGGCCGATTCGCCGATCATGATCCTGGCGCTGACCTCGGACACGCTGACCCGCGCCCAGCTCTACGACTCGGCCGACTCGGTGATCCAGCAGCAGCTGTCGCAGATCGACGGCGTGGGCCAGATCACCCTGGGCGGCAGCGCCCTGCCCTCGGTGCGCGTGGAGCTCGAGCCGGACAAGCTCAACAGCTACGGCATCGGCCTGGAAGACGTACGCGCGGCGATCAGCGCCGCCAACGCGAACAGCGCCAAGGGCCACATCGACCAAAACGGCCTGCGCTACGAAATCACCTCCAACGACCAGATCAGCAAGGCCGCACCCTACCGCGACCTGGTGGTGGCCTACCGCAACGGCGCGCCGGTCTTGCTGCGCGACGTCGCCGACGTGCAGGACTCGGCGGAGAACATCCGCAACATGGGCCTCTACGACGGCAAGCCGGCAGTGCTCGTCATCGTGTTCCCGCGGCCCGGCGGCAACATCGTCAAGACGGTGGGCGAAATCCAGAACGTGCTGCCATCCATCGAGGCGGCCCTGCCGGCAGGCGTCCACGCCAGCATCGCGCTGGATCGCTCGGTCTCGGTACGCGGCGCGGTGAGCGACACCGAACGCACCTTGTTCATCGCGGTACTGCTGGTGATCGGCGTGGTGTTCGTGTTCCTGCAGTCGCCGCGGGCGATCCTGATTCCGGCGGTGGCGCTGCCGCTGTCCATCGTCGGTACGTTCGGGCCGATGTATCTGATGGGCTACAGCATCGACAACCTGTCGCTGATGGCGCTGACCATCGGCACCGGCTTCGTGGTGGACGACGCGGTAGTGGTGCTGGAAAACATCGTGCGTCACGTGGAAGCGGGTATGGACGTGCGCGAGGCGGCGATGCGCGGCAGCACCGAGGTCAGCTTCACGGTGATCTCGATGAGCTTGTCGCTGATCGCGGTGTTCCTGCCCATCCTGCTGATGCCCGGGGTGATCGGTCTGCTGTTCCACGAGTTCGCGGTGACGCTGTCGGTCGCCATCCTGCTCTCGCTGGTGATCTCGCTGACCGTCACGCCGACGCTAGCCGCCTACGTACTCAACCGCAAGGCACTGCATTCCAAGGCACGCTGGGCGCTGTGGTACGAACGGCAGTTCGAGCGCTTCAAGCAGGCCTACTCGCGCTCGCTCACCGCCGTGCTCGACCACGCGCTGCTGGTCGGCCTGACCCTGGTCGGCCTGGTCGCGCTGAACGTCGTGCTGTTCAAGCTGGTGCCATCGACCTTCTTCCCCGAACAAGACAACGGCATCCTGATGGGCCAGGTCATCGCTGACCAGAGCATCTCCTTCCAGGCGATGGAGCAGAAACTGGCGCAGCTGCAAGCCATCGTGCAAAAGGATCCCGCGGTGGCCTCGGTGGCCGGCTTCACCGGCGGCCGCACCTTGAATACCGCCAACGTGTTCGTGGAACTGAAGCCGCTGGCCGAGCGCAAGATCTCTGCCGCGCAGGTGGTCGAACGCCTGCGCCCCAAGCTCAACCGCATCACCGGTGCGCGCCTGTTCCTGCAGGCCGCCCAAGACCTGCACATCGGCGGACGCCAGTCCGCCGCCGAATACCAGTACACGCTGACCGGCGACGACGCCGACCAGCTTTACCAATGGGTGCCCCGGCTGGTGGACGCGCTGGGCAAGTACCAGGGCCAGCTCACCAGCGTGAATTCCGACCTGCAACAGCACGGCCTGCAGATCGACATCCGCTTCGACCGCGCCACGATGAAGCGCTACGGCTTCACGCCGACCCAGCTCGACAACGTGCTGTATGACGCCTTCGGCCAGCGCACCGTTTCCACCGTGTACAACGAGCTCAACCAGTACTACGTGGTGATGGAAGTGGCGCCGCCGTACTGGCAGTACCCGCAGATGCTCGACCGCATGCGCTTCAGCGGCGCGGCCGGCGTCGCCAGCGGGACCCAGCAGACGCAGATGTCCGGCAACCTGGTGAAAGCGGCAGCCACCACCACGACCACGGCGAACACCAACGCGAACAACGCCAACGCCGAAGCCAACCTGCTCACCAACGCCATCGCCAATTCGCGCGGCGGCGCGTCCAGCGGCAGCGCGGATAGCACGGCCAGCGAGACCATGGTGCCGTTCCCGGCGCTGGCCAGCTACGTCAGCGACCACACGCCCACCCAGGTCAGCCACCAGAGCGGCCTGGTCGCCGCGACCATCTCGTTCAACCTGCCCCCCGGCGGCTCGCTGAGCAAGGCGTTGCTGGCGATCGACCAGGCCGGGCGGGACATCCACATGCCGGCCTCCATCCACGGCGCCAGCGCCGGCGCGGCGCAGGTCTATTCGCAGTCGATGTCCACCATGCCGCTGCTGATCCTCGCCGCGCTGGCGGCGGTCTACATCGTGCTCGGCATGCTCTACGAAAACACCGTGCACCCGGTCACCATCCTCTCCACCCTGCCCTCCGCCGGCATCGGCGCCACGCTGGCGCTGCTGATCTTCGGCACACCGTTCTCGGTGATCGCGATGATCGGCATCATCCTGCTGATCGGCATCGTCAAGAAGAACGCGATCATGATGATCGACGTCGCCATCCACCTGCAGCGCGACGAAGGCTACGATCCGCGCACGGCGATCCACGACGCCGCCGTGGTGCGCCTGCGCCCGATCATGATGACCACCGCCGCCGCCGTGCTGGGCGCCATCCCGCTGGCCATCGGTATCGGCCAGGGCGCCTCGCTGCGCCAGCCGCTGGGCATCACCGTGGCGGGCGGGCTGATCCTCAGCCAGGTCTTCACCCTGTACACCACACCGGTGATCTATCTCTACTTCGACCGCGTGCGCGCCAGGCTCGCCACGTGGTCCACCACGCTGCCGTGGAACCGATCGGACGCAAGCGCATGAACACCAAGCTGCTTTCCCGCATGACCTTTTCCCGCGCGCCGCTGGCCATCGCGCTGGCCTTACTGCTCGGCGGCTGCATGGTCGGCCCGGATTACCACCGTCCGGCAGTGGCGATGCCCGCGCAGTACCAGCCCCTGCCCGGCTGGACTGCGGCCGCGCCGGCTGCCGAGGCGCCCAAGGGCGATTGGTGGGCGATGTTCGGCGATCCGCTGCTGGACGAGCTGGAACCGCAGGTGTCGGTATCCAACCAGACCGTGCGCCAGAGCTACGCCAACTATCAGGCGGCGCTGGCCCAGGTGCAGGTGGCGCGCAGCGCGCTGTTCCCCACCATCGGCATCAGCGGCTCGGCCAGCAAGCAGCGCTCGGCCGCCGGCAACGCCGGCAGCGGGGTGGAACACCTGCACCCGATAAGCACCTCCGGTTCGCTGGAAGGCAACGTGAGCTGGGCGCCCGACCTGTGGGGCAAGGTGCGCCGCACCCTCGAAGAGAACAAGGCCACCGCGCAAGCCGGCGCGGCCACCCTGGCCAATGCCACCTTGTCCGAACAGACCGCGCTGGCCAGCGCGGTGATCGAACTGCGGGTGACCGACGCCAACATCGATCTCGTGCAGCAGACCGTGGACGCCCTCAAGGAATCCCTGCGCGTGGTGAGCAACCAGGACGCAGCCGGCACCGTGCCGCCGTCGGACCTGATCAGCGCGCGCACCCAGCTGGAGAACGCACAGTCCAGCCTGCTCGCGCTGGGTATCGCCCGCGCGCAATACGTCCACGCCATCGCCGTGCTGGTCGGCAAGAATCCGGAGGATCTGCAGATTCCACACAGCAGCGCGCTGCCGACCCTGCCCGAGCTGCCAGTGGGCGTACCTTCGACCCTGCTGCAACGCCGTCCCGACATCGCCGTCGCCGAGCGCCAGATGGCCTCCGAGAACGCCGCGATCGGCGTCGCCGTGGCGGCTTACTATCCCAGCCTCACGCTGTCGGCGGCGGACGGCTTCTCGCAGTCGCCGCTGGCTGGCCTGCTGCATGTCGCCAACCACGTCTGGTCGCTGGGCGCCGACGTCGGCGAAACCTTGTTCGACGGCGGCGAACGCCACGGCGAGGTCGCCGCGGCCAAGGCCAATTACGAGGGCGCGGTGGCCAAGTACCGCGGCACCGTGCTGACCGCATTGCAAGGCGTAGAGGACGACCTCTCCGGCCTGCACATCCTCGCCCAGCAGGCCGGCGTGCTCGACGACGCCGTGCGCAACGCCACCCGCGGCGCCGAGATCGCGCTCAACGAATACCAGGCCGGCACTGTCGACTACACCACCGCCGCCACCGCCCGCGCCACCCAGTTGAGCACCCAGCAGAACGCATTGAACGTGCGCCAGCAGCGCCTGCTCGACACGGTGTCGCTGATCGGCGACATGGGCGGCGGCTGGTCGACGGACAAACTGAGTGCGGCGACGCAGTCCGGCGCCAAACGCTAACCGCCCATCCATCCCCGCGACTGCAGCAACAGCATCGCACCGATCAACACCAGGCCGACATACAGGCAGCGCACGAAGACCTCGCCGCTCAGGCGTCGGTTGAGCACGCGGCCCAGCAGGGTGGCCACCAGCACCAACGGCAAGGCCAGCAGATAGTCCCGGGTCACCGTGGGCGTCCACAGCCCGGTAAGACCGTAGCCGGCCATGGTCATCAGGCTGGCCGGCAGGAAATAGCCTTGCAGCGTGGCGCGGAAATGCCGCGGCGACCAGCCACGCAGCGCACCGTACACCACCAGCGGCGGCCCGTTCATGCCGTACGCGCCGCCGAGCACGCCCGCGCCGAAGCCGAAGGCCCAGGCATGGCGGTCGTCGTGCAGGGCCGCCTGCCGGTGGCGCATCAGGGCAAACACCGAGAACGCCATCACCACGGCGCCGAGCATCATCTTCACCAGATGCTCGCCCAGCGCGTGCAGCGCCCACAGACCGAGCGGCGTACCCACCGCGGTGGCCAGGAACAGACGGCCCGCGCTGCGGAAGTGGATGTGCCGCCAGTCCTGAGCGATGGCCACCACCGCCACCGTGATCGAAACCAGCGCGGCGATAGGGGCCGCCGTCTCCACCGGCATCGCAAACGCCAGCAGCGGTACCGCGATCAGGGCTTCGCCGAAACCGAAAGCCGAACGGATGAAGCTGGCGATGAACAGTATCGTCAGGACGGCAAGCAGCACCGGCACCTCAAAGACGCGGAACGAAGGAACCGCGAGGTTACCGCACCCTGTCCCGGCGTCGCGGTCCGTGCACCAGCATGCACAAGCCGCCGTAGATCACGAACAGCGGCCACCACGTACCCCAGGACAGATCGAGGATGAAGATCGTCGCCACCATCACGATGCCCAGCGCGTTCAACAACGATTGCGCCACCAGGCCATCCACCGTGCCAACGGCGCGGTAGCGATCCCAGGCCTCCGAAATCGGCCATGCCGCACCGATCAGCATGAACCACGCCCACCAGTTCGCCCAGTTGAGGAAGCGAAGCTGCACGCCCAGGTTGCCGCACAGAAAGATCAGGCCGACCCCGACCACCAGCAAGGCCGGAATGATGCGATGGCCACGCCGCACAACAGCGCTCGTTCCAGTGCTGGTCTCGTTGTCCGTCATCGTCGTTGCCCTCCCCAAGATGGCGCTACGGTAGGGCACGACCCATGGCGCAACCAGTGACAGGCGTCACCCGAAGTACCTGAAGCATCCTCTTTCCGCACCCTGTTCCGACACCTCAAGCTGCATGTCGGTGGATGCTGAGGATGGGTAAGCGATCTGCTTGGCGAGAAAGGAGCGCAGCACGCTGATTCTCATATCACGCATCAGGGTCTTTCAGTGGTTGAATACACCGAAAAGCACGACGATCAATATCAGCAGCGGCAGCAGCAGCAACCCGGCAATGAGCAGGTTGCTAAATGTCTTGGCAACCGAAAGACGTTGAACCTCGCTCAATGCCGCCACGGTTGTCACAAGCGACCAGATACTGAGCACCGTGATGGCGATGTTCGACAGCGAATAAAACTCACGCAACGCGTCACTGCTGCCCAATGAGCGATTAGTCACCCCAAAGACCTGATCGCCGAACATGATCAGTTGCATGATGAATACCAGGCATGCCGCCAGCATCGGAGTGCGCCCCCATGCGAGAGCAGCCCTGACCGTCCCGAAACTGCCTTTTGCCCCCATCCAGCGCCCGGACACGGTGAGCAGCCAGCCATTCAGATAGAGCGACAGCACTCCATACAATCCGCCAGCGACCAGCGCCGCGAGCAGTACCGGCCAGAAGCCGTACTGCAACCCGATGCGCCACCCGCTCGCCTGTATCAATGCGGAGCTGGAGCCTATCGCCGCGGCGATCACCAGCACCCATTCGTCATGTTCACCATCAACGATCCGTGCCATGGTCTTGCGCGGATGAAAGAACATGGCGGGAATGAATTCCCATCCGAACCCCTGCTTCATCACATTCCTCCCCAAAATAAGATCTGTCGCAGGTGGCGCCCCCTTTAGCGGTTACTCACCCCGTGCGGCACATGCCCCGTCGCCACGTGCCGGCGCGCGGACTCCACATTGGCCGGCGAGTCGTCGAAGAAGATGTCGGCGCCGAAGGCATCGAGGAACGGGCCTTTGTCGCGGCCGCCGAGGAACAGCGCTTCGTCGATGCGCACGCCCCATTTGCGCAGGGTAAGGATCACGCGCTTGTGCGCAGGGGCGGAGCGCGCGGTGACCAGGGCGGTGCGGATCGGCGAGTTTTCGGCGGGGAACGCCGCCTGCAGCCGGTGCAGCGCAGTGAGGAAACCGCGGAACGGGCCGACCGACAGCGGCTCGGCGGCATGTTCGGTCTCGCTGCGGTGGAACGCTTCCAGCCCTTCCTCGCGCGAAACGCGCTCGCCCTCGTCGCCGAAGATCACCGCGTCGCCGTCGAAGGCGATACGCAGCTGTTCGGTGGCGCGTGGCGGTGCGGTGCTGGGCAGGATCGTCGCCGCCGCCACGCCGGCCTTGAGCGCGCGGCCCACGTCCTCGGCATTGGCCGAGAGGAACAGGTCGGCCTTGAACGGCGCGATGTAGTCGGAAGTCGGCGCGCCGCTGGTGAAGGCGGCGCGGCTGATTTCCAGGTCGTAATGCTGGATCGCATTGAAGATGCGCAAGCCAGTGTCGCCGGAATTGCGCGACAGCAGGATCACCTCCACCGGCGGCACGTCGCCCGCCAGCTTGTTGAGGCCGAGCAGCTTCTGCACCAGCGGAAACGCCACGCCGGGCTTGAGAATCTCGTTCTCGTGCGCGATCTGGAAGCTGCGGTAGGCATCGAGCCCGTCGCGCTCGAACAGCTCGTGGCTATCGCCGAGATCGAACAACGCGCGCGAGGAGATCGCCACGACGAGGCGGTTGTCGGAGGCGGAGGCGGAGGCGTGGACGGTGGATTCGGACATGGGGGCAATCTAGCGCAAGCCATGCGCACAGCGTGAGACTGGCTTTGTGTAGGAGCGCACCCTGTGCGCGAATGCTTTTGGCTTTGATTGGGCATCAAAGCATTCGCGCACAGGGTGCGCTCCTACGAAAAACCGCCCCTCACCTCGGCCCCCTCCCCGACGGGGAGAGGGAGAAATGCGGGTCAATCCGCGGCGAACTGCTCGTCGAGGATACGCTGTTCCAGGTTGTGCTCGGGGTCGAACAGCAGCCGCACGCCCTGTGCGGCGGACTGCACCACCTCGACCGTGCGCACGTCGCGCACTTCATGGAAGTCGGCGGTGGCGCTGACCGGCCGTTTGCCGGGATCGAGCACACGCAGGCTGACCCGGGTGCGGTGCGGCAGGATCGCGCCGCGCCAGCGGCGCGGGCGGAACGGGCTGATCGGCGTGAGCGCCAGCACGTTCGCATCCAGCGGCAGGATCGGCCCGTGCGCGGAAAGGTTGTAGGCGGTGGAGCCGGCCGGCGTGGCCACCATCACGCCGTCGCAGATCAGGTTGGGCAGTTTCACCGCCTCGTTGAGCTTCACTTCGATATGCGCGGCCTGGTTGCTCTGGCGCAGCAGCGAGACTTCGTTGAAAGCCAGCGCGCGATGGCTGTCGCCCGCCGCATCGGTGGCCAGCATCTCCAGCGGAAACAATTCGGCCGCATGCGCACGCGCCACCCGCTCGGGCAAGTCGTCGAGCTTGTGCTTGTTCATCAGAAAACCGACGCGGCCAAGCTTCATGCCGTACACCGGCACGTCCAGCGCGCGATGCGCGTGCAAGGTGCGCAGCATGAAGCCGTCGCCGCCCAGCGCCACGATGAGTTCCGCCTGTTCCGCCGGCACGTCGCCATAGCGTTCCACGAGCTTGCGTCGCGCCTGCTGGGCGACGGTGGTGTCACTGGCGACGAAAGCGAAGCGCATGGGCAAGCGGGCTCCGGAGGCGATGCCGGGAGCTTACTGCATGGAGCGCTGGCGCATGCCGTAAAAGCGAAGCCCCGGACAAGCCGGGGCTTCGATCATGCATGGAGGCTTTTGCCCGCTCGGCCCCTCACCCCAACCCTCTCCCCAAAGGGAAGAGGGAGAAAGATGGGCCGGCCCTCTCAGCCCACCGGCACCTGCGCCAGCTGTGCCAGCCGGCGCACCGCGACCGAGGCGATCGGGTAGTCGGCATTCTGGGTGAGGATCTCCGCCAGCATCCCGCGGGTGTGCTGCAGCGTAGCGTCGTCGCGCTGCAGCCAGACCTGCACCGGCGACACGTCGGTGCGGCTGCCGGCCAGCTTCAGCACTTGCTGCACCAGCGCGCGATGCTGGTGGGTCAGCTCGTCCAGCAGCGAGCCGCGCGCCTGGGCATGCCAGTGGCCTTCCACCGGCAGTGCCTCGATCTGGCCGCGCAGCCACTCCAGGTCCAGCACCTCGCCCAGCTCGTAGAACACGCCGGCAACCTTCTCGATCGGCTGGCCGCTCTGCTGCGCCACCTCGACCATGTCCAGCGCGGCGCGCAGTTCGGACAGGCGCGCCAGCCGCACGGCCAGCTCGGCGGGCAGGCCCAGGCCTTCCCACTTCTCCTGGCTGCTGGCGAAGTCGCCCTTGCCGGTGGCGGTGAGCACCTCCGGCAGCGCCTTGCGCAGGGCGCCCACGCCCGCCTGGTAGCGCTCGACGTTGGCGGCGATCTCCAGCGTGCCGCCGGGGCGATTGAGCAGCCAGCGGGTCATGTGGCGCAGCAGCGACCAGATCTGCATCACCGCATCGACCTGGGTGCCCTCGGCCACCTGGCTGTCCAGCGCCTCGATCTCGGCCCACAGCTCGCGCGCATCCAGGATCTCGCGTGCAGCGGTGTAGGCCTTGGCGATCGCCGCCGGGCCTTTGCCGGTGTCCTCCTGCATGCGCATCATGAAGGTGGCGCCCATGCGGTTGATCGTGGAGTTGGTCACCGCGGTGGCGATGATCTCGCGCTTCAGGCGATGGCGCTGCATGTGTGCGGCGTACTTGTCATGCAGCGGCGCGGGGAAGTAGCGCACCAGTTCCTTGGAGAGGTACGGATCTTCCGGCACGTCGGAGTCCAGCAGCTGCTGGTACAGGCGGATCTTGTCGTAGGACAGCAGAACCGACAGTTCCGGGCGCGTCATGCCCTGGCCGCGCGTCTTGCGCTCGGTCAGTTCCGCTTCGCCCGGCAGGTTCTCCACCTGGCGATCCAGCGAGCCCTCGGCCTCCAGCGTACGGATGAAGTGCGCCATCGAGCCGATGCGCTTGGCCGACTGGTGCTCCATCAAGGTGATCGCCTGGTTCTGGCGATAGTTGTCCCACAGCACCAGCTGGCCGACCTCGTCGGTCATCGCGGCCAGCTGGGTGTTGCGCGCCGCCTCGGTGAGCTCGCCGCGCTGCACGGCGTCGTTGAGCAGGATCTTGATGTTCACCTCGTGATCGGAGGTGTCCACGCCGGCGGAGTTGTCGATGAAGTCGGTGTTCAGCAGCACGCCCTTGTGCGCCGCCTCGATGCGGCCCTTCTGGGTCATGCCGAGGTTGCCGCCCTCGCCGACGACCTTGCAGCGCAGCTCGTTGCCGTCCACGCGCAGGCCGTTGTTGGCGCGGTCGCGGGCGTCGGCGTGGGTTTCGCTGCTGGCCTTGACGTAGGTGCCGATGCCGCCGTTCCAGAGCAGGTCCACCGGCGCCTTGAGGATGGCGTTGAGCAGGTCGGTCGGCGCCATCTGGGTAACGTCGGGCTTGAGACCCAGCACTGCGCGTGCCTCCGGCGATACCGGGATCGACTTCGCGCTGCGCGGCCAGATGCCGCCGCCGGCGGAAATCAGCGACTTGTCGTAGTCGTCCCAGCTCGAACGCGGCACCGTGAACATGCGCTCGCGCTCGACGAAGGAACGCGCCGCATCCGGGTTCGGATCGATGAACACGTGGCGATGGTCGAACGCGGCCACCAGCCGGATGTGCTTCGACAACAGCATGCCGTTGCCGAACACGTCGCCGGACATGTCGCCGATGCCCACGCAGGTGAAATCCTGCGTCTGGCTGTCGCGGCCCAGCGCGCGGAAATGGCGCTTCACCGATTCCCACGCGCCCTTGGCGGTGATGCCCATGCCCTTGTGGTCATAGCCGTTGGAGCCGCCGGAAGCGAAGGCGTCGCCCAGCCAGAAGCCATGCTCGATGGAGATCGCGTTGGCGATGTCGGAGAACGTGGCCGTGCCCTTGTCGGCAGCCACCACCAGGTAGGGATCGTCCGCGTCGTGGCGCACCACGTCGTGCGGATTCGCCACATTGCCCTCGACCAGGTTGTCGGTGATGTCGAGCAGGCCGTTGATGAACAGCTTGTAGCAGGCGATGCCCTCGGCCTGCTGCGCATCGCGGTCGCCACCTACTGGCGGCTTCTTGACGAAGAAGCCGCCCTTCGAGCCCACCGGCACGATCACGGTGTTCTTCACCATCTGCGCCTTCACCAGGCCCAGCACCTCGGTGCGGAAGTCCTCACGGCGGTCGGACCAGCGCAGGCCGCCGCGCGCCACCGGGCCGAAGCGCAGGTGGATGCCTTCCACGCGCGGCGCGCACACCCAGATCTCGCGGTACGGCACCGGCTTGGGCAGCTCGGGCACGGCGTGCGAGTCGAGCTTGTAGCTGATGTAGTCGCGGTAGGCGCCGTTCCACTGCTGGAAGAAGCTGGTGCGCAAGGTAGCGTGGATCACCGCGATGAAGCTGCGCAGGATGCGGTCCTCGTCGAGGCTGGCCACGTTCTCCAGCAGCACGTTGATGGCGCCCTCGATCACCTTGGCCTGCTCGGCGCGCGGCTGCGCCAGCGCGGCGGCGAGGCCGTCGACCAGCGTGGGGTTAGCGGCCTGCACGTTCGCCGGGATCAGCGCGGACATCTCGCCGTGCAGCAGCCCGGCGGCAAGCTTGCGCTCGTCGTCCGACAGCGACTCGCGGCGCGGATCGAACTTGGCGAGGAACAGCTCCACCAGCAAGCCGGCGATGGCCGGATAGTTGTTGAGCGTGTCTTCCATGTACGACTGCGAGAACGGCGAACCGGCCTGCAGCAGGTATTTGCAGTAGCCGCGCAGCATCGCGATCTGGCGCCAGCTCAGACGGGCGCCCAGCACCAGACGGTTGAAACCGTCGTTCTCGGCGTTGCCGCGCCAGATCTGCTCGAAGGCGTGCTCGAACAGCGAACCCACCTGCTCCACGCCGAAGGTGAGCTTGCCCACCGGCTGCACCTCGAAGTCCTGGATCGACAGCGGCACGCCGTCACCCTGGATCTCGTAGACGTGCTCAGTGAGCACGCGCAGGCCCAGGTTCTCCAGTTGCGGCAGCACCTCGGACAGCGCGATGTCGCCGCCGGAGCGGTAGACCTTGAAGCGCAGCATCTCCGGCGCCTTCGGCGGGTGGTAGAACGACATGCGCAACGCGTTGTCGCCTTCCAGCAGCGACAGCTGGTACACGTCCTCGGCGGCCACCGCCGGGCTCACATCGTCGATATAGCCGGGCGGCAGCGCGCGCGCGTAGCGGTTCGCCAGCACCACGCCATCATGTTCGCCGCGCTGCGCCACCAGCGCGTCGCGCACGTCGTCGTGCCAGTTGCGCGCGATGGCCGCCACGCCCTGCTCCAGCTCGACCAAATCGTACTTGGGCTGATCGCCGATCTTCGGACGCAGCACGATGTAGAGGCGCGCCAGTGCGTCCTCGCCCATCAGCACCGAGGAATCGATCTGCTCGGCGTGCAGCGCCTCGCCCAGCAGCGCCTCGATGCGTTCGCGCACCGAGGTGTTGAAGCGCTCGCGCGGCACGAACACCTGGCAGGCGAAGAAGCGGCCGTAGCGGTCGCGGCGCATGAACAGGCGCGTGCGCGCGCGCTGCCGCAGTTCGTGGATGCCGATGGCGATGGCGAACAGCTCGTCCTCGCTGCTCTGCAGGAGCTCTTCGCGCGGCAGCGTCTCCAGCGTGTGGCGCAGCGACTTGCCGGAGTACGAATCGCGCTTCAGCCCCGAGCGCGCCAGCACCGCCTCCACCTTGTGCCGCACCAGCGGCACGTCCTGCGGGCGTGCCATGCCGGCGCTGGAGGTGAACAGGCCGAGGAAGCGCTGCTCCGCCACGGCGCGGCCGTCGGCGCCGAACTTGAGCACGCCGATGTAATCCATGTAGCCGGGGCGATGCATGCGCGAACGGGCATTCGTCTTGGTCAGGATGATCGCGTCGATCGAGCCGGACTGCGGCAGCTCGCTGGCCGCCAGCGTCTTCAGCGAGCGCGGCGCCAGCGACTGCTCGCTCTTGCGCAGGATGCCCAGGCCCGAATCGTCGATGGCGCGCAGCACGCGCTCACCGTCGGCGTCGGCCACTTCGTATTCGCGGTAGCCAAAGAAGGTGAAGTTGTCGGCGGCGAGCCAGCGCAGGAAGTCGCCGGCCTCGCGCGCCGAGGCCGCGTCCAGCGCGGGCTTGCGCTGCGGCAACTCGTCGGCGATGGCGAGCGCCTTGTCGCGCATCGCCGCCCAGTCGCTCACCGCCACGCGCACGTCCTCCAGCGCGGACTCGATCTGCGCGACCAGTTGCGCCTGCTCGGCGGCATCGGCCATGCGATCGATCTCGAAATGCATCACCGATTCAGCCACGCCCTGCTCGCCGCCCAGCCCCAGCAGCTTGCCGCCGGCATCGCGCTGCACCGGCAGCACCGGGTGGACCACGGCGTGGATCCGCGAGCGCGCCGACACCAGCATGCTCACGGTGTCGATCAGGAACGGCATGTCGTCGGTGACGATCTGCAGCCAGCCATGGCCGGCCTCGGGGTTCGCCACACGCACGGCTGCGCGGCCCGGCGTGCGCTGCTGCATGAAGTCCAGCAGGCCGTTCACCACGGCCGCCCATTGCGCCGGGGTGTGCAGGCCACAATCGCCCTCGCTGATCCGCGCGAAGAAGGCTCCGATAAAAAATTGCGCCTCATCAAGGCGCTGGGCGGGGAATCCGGTTTGCTTCAGCGCCTCGAACACGGCGGACTGAAACGGAACTTCATGGGCTGCACGAATGGCATTCATGGCATCTACTGTGTAGTGGAGATGAAAGTGACGCGATAAAGCCCTAAAAGGATACGCTTCAATCCACCGTTGTGCCTTGTGCACAGCGTCATGGATGGCGCTCCATTCATGCTCGGGCATCAGTACGCAAACGCATCGTCGGAACCGCGATGCAGGCGCGCGCGACGCACATGCGGCATCATCGGCAAACGCGTGTTTGCCGCACGTGGCAGAAGCGTGACAGCGTGCCTTCACGCCCGCTCGAACCGCTTCCATGGAAAAGTTCCACGACCCCTTCGATAAATTGTGAACTGTACGGTATAGTAGCGCCCCACCAACTCGCGCCAGCCCCCGCTGCGCCTGTAAACGTTCGTCATTCGACCACGATCAGCACGTTTCGGAGCTCTCATGAAATCCCCGTCCCTGCGCGCGCCCGCGTTGTGCCTCGGCCTGCTGGCCCTGACCGCCTGTGGCAAGAAGGAGCAAGGCCAGCAGCAAATGCCGCCGCCGCAGGTGAGCGTGATCACCGTGCAGTCGAGCAACGAACCGCTGACCAAGGACCTGGTCGGACGCCTGTCGGCCTTCCGCAGCGCCGATGTGCTCGCCCGCGTCTCGGGCCTGCTGCTCAAGCGCGTGTACACCGAAGGCAGCGACGTCAAGCAGGGCCAGCTGATGTTCCAGATCGACCCGGCGCCATACAAGGCGACGCTGGATTCGGCGCTGGGCAACCTGGCCTCGGCCAAGGCGACCTACACCAACGCGCACGTGGTGGCCGAGCGCGACCGTTCGCTCATTCCGATGGGCTATGTCTCCCGCGCGCAACTGGACTCCGACGCAGCCGCCGAGCGCAGCGCCGCAGCTGCCGTGCAGCAGGCCCAGGCCAGCGTGCAGACCGCGCGGATCAACCTCGGCTACACCAAGGTCACCGCACCGATCGACGGCCGTTCCGGCGAGCAGCAGGTGACCGAGGGCGCCATCGTCGGCAATGGCACCGCCGATGCGGGCGCCAACTCCACCCTGCTCACCACGGTGCAGCAGCTCGATCCGCTGTACGTGAACTTCACCATGAGCGCGGCCGACCTGTCCTCACTGCAGCGCGCCCAGGCCGCGGGCCAGGTGGCGCTGTCCGCGCCGAACAAGACCACCATGCAGGTCAGCCTGCCGGACGGCAGCTCCTACAACCAGCCGGGCACGCTGGACTTCTCCGCCGCCGTGGTGAACGCCACCACTGGCGCAGTGAACCTGCGCGGCGTGCTGCCCAACCCGCAGCACCTGCTGCTGCCGGGCACCTACGTCACGCTCACCATCAACCTGGGCCAGCAGCACAACGTGTTCCTGGTGCCGCAGCAGGCGCTGCAGCGCGACGTGGCCGGCGCCTTCCTGCTGGTGGTGGACAAGGACGGCAAGGCGCAGCGCAAGAACGTGGTCGCCGACAGCAACCAGGGCAACCAGTGGATCGTCACCAGCGGCCTGGCCGCCGGCGACCAGGTGATCGTCTCCGGCCTGCAGGGCGGCAGCCCCATGGGCATCCAGCCGGGCATGCCGGTGAAGCCCGCGCCGTGGCAGCCGGACAGCGCGCCGCAAGCCGGCCACCAGCCGCCGTCCACTGCCGCGAAGTCGTAAGGAACTCCCCATGCCAAGTTTCTTCATCGACCGCCCGATCTTCGCGTGGGTGGTGGCCATCCTGATCTCCCTGCTCGGCACCATCTCGGTGATGCGCATGGGCGTGGCCTCCTACCCGGACATCGCGCCGCCGCAGGTGACGATCAGCGCGACCTACCCCGGCGCTAATGCCGCGACGATGGAATCCACCGTCACCCAGGTGATCGAGCAGCAGCTCACCGGCATCGACAACCTGCTGTATTTCAGCTCGGTGTCCAATTCCAACGGTACGGCGCAGATCACCCTCAGCTTCGCCACCGGCACCGACCCCGACATCGCCCAGGTGCAGGTGCAGAACAAGGTGTCGCTGGCGCAGCCGCAGCTGCCCGCCGCCGTGGTGCAGCAGGGCGTGGTGGTGGCCAAGGCCAGCCCGGACATCCTGATGTTCGTCAGCGTGACCTCCACCAATCCGGAGATCGACAACGCCCGGCTCAACGACATCATGGCCTCGGACATCGCGCCGCAGGTCGGCCGCATCTCGGGCGTGGGCAGCACCTTCCAGCTCGGCTCGGAATACGGCGTGCGCGTGTGGCTGGACCCGGACAAGATGCAGGGCTACGGCATCTCCGCCAGCCAGGTGCAGAGCGCGATCAACACGCAGAACATCCAGGCCGCCGCGGGCTCGCTGGGCGCCGACCCGGCCAGCAAGGGGCAGACCTTCACCGCCACGGTGGCCTCGGACAGCCTGTTCTCCTCGCTGAAGCAGTTCCGCAACATCATCCTGCGCGCCGATCCCAACGGCACCGTGGTCAAGCTGGGCGACATCTCGCGGATCAGCTTCGGCCCGCAAACCTATGGTTTCGGCGCCACCTGGAACGGCAAGCCGGCCGGCGGCCTGGGCGTGTTCCTGCTGCCTGGCGCCAATGCGCTGGACGTGGCCGACGCGGTGAAGGCCAAGATGGCCGAGCTGTCGAAGGACTTCCCGCAGGGCGTCACCTGGGAAGTGCCCTACGACACCACCCCGTTCATCACCGCCTCGATCCACGATGTGGTGCAGACGCTGGTGGAGGCGATCATCCTCGTCTTCCTGGTGATGCTGATCTTCCTGCAGAACGTCCGCGCCACCATCATTCCCACCCTGGTGATCCCGGTGGCGCTGCTGGGCACCTTCATCGGCCTGCTGATCCTGGGCTTCTCGCTCAACCAGCTGACCCTGTTCGGCATGGTGCTGGCCATCGGCATCGTGGTGGACGACGCGATCGTGGTGATCGAGAACGTCGAACGCATCATGGAGGAGGACCACCTCGACCCGAAGGAGGCGACGCGCAAGGCGATGGGCCAGATCACCGGCGCGATCATCGCCATCACCGTGGTGCTGGCGGCGGTGTTCATTCCCTCCGCGCTGCAGCCCGGCGCCACCGGCGTGATCTACAAGCAGTTCGCCCTGACCATCGCCGTGTCGATGGGTTTCTCGGCGTTCCTGGCGATGTCGTTCACCCCGGCGCTGTGCGCGACCATGCTCAAGCCCACCCACAGGCAGCAGAAGAACCTCGTCTTCAGCAAGTTCAATGACCTGTTCAACTGGGTCACCCACACCTACCAGGGCCACATCGGCAGCGCCGTGCGGCACGCGCCGCGCTGGATGATCGTGTTCGTCCTGGTCAGCGGACTGGCCTTCTTCGCCTTCGCCAAGCTGCCGACCAGCTTCGTGCCCAACGAGGACCAGGGCTTCGCGCTGGCGATCATCAACCTGCCGCCCGGCTCCACGCTGGAACGCACCGAGAAGGTGATGACGGAAATCCGCGAGAAGCTCGCGCAGAGCCCGCTGAAGGACGACTACGTCGGCATCTTCCAGGTGCGCGGCTTCAGCTTCGTCGGCCGCGCCGAAAGCGCCGGCATGGCCTTCATCAAGCTGGCCGACTGGAGCAAGCGGGCGATGACCGCGGACCAGTTCATCCAGCAGGCCAACGGCGTGCTCCACGGCATTACCGATGCGCAGGTGTTCGTGGTCAATCTGCCCACCATCCGCGGCCTCAGCCAGTTCGGCGGCATCGACATGTACCTGCAGGCGCGCTCGGGCCAGTCCCGCGGCGAATTGGGCCAGGCGATGTTCACCCTGCTTGGCAAGGCCAAGAACAGCCCCGAGCTGTTCGGCGTGCGGCCGAACTCGCTGCCCGACGCGTCGCAGCTGCAGCTCACCGTGGACCGCGTGCAGGCGCATGCGCTGGGCCTGTCGATAAGCGACGTCTACAACAGCATCTCGCTGCTGCTGGCTCCGGTGTACATCAACAACTTCACCTACGGCGGCCGCGTCAAGCGCGTCTACGTGCAGGCCGACGCGCCGTACCGCATGGACATCGATGCCCTGCAGCACATCTACACCCCCAGCACGCTGGCCGGCGCCTCGGGCACGGGCAACCCGACCAACAGCCCGTACAGCATGATCCCGCTGTCCAGCGTGGTGAAGACCGCATGGAACACTGGCCCGCTGGCGCTGCCGCGCTACAACGGCTATGCCGCGGTGGAGATCGTGGGCGACGCCGCTCCCGGCTACGCCACTGGCCAGGCGATGGGCGCCCTGCAGAACATCGTGAACCACGACCTGCCGCACGGCTTCGGCTCGGACTGGACCGGACAGTCCTACCAGGAAGTACTCGCCGGCAATGCGGCCACCCTGCTGCTGGTACTGTCCATCGTGATCGTGTTCCTCTGTCTGGCCGCGCTGTACGAAAGCTGGTCGATCCCGGTCGCCGTGCTGCTGGTGGTGCCGCTGGGCCTGCTGGGCATGGCGGTGGCGATGTGGGCGCGCGGCATGCCGAACGACCTGTACTTCAAGATCGGCATGGTCACGGTGATCGGCCTGGCGGCGAAGAACGCCATCCTGATCGTCGAGTTCGCGGTGGCCGAACAGGCCGCCGGCAAGACGCTGTTCGATGCGGTGCTCACCGCCTCGCGGCTGCGCTTGCGCCCCATCCTGATGACCTCGATGGCGTTCATCCTCGGCGTGCTCCCGCTGGCCGTCTCCACCGGCGCCGGCGCCAACTCGCGGCACGCGATCGGCACCGGCGTGATCGGCGGCATGCTGTTCGCGACCTTCCTTGGCCTGCTGCTGATCCCGGTGTTCTACGTGGTGGTGCGGCGCCTGCTGGGCGACAAGCTGGACAGCAGCGACAAGCCGCACGGAACCACGGGCACGGACATGCAGTCGTTCGACTCCGATCCACAGCGAGGACATTGAGATGAAATGGCTCCGCGGAAAGCCCTGGCAATTCAATTTGTTCCTGGGTTTTCTGACGGCGCTACTGGTAAAGCTGGCGTTACAGTTTCTGCCAGCTTTGCCAGCGGTCTTGATATGCGCAGCGCTCTTTGCTCTCGGGATATTCGCCGGGCCTACCAAACAAGAACAACAAGAAGCATTCAAGCAAAAGATCGAGGAAAGCAAGAAAAACTGGCGACAGTTGAACAAGTAAATCCTTCGCCTCTTTCAGCAAAAAGCCCGGACGAGTTACCCCGTCCGGGCTTTTTTTGAAGCGAAAATCTACTCCTGGCCTCAACCCTCTCCCCGGAGGGAGAGGGACCTGAAGTTCAGCGCAGCCCCGTCTCGTTGCGCGCGATCACGATGCGCTGGATCTCGCTGGTACCTTCGTAGATCTCGGTGATCTTGGCGTCGCGGAAGTAGCGTTCCAGCGGCATTTCCTTGGAATAACCCATGCCGCCGTGGATCTGCACCGCCTGGTGGGCGATCCACATCGCCGCCTCGGAAGCGACCAGTTTGGCAACCGACGCTTCCGTGCCGAAACGGCCGCCATTCTTCTCCGCCTTGCCCTTGGCCCACGCCGCGCGCAGGGTCAGCAGCGTCGCCGCGTCCAACTTGCACTTCATGTCGGCGATCTTGGCCTGGGTCATCTGGAAGCTGCCCAGCGGCTGGCCGAAGGCCTTGCGGTCGCGCGACCACTGCAAGGTGGCTTCATAGGCGGCGCGGGCGATGCCCACCGCCTGCGAAGCGATGCCGATGCGGCCGGCGTCCAGCACGCCCATCGCGATGGAGAAACCCTTGCCTTCCTGGCCCAGCAGGTCGTCCTTCGAGCACACGTAGTCGGTGAACTCGATCTCGCAGGTGGCCGAGGCGCGGATGCCGAGCTTGGGCTCGGTCTTGCCGGCGTGGAAGCCCGGCTTCTGCGTGTCGATGATGAAGGCCGACACGCCCTTGGCACCGATGCCCGGCGTGGTGATAGCGAACAAGACGATGTAGCGGCAGACCGGGCCGGAGGTGATCCAGCTCTTCTTGCCGTTGATGACCCAGTCGCCGTCGTCGTTCTTCTGGGCGCGGGTATGCATCGCCGAGGCGTCGGAACCGGACTGCGGCTCGGTCAGCGCGTACGCGCCGATCGCCTCGCCCTGCGCGATCGCGCGCACGTACTTCTGCTTCTGCTCCTCGGTGCCGTGCTTGAGGATGCCGTTGCAGAACAGCGAGTTGTTCACCGACATCACGGTGGAGGTGGCCGCATCGGCGGCGGCGATCTCGATCATCGCCAGCACGTAACCCACCGGGTCCATGCCCGCGCCGCCGTACTCGTGCGGCACCTCGATGCCCATCAGGCCGAGCTGGCCCATCTCGCGGATGTTGTCCAGCGGGAACTCGCCCTTCGCGTCCAGCTCGGCCGCCACCGGCACGATGCGCTTCTGGGCGAAGTCGCGGGCAATGGCCTGGATCGACAACTGGTCTTCGGTAAAGCTGAAATCCATGGGGGACTCCGGGTAGCGAAACGGGGATGAAAAGCCGCTCATTTTAGCCGCCTCGGCGACCAGGCCTTGTGCGAGTGCAGCAGAAGCGCGCGGCGGCCGTCGCGAACCCTCCGTCGCGCGCCCCCGCAGCACCCCGCCCTTGACGATTTTGCAGGCGCGTCCTAGCCTTTGCATCTCTTTATCGCGATGCGTGGATAATCCGTGGATCTGAGCACCGCCTCCAGCATCTTGCGCCTGCTGGCCGATCCCACCCGCGTGCGCCTGCTGGCGCTGCTGGAAGGCGAGGAACTCACCGTGGCCGAACTGGCCGCCGTGCTGCACCTGGCGCAGCCGCGCGTCTCCACCCATCTGGCCAAGCTGAAGGAGGCCGGCCTGGTGCGCGACCGCCGCGCCGGCGTCTCCGCCTATTACCGCGCCAACAGCGAGGGCGACGAGCACCAGCATGCGCTGATCGCCTCGCTGCGCGAGAACATCGATGACGCCTTGCTGCGCGAGGATGCAGACCGCCTGCCCGCCGTGCTCGCCAACCGCGCCCGCAGCGAAGGCTGGGCGGACACCGTGGCCGGCGACATGGAGCGCCACTATTCGCCCGGCCGCACCTGGGAAACCCTGGCGCGTGCGCTGTTGCAGCTGCTGGGCACCGGCGACGTGCTGGATATCGCCTCCGGCGACGGCATCACCGCCGAGCTGCTGGCGCCGCACGCGCATTCCATCGTCTGCGTGGACTCCAGCGAACGCGTGGTCGAGGCCGCAGCGAAGCGCCTGCAAGCCTTTCCCAACGTCGAGGTGCGCCAGGGCGACATGCATGCGCTGGACCTCGGCGAGCGCCGCTTCGACCTGGTGTTGATGCTGCACGCACTCACCTATGCCGAGCGACCCGCCCAGGCGGTGGCCGCCGCCGCGCGCCTGCTGCGCCCCGGCGGCCGCCTGCTCGCGGTGACGCTGGGCCGGCACGATCACCGCGCCGCGGTGGAGCCGTTCGATCACCGCAATCTCGGCTTCACCGAGGCCGAACTGCACGACTACGCCAACGGCGCCGGGCTGCAGGTGGTCAGCTGCAACCGGCTCAGCCGCGAGCGCAAGGCGCCGCATTTCGAAGTCATCAGCCTGCTCGCGCAGAAGAAGTGAGAAACCACCGATGAGTACCCTGCCCTGGCTGCACCCCGAGCGCGTCGCCCTGCTCCAGGCCGCGCTGGCCGAACGCATCCTGATCCTCGACGGCGGCATGGGCACCATGCTGCAAGGCCATCGGCTGGACGAGGTCGGCTTCCGCGGCGAGCGTTTCGAACACGGCCATGACAGCGCGCGCGAGCACCATCACGACGGTCACGCCCATGAACATCCGGGCGGCTGCGACCTCAAGGGCAACAACGACCTGCTCACGCTGACCCAGCCGGCGATCATCCGCGGCGTGCACGAGGCCTACCTCGCGGCCGGCGCGGACCTGGTGGAAACCAACACCTTCAATTCCACCCGCATCAGCCAGGCCGACTACAAGCTGGAACATCTCGCGCATGAGTTGAACCTGGAAGGCGCAAGGCTGGCGCGCGCCGCCTGCGACAAGTTCACGGCGCAGACGCCCGGCAAGCCGCGCTTCGTGATCGGCGTGCTCGGCCCCACCAGCCGCACCGCCTCGCTGTCGCCGGACGTCAACGACCCCGGCTTCCGCAACGTCACCTTCGAGGAACTGGCCGGCAATTACCGCGAGTCCGCCGCCGGCCTGATCGATGGTGGCGCCGACGTGGTGATGGTCGAGACCATCTTCGACACGCTGAATGCCAAGGCCGCGCTGTACGCGCTGTCCGAACTGTTCCGCGAGCGCGGTACGCGGGTGCCAGTGATGATCTCCGGCACCATCACCGACCGCTCCGGCCGTACGCTGTCCGGCCAGACCGCCGAAGCGTTCTGGTATTCCGTGCGCCACGCGCGGCCGCTGTCGGTCGGGCTCAACTGCGCGCTGGGCGCGGCCGACCTGCGCCCGCACATCCAGACCCTGGCCGATACGGCCGAATGCTTCGTCAGCACCCACCCCAACGCCGGCCTGCCGAACGCCTTCGCCGAATACGACGAAACGCCGGAGCAGATGGCCGGCGTGATCGGCGGCTTCGCCCGCGACGGCCTGCTCAACCTGGTCGGCGGCTGCTGCGGCACCACGCCCGCGCACATCGCCGCCATCGCGGAGGCCGTACGCGACTACGCACCGCGCGCGCTCCCCGGCGCTGCGCGGGAAGCCGCGTGACACGGCGTCGCCACGTACCTTGCGCCCTCTCTCCTCCAGGGAGAGGGCCGGGGTGAGAGGCCGCGCCGGCGTTCCACCCGAACACGCTTCGACCAACAACACGGCGAGCCCCCGCCCCTCACCTCAATCCTCTCCCCAAGCGGGAGAGGAGGCCAACGCAAGAAGCCTGTCCCTATGAACACCCGCCACACCCGTCTCTCCGGCCTCGAACCGCTGGTCATCACGCCCGACCTGCTGTTCGTCAATGTCGGCGAACGCACCAATGTCACCGGCTCGGCGCAGTTCAAGAAGCTGATCAAGGAAGACCGCTACGAGGAAGCGGTGGAAGTCGCACGCCAGCAGGTCGCCAACGGCGCGCAGATCATCGACGTCAACATGGACGAGGGCCTGATCGACTCCGAGGCGGCGATGGTGCGCTTCCTCAACCTGATCGCCGCCGAGCCCGACATCGCCCGCGTGCCGGTGATGGTGGATTCCTCCAAGTGGAGCGTGATCGAGGCCGGCCTGCGTTGCCTGCAGGGCAAGGGCATCGTCAACTCGATCTCGATGAAGGAAGGCGAGCAGACCTTCCTCGAACACGCGCGCAAGGTGCAGCAGTACGGTGCCGCCGCGGTGGTGATGGCATTCGACGAGCAGGGCCAGGCCGATACCGCCGAACGCAAGATCGAGATCTGCTCGCGCGCGCACGCGCTGCTCACGAAGGAACTCGACTTCCTGCCCGAAGACATCATCTTCGACCCCAACATCTTCGCCATCGCCACCGGCATCGAGGAACACAACAACTACGCGATGGACTTCATCGAGGCCACCCGCGAGCTGAAGCGGCGCTTCCCCGACTGCCACGTTTCCGGCGGCGTCTCCAACGTGTCGTTCTCGTTCCGCGGCAACGACACCGTGCGCGAGGCGATCCACTCGGTGTTCCTGTACCACGCCATCAAGGCCGGCATGGACATGGGCATCGTCAACGCCGGCGCGCTGGCAATCTACGACGATCTGGACGCCACGCTGCGCGAGCGCGTCGAGGACGTGGTGCTGAACCGCCGCGCCGACGCCACCGAACGGCTGCTGGAGATCGCCGACAACTACAAGAAGAAAAAGGGCGAGGTCGCCGTCGAGACCCTGGCCTGGCGCGAGAAGGATGTACGCGCGCGCCTCAGCCATGCGCTGGTACACGGCATCGACCAGTACGTGGTCGAAGACACCGAGGAGGCGCGCCAGCAGTCCACTCGCCCGCTCGACGTGATCGAAGGCCCGCTGATGGACGGCATGAATGTGGTCGGCGACCTGTTCGGCGCCGGCAAGATGTTCCTGCCGCAGGTGGTGAAGTCCGCCCGCGTGATGAAGAAGGCGGTGGCCTACCTGCTGCCCTTCATCGAGGAGGAAAAGGCGCGCACCGGCGACGTCGGCAAGAACAACGGCAAGATCGTGATGGCCACGGTCAAGGGCGACGTGCACGATATCGGCAAGAACATCGTGGGCGTGGTGCTCCGCTGCAACAACTTCGAGGTGATCGATCTCGGCGTGATGGTGCCGGCGCAAAAGATCCTCGACACCGCCATCGCCGAGAACGCCGACATGATCGGTCTGTCCGGCCTGATCACGCCCTCGCTGGAAGAGATGAGCCACGTCGCGCGCGAGATGCAGCGGCAGGATTTCCGCATCCCGCTGCTGATCGGCGGCGCCACTACCTCGCGTGCGCACACCGCGCTGAAGATCGAACCGCACTACAAGTCGCCCTGCGTGTGGGTGAAAGACGCTTCGCGCGCGGTCGGCGTGGCGCAGTCGCTGGTCAGCAAGGAGCTGGTCGACGACTTCATGGCGAAGATCCGCGCCGAGTACGCGGAAGTGCGCGAGCGCCATCGCAACCGCGGCCCCGGCAAGCAGCTGGTATCACTGGACAAGGCCCGCGCACAACGCTTCCGTTGCGACTGGGCGAACTACACACCACCGCAGCCGGCCAAGTCCGGCCTCACCGTGTTCGACGACTACGATCTTGCCGAGCTGCGCGAGTACATCGACTGGACGCCGTTCTTCCAGGCCTGGGAGCTGGCCGGCCACTACCCGGCCATCCTCACCGACGAAATCGTGGGCAAGCAGGCCAGCGAGCTGTTCGCCGACGCGCAGAAGATGCTCGACCGCGTGATCGCGGAAAAATGGCTTACCGCCCGCGCGGTGATCGGCTTCTGGCCGGCCGCCAGCGTCGGCGACGACATCGAACTGCTCCCCTCTCCCTCCGGGAGAGGGGTTGGGGGAGAGGGTACGGGCGAAGCACAGCACCTCGCTCCGCCCGCCCCCTCTCCCGCCCCTTCGGGGCACCCTCTCCCGACGGGAGAGGGGAAAATCGTGCTGCACCACCTGCGTCAGCAGGTCGACAAACCGGTCGAGCGCCCCGACTTCTGCCTCGCCGACTTCGTCGCGCCGAAGGAATACGGCAAGCCCGACTGGATCGGCGGTTTCGCCGTCACCGCCGGCCTGGGCATCGAGCCGCACCTGGAGCGCTTCCGCGCCGAATACGACGACTATTCCTCGATCACCCTCAAGGCGCTGGCCGACCGCCTCGCCGAGGCATTCGCCGAACGCATGCACGAGCGCGTGCGCCGCGAATTCTGGGGCTATGTCCCCGACGAGCAACTCGACAACGAAGCGCTGATCGCGGAGAAGTACCGCGGCATCCGCCCTGCCCCCGGCTACCCCGCCTGCCCCGACCACACCGAGAAGACCACGCTGTTCCGCCTGCTCGACGCCCCGAAGCACGCCGGCATCGAACTCACCGAAGGCTTCTCGATGTATCCGGCCGCTGCGGTGTCCGGCTGGTACTTCTCGCACCCGGACAGCCAGTATTTCGTGGTCGGCCGGCTCAGCCGCGAACAGGTGGAGGACTACGCCGCCCGCAAGGGCTGGACCCGTGGGGAGGCCGAACGCTGGCTGGCCTCCAACCTCGACTACGATCCGGAGTGAGGGCAAATGCGGGGCGTGTCCGGCACGCTCCCGCAGCAGCGGATCAGGCGATCTCGTCGCCGGTGACGTTGTTCTTGTGGTGCCGCAGATGCACCCAGAGGTTGTAGACCGAAACGAACGCCGGGAAGAAGTTCGAGATGATGCCTACCGAGTCGTTCTTGCCGATGGTGAAGTACGCCAGCAGCAACGCGCTGCCCAGCACCGACAGCCACCAGAACGACAGCGGCATCACCACCCGCTTCAGTTTGCGCGTGTAGTAAAGCTGCACAAACCAGCGGCTGGTGAACATCACCGAACCCAGCAGGCCGATCGCCTTCCAAGGCGTCAGCTGGAACTGCTGCAACGCCTGCAGGGCATGGGAAAGGTCGTGGGGCATGGCGCTGATCCGGTCGGCAGGAGAGGTCTGGCATTTTACGCGATGACCCCGTAATGGTTGACCTCGCCGGCCCCAACCCGTATATTTGCGCGCTCTCGGCGGGCGGTTAGCTCAGCGGTAGAGCACTGCCTTCACACGGCAGGTGTCACAAGTTCGATCCTTGTACCGCCCACCAATAGATTCAACGATTTAGGCCACCTCAACAGGTGGCCTTTTTCGTGCGCGTGAAAAAAGACATGGAAAAGATTTTTCGGGTGGCTGGATGGACGGTGTAGGCGTCGCGCGCATAGGATGCCTCGACCTGGGCCGATCGACGGATGGATGTGGCCATGAGAGGCGGCGACCTTGACACCTACCGCAATGACGACATCATCGTCGCCGTGCAATGGCTTGGTACACTCGATGCCGCGTCATGCCCTCAGTGCAGGATCAGGGATGGCCTGATCTATTCCAAGACCGCTGATCACGCGCCAATCAATCATGAGGTTCCGTGGCTTGGCGGCCCTGGCGGCATCCATGCGCGCTGTCGCTGCATCGCTCTCCCTGTGCTGAAAAGCTGGCGCGCGTGGGGCATAGACCTACCGGAGATGCCGCTAGGGACGCGCGCAAGCATGACCGGACAGGTGCCAGCGCAGCAGACCTATGGCGACTGGATCGCAGCACAGACGAGCAAGATCCAGCGCAGAGCACTCGGTGACGAGCGTGCCGCGCTGTTGCGGGTTGGTGGGCTGCTGTTCTGCCAGCTCTACGATGCGAGGGGCGAATATCTATCGATCGATCAGCTGCGGACCCTGTACCCCGTTGCATTCGCAATCTGCGGCATGAGATGACACCCCTACACCCGCAGCGGCTCCACGATGATCTCGCGCCCGCTGTCCAGCCCGTACACCGCCAGCGCCACCGCCAGGATCAAGTCGTCGTGCGCACCCTCGCGCGCGCCGAAAGTGGCGTTGCCGACAGCGGTGTAACCCACGCGGAAGTCCTGCAGTTCGCGCCGGAGTGTCTTTGCCAGCGGCAGCGTGTCGGGCATGTGCAGGCACCCGGTCTGCATCAGCGCATGCAGGCGGCTTACCAGGTTGATCTTCGGCACACTGTGGCCGCCATGCCCGTTCGGGCCTTCCTGTCCGTTGAACGTAATCGTGACCGGCCGCAGGTTCGGGACGCGCTCCTGCTTGAAGATATCGAACACCGCGCGCCCCACGCCGGTGTAATCGACCCACACCAGCGGGTCATGCGCGGCGATCTGCGCACGCGCCAGGATGCGCTTCAAGCGCTGCGCCTGTAGAGGATAGCTTTCGCCCAGCGGCGCCTGCTGGAGTAGGTGCAGCCGGTATTTCGGTCGAATGCCGCGCAAGGCGAAGCGCAACGCCTCGACGTGCGGCGGGTATGTGTTCGCCGGGATCGTGGGGGCGATCTTCTCGATCACGGCGATGCTGGTCGGGTCTTGCGACTGGCCCAGGTCAACGCCAACAGCAACGGTCGATCCGTAGTGAAAGCGGGGGTCTTGCGCCGGCAGCGCCGCGGCAAGGGCATTCATTCCCAAACCTCGATGGTGTTGTCGATCATGGCGTCGATCAGCTCGCTGGAAAAGAAGGATTCCGACGTGTCTGTGAACTCGCACAGGAACTCGGCGCGGAACTGCCACTCCGACATGCCATCCCGCTCCTCGGCCAGGTACTCCTCGCTGATGTGCGGCACGTCGCGCGCGGTGATCTTCGTGCGCTCCCAGCCCTTGCCGAACTCGTAGGCTTCGTAGAACCAGCCGCGCCGGCCGTAGGGTGTCGTGAGCGCGATCATCTGCCCGTCCGGCGACGCCGCGAGCATCGGGCGCAGCGCGGCATAGACCGAATCCACCACGCGCGCAGCCTCGTCCACGTACACGGCACGCGGAGCGGAGAAGCCGCGGATATTGGCATCGTTGTCGCCGGGCAGCGCGACCAGCTGCGAGCCGTTCTCCAGCTCCAGCTCCGTCTCGTTGTCCTTCACGATGCGCGGCACGTCGGCCAGGTTGCGATAGACCGCGCTGGCCTTCTTGAACAGCAGCCGCGACTGGCGCAGCGTCGGCGCGATGACCAGGTACAGACCGGGCCGGTAGACAAGCCCGTGCGCAGCCTTGGCGCCGATGGTGGTCGACTTGCCCGCCTGCCGGCTGCACAGGATCAGGTGTCGGCGCGCCTCGGAGCGCATGACCTCCACCTGCCACGGCGCCGGCTCGATAGGCTGGCCGTTCGCGTCGCGCGCACCTTCGCGGAACACCTGCACCGGGTCGGCGGCGCGTGCGAAGTCAGCGGCGGCCGAACTCATGGCGCAGCCTCGATCAGCAGCGGCACGCGCTCAGCCGGCGGCGTGATGCTGGCCTCGGCCGCCTCGATGGCGCACACGCCGGCAGCGATGGCCTCAGGGCCAAGCGGCCGCAGCTCGCGCACCAGAGCTGTGCGGATGGCATGCCACTGCGGAGACTGCACCAGGTTGATCTGGGTGTTGTGGTTGATCGTGATGGCCGAGCCAAGCTCACCAAGCAGCTTGCCGATGCGCTCGGACGCCTTGCCGGCGGAGTCGATCGCCGCGCGCTCGCCGGCGAAGTCCCCGATCTCCAGCGCCTTGTCGGCGTTGCGATACAGGCGGCCACGCTGCCACACCAGGTGATCGAGCAGGCTCTTGGACTCGTGCTCGCGGATCTTCGCCAGCTCTTCGTCGGAGCGGTGCCCGCGCGTTTTCAGCCTGGCGATAAGGTCGGCGTCCATGTGGCGGTGCCGGTGCCGGCAGAGCTGCGTCTGGTCCAGGCCGTACTTGCCGGCGAGCACGCGCAACGCGATGCCGTTCGCCAGGCCGATTTCGACCTGGGCGCGGTCGGGGTGCTCACAGATGGAACAGGGGCGGCTCATGCGTGCGCCATCCTCCACAGCAAGCCGCCAGGGCGCTGCTCGTTGGCAATGCCTTCGCGCACCTTGGCGTTGATCGCCTGGGCGAACTGGTGGGCGTATGCGTTGCTGGTACTCGTGGTTTGCTGCGTCGCTGCGCCGCTGTTGTCCACGTTGACGTTGATCGTCACGGCCGCGCCACCACTGCCGCCGGAGGCGACGCCCAGCTTGCCGTCCGGGCCGCGGCGCAGCGGCAGGATGGCCTCGGGGCCAGCCTCGCCCATGATCCCGGCGCCAGCGGCGAACATGAACGGCGTGGGGCTGTTCACCACGCTGCCGGAGTAGGCAGACAGGCTGGGCGAGTTCATGAACACGCCGCCGTTGGCATTGTAGGAAACGGTTTGCGTTGCGATGGCGCCGAAGCCGCTGAATGCACCTGTGCCGGTCGCGCCACCACTTCCTCCGCCATAGCTGACGCCGCCTGTGAACGCACCAAGGATCGCCTGCAACGCCTGCGACTCCAGGATGCACGTCTCCATGCGGGCAAGGTCGGTGAGGATCGATGTAGCAAGGGAGCGGAAGTTGATCGAGCCCGTTGTGGCGAAATTTGCCAGCGCAGTACCCATGTCGTTGAAGGCGGTCGTGAAGAAGCTGGCCGTGAGGCCCGCGACGTTCTGGCCTTCATCCACAAAATCCTGCATGCCTTTGATGGCGCCGTTTTCCCAGCTGGCCTGCGCCGCACTCATGGCCGAGTAGGCGTCCTGCTGCTGCTTCACGAGGATGGGGAGTGATGCCTTCTGCGCAGCGATCTGCCCATCGATCAGCTGCGTATCCGCGCTTTTCTGCGCGCGCTGGCGGTTGAGCTGTTCGATGGTGCTGCTCACCTTCGCGTAGATGGCGTCGATGGCCTGCATCTGCTGGGCTTCCTTGGTGCCCATGCCGACCGACGCAACCTGCAGGTCGAGCTGTCGCTGCTTCGCCGCAATCTGGTCGTCGATGGCGTCCTGGTAGGCCTTGAGCGCGGCGGCGTTTTTGGCTGACAGCTGTTGCGATTCCAGCGCGAAGGTAGCCGTGACCTTGCTCGTAGCATCAGCCACCTCGGCCTGAACTCGCGCCAGGTCGCCGCCCTTTTCAATGGCTTCTGCGCCAGCCTTTGCGATGGCCTGCAACTGCTGCACTTCCTGCTCGTACAGCTTCGCCTGCGCCGTGGACGACGCGCCCGAATCAACCGATGCTGCGTCGGCATACTGGTTGTATGCCTTGTCGCGCTGGCTGTTGAGGCTGGCGAACGGGTCGGCGCCGTGCGGGCCGCGCTTCTTCACCGCCGAGTCGTAGGCCTGCTTGGCGCGCGTCACCTGCTCCTGGTATTCGGCCTCGATCCTGGCGCGCTGCGTCGGATCCACCACGCCGTAGAGCGCGGCCAGCTTGTCCGCATTGGCCTGCGCCAGCGAGTCGTCCAGCGCCTGCTTGGGCGTCTTGAACTTGCCGAGCCGCTGCTGGGCGGCGATGGAATCGGCGTTCGCGCGATCCTTCAACTGCTGCGCGTTGTCGGCGAACGCCGCGACGACCTGCTGGTGGCGCAGGTTGTCGATCTCCGCCTGCAGGGCTTTCACCCGCGGATCGTCGCTGCCGGCACCTGCCTGCCACGTTCCGTTCGGCAGGATGCGGCCGCCCTGCAGCTGGTCGATCTTCTCCTGCGCGATGTTGATCTTGTCCTGCAGGCCGAGCGGGGCGCCCGCGCCCTTGAGCGACGCCCAGGCCTCGTTCCATCCATCGCGCACCGCGTGAGCCGAGCGCAGCAGCCAGCCGGCGTTGTCGGCCACCTCCTGGGCACGCTGCTTCATCGCCTCGGTGTAAGCCGTCTCAGCCACCCGGGCAGCGTCGCGCGTGCGACCCTGCTCCTCCAGCGCGGCGATCTCCGCGTACTCGGCGGCGGTCAGGAAGTGATACTGGTCGTTGAGCGCAGCGACAGCCTTCGCCGGCTGGTCTTGCAGCTTCTCGAACTGCGCAATGATCTTGTCGATGCTCAGACCGGTGACCGTGGACGCATCGACGGCCGCGGTGGCGAGGCCACTCAGGCCGGCACCGGCGAACTTGCCCGAGGCGGCCATGTCGTCCAGCGCCTTGCGCGCGTCGCCCCAGTGGCCCGTGGCGCGGCCTACGTCATCCGCCATGCTGTTCAGCGCCGTGGCGGACGTGCCGGCCGCGCCGCCCGTGGCGATCAGCGAGACGCGCAGCTTTTCGCTCTCGGCCCAGCCGCGCTCCGCGCCGATGGCGAACAGACCCATCGCCGCCACGGCACCCAGGACCATCGCGCCGGTGGCACTGAACGCCATGCCCAGCAGGCCGCTCGCATTCGCCAGCGTCAGGCTGGTCTGCTCGAAGCGGCCCCAGTTGCCGTTCGCCAGGTCGGCGGCGAGGCGCCCCAGCTCGCGGCGCGCAAACGAGTTGTTCAGCGAGAACTGGTGCAGCGCATTGCCGGCCGCGGTGAACTTGACGCGGTTCAGCTCAATGGCATCGTTCAGCGCGTTGAAGTCGTCCGCGCCGAGCATGCCGGCCTTCTTGAAGGCGGCCAGCTTCGCCTGCTGCGCATCAAGGCGCCCCAGCGCGGCGATGGTCGGGTCGATCTGGCCGGCGAGCTTGGCGAGCGCATCCTGCTGCTCGCGGTAGTTCGCCGACGCCTGGCGCGCACTGGTTCCGGTGCCCTGCGAGAACGACTTGTTGAGGTTCGCGGTGGATGCCGCCGCCCGGTCGCCGCTGGCGGCCAGGTCGTCCAGGCTCCGCTTCGCGGTGCTGACGCCATCGGTCGTGACCTGGATGCCAAGGGTGGCAATGTCATTGATTGGCATGTGCGGCCTGCTCGTGTTGCTGCTCGCGCTTCAAGTCGTCCGCCCAGGCGGTTAGCTTGCTGCTGCCGAAGTCGGCCAGGCGCTGCAGCGCACCCGGCCGGATGGAGTACCCGGCGCCCGAGCGAGGAGCGGGACGCTTGAGCACGTCACCGATCAGCACCTCGAGCGCGTGCCCGTTGATGGCGTCCCGGCCGCCGAAGTAGGCGACCAGGAAGCGAGGCGTGGCGCGCTCAGCCATCGACGGACTCGTTGCCGTCGGCCAGCACCTTGGCGCGGTCGATGGCGTCCTGCGAGAAGCCGAACACCGCGGCGCCGTTAGCCATGGGGTTGTCGCCGGTGACCACGGCGCGCAGCAGGTCGCCGTGAGGCATGGCCGTGGACGCCTGGAAGATCGCGGCAGCCTGCTTGATTGCGTCGCCGGCGTAGTCCTGCGCGTAGCGGTCGCGCGCGATGGCGGTCGTCTCGCCAGCGTTGTCGATGCGCGCCTGCCGGTTCCAGCTGTCGCGGATCGCCAGTAGCTCGGGATCGGCCAGCGCGACCGGCGAACGCAGCAGCGCGGCCTCGATGCGCTGGTGCTCCGGGCCGTCCTGGAACTTCTGCAGCATGTCGGCGCGCTGCTTGCTGTCCAGACTGCGCCACCACTGGCGCACCTCCACGTCCACGGCCGCGCTGGCAGCGTCGCTGGGTGCGATGGCCGGCACAGCCAACATCGCCGCCTCGCGCTTGTCGGTCTGCTTGGCGGCGTCCTGGTTGACGGCGGCAGCTGCGGCGATGACGCGCGCCATGCCGACCTTCAACGGGTTGAGCTTCGCGGCCTTGCCGCGCTCGGACAGCAGCGGATCCTGCATCACGTCGGTGTGGTGCTGCACGAAGTCGCCCAGCTGCCGCAGGGTGCTGTTCGCGATCTGTGCGGACGGGTGATCGGCCAGGTGCGCCGGTAGCTCCATGAGGTTCACCGCGCGGCCGGCGATGAAGGTGGGTGCGGTTCGTTGGGTTGCCATCGTGGTTCCTGAGCGGGGCGCCGTGGCGCAAAAAGTAGTCGCCTCAAAGTCTGCTGAAACTGGCGTCCCGCACCAGACGGCAAGCCGTGGCGTCTTGTGGCGTTCTGTGTCGGTTGCAGGTGCGGTTTTACGCGCCAGTTTTCACGTGCGCATCGTGATCCCCACAAGCACAGCGATTCGCGACGACTTCAACTGCCTGAGTGAGGCAGACAAGGGCTTGCTGGCGCCATCGTGACCGCACTTCGAATGCCGCCTATCGCAATCGAATGCCAAGCACCACCAAATGGCTTAGTGGCGCGGTTTGCGGGGCATTGCCGAGGCGATTTTTTGACCAAAATGCCCATGCGATGCGCAAAAACACTTGAAAAACAATGCTTTAAGAGTCGCGGCGAACAATGCCCGGCCGCCCACCATATCCGCGCCCAAACACTCGGACGATTCGGACGATTCGGACGCTCGGACGACACACACACCTCCATCCAATTACCTACGGGTGTGTGTATGTGTCCTAATGTCCGAATCTCTCTCTTTTCTATTTGAAAAAGCCTTGTTTTTGGTCACTTCGCCTCTCGGACGCATGCTGTCCGAAAATGTCCGAGAGGCGCCCGATTCAGGCCGCCGCCTTGCAGATGCAAGACACCAGGCGACCGCCGTCCCTCTTCGCGATGCCCTCGGTAAGCAATGCGTGAATCACCGCATCCCGCTCCCGGATATGCAGCGCCTTGAACTTGCGCGACACCTTCGGCAGGTTCGAGAGGTACAGGAACGGCTTTTCCTCGAAGTGCGACCGGAGCTGTTCCAGCGCCTGTCCCGTGGCATGCATGCCCGACAGCGCACCGTCGTAGCCGATCAGGCTCGCGGCGCGGTGGTAGATGCCCTCGCGCGCGGCGTAGGCGATCGCCAGGTCGCGCACGCCGATGACCTTGCGCCTATCAGACAGAGCGATCAGGGCGCCGAGCTTGAACGCCTGCTCATTGAGCCGCCCAGCCAGCCGGTAGTCGCGAAACTTGAGCGGATCGAGCACCGCCTCGTCGTGCTGCTCGTAAAGCTCCCACGCGTCGTCATCGAGCGTCACGATGGTGCATGGATCGAGCGACACGATCCATGCCACGAGATCGACAAGTTCGTCCGGCGGGTCGAACAACGACGGGCGGATGCGGCGATTCTTGGGCAACCGCTCCTGCTCGGCCGCAAGGATGACGAAGCGGTTGAGTGCGCCACTGTCGGCCTGGCTGGCGGTGATTGTCTCAAGGATGCGCTCAGCGGTTGACGTGGCGAACACCAGCACGCGGGGGTTGCTGACCGGCTTGTACTCGTTCGTCACTGCAGCTGGCGCGGCGAGGATGCTGAAGGCCTTGCTGTAGGCCTGCATGATGTGCCCGAGCGCCTGCTGCTTGTGGCTGTCGCTGGCAGCGTGGCCCAGCCACTCGGCAAACTCGTCGGCCAGGAACGACTGCGCCCGATTGGTTTCGAGCAGCTTGTGCAGGCCCTGCTGCGAGGCTGGCGCGCTGTGCTGGATGGTGGGCAACGCGCCAGGCCAGAGATTGCCAGTACCAGCTGGCCGCGGCGCCGCCTGCAACGCGCTGGTGAGCTTGTCGAACGGTTTGCGCACTGATTCCTTGCCGAAGCCGGTAGGCGCGAGCAGCAGGAACTGCTCGTTCACGCCAAGGCCGTCGTAGCTGTCGATCTTGATCGCGGACATCGCGAAGTGCGCCAGGACTGCCCAGGCGGTGAAGCCCGCCACCGCCGCGCTTGGGTATGGCATCGTGCCCAAAATCCACCGCTGCAGCTTGCCCAAGCCATAGGGAAGGTCCAGCAGCTCGGCGGGGAATGCCGGGAGAATCAGCTTGTCGTCGTTGGCCGCCTGCGCCCGGCGCGCGTCCATCGCGGCCTTGAGCTGGTCGGATTTCGTCATGGTTGGGATGGATCGATCACGCGGCTGCAGGGCGGCCAAGACGGCCGCCTGCGAGCACCCGGCGTGGCAGTGGAACAGCGCCGCACCATTGGCCGCCTCGTCAATCTTGAAGGTTGTGCCGGATTCGCCGCCGTGCACCGGGCAGTGCGAGCGCACGCTGTCACCGCAGCGAAACGGCTTGAGGCCGGCCAGCTGCACGCGTCGCACAGCGTCCATGAACTCCGCGCTGGTGCCAGGACCGGTCGCGCCGCGCGCTTTGCGCTGTCCAGGGGTTTCGTCACACAGGCCACGCCACACCACCAGAAGCTCCGCAGGCAGCTCCGGCAGAGCGCGCCAGTCGCCCAGGCCGGCCCATGCGTACGGCTGGCCGGTAATCGGATGGATCGATGGCGGCAGCACGTCCTGCACGGTGAGGCCGGTATCAGTAGCGCAGCGCAGCTCCAGCCACATGGAAGACTTGCGATCCTCGGGAGCGGCGGTCGGGTCACTGATCTGGTGCGTCGACAGCGACAGCGGATCGACGCTAACGGGCACGCGGTACAGGAGCTTTCCGCGGCCAAGGCGCCCGCTGGAAATCTGCACAGCATCGTCGGCGGCCATCAATCGGTCGAGATCTACGCCGCGCTCTGCCAGCCACGCGTGCGCCTCGGCGTACTTGTCGATGTCGATGGCGCAGGTGCCCGACCAGGCGTGCAGCAGGCCGACGCTCCAGCCGGCGTGCAACGCGTGCGGGTCGCGGATGGCCTTCGCCCGGGTGTTCCAGCCCGTCGCGGCGGATCCCCGGGGACCCTTGCTGTCCGGGTGGATATTGCACAGCGACCAGCCGTGTTCGATGTACTCAGCGCCCATTGTGGCGGCGTCGACTTCACGCAGGGGGCTTTTGGCCGTGCTACGCTCATCGTGCAGTCCGCCCATGTCTGCGCTTTCTGCGTTCGCCTCGCCCGCCAGCGAGGCGTTCGCGTTTTCGGGGTTCGTCATTCGGCGCCCTCCGTGCGGATGCGTGCTGCCGCATCACGCATCGCGCCAGCGACCTGAAACGGCAAGCCGCCAGCGATCCGATCCACCTCCGCGACCGGAACCGCCGCCAGGAAGCCCGACTCGCGATTGCGGACGATCAACGCATCCTCAAGCGTGCCATCGGCTTGGCGGCCCAGGGCGATAACCCAGCCGTTCCCAGCCTCCAACGCACGGCACAGCGCGGCATCGTCGGCGCATTCCACGATCTCGACAGTGTTCATGCGCCACCTGCCTTTGCGCGCGCCTGCGCGATCTCCGCCAGGGCGTAGCGCATGCCCTTGTCCAGCGCGTTGAATTGCTCCGCCAGCTCTGCCGTGCGGCGCACCCACTGCTGTGATTCTTCGGGCGTCATGCTCACCAGCAGCGCAAGCGCCTCGGTGCGGTTCGGCAATTTTTCATCCATCACGGCGCCACCTCGTAGGGGTTTGTCGGCTTCCAGTTCGGCGATCCGGGCAGCACCCCCGTGGTGGACGGCGCGTAATCGGATGCCTCGATGCCTGCGGAGATCACGGCAGAGCCGACGATCATGCGGCCGTACAGCAGCGGCACCGGATGGCCCTGAGCCTCGGTGTTGACCGCGCCATTGAACACATAGCTCGGTTCGTTCGAGTTGTTGCTGGCCTTGTTGCTCGGCTGCGGCGAGAGCATCTGCACGATGCCGCCTGCGACCATGGAAATGCCCGCAGCAACAAGCGCTGAGCCACCGGCCCATGAGGTGTACGAGCCGACGATGATCAGCACGATGCCCAGCACTGTCTGCAGCACACCGCCGTTCTTGCGGCCCTCGACCACGGGCGCGATGCGGATATCCTCGCTGCCCACCGGATCGCATAGCTGCTCCTGCGCCAGATTGCGCTTGCCAGCGAACACGGCGAACACCATGCCGTACTGCCCGGCGTTGACCAGGAAGGCCTTGAACCCGGTCAGCTGGCTGTCCAGCGCCCGGATGGCCTCGGCCACGGAGTTCGACTCCAGGTGGAAGCGGTGCACGCGACCGAAGCGCGCGCCCAGCTTGCCGTACAGGCGGATGGTTCGCAGGGTACTCATGCGGCAGCCTCCTGCGCGCCACGCCACGCGGCGATCTCTTCCTCCAGGCACACGCGCACCGACGCGGCAAGGTCCGCCCTGAATTCCTGCGGAAGGCCTGCGGTGGCTACTACCGTAAGCGCCATTGCCATCGCATCGGTGAACTGCTCTAGCTCGGCCGGCGTGGCGTCCCGCAGGAAGGCCTTGAAGTGGTCCTCGGTCGGCATCATGCAGCTTCTCCCTGGCGGCTTGCCTGCTGCTCCGCAAACCATTCTCGAAGCTGCGCCATGCCATAGAGCACGCGACCATGGATTGCGAAGTGCGGCGGCCCGATTTTTCGACTACGCCAGCGCCGCATCGTGTATTCAGAGCGATGCAGCCAGGCTGCGACCTGCTTCGTGGTAAGGCAGGTAGACGGATCGATAGGGGCGGCGCTCATGCGGCCTTCCTCATCGCCTCGGCCACGACGCGCTGCAGCTCAGTTTCGGCGACGACGACGCGACCACCGATGCGGAAGGTGTGCAGGCGACCTTCCTTGACCAGGGCGTAGAACGTGCGCCGGCTCACACCAAGGCGACGCGCGGCGGCGTCAACCTGGTGAACCAATGGGGTGAAGTGGACTTCTCCGTCGCGGAGAATGATGGGACTGCCTTTGTCTTGCTTCGCCTGGGCAGTGGGGGCGGACTGCATTGCATGCATGGATGTGCACCTGCGTGTAGGTGACACCCATTAAATCGAACAGACGAGATGCAAATAATGGCAAAAGGTCGTCACCTTTTGCCTAGAATGCGCTTCGCCATTCACGCCATGCGCGGCGCACGGTCGAAACGTCCACATTGAACCTTTCCGCCACGGCGCCTATCGCTGCGTTCACGCCGCCTCCGCACTCCAAAACAGCCAATGCCAGGGTGAAAGACGGCGCCTTCGGGCGCCGCCCTGGCGCGGTAAGGTTCAACGCGCGGGCAAGCTCAGCCGGCCGCGCTTTGGCGGGAACGCGAGAGGCCTTCTCGAATGCGTCCGCCAGATATCGAGCGGCATCCGATGGCAGTTCTACAGGATCGCCTTTCGTGCATTCGAACATGCGCCGCAGATATCCGGCGACCTCCTTTAGCACCCACGCGGCGGCCTCGGGATCGCTCGGCGCATGCAAGATCGCCTCGGATAGCCAATGATCGAACGCTGGTAGCTTAGCCATGACTCATGGCCTCGCTCACGTCGGGCGCCGCTCGGGAGCCCGTTCCACCTTTTGCCTTCGCCTCATTCATTGCGCCGCAACGGCCCATGGCGCATCCCTGTCTGCCAACCTGCGCACGTCTGCGTCGCTCGCGCTGCGCAGCGAGTCGGGGTCCATGTCCATGCCGTTGCGCATGCCGCGCAGCAGGGAGACCAGCACGGCCATGTCGGCGTCGGGGAGCGTGGCAGCGTCAGCAAGGATGCTGCCCAGGCCATTGCGGCGCGGCGGCGTGCTGCGCAACTCCAGCGAATCCACGATGGCCTCTGCCTGCTCGGCAAGCGCATTCAAGATCCACACGTATTCGTCCTCCAGCCCACCATCGCAATCGTTCGTGATCTTCCGCATGCCGGCCAGCATGCAGCTCAGGTGCCCTAGCAGCGCATCCTGCGGAGCGTCCTTCGGCACGCGGAACAGGTGCTGATTGATGCGCGGGATGAACGCGAAGCCGGCGCCGTTGGAGTCGTTGGAGTCGTTGGGCTGGGCGGTTGCTACACTTTCGATTGCCATGGTGTCACCTCTCTGTCAGGTGTTGCTGTGGAAGTCGCCCGGTGTTCGCGCACCGGGCGGCGGTTAAATCAGCGCTACACGGGCCAGCCGCTCGACGGCGGTATCCGTCGCCAGGTGCCCGTAGTGCTTGTCGATCATGGCGAGGCTGGTGCCCACCATGCGCGCCACCTCAAGCGGCGACAGGCCGCCGGTGATGGCCTCGGTGATGAAGCTGTGGCGCAGCGTGTAGAGGCACACTCCCGGCGGCAGCTCAGCGCGCTCAGCGGCCCTCTGCACATGCTCGTTCCAGACGTGTTTGTCCCACGCTGCACCGTCGTTATCGAACAGCCACGCGTCGGGTAGCTTGCCCTTCCGCTGCGCCTTGAACAGTGCCGCCGCGGCCGGCGTCAGGCGAACGCTACGCTTGCCCGTCTTGCCGTCGAACACCATCGTTCCGGTGCGCGGGTCGAACTGGCGGCAGCGCGCGCGGCCCAGCTCGCCAGGGCGCGCGCCGGTGAGCATGGCCGCCTCGATCAGGTGCCGGATGGATCCCTCCGCCGCAGCCAGCAGCGCGCGGCGCTGCGTCAGATCCAGGAACAGCTCGCGCCGGTCGCTCGCGTTGTTCAGCGGCTTCACCATGCGCCACTCGATCTCGCGTTCCGGTGTCACGTTGCGATTGCGTACCGCGAGATTGAGTGCAGCCTTCAACGCGGTCAGCGTGCGATTAACGCTCGCGCGTCCGAGCACCTTGCCGGCGTCGTCTGGATCGGACAGCGCGTCGCGCCATTCGGTGATGCGCTTCGTGGTGAGGCGATCCAGTGAGATCTTGCCCAAGTCGCTGTCGTAGATCGTGCGCGCGAATCGCTGTTCTGCATCGGTCGCCGTAGCCTCCCCTTTCTCGCGGCGCCGGTCTTGCACGTATTCGCGGCATGCGTCGGCCACGGTGGCAACCTCGACGCTCCGAACGCCGGCGCGCATCCGCTTGAGCCATTGCCGCGCTGCTTTCTGCGCATTCGCATAGGCCTCCTTGTCGTCTTCATCCACTGCGCCTAGCCGGTGATAGTTCTGCTTGCCGTCCTCGTCGCGCCAGCGGGCAATCCAGTTGCCGCCATGCGCCATGCGGCGATAGCCGACGAACAAACCGCGATCAACGGGCGCCCCCCAAAAGGGGTCGTTGCGCTGCGGCAACTTCGCACGGCCGCTCTTGGACTGAATCCACGCGCGCACTTGCGCCAGGGTCGGATCACCCTCTGACGCCGCTACACCGATCCCCTTGCGCATGATTTTTCTCCGACGTGAAAACCACGTGGAAAAACTATAGCACACTTCCACGCACAACGTTGCACAATATAAGCAATGAAATCAGCTATTTAAAAACTACGACGCACAACAATGCACACGTAAAACTGCCTTCACACGGCAGTTGTAACAAGTTCGATCCTTGTACCGCCCACCACCGAATCGAAGACGAAGGGCCCGGCCATGCCGGGCCCTTCGTCTTTTTGCGCTCTCTGCAACGGCCGCGCACAGCCCGCCTGATGTACCATCCGGAGCTTGGGCTCAGGGGGAAAATCCGATGGCGCATCACGATCTTGAATCGTTGCTGGCTCCGCTTGCCGACGAGGCCCCTAGCGGCCCCGACCTGGAATACGACCCGGACTTCCAGACCCTGGAACGCACAGCCACGCCGAAGGCCGAACGCTCGATCGGCGACAGCGTGAAAACCGCCGAAGAACCCGACTGGGACAAGGTTTCGTCGCTGGGCGAAAGCCTGCTTGGCCGCACCAAGGATCTGCGCGTAGGCCTGCACCTGACCGGCGCCTGGACACGCATGCACAGCCTCGCCGGCTGGTCGGACGGCCTGGCGCTGATCCGCGGCCTGCTGGAAAACCAGTGGGATACCGTGCATCCGCAGCTCGATGCCGAGGACGACAACGACCCCACCGCCCGCGTCAATGCGGTGATGCCGCTGGTCGACATGCAGGGCGTGCTCGGTTACTTCCGCGGCACGCCGTTTGTGCAATCTCCGCGCCTGGGCCGGTTTTCGCTGCGCGACCTGCGCATCGCCAACGGCACGCTGAAAATCACCGCGACGGAAGGCGATGCCGCCTTGCCGAGCATGACCGACATCGAAGCCTGCTGCCTGGACTGCCCCGAGGAACAGCTGATCGCCGCCGCTCAGGCGACCACGGCGGCCATGGAGCATGCCCGGGCCATCGATGCGATCTTCACCGACCGCATCGGCACCGCGGGACCGGATCTCAAGCCGCTGCTCGGCGAGATCTACGAACTCAAGAAATTCCTCGACAGCGAGATGGCCAAGCGCATGCCGGTGGCCGAAGCGGACGCCCCGGCCGGCGAAGAAGGCGCTGTGCCCGGCGCCGCGCCTGCCAACGCAGCCAGCGGACGCATCGAAACGCCGCAGGACGTCATCCGCCGGCTGGACGACATCTGCGAGTACTACGCGCGGCGCGAACCCTCCAGCCCGATCCCGCATCTGCTGCGCCGCGCCCAGCGCCTGGTCGGCATGGATTTCATCGACTTGATGAAGGAACTGGCACCGGGCGGCCTGTCGGAATTCCAGGTCATCTCCGGCAACAGCGGCGAAGAATAAACCCGCTTCCGCCGGCCCTCCTCCGAAACGACTACCCGCGCCGGCGCCACCGGCGCGGAAACAGGCAGGTGCGTGCTGTTGCCGTCCTCAGTTGCTGCCCAGGCACATGTTCGCCCCGGCACGCGCGAACAAGGTGTGGATGGCCGGATTCCAGCTCAACGACAAGCCACCTGGCAGGCCCGCCGTGATGCCCGCATCGGCCGGCTGCGTAACCGGGCCGACCGTGGCCTGCTCGTCGCCGAAATGCGCGGTCGCGCTGATCGTGTAGCTCTCGGGATTCGCACAGGCCGATACATCGATCGGCTGCGACGCCGCGCCACCCTGGCGCGTGACGATCGGCAGGCTGCCGTGCCCCAGGGTGAGCTGCCCTTGCCCGCGACACGTCGCGGCCAGCGTGTAATCGACCGTTACCTGCATCGGCACCGCCACCTGCACGGCCGCTACCGCCTCGGGCTGCCTGGTGCACCCCACCAGGAAAGCCTTGCGCTCCGGCACCACGTGCAACACATAACCGCCCGGCTTCAGGCCGGCGGTGCCCGCGAGCTTGAGTGCGATGCGCTGCGGCGTGATGCCGGTGATGACGGGTTGCGCATCGACCGGTTTGCCCTGCGCATCAGTCAGGCTTACCTGGGGGTTGGCGCACTGCGCATCCAGCAGGTTCGCACCGAGTACGGCGAAGGCCAGCGGCTGCTCGGCAGGATGGATCACGAACAGGGGCTGCTGATCCGCACCCTCGACCGCGCCGATCACCGGCGGCGCCGGCTTGCCGGCTGCCGGGGCTGCGGCGAGCCGCTCGATCGCGAGCGCCAGCGCCACCGCCAGTGCCTTCGCATCGCTGCCACGACAGGCCGCCGATACCTTCAGGTAGGCCTGCGTGCGCTGGGCGGCGGCATTCGCCCATAGCGCAGCCGCCTTGACCTTGTCGCCGAGGATTTCGATGGGCTGGGCTGTTGCGCCGCCCAGCTGCTGGCGCAAGGCATCGCCGATCTGGCCGAGTCGCTGGTCGGTTTCGGCCAGGGCTTGGTCAGGGTGCTCCTTCGCCCGCTGCGCCAACGCCTGCCGCGCCGCATCGAGCTGCGCGAGCACATAGTCGCCGGTGGGGCGCGCTGCGTCCTGCGCCGCCGCCCCCGCGCTCCAGCCGCCCGCCACCAGCAGCAGGGCGAAGCATGCCAGCGCCGGCAGCAGGCGCGGGTTCCGCCGCATCCGCCGCGGCTCAGTCATTGTCCGGACAGTCCGCCGAGGCCGGCTGGCCGGGCTGGCAGGCCTGCTGGTCGGCCGGCAGCAGAATGCCGGACGGCACGATGCCGAACGAACGGTAGTTCGCGTTGACCACGCTGGGATCGATGTAGGCGTCGCCGTGGTTGCCGTTCTGCGCGCGGCTGGTCAGCGCCGAGGTCGGCACGTTGACGCTGGGCGCGCCGACCACCGGCAGCAGGTTGCCCTGCGCGTCCACCGCGTAGAAGTACGCCGGCGGCATGCCCACCTCCGACACCAGCTGGTTACCCACGCCGGTGACATAGATCGGTGCGCCCGGCGTGCCCATGCGGCCCGTCGACGACCAGGTGCCCGTGCCGTCGTAGAGCCAGGTAGTGCCTTGCTGCAGCAGGTCGCCATTGGTCACGCCAAGGTAGAGTGCCGACGTGCCGGCATTCACCGTGTATGCGCTGCCGCCCACCGAAGCCAGCGTCAACGTCTGCGCATTGGTGAAGCTGAAGCCGGCCGGCGAGGAGAACCCGCCCAGCGTTCCGACGTGGTTGCCCATGAACTGCGTGGCCGAACCCAGCATGGTGGGACCGCCCGCGCTGCCGGTCAGCGTGGCTGCCGTGATCGCACCGTTCGCGCCACCGTCGATGGCACTCGCGGACTGCAGCGTGACCAGGCTGGCGGACAGCGCACCGTCGATCGTCAGGCCGCCGCTGGTGGTCTGCAGCGTGATGCCGCTGCCGCCATTGACGTTGCCGGCGACGGTCAGCGCCTGGCCATTCAGCAGGGTGAAACCGTTCGCCGTGAAGTCGCCTAGCGTGGCGACCATGTTCGCGGGATCCAGCGTGGTGCTGCCTGCCGAATGACCGGTCAGCACGCCAGCCGTGACGGTGCCGTTGCTGCCCTCGCTGATCGCGCCGCCCGAGGCCAGCGTGGTCGTGCCGCCACCGCTGTTCACGTTCGCATTGATCGCGAGGCTGCTGCCGCCACTGAGGGCCACGCTGGCGCCGGCGACATTGCCGTTGATCGTCAGCGCGCCCGTCGTGGTGGCGAGGCTCGCCGCACCATTGCCGCCGTTCACTGCGCCGGCCACGGTCAGTGCCTGCGCATTGGTCAGGCTGAAGCCGTTCGCGCTGAAACCGCCCAGGCTGCTGATCTGGTTCGCACCGTTCAACGCGGCGGCGCCCGAAGCATTGCCGATCAAGGTGCCGGCGGTGATGACGCCGCTGCCGCCTTCGTTGATCGCGCCGCCCGAACTCAGCGTGGTCGTGCCGCTGCCGCTGTTCACGCCGCCGTTGATCGCGAGGCCGCCGCTGCCGGTAAGGCCCACCGCGCCACCCGCGACGCTGCCGTTGACGGTCAATGCCCCCACCGAGGTGGCGAGGTTGGTCGCACCGCTGCCGCCGTTCACCGTACCCGTCGCGGTCAGCGCCTGCGCATTGGTCAGGCTGAAACCGTTCGCGGTGAAGTTGCCCAGGTTCGCGATCACGTTGGCGCCGCCAAGCATGGTCGCGCCACTGGAGCTGCCGGTAAGCGAGCCAGCCGTGATGGCACCGCTGCCGCCTTCGACGATGGTGCCGCCGGAGCTGAGCGCGGTATTGCCGGTGCCGCTGTTCACGCTGCCGTTGATGCCGAGACCGCCCTGCCCATCCAGCGCGACCGAGCCGCCGACGACGCTGCCGTACAGCGTCAATGCGCCCGCGGTCGTGCCGATGCTGGTGGCGCCGCTGCCGCCGTTGATCGTGCCGGCCACCGTCAGCGCCTGCGCATTGGTCAGGCTGAAGCCGCCCGCACTGAAGGTCCCCAGCGTGCCGACCTGGTTCGCACCATTCAACGCGGTCGCGGCTGCGGAACTGCCGGTCAAGGTGCCGGCGGCGATCACGCCGCTGCTGCCCTCGTCGATGGCGCCCGCGGAAGTGAGCGTGGTCGTGCCGCTGCCGCTGTTCACGCCGCCGTTGATCGCAAGGCCGCCGCTGCCGCCAAGGTTCACCGTGCCGCCCGCGACGCTGCCGTTGACGGTCAGCGCGCCCGCCGTGGTGGCGAGATTCGCCACGCCGCTGCCGCTGTTCACCGCACCCGTCACCGTCAATGCCTGTGCGTTGCTCAGGCTGAAACCGTTGGCGGTGAAGTTGCCCAGATTCGCGATCGCATTCGCACCGTTCAACGTCGTCGCGCCTGCCGAACTGCCCGCCAGCGTGCCGGCGGTGATCGTGCCGCCGCTGCCTTCGCTGATCGTGCTGCCGGATGTCAGCGTGGTCGTGCCGCTGCCGCTGTTCACGCCCGCGTTGATTGCCAGTCCGCCGGCGCTGCCCAGCGTCACGGCACCGCCGCTCACCGCGCGGTCCACCGTCAGCGCGCCTGCCGTGGTGCGGATGGCGGCCATTCCGGTGCCGCCACCTACCGTGCCGGCGACCGTCAGCGCCTGCGCATTGGTCAGGCTGAAACCGTTCGCGCTGAAGTTGCCCAGGTTGGTAATGGCGTTCGCACCGTTCAAGGCGGTCGCGCCCGTCGAACTGCCGGTCAACGTGCCCGCCGTGATCGTGCCGCTCGCCCCTTCCGTGATGGTGCCGCTACCGGTCTGCGTCAGCGTGGTCGTGCCTGCGCCGCTGTTCACCGCCGCGTTGATCGCCAGGTTGCCGCCGGCCCCCAGGTTCACCGCACTGCCGGTGATGCTGTTGCCCACCGTCAGACCGCCGGCCGAACCCAAGGTGATGATCCCGCCGCTCAGCGCCGTGTTCACGCTCAGCACGTTGCCGCTGCCCGTCGTGCTCAGGTTGATGTTGCCGGTGCCGCCCGTGGTCGTCAGCGGGCCGGCCACTGTCAGCGCCTGCGCATCGACGAGGGCGATGTCCTTGGCGCTGAAGCTGCCCAGCGTACCGACCTGGTTCGCACCGCCCAGCGTGGCATCGCCGGTCGCGCTGCCGGTCAGCATGGCAGCCCTCACCACACCGTTCGCACCCTCGTTGATCGCGCCGGCCGAGACCAGCGCGGTGTTGCCGCTGGTGTTGCCCAGCGTGCCGTTGATCGTCACGGCGTTGCCCGCGCCCGTCGTCGTCAGCGTCGTGCCCGCTGCACCGCCACTCACTGTGGCGCCCGCGGCCACCGTCAGCGCCTGCGCATTCGTCAGGCTGAAACCGTTCGCACTGAAGTTGCCCAGGCTCGTGATCGCGTTCGCGCCGTTCAAGACGGTCGCACCCGCCGCACTGCCCGTCAGCGTGGCTGCCTTGACCACGCCGCCAGCGCCTTCGTTGATCGCGCCGGCCGAGACCAGTGCGGTGTTGCCGCCGGTATTACCCAGCGTGCCGTTGATCGTCAGCGCGTTGCCCACGCCCGTCGTCGTCAGCGTCGTGCCGGCCGTACCGCCGTTCACCGTGGCGCCTGCCGCCACCGTCAGGGCCTGCGCATTCGTCAGGCTGAAACCGCTCGCGGTGAAGTTGCCCAGATTCGTGATCGCGTTCGCGCCGTTCAAGGCGGTCGCGCCTGCCGCACTGCCCGTCAGCGTGGCTGCCTTGACCACGCCGCCAGCGCCTTCGTTGATCGCGCCAGCCGAGACCAGCGCGGTGTTGCCGCCGGTGTTGCCCAGCGTGCCGTTGATCGTCACGGCGTTGCCCGCGCCGGTCGTCGTCAGCGTCGTGCCCGCCGCACCGCCGTTCACCGTGGCACCTGCCGCCACCGTCAGCGCCTGCGCATTCGTCAGGCTGAAACCGCTCGCGGTGAAGTTGCCCAGGCTGGTGATGACGTTCGCACCGTTCAAGGCGGTCGCGCCCGCCGCACTGCCTGTCAGCATGGCTGCCTTGACCACGCCGCCGGCGCCTTCGTTGATCGCGCCAGCCGATATCAGCGCGGTGTTGCCACCGGTGTTGCCCAGCGTGCCGTTGATCGTCACGGCGTTGCCCGCACCGGTCGTCGTCAGCGTCGTGCCCGCCGCACCGCCGTTCACCGTGGCACCTGCCGCCACCGTCAGCGCCTGCGCATTGGTCAGGCTGAAACCGCTCGCGGCGAAGTTGCCCAGGTTCGCGATGGCATTCGCGCCGTTCAAGGCGGTTGCGCCCGTCGAACTACCGGTCAACGTGCCCGCCGTGATCGTGCCGCTCGCCCCTTCCGTGATGGTGCCGCTGCCGGTCTGCGTCAGCGTGGTCGTGCCCGTACCGCTGCTCACCGCCGCGTTGATCGCCAGGTTGCCCGCAGCATCCAGATCCACCGCGGTGCCACTGACGCTGTTACCCACAGTCAGCGCACCCGCCGAAGCGAGCGTGATCGCACCCCCGCTCAACGCGGTGTTCACGGTCAGCACGTTGCCGCTGCCTGTCGTGCTCAGGTTGATGTTGCCGGTACCGCCCGTGGTCGTCAGCGGGCCAGCCACTGTCAGCGCCTGCGCATCGACAAGGGTGATGTCCTTGGCGCTAAAGCTGCCCAGCGTCCCGACCTGGTTCGCACCGCCCAGCGTGGCATCGCCGGTGGCGCTGCCACTCAACGTGGCTGCCCTCACCACGCCGCCAGCGCCTTCGTTGATCGCGCCGGCCGACACCAATGCGGTGTTGCCGCCGGTATTACCCAGCGTGCCGTTGATCGTCACGGCGCTGCCCGCGCCCGTCGTCGTCAGCGTCGTGCCCGCCGCGCCGCCGTCCACCGTCGCGCCCGCGGCCACCGTCAGCGCCTGCGCGTTAGTCAGGCTGAAACCGTTCGCAGTGAAGTTGCCCAGGTTTGTGATGGCGTTAGCGCCGTTCAAGGCGGTCGCGCCGGCAGCGTTGCCGCTCAACGTGGCCGCCTCGACCACGCCGCTGCCGCCTTCGCTGATCGCGCCGGTCGACACCAGCACGGTGTTGCCGCCGGTGTTGCCCAGCGTGCCGTTGATCGTCAGCGCGTTGCCCGCGCCCGTCGTCGTCAGCGTCGTGCCCGCTGCACCGCCGTCCACCGCGGCACCTGCCGCCACCGTCAGCGCCTGAGCGTTCGTCAGGCTGAAGCCGCTCGCGGTGAAGTTGCCCAGATTCGTGATCGCGTTAGCGCCATCGAGCGCCGTGCTGCCCGTCGAGCTGCCCGTCAGCGTGCCCGCCGTAATCGCGCCACCGGCGCCCTCCGTGATCGCGCCGGTGCCGGTCTGCGTCAGCGTGGTCGTGCCCGCGCCGCTGCTCACCGCCGCGTTGATCGCCAGGTTGCCCGCGGCACCCAGGTTCACCGCACTGCCGCTGATGCTGTTGTCCACGGTCAGCGCGCCCGCCGAACCCAAAGTGATGGTCCCGCCGCTCAGCGCCGTGTTCACGCTCAGCACGTTGCCGCTGCCCGTGGTGCTCAGATTGATATTGCCGGTGCCGCCCGTGGTCGTCAGCGGACCGTTCACGGTCAATGCCTGTGCATCGACCAGGGTGATGTCCTGCGCGCTGAAACTACCCAGCGTGCCGACCTGGTTCGCGCCGCCCAGCGTGATATCGCCGGTGGCGCTGCCGCCCAACGTGGCCGCCTTGACCACGCCGTTCGCGCCTTCGTTGATCGCGCCAGTCGAGACCAGCGTGGTGTTGCCGCCGGTGTTGCCCAGCGTGCCGTTGATCGTCACGGCGTTGCCCGCACCTGTCGTCGTCAACGTCGTGCCGGCCGCGCCGCCGTCCACCGTGGCGCCCGCGGCCACCGTCAGCGCCTGCGCATTCGTCAGGCTGAAGCCGCTCGCGGTGAAGTTGCCCAGGTTCGAGATCGCGTTCAGGCCGTTCAGCGTCGTGCTTCCCGCCGAGTTGCCAGTCAGCGTGGCTGCCGCAAGGACACCGGCCGTCTGCACGATGCTGCCGCCCGAACTGCCGAGCGTGAGGCCGTTGCCTGCGGTGACGTTGTCGTTGAGTACGACGCCGCTGCTACCGCTCAACGAGACGGCGCCGCCACTGAGTGCGCCGTTGGTCGTCAGGCTGCCGTTGGTGGCGGCAAGCGTGAGTCCGCCGGTGCCGGTGTTGATCGCCGTCAGTTGCAGCGTACCGGCGCTGAGGTCGACGTTGCCGTTCCCGTTGTCGGTGATCGTGCCCAGCTGCAAGGTGCTGCTGTTGCTGCCGACCAGAGTGATACCGGTGCCGGTCGCCGAGACCGCACTCCCAAAGTTGTTGCTGCTGCCGAGCGTGACGGATCCGGCCCCAGCATTGAGCGAAGTCGTGCCGCCGACGGTCAACGCACCAGCCTGGGTGATGTTGCCGCCATTGCTGCTGGCCTGCAGCGCACCGGCCACCGAACCACTGCCGAGGTCCAGGTTGCCGGACGCGCTGACGGTGAGCGCGCCGGTGTTGAGCGCGCCAAGCGCCAAGGGGCTCGAGGTGTCGACGACCACGCCGTTGCCTTGCAGCGACACCGGCTTGGAGAACACGTTGCCGGTGTTGGTGAGGTTGATCGCGTAATCGCTGGAGACGGTGCTGTTGGTGCCGGCGGTAAAGCTGCTGTTCCCCATTACCGTGACGGGCCCGGCGACGGTGATGTCGCCAGCCGTGGTGGTCATCGAAAGACCGCCCAGGCCAACCGCCATGCTGCCCAGCACGCTCAACGTGCCGCTGGTGGTCGTCAGCGCCGTCGGCGCAGTGTTCGAGCCGACAGCTCCCGTGAACGTGAGCAGGCCACCGGTATTCACACCCAGCGCGTATGCCCCGTCGACGCTGGAGCCGAACGTCACCGAGCCGGCGGCGCCAGTGGTCAAGGTGGTATTGCCGGCCAGCGTCACCGCGCCCGTGTAAGACTGTGCCCCTGACGTCGTGACGTTGCCGCCCAGCACCGTCGGGCCGCTGTTGACGGCCAGGCTCGCCAGCCCGGCACCCGTGCTGCCCACGGCCCCGTCGAAGCTGGTCGTGCCCGTGGTGCTGGCGACGAGCGCGTACGGACCATCCACCGTGGACCCGAACGTGATCGCGCTGCTGCCGGCGCTCGCCGTGACGCTGCCCGCCAGCAACAAGGCGTTGTCGTAGGTCTGACTTCCCGCCGTGGTGACGTTGCCCGTCAGCGTCGTGGTGCCGCCGCCCTCGACCAGCAACGAGGCGAGCGCGGCCGTCCCGCCACCCACGGCGCCACCGAAGCCGATGTTGCCGCCGCTGCTGACGGTCAGGCCGTAGCCGCCGTTGGTGCTGGAGCCGATAGTGGACCCGAACGAGATCGCGCCACCGCCCGTGCTGGCCACGGTCGCGGTATTTGTCAGGGTCAGCGCGCCGCTGTACGTCTGCGCCCCCGTGGTGGTGACATCGCCGCCGAGACTGGTGCTGCCGCTGACGCTGAGTGAGCCCAGCGAGGTGCCCGTCCCGACGTTGCCGGCGAAGCTGGCATTTCCGGTGACGGTCAGGCCGTAGCCGCCGTCGACGGTGGAACTGAAACCCACGCCTGCGCCGGTATCGGTCAACGTGGTATTGCCGGCCAGGGTCACCGCGCCCGAGTAAGTCTGTCCACTCGACGTCGAGACCGAGCTGCCGGCGCCGAACGTGGTCGCACCACTGACGGAAAAACTGGTCAACCCGCTGAGCGCGCTGCCGCTGCCCAGGCTGGCGCCGCCGGCGATGCCGAGGGAATAGCCACCGCCGACGACGGCTCCCAGGTTGACGGTAGTGGCGGCCAGCGCCGTATTGGCGCCTAGCGTCAGCGTGCCGGTATAGGACTGCGAACCGGTGGTGGTGACGGCCGCGCCATTGAGCGTCGCCGGGCCGCCCACGCTGAGGGAACTCAGCGCATTGTTTCCGCCGACGGCGCCCTGAAACGTGGCCAGGCTGCTGTTGGCGACGGTCAGTCCGTAATTGCTCAAGCCGGGCACGCTGTCCAGCGTGCCGCCGAAGGTGAGCGACTGGCCGCCCGTGTTGATGAGGATGCTGTTGCCGAGCAGCACCGGCGTGGTGAAGGCCAGCGCGCTGCCCGTCGTCACGTTGCCGGTCAGCGTGAGTGCGCCGCCATAGGTCAGGACCAGGCCACCGCCGGTCAGCACATTGCCCAGCGTCAACGCATTGCTGCCGTTGTTCAGCGTCACGTTGTTCGCGCCGCTGCTGACGATATCGACCGCACCGACCAGGTCGTTGCCGGTATTGCCCAGCGTGATCGCGCCGGTGCCACCACTCAGCGTCACCGCGCCGGCGCCCGCCGCCTGCGTGACCGATGTGCTGGCGGCCTGCGACATGCCCGCGCCGCTCAGGTTCAGCGTGCCGCTGCCCACTGCCACATTGCCCAGCGTCAACGCGTTGGCGCCATTGCTCAGCGTCACGTTGTTCGCGCCGCTGTTGCCGATCGCCACCGTGCCGGTGAAGTCGTTGTTGTTGCCCAGGTTGATGATGCCCGCACCACCACTGAGCGTTACCGCACCCGCGCCCGCTGCCTGTGTGATCGACGTGCCGGCGGCCTGCGACATGCCCGCGCCGCTCAGGCTCAGCGCGCCGCTGCCCACCGCGACATTGCCCAGCGTCAACGCATTGCTTCCATTGCTCAGCGTCACGTCGTTCGCGCCGCTGTTGCTGACCGCCACTGTGCCGGTGAAGCCGTTGCTGTTGCCCAGGTTGATGCTGCCCGCGCCGCCGCTCAGCGTCACCGCACCCGCGCCCGCCGCCTGCGTGATCGACGTGCTGGCGGCCTGCGAAATCCCCACACCGCTCAAGCTCAGCGTGCCACTGCCCACCGCCACGTTGCCCAGCGTCAACGCGTTGCCGCCGTTGCTCAGCGTCACGTTGTTCGCGCCGCTGTTGCTAATCGCCACCGTGCCGGTGAAATCGTTGCTGTTGCTCAGGTTGATGGCGCCCACGCCGCCGCTCAGCGTCGCCGCACCCGCGCCCGCCGCCTGCGTGATCGACGTGCTGGCGGCCTGCGAAATCCCCGCGCCACTCAGGCTCAGCGCGCCGCTGCCCACGGCCACATTGCCTAGCGTCAATGCGTTGCCGCCGTTGCTCAGCGTCACGTTGTTCGCGCCGCTGTTGCTGATCGCCACCGCACCCGTGAAGTTGTTGCTGTTGCCCAGGTTGACGGCGCCTGCGCCGCCGCCCAGCGTCACCGCACCCGCGCCCGCCGCCTGCGTGATCGACGTACTGGCCGCCTGCGAGATGCCGGCGCCGCTCAGGCTCAGCGTGCCGCTGCCCACGGCCACGTTGCCCAGCGTCAACGCGTTGCTGCCGTTGCTCAACGTCACGTTGTTCGCGCCGCTGTTGCTGATCGCCACCGTGCCGGTGAAGTCGTTGCCATTGCCCAGGCCGATGGCACCCGCGCCGCCAGCCAGCGTCACCGCACCCGCGCTCACCGCCTGCGTGACCGATGTGCTGGCGGCCTGCGAAATGCCCACGCCGCTCAGGCTCAGCGTGCCACTGCCCACCGCCACGTTGCCCAGCGTCAACGCATGGCTGCCATTGCTCAGCGTCACGTTGTTCGCGCCGCTGTTGCCGATCGTCACCGCGCCGCTGAAGTTGTTGTTGTTGCCCAGGCTGATCGCGTTCGCGCCTGCATTGAGGGTCGCTGCGCCCGTCGTGATGGTGTTGCCGGCGGCGGCAGCTTCCGTGATCCCGGCGGCATTCACCGTCAGGGCGCCGCTACCGGTATTGATGCTGCCGACTTTGCTGCCGTTGCCGATGTTGAGCGCACCGCCGCCCGTACCGGTTTCTATGTCGAGAGTGCCGCCGCTGGTCGTGATGCTGGCATTGGCGGCGTTGCCGATACCCACCACGCAGTTGGTGCTCGAGGCGCACGACGCGTTGCTGACATAGGACGTCCCACCAGCCGCACCGCCGTAGTTCGCCCATAGGTTGACGTTGAGCTTGTCCGTGCCGTCGCTAGAAATGCCGGCATTCAGAAAAATGCTGCCCGCCGCCTGCAGGGAGAGCGTTCCCCCGCCCTGGGCGACAATGGCGTTACTGACGGTGATGTCGCCTTTCTGGCCGCCGCCGGTGCCGGTGAAGATCGAGACATTGCTGCCTCCGGTCAGCGCCGCATCGATGACGCTCGGGTCGATCGTCGAATTGTTCGACGCCGCGGAGAAAATGTTGCTGCTGAGCGTTCCGCTGCCACCCGTGACGATGTTGACGTCGTAAGGGTCCAGCAGCCAGAGACCTGCCTTGCCGTGCGCCGCCGACGCATTGACCTGGCCTTGGGCATTCAGGCCGTAGTGCGAGGAGGTTTCGACCTGGCCGCCGTTGCCGCCATTCGCGCCGCCGCGCGCGCTGATGCTGCCGTAGAAGTTGTTGACGTTGTTGCCCCACACCACCACCGAACCGCCGTCGCCGGATTGCGTGGCGTCCGCCTTGAGCGTGGCGTTCGGCGCGATATAGGTAGCCGCTGCCGTCTGCAGCCCTTCGCCGCCCTGCCAGCCGCCGCCCACGCGGATGCTGCCGCCGCCCTGCGCACCCGAGGCATCGATGCTGCCGCCCATCACACCGACGTTCTGGTCGGATAGCAGCTGCACGCTGCCGCCATGCTGGCCCGAGACGTCGATATTGCCGCTGTCGACGGTGTTGCCGCCGTTGCCGACCAGCCGCACCACGCCGCCGTCGGTGCTGATGCCGTGCGCGTCGATCACGCCGGCGTTGTTGACCAGGTTGGTGAACAAGTCCTTCGCGGCCGAGGCCTGCAGCACCACGGTGCCGCTGTCGGCCTGCAGGCTGCCGTTGTTCGTCACCGCGGCTTCGTCGTTACTCAGGCGCTGTTGCAGCGCGCCGGTGACCTGCACGCTGATCAGGCCATTGCCGTCGAAATCCAGCACGGCCTTGTCGGCGCCGTCGAGGTTGATGCGGCCATAGTTGGCCACGATCAAGCCGTCGTTCTGCACCTGACCGCCGACCAGGCTCACCGAACCGCCGCTGGCGGCCTGGATGGTGCCGTGGTTGACGACGCCGGCGCTGCCGCCGTGCGCGTCGAGGTTGAAATGGTTCGACAGGAAATCGGTGGGCGTGAGGTCCAGCGTGCTTGCCACCAGGCCACCGACGTTCAGCTGCGCGCTGCGGCCGAAGATGATGCCGTGGGTGTTGATCAGGAACACCTGGCCATTGGAATTGATGTGGCCGAAGATCTGGCTGGGGCTCTGGTCGAGGATGCGGTTGAGCGCCACCGCGTTGAACGAGGGCTGGTTGAACAGCACCGAGGCGTCCTTGCCCACGTTGAAGCTCTGCCAGTTCAGCGCCAGCAGCGCGGAATTCTGGTTGACCACGGTGTTGAGCCCGTTCTGCGCGATCGAGCCCGAGCCGCCGACCACGACGCCGCCGACCGGCGTGGTGCCGGGCGCCACGTTGCCGGACGCGGCCAGCGCACCGCCGCAGAACGACAGCGAGCCGAGCGCCAGCGACAGGCTGAGCACCAGCCGCCGCCGATGCAACCGTTCCAGCGACGACCGCGCCCCCGCGTCCGACTGCGCACCGGAAACCCGAAGGGTGTTGCCCGTGATCTTGTTCATGATCGTATCCGTCAGAACGTGAGGCCGAAGCGCCCGTACACGTGGTAGCCGTGGTCGTCGGAAGCCTTCTGGCCGCCCAGCGGCACGGCGCCGTCGAGATGGAATTCGAGGTGGTGCCAGAACGGCAGGCGGAAGATGAAGCCCGCGCCCACGCCGCTGTAGGTCACCGACTTCAGGCCGCTGGCGCGTTCCTCGGCCACCGGGAAACCGCGCGCGTAGTCGAGGAAGGTTTCCAGTTCCAGCAGCTCGCGCCACGGCCGGCCGCGGAACGGCGACGCCTTGTTGCTGAAGCCCGGTGCGTCGACGTGGTACTCCAGCGAGGTGTAGTAGCCGCGGGAGCTCAGCGCGTCGGCGATCGGATAGGCGCGCACGCTGTCGGGTCCGCCGATCGCGAACTGCTCCAGCGGCGCCAGCACGTCGTTGCTGTACTGCCCGTTGAACTTGAAGTACAGCCGCTGGGTGCGGGTAAGGAACTGCAGGCGGGTGTACGAGATCCGCGTGGATACGAAATTGCTGGCATGGTCCGGGCTGACCAGGTCGGGCTGCTTCGAATCGTCCTTGATCGACTTGCGCACGGCTACCTGCAACAGATCCACGCCGTTGAAGCGCTTGTCGGTGTGCTCCACGCCGAAGCCCAGCTCGGCCACGTTGAAGCGCTCGTCCGACAGTGGGAAACCGAAGCCGCCCAGATCCAGCTTCGACTCTTCGCGGATGAGGTGCAGCGAACCGAGCATCGTCAGGTCGTCGTCGTTGACGAACTTCCAGTCGGCACCGCCGAAATACGAGGAGCTGGGTCCCTTCACCTTGAGCTGGGCGAACTGGCCGGAGTTGATCTGCAGCTCGCTGCGGGTGCCGCCCACCACCGCGCTGAGGCCGGGCACCACCACGGTCGGCGCGCGATACACCAGCGAACCGTAGACGTTCTGGCTGGGATCCAGCGCGTAATTGACGTTGGCGGCAAGGCTGTCGCCGATGCCCAGCGGGCTGTTCCAGGTGATGCCCGCCTCCGCGCGATAGCGGCCGGTGAGCGCAGTGCCGTAGTTATTCGCGCCCACGGTGATGGTGTACGGCCGCGGTGCCTCGCGCGCCACCATGATCAGGTCGGTGTCGCCGGTCTGCACGCCGGGCTGGAAGGTGGAGGTCACCGATACGCCCGGCAGGTCGCGGTCGTACAACAGCGCCGTGTCCACATCGCTCTTCTGCAGCGCCTTGCCGCGCAGCTTCTCGGCCGGCGCCGCGATCACGCCGGGGTAGTAGCGCTTGGTCCCCTTGACGATGATCCGGCCGATCTTTCCTTCCAGCACCTGGATATGCACGATGCGGTCGTCGCCCACTGTCTGCGCCGGCAGGAAGGCGGTGGCCACGATGAAGCCGGCCTTGCGATAGCGCGCGGTGATCGCGTCGGCCACGCCCTGCATCTGGTCGAAGCCAAGTTGCGCTGGTTGCCCGCTGCCGCCGCCGAGCTTGTGGAATTGCGCGTCGGCCAGCGCCTGGATGGCGGCCGGGGTGATGCCGGCTCCCTTGTGCTCGCCCACGCCTTCCACATGGAAGCCCTGCACGGCGATCTGCTGGGTCTGCGCGCTGCCCACGTCGCGTTCCTTGAGCGCCGGCACCACCCGGTCGCTGGGCGCTGCAGGCACCGGCGGCGCGGGCGCCGGCGCGACAGCCTGGGCTGCCGCGGCCGGCTTCGCCTGCGCCACGACGGATGCCGCCGCGACGGCCGCCTGGCCGGCCCCCGCCGTCGTATGCACCGTATAGGCCATCACCTGCTCGGGCAGGTAGGCATGCGCATCGGGGTAACCGGCCTTGTGCAAGGCCAGGGTGATCCGGTCGGCCAGTGCCTGCAGTTGCACCGCCGTCAACGCGGCGGGATGACCGGTCGCGACCAGCGTCTGCTGGTATTCGCGGTCGATCACCGCCTGCACCGCGGACTGCGTGTCCGGCCCGGCGGCGGCGGCCGGTACGCCGCTGACCAGGATCTGCGGCGGACTCCCCCCCGCCGCCTGCGCCCAAGCCTCCCCCGTTCCCAGGACCAGCGCCAACGCTGCTGCCAGACAGACCCTGCGCACGGCAATCCCCTTAGTCTCATGATCGATAACGAACGCACACGGGCGCCAACGGCGCCCGTGCCATCCCGCGGCTCGGTCATGACGGATCGACGGTGCCCGCCGGACTAGCTGCCGCGTCCGGGCCCACGATCATCGAAAAAAGACCGTCCCTGATACCCAATGCGCAAAGCGGCGGTTTTTCCGGTCACGCCGGGCGAACCGGCGGTGCAAACCGCCAAGCGGTCGTCAGTTTCCCCGCAACAGCCAGTAGAGCAGCAGCGCGCACAGCACCAGGCCGAACGCGAAGGCCAGCAGCTGTTTCCAGGCCACCGCGTGGCGGGCGGCGTAAGGGGCCGGCAGGGATTCCGCAGGCAGGGCTTGCGCATGGGCGCCGGCCGCGCCGCGCCCGCCCTGCTGGGCATTCCGGCCGCGCAAGGTGTTGCGCGCCGTGATGCCGTGGCTGTCGCACAGCGAACCGAGCAGCTGGCGCCGCCGCAGCCGGTACTCTTCGCGGCTGATCCGTCCGCTGTAATGGGCCTCGTCGAGGACGCGCAGCCCCTGATTGACCCGTCGCTCCCGCTCGCTCATTTCAGCTCCCGCAGCACCCGGAACCCGACATCTTTCTGCGCGCTGCCATTGTCGCTCCGATGACTGTCCACCGTGCAATCGGACCAGTAGCTGTTGTAGCTGCCGCCGCGCACGATCACGCCGCCGCCGCTGGTCACCCATTCCCAGACGTTGCCGGTCATGTTCACCAGCCCCCACGGATTGGGCTCGCGGCCCAGCGCGGAAATCGGCCCGCCGCCGCTGTCGTCGCTGGCCGAGGGCGGGATGCAGTTGCTGTCCGGCGCCTGTTTCCAGCCGCCGCCCGCATGCGCCGCGTGCATCCATTCGGCATCGCTGGGCAGGCGGTAGGTGTAGCTGCTGCTGCTGCTGAGCCACTGCACGTAAGCCTTGGCCTGGTCCAGGCTGATGTTGCTGACTGGCAGCTGGCTGCTGTCCTGGTCGCCCGCGGACACACCGGTGCAGGCATGGCTGGCCCGGCAGTAGCGGTTGAATTCACCCACGGTGATCTCGGTGCGGGACATCGCAAAGGCCTTGCCGCCGCCGACGCCGGGGATCACCACCAGGGCCGGACCGCGCCCGCTGGTACCCAGGGTGTCGACACAGGCACGCCCCTTGCCGACCAGTTCCGGACGCCCGCACGGGTCGTTGCCCGGCGCCGCGGCAGCCGCCGCCGGGGCGGCTGCACCAGCGGCGGCCGTCGAAGGTTTGGTCGCAACGCCCGCGGCGGGCTTGGCTGCTGCCGCCTCGTTGGGTGTGCGGCCCGGCGCGACGGCGGACGGTGCCGACGGCGTGGATGGCGCCGGTGCGGCGGGCGTCGGCGTGGCTGCTGCTGCGGTGGCGCTCGGCTTCAAGCTGTCCAGCAACGCCGCCAGGCTGCCCTGCGACAGGCGGCCATGCTGCTTCAGATCGGACTCCAGCGCGTCCAGGCCTTGCGCATCGGCCTTGCGAGCGGCGCCCAGCTGGCTGCGCAGGCGCTGGTAGTCGTCAGCGGACAAGGGCTGGCCGTTGGCCTTCAGCAGCGCGGCGACGAGTTCGTAACGCTGCTGGGCATTGCGCAGGTCGCTGCGATTGCCCAAGGCCTTCACGCCTTGCGCCAGTACATTCGCTGCGGCCTGGTACTTGCCGCGCTGGAACTGCTCGTCGGCCTGGCCCTGGTAGGCCGATGCCACCAGCTGCGGGCCTTCCTTGGCGAGGAAGGGATTGTCCGGCTGCAGGCTGCGGATGCGGGTCAGCGATTCCAGCGCCTTGGCGCTGTCGTCGGCGGCCGCCGCACGCCGCACCGATTCGATGCGCGAGGCCACCTCGGCGGTGGCCGCCTCCTGGTCGAGCTGGGCCTGTGCCTGGCTCTGCAAGCTGGTCAGCTTGTCGCGCTGGGCGAGCAGCGGTGCCGACTGCGGCGCGTACTGCAGGCCGAAATTCACCAGCGCCAGGTCCTGCGGCAGGTGCATCGTATCGGTCTGCTGCCCCGCGGCGCCGGCGATGGCGGCGCCCAGGGACGCCACCAACCGGCGCGTCTCGGGCGACGGGTCGTTGTGCAACACGGCCATCGCACTTGCCACCGACTGCTGCCAGCCGGCATTCGCCGCCGGGTTGGCCACCAGCGCGGCCAGCGCGCTGCGCGCCTGCGCCAGGCTCTGTACCGGCGCGCCTGCCGCGGGCGCGGCCGGCGCCGGTGCGGCCAGCGCGGCCAACTGTGCCGCGCGCTGCTTCAGCCGCGTCGAATCCGGGAACAGCCGGGTGGCCAAGGTCAGCCGTTGACGCGCCTCGTCCGCATGGTCGGCGCTCAGCGACTGACCGATCGCGATGTCGTACTTCAGTTCCAGCTCGGCGTTGTGCAGCAACGCGCTGTGCGGATCGATCGTACGGATGCGGTCCAGCGTGACCACCGCGTTGTCGGGCTGGTTCTCGTAGATCGCGCCGGCGGCAATGCGCTGCGACAGCTCGGTGTCCAGCGTGTTGAGCAGATCGTTCTTCTGCTGGGTCACCTCGGTGCGCCGGGTATCCAGCTTGGGCGAGTACAGCTTCAGCTGGTCGCGCAGATCGAACACGTGCTGGGCGCTGGGGTAGCCGTAGCGGCCCTTGGCCGGGTTCCAGTAGGCATCGATGCGCGCGAGCAGGAAGTCCTGGATCGCCTCGCCCTGGTCGAGCACCAGCCGCTTGCGATCGTCCTCGCCGAGGCCGTCCAGCGCCTTCACCGCATCGTCTTCATTCGCGTAGTGATGCGGATTGCCGATCGCGAAACGCGCGATCACCTGGGAGATGTGGTGCTGGTGCAGGTAACTGATCGTGCCCCAGGTACCGGCGCCGATCACCACCGCCGCCACCGCGCCATAGCCGAGCTTGGGCAGCAGCCGCTCGCGCAGGCCGATGTCGCGCAGGCCGTCGATCAGCGCACCCGCGCTCTGCAGCCGCTGCTCGGCATGGAACGCGACGCTGTCGCACAGCGTCTTGTACTGGCGCCGGGTCAGGCCCGGTACCAGCGGCGGCTTGCGGCCTTCCTTCATCGCCACTTCGGCGCTTTGCTTGTCGAACGGATGCTTGCCGGTGAGCAGCTCGAACGTCACGCAACCCAGCGCGTAGATATCGTCGGAAGGCGTGGGCTCCTTGCCCTGGATCATCTCCAGGCTGGCATAGGCCGGCGTCAGCGCACCCAGCGTACCGGCGTCGAACACCGTCTCCTCGCCGGTGGCTTCGTTGAGGTGCTTGCCGGCGCGCGCGATGCCGAAGTCGAACACCTTGGGCACGCCGTCGCGCGTCACCATCACGTTGCCGGGCTTGAAGTCCGAGTGCACGATGCCGGCTGCGTGCGCGCGCTTCAGCGCCCAACCCATGCCTTCGATCAGCGGCCGCGCCTCGGCCAGCGGCATGCCGTGGTAGGCACGCTCGCGGATCAGTGTGCGCAGGTCGGTGCCGTCGATGTACTCCATCGTCATGAAGACGATGGTGCGGTCCTTGTCGAAATCGTAGACGCGCACGATGTTGTCGTGCGCCAGCAGCTGCGCGCGGCGCGATTCGCGTTGCAGCGCGATCAGCGAATCCGGATGCCGGCGGAACTCGTCGTTCAGCACCTTCACCGCCACGTACGGATCGCGATCGCGCGCCTCCACCTTGCGCTCGTCGCGGGCGAGATAGACCACGCCCATGCCGCCGCGGCCGATCTCGCGTTCGAGCAGGAAGCGGCCCTTCAGCAACATGCCGGCGCTGGCGAAGTCGCCGCCTTCGGCTTCGGCCACCTTTTCCCAGCTCGAACGATTGAAGCTGCTGCTGGAGCCGGTGCCCTGAGTGCCGGTGACGGCGGTGGCCTGCGGCGCGTCGGCGGCGGGCGGCCGCGAGGCCGGCGCGACCACGGTGGCGTCCGCCTCGCCCGCGGGTGCCTGCGGGCGCGAGGCCGGCTGCACCATGGTCATCTCGGCATCCGACGGCGGCGCGGCACTACGGTTCGACACCTGCACCTTGGTCACTTCGTTGTCCACCGGCGCAGGCGGCGCGGACGGCGGCGCGGACTCCGCCGGCTGCAGGCTGCGCAGCTTCGCGGCAAGCGCACGCGCCAGCGTCGGATCGAGCCGGCCGTCGGCCGCCATCGCCTCCAGCAAGGCCTGCTCGTCGCGGCAGGTTTCGTCCGGCAGCGCCCCCCGGGCGGTCAGCGCTTCGAACAGCCCGGGAAGCGTGAGGCGCTTGGCCTGGTAGTCGGCAATCAGTTCGGCGATGGAACTCATGAGGAGCAATCTTTCCTGTCGTTCGCGGAATCACGGAGTCGTGACGGAAGCGCCGCACCGGGAGCCTGGTCGGGCCGGGCGCGGGCCGCCGGCATCAGCTGACCACCAGCATGGGCACTTCGTTGGTGCGTACCTTCTGGCCGCCCATGTAGAGCGTCGAGCTCATCGTGTAGCGGCCTTCCTGGATGCCCTTGGGCAGGTTGAAGTCGAAGCTGGTCTCGTATTCGCCGGTGCCGTTGATGGCGTCGACATCCTTGGTGGAGGTAGCCAGCTGCTTGCCGTCGGGCGAGTACAGGGTCAGCTGCTCCTTCAGCTGGGGCGGCACGTCGTGCGCGCCCCGCAACAAGGTCACGTGCGACTGCATCTCCACCTTGCCGCCGCTCTGCACCGTGCCGCCCGGAACCAGCGCGCTCTGGTAGGAATCGATGGTGTTGGTCGCCGGCAAGGCGCCGCGCTGGCTCTGGTATTGCGCCTCCACCGCCCGCGCGTCGCGCACCCGCCGGCTGTGGTAGTTGTAGGCCATGCACGCGAAGACGCCGACCCCGGCGCCGATCGCCGCGCCCGCAAGATGCCCCTTGCCGTTGCCGAACAGCGAGCCGGCGAGCGCACCGATGGCACCGGTCACCACCGGATTGCATTCGTGCGTGGCCGTGCTCTGGGTGCTGGCGCCGGGGGCCGCGGCGGTCGCGTCCGGCTTGCCGAGGCCGCCCATGTCGGCGCATCCGCCGAGCAGAGTCACGGCGATCGCCATCGCCGGGAGTCCCGTGCTGCGAAATTCGTGAGCATGCATGACCGCCCCTCCTTCAGTTGATCGTGATGTTGCTCATCGCCCGCTGCTGCGCCTGCTGGGCGCGTTGCAGGAGTTGCCTGGCCCCCGGGTCCCCGGGGGCGATCTGCAGCGCGGCCTTGGCATTGGCGATCGCCGCGGAATACTTCTGCTGCCCGTAGTTCTGCTCGCCTTCCCGCAGCAACTCCGCTACGACCTTGCGCATCCGCGATGCGTCGTCGGCGGCCGGGCGCGCGGCCGTAGCCGGCTGCGATGCGAGCGTGGCCGCCGCCGGCCCCGTCGGGTTCGCCGGCTTCGCGACCGGCTTCGGCTGGTCCAGGTCGTGCTTTTCCTTGTCGACGGCGAGGCGCCTGACTTCCAGCTGCGGCAGGAACAGATGCAGTTGCGCAGGCAGGTCGAAAACCCGGCTGGCAGCGGCGTAATCGCGCCGGCCCTGGGCAGGCTTCCAGTAAGCATCCACGCGCCCGAGCAGATACGCCTGCACCAGATCGCCGTGCGCCAGCATCAGTTGCCGCCGTTCGTCCTCGCTCAACCGGGTCAATGCGGCGAACGCCTGTGTCTCGTCCGCGTAAGCATGGACGGCACCGGGCTGGAAGCCGGCCACGACCGCCTCCACCTGGCGAGCGCGCCACTGGCTGACCGCCAGCCAGCCGCCCGCAAGCAGCAACAGAATGCAGGCCAGCGCATAGGCCAGTGGCCGGCCGGCGCGTTCGCGCAGGCGGACGTCGCGCAGGCCTTCGACCAACGCCTCGACGCTCTTCAGCCGCTGCCCGGCCTGGAACGCGACGCTGTCGCACAACGTCTTGTACTGGCGCCGGGTCAGGCCCGGCACCGACGGCGGCTTGCGGCCTTCCTTCATCGCCACTTCGGCGCTTTGCTTGTCGAACGGATGCTTGCCGGTGAGCAGCTCGAACGTCACGCAACCCAGCGCGTAGATGTCGCCGGCCGGCGACGGCTCCTTGCCCTGGGTCATCTCCAGGCTGGCGTAGGCCGGCGTCAGCGCACCCAGCGTACCGGCGTCGAACACCGTCTCCTCGCCGGCCGCCTCGCCCAGGCGCTTGGCCGCGCGCGCGATACCAAAGTCGAACACCTTGGGCACGCCGTCGCGCGTCACCATCACGTTGCCGGGCTTGAAGTCCGAGTGCACGATGCCGGCCGCGTGCGCGCGTTGCAGCGCACTGGCCATGCCGGCGATCAGCGGCCGCGCCTCGGCCAGCGGCATGCCGTGGTAGGCACGCTCGCGGATCAGTGTGCGCAGGTCGGTACCGTCGATGTACTCCATCGTCATGAAGACGATGCTGCGGTCCTTGTCGAAATCGTAGACGCGCACGATGTTGTCGTGCGCCAGCAGCTGCGCGCGGCGCGATTCGCGCTGCAGCGCGATCAGCGAATCCGGATGCCGGCGGAACTCGTCGTTCAGCACCTTCACCGCCACGTACGGATCGCGGTCGCGCGCCTCCACCTTGCGCTCGTCGCGGGCGAGATAGACCACGCCCATGCCGCCGCGGCCGATCTCGCGTTCGAGCAGGAAGCGGCCCTTCAGCAGCATGCCCGCGCTGGCGTGGTCGCTGGCCGCCGCCTCGGCCACCTGCGCCCAGTCGGTGCGGCTGGCCTGCGGCGTCTCGCTCACTGGCATGCGCGAGGCGGGCATGACCACGGTGGCATCCGCACCGCCCACGGGTGCCGGCGGACGCGAGGCGGGCTGCACCATGGTCATCTCGGCGCCCGGCGGCGATGCCACGGCGCGAGGGCCCGACACCTGCACCTTCGTCATCTCATCGTCGGCCGCGGACGCCGCTGCGGGCGGCTGCAGACCGTGCAGCTTCGCGACCAGCGCGTGGGCGAACGCGGGTTCGATCCTGCCGTCGGCCGCCATCGCTTCAAGCAGGGTCTGCTCGTCGCGCAGGGTTTCGTCCGCCACCGCACCGCGCGCGGCCAGCGCGTCGAACAGCCCGGGCGAGGTGAGCCGCCCGGCCTGGAATTCGACAAGCAGTTCGGCGACGGAAGTCATGCGCCGCTCAATCCTGCAGGCGCACGATCACGGCGGAAATATTGTCGCGCGCGGCACGCTGCAGCGACAGGTCGAACAGGCGCGCCAGCAGCGCCGAAGGCTCGGGCTGGACGTGACTCTCCTGGTCGAGTTCCTCGTCGGAAAGCTCTTTGTTGATGCCGTCGGAACAGAGCAGGAACTGCGTGCCGGGCCGGTTGCTCGCGACTACCCAGTCCATGAACAGGCGCTCCTCGGCGCCGACCGCGCGGCTGAGCACGCCGGCGCCCGCCTGCGCCGTCGCCGCGCCGCCGCCGAACTGGGTGATGTCGTCCTTGGCGCCGTGCACGTGGTCGCGGGTGATCTGGCGCAGGTGGCCGTCCTCGTTGCAGTAGGCGCGGCTGTCGCCTACCCAGCCGCACAGCATGAAGTCCTTGTCGTGCACCAGCAGGACCACGGTCGAGCCGATGATGTCGCTGCCGCGCTCCAGCGCGGTGGCGATCAGGTCGGCGTTGATCTGCTGCAAGCTGTCCTCGATCGACTCGATGAAATCGAACACGCTGCCCTTGCGCGGCAACGCACTCAGCCGCTCGACGATCAGCTGGCTGGCGTAGTCGCCAGCGGCGTGGCCGCCGAGGCCATCCGCCACCACCCACAGGCCGACGTCGTCGCGCAGCAGGATCGAATCCTCGTTGTGCCGACGCACCTTGCCCGTCTCGGTACGGCCCGCGGACAGGTAATGCAGGGTCATGGCTGCACCTCGATCACGGCCAGCGGCCAGCCGGCCGCGTTGGAACCCAGTCCCGCCACGGCGGCGATGTGCGCGCACGCGGCATCCGGCGATGGCAATGCCAGCGCCTCGCCCAGCAGCGACGGCGGCAGCTCCGCCAGCTTGCGGGTGGCCAGCAGCAGCAGGCGGTCGCCGGTGTCGATCTCGCAGACGACCTCGTCGCAGATCGGCTGCGCGGGCGCACCCAGCCCCGGTGCCACCGGCGAGGTGCGGCTGAACAGCAAGTCGTCCAGCTCGCCGCCGAGTCCGCTGCCGTCCGCCGGCCGCTCGCCACCGCCGGCGGCGAACACGGGATGCAGCTGGCCTGCGCGCCAGTGCCAGGCACTCGCGGTGCCGATGCGCAACAGGTCGGCCCAGCGTCCGGTGACACGCACGGCGATCACTGCGCCGTCCTCGTGCACCGGCTCGGCATGGTCCTCGGACAGCTGGCGCAGGCGCGTGTGCAGCACCAGCAGGCGCGTGCGCAGCGCCTGCATGCCGGCGACGAAATCGCTGGGCACGAAGCGGCCGATCAGTTCGCTGACCGACGCCGCGGCCTGCCGGCGCGGATCGGGCGTGCCGTCGTCGGCCACCACCATCGTCAGTGCGCAATCGTAGCGATGCAGCACGCGCGCGCCGCCCACGTCGGCCGCGCGCACCGTGGTCTCCGCCGCGCTGGGTTCGATCGCGTGCAGCTGCGGCGCCAGGTCGGCGAACAGCTCGGACAGATCGTCGGGCAGCTTGACCGGCGTGGGGGGCGGCATGGTCGCGGCGACCGGCGACACGACCGGTGGCGCCATGCGCGGCGGCGCCGCCGCGCCCGGCACCTGCCATGGCGCGCCGGCATGCGCGGCGTCGAGCATGCCGGCATACGCAGCCGGTTCGGGCAGGCCACGGGTCACCAGTACGCTGGGCGGCATCCGTGCCGCACCCATCGTCCACCACAACGCCTGCCCTGGCGTCTCCTGCAATTGTTCCCACAGCGTCGCCAGGAAGCCGGTGTCGGCGCCGGCCAGCGGCAGCGCCAGCCGCCAATGGCCGGCGCCGCGCCAGTCGGCCTGCGGCACGCTGCCGCCGGTCGCGGTCGGTGGCGCCAGCGGATCGGGCAAGGCAGCCACCTGCAGATCGAAGGCATCGACGCCGGCGCCGTTCGCCTGCGCTTCGCGGTGGGTGCGTTCGGCGCTGGCGAACCAGGTGTCGTTGCGCAGCACTGCATCGATCGCGGCAGCATTCGCCAGCGGCACGGCGATCACCATCGGAAAGCAGCGTCCCACCCGGTCGCTGGCCGGGCCCGTCACGCCGGTCCAGGCCGGCTCGCCGCAAATGCCCGGCGCCAGCACGAAGCGCCACACCGCGCCGTCCCGCCACGCAGCCGCCCAGTCGTCGCCCAGCCGCGCACGGCTGGCGCTCACCGCCTGCTCGAAATGGCGATCCCAGCTGTCCACGAAAAACGACGGCAAACGCCGTTGTACGAAATCCCCGGTACCGGGAAGCTTGCCGAAGAATCCCCCTGTAGAGAGCCTGTTCACGGTTTCCAGGTACTCCGCGTTGCTATCGCTCGATCGTGGGCGGACGTCCACTCCCTCTCTCTTCCTTGGCCTGCGCGCAAACAGATTCCGGCGCGGGGTACCTGGAAACCGTGAACAGGCTCTATCGGCATCTGGCTACCCACCGCACCGGAAACGTTGCACTTCGGTATTGAGGAACGGGTTCTTCAGATTGCTCGCCTGGATCGTCAACTTCGCCGTCTTGCCGCCGAAATTGAAGGTGGCGAGGAAGCTCAGGTCCGACTGTTTCTGCAGGCGCGCGGCCTGCAGCGCACGGAAGAACGCCCAGTCGCCCTGGTAGTCGAAGGTGCTGAGCAAGGTGCCCGAGCTGTCCCAGGCGGAGACCGTGACGTGGCCCGGCTGCGGCCCCGGCCACTTCATCGCCATGCTGGTGGCGCCGCCGGGCTGGTAGACGTATTTCTGGCCGTCGACGTCGAACTCCAGCTTGCCGATGCCGGCATCGAGCAGCGGCGCCTGCAAGGTGAAACCCACTTCGGGCAGGTTGCCGCTGCGGAAATACATCTGGCGGATGTCGTCGGCCATCTGCGCCTCCGCCAGCACGCCCGGCGGACCGGCCACGGCACCCGGACCGGTCTTCCACTGCCAATTGCGGCCGCTGGCGTCGACCAGCTTGGACAAGGTCTGCTTGTTGAAGCTGTCGAAGCTGCCGCCGTTGCCAAACAGCTCACCGAAGTTCTGCAGCGGGATGTCGGTGCGGCTGTCCGGCGAGAACGGGTAGCGGCCGCGCACGAAGCTGGCGCAGTCCTTGCCCACCACCTGCTGGAACTGGTCGCCCAGCGCACCCTTGGTGCCGCTGGCCACCAGCGCCTGGCTCTTGCCGGTGAGCGCATCGACCCAGCCGGATACCGGCGCCGGCAGCTGCGATGCCTGCTGCTGCGCCAGCAGCAGCTGCGGGTTGGGCTGGCCGGCGGCGTTGCTGAAGTCGGTCATGGTCAGCAGCGTCTTGCTCAACTGGTCGAGCACGCCCAGCGTCTGGTCGATCGGCGCCGTGCCCGGCGCACCCGTGCTCAGCTGGTCGAGCGTGGCGAAGTGCGCGCTGATCGCCGCACCCGGCGGCTGCGCCGCGGGCGCGGCGGCGCCGCCGGACGAGGCCAGCGCGCGGGCCAGCGCGTTCTGGGTGAGCTTCTGCGCCGCCTTCTTCTCGGCCGCCTGCTGCGCGCCGGCCAACGCCTTGTCCCCGGCATCCTGCGGCGGCGCCTTCATCATGTCGCTGGTGTTGTCGCGCACCGTGTTGAGCAAGGCTTTCAGCGGCGAGCTGGGCCCGGACAGCTTGGCGGCGATCGCGCTGGCGTCCTGGATGCTGGCGACCGGCTGCAACTGCAGGTCGGCAAGCAAGCCGTCCCAGGCCTTGATGTAGTCCTGCTCGTACAGCGCCTGCACCTGCTGCGCGAGGCGGGCCTTCTGCAAGCTGTCGATGGGCGTGGCGCCGAACACCCAGTCGTCCTTGGCGAACTGGTCGACCGCCTGCGCGATGCCCTTGCTCGCCTCGTACTGGAACATCGGCTGGGTGTACAGCGCCGGTATCGGCTCGGACAGCGCCGCGCCGCTCTTGCGGCGGAACACGTTGCCTAGCAGGCCCAGCGACTTGTCCAGCTGCAGCGGCGGATAGTCCGTGCTGCCGGCGCCGAGCTTGAGGTTGCCGTAGATCAGCGTGGGCAGGTCTGCCGTGCGCAAGGTGTTGCGCGCCTGCTCCACCAGGGTCTTGTCCAGGCTGAGCGCACGCAAGCGGCCCGGCTCCGCCACCAGCGCGTGGAAATGTTTCGCCAGCGCCTGCTGCAGCACCGTGTCGCCGGGAAACACTTTGCGCCATTCGATGTCGGTGAGCGCGGCCAGCTCGTCGGCGTTCTGGTGCTGCGGCTCGCCCAGCATCAGGTAGCCCTTGAGGTAGTAGTACAGCGCCTGCGGATCGCCGGCGTTGCCGGTGAGCCCGCTGCGGAACTGCGCCGCCACACCCGGCAGCAGCAAGCCGTTCAGTTCGCGCAGGTAGGCGTCGCGCACTTCCCCGCTCACCGCGCTGCCCTGGTAGAGGCCGAAACGCATCGAGAACGGCACGTGCCCCTGATACTTGTTCGCCGCATCCTGCACCGCGGACAGGCCTTCCAGCCGTTCGAGCACGCGGGCGAAATACTCCTTCTGCGTGGTCGTGGCGTCGACGTCGCTCTTGGCCGGATAACCCTGCAGCGCCGCCTGCACGTCGGCGAGGTAGCCGCGGTTGTGGCCGTAGCTGGTGCCGAAACCCACCAGCAGCAGCACCGTCAGCAGCAGCACGCCCGCGTAGGAAGCGATCTGCAGCAGCACCTTCTGCCGCTCCAGCGACGGATTGGTGCCGGCAAAACCCGACTCGCCGAACAGCACCTCCTTCAGCAAGCGCTCGACAAAGAAGGTGCGCCGCTGTGCGCCGGGCACGTGCAGTTGTCCCGCGTCGACGCCGAAGGTGCGCGCCACGGCGCTCATCATGCGGTCGATCGGCGTGCCTTCCTGGGTGCCAGAGGTGAGGTAGACGCCGCGCAACAGCGGCTGCGCGGCATACGCGTGGCCGCTGAACACACCTTCCACGAAGCGCCGCGCGATCTCGCGCAAGGCGGCCAGCTGCTGCGGGAACGACAGGATCGCCGCACGCCGGTTGCGGTCGCGCTCCGCATGCAGGCGGTCGAGGATGCGCGTGTCGAGCTGGCGCAGCAGCAGGTCGAATTCTTCGCCGAAGCGTTTGGCGGCGCTGCCGTCCATGGTCGCTTCCAGCGGGAACGAGAAGCCCCACACCTGGCTGCGCAGCTCGGGATTGAGGTCGTCGAAGAATTCGCCGAAGCCGGCGACCAGGTCGCACTTGGTGAAGGTGAGGTACACCGGCACGCCGATGCGCAGGTGCGTGGCCAGTTCGTCCAGCCGGCGGCGGATCGCCTGGATGTGTTCGGCGAGGCCCGTCTCGTCCAGCGTCAGCAGGTCGGACATGCTCATCGCGATCACCACGCCGTTGATCGGCCGGCGTTTGCGGTACTTGCGCAGCAGCTTCAGGAACTCGGCCCACGCCGAGGCATCGGCGTCGCGGTCGGAGTCCTGCATGGTGTAGCGGCCGGCGGTGTCGAGGAACACCGCTTCGTCGGTGAACCACCAGTCGCAGTTGCGGGTGCCGCCGACGCCGCGCAGCGCTTCCTTGCCGAAGCGCTCGGACAGCGGGAAATTGAGCCCGGAATTCTGCAGCAGCGTGCTCTTGCCCGAACCCGGCGGACCGATCACCACGTACCACGGCAGCGCATACAAGTTGCCGCCGCGGCGGGTCTTGCGCAAGGTGTCTACCGCTTCCTGGAAACGCGCCTGCAACTGGCTGCGTTCGGCCGTGCTGCGTGCGTCGCGATCGTCGCCCTGCCCGCCCTGCCCGGCCAGTTCGCCGGACATCTGCTGCGCCTTGCCGCGCGCGCGCCAGGCGCGGATCTGCAGGATCGCCAGCCACACCACCACGATCAACACGATCAGCAGCAAACGCGCCGCCACGCCGGCCAGCGGCTGCGACGCACCGATGCCCAGGTACGGGCCGCCCAGCCAGATCAGCACCGCCAGCAGCACGATGCCGATGAGGGTGATGAACCAGCCGGTCTTCAACAAGCTCAGGAACTTGGCCACTGGTTCAACCCTCGGGGATGTACATCAGTTCCACGCGCCGGTTGCGCGCACGATTCGCCGGCTGGTTCGGCGGCAGCGCGATCGGCTGCGAATCGCCGGCACCGCTGGCCTCGAGCCGGCCGGGGTTGTCCAGGCCTTCGCCGAGCACCTGCTGCACTGCATGCGCACGTGCCGCGGAAAGCGCGAAGTTGTCCTTGAACTTCAGCGAGCGGATCGGCTGGTCGTCGGTATGCCCCACTACGATTACCCGTCCCGGCACCTGGTTCAGCGCCGCGGTGATCGCATGCAGCAGCGGCAGCTCGCTGTCGCTGACCTCCACGCCGCCGGAGGCGAACATGCCGGTGGCGGACAGCCGCACCAGCTCGCGGCCGTTGCCCTGCTCGACGATGGCAAGCTTGCCGGCCTGTTCCTCCGGCGCCAGCAGCTGCTTGAGCGTGGGATGCGCCGGCGGCGGATTGGTCTTGTTCAGTTGTGCCATGGCCGGCGGCGTGGCGCTTTCCAGGCCGACCTGCGCCAGCTGCGCACTGACCGGCGCGGACAAGGTGTTCAAGCGTGAATGGAAATACAGGTAGGCGCCCAGCAGCACGCAGGCCGCCGCCGCCACGATCACCCACAGCGGCACGTAGCGGATCAGCGGATTGCGCCGGTCCTGGATGCCGCGCCAATGCGGCGCCAGCTCCTGCGCGGCCGGCGCGCGCTGCGCGCGGATGCGCCGGTACAGGTCTTCCTGGATGTCGGCCAGCTTGGCGCGGCCGCCGGCCTCGATCAGGTAGCGCCCGCCGAAACCCAACGCGAGGCAGATGTACATCAGTTCGATCAGGTCGATGTGGCGCGAGAAATCCGCGCACAAGCGCTCCAGGATCTGGAAGAACTTCGCGCCGCCGTAGGACTCGCCGTGGAAGGTCACCAGCAAGGTCTGCTGCGCCCAACCGCTCTGCTCGCCCCAGGGCGCGTTGAGCACCGCCTCGTCGAGCATGGTGCACAGCACGTAGCGCGCGGCCAGCGCGGTCTGCTGGGCAATGTTCGCCTGCTGCGTGTGGCTTTCGAACTTGCGCACCTGGGCCACCGTCTGCTCGCGCAGATGGTGTGCGTCCGGCGGCGTCGCGCTGTGGCGCAGCTGCACCGCCAGCAGCAGCAGAGGGCTGGCCGCCTGCACCAGCGGATTCATGCCGCTGCCGAGGAAGGCGCTGATCTCGGCCGGCGTGGCCGCCACACCGCGCGGCGCGGGTGCGGGTGCAGCCACGGGCGGCGCGACCGGCGCGGGTGCCTGCGCGGGCGCGGGTGCCGCGCCACGCGGACGCACCACGGTGGCGTCGCGCATCGGATCGTCGTCGAACGGACCTTTGGGCGTACTCACATCAGCCTCCTCGAATCGCCCACAGCTGCAGGTCCAGCCCGGCGAAGCCGCTGCCGAAGTGGAAGGCAATGCCGCCGGACGTCTTCAGCTCGCGCCACATCGCCGCGTGCCGGTCGAACTCGAAATACAGGTAGCCGGCGTTGTACGGAATCTGCCGCGGCGCCACCGGCATCGGCGACACCGGGATGCCCGGCAACTGCAGGTTCACCAGGTCGCGGATCTTCTCCACCGGGCCGATCTTCGATTGCGCGGGCAGCTGCCGGCGCAGCTCCTCGGACTTCACGTCGGCCTTCGCCGCCAGCACGAAGGCGGCGTTGTCGAGCAAGGTGAGGTCGGGCACCACCGCCACCCACACACCGTATTTGCGTTCCTGCAACGGGATCGGCGTGGCGGTCTGTTCCATCACGGCGCTGAGGCTGGCGCGCAGTGCGGCGATCACCGGCTCGAAGCTTTCGCGCAGTGCCTCGTGGCGGTACGGCGGCAGCGCGGGCGGCCGCTTGCCCGGCGCGGTGAAGGTGGCCAATTCGCCCGCCATCGCCACCAGCACCCGGTACAGCTCCTCCGGATGCAGCAGCGGCGCCTCGGCCAGATGCGCCACCAGCGGCTGGCAGCGGTTCACCACCTGCAGCAGCAGGAAGTCGGCGATCTCCGCCGCGCCACCGCGGTCGGTCAGCGCCACCCGGCTGGCCAGCGCCTCGCCGCGCTGGTGCAGCAAGCCGAGCAGTTCGGTGAGGAAGGTCACCAGCCGCGACACGCCCTGGCAGGAAAGGCCGGTGGGCATGAACGCGTCGTCCAGCATCACCCGGCGGTCGGTGCGGCACTCGATGATGCGTGCCAGCGGCATGCGGGTCAGCCCCTCCATCGGCTGCGACTGCGGCAGCAGCCGGCTGCTCATGCCGCCCACTTCCAGCGGCGTCGCGCCGTCGGTGCTGCCGGAGGCATCGCGCACTTCCGCCTCGCGTACGCGGAAGCGGAACAGCTTCTCTGCCGGCGCCTCCGGCCGCCCGCTGTCGGGCTGGGTGGGCGAGCGCAGCGGCAAGGTGAGGTAGACGGTCTGGTCGCGCCAGTTCGCATCCACGTCCAGCGGCGGCGGCAGCGGATCGTCGCCGGGCATCGCGAACGGCGTGCCGTCGGGAAGCACACCGCGCGCACGCTTGATGCCCAGCTTGCCGATCGCCAGCAGGTCGGCTTCCAGTTCCAGCTCGTGGAAGCCCCAGGCGTAGGGGCGCAGGCTGCCGGCGCGCAGTTCGACGAAGCGCTCCAGGTAGCGCTCCTGTTGCTGCATGTGCTGGGGCCTGAGGAACAGACCTTCGCTCCAGATCACCTTGTTGTTCTGCGTCATGCCTCGCACTCGCTTGTCGTTGGTTTCATGCGCCCGTGGTCGACGGACGCGGCGTGTGCCCTGCCCGCCGCGCCGACTTCAGTCGTGCCAGTTGTTCCTCGTAGGCACGCGCGAATTCGTCGCCGAACAGTCGGCGGAAGCACTCGTCCGGATTGCCCATCAGTTCTTCGAAATGCTCGCGATAGCGATCCCAGTAGCGGCCCTTGCCGCCGAAGGCCGCGCGCTTCGCGCCACCGTCGGCCTCGTGCTCGAAGCGGTCGGGATTGAAGTGCACCAGCAGCGACTCGAACGCTGCACGCACGCCGGCCAGCATCGCCATCTGGTGGCAGCGGATGTCCTCGAAGGCATCCTGGAAGGCCGCGCTGCCGGACAGAAAGGCCGGCCCGGTCGGCGCCAGGATGCGTTGCACCGCCTCGTCCGCGGTGGGCGCGAACTTCAGCGGGTTGTTCTCCGAACGCTGGATGATGGTCACCGGCAGACGGAAGGTGTTCTTGATCTCGGCGCGGGCGCGCAGCACGTCCATCACGCCGTCGGCGACGATCAGCAGGATCTGCTCCAGTTCCGCCGGCAGAGCGGTCGCCGCCGCTGCGGCGATGGGCGCAGCCACCGGCACGGCGGCCTGCGGCGCGACGGGCGCAGCGATAGGCGCGGCCGGTTCCGCCTTGGGCGCGAAATCGCCCATGGTCAGATCCCAGTTCTCCGGCAGCACCTGCGCCTGGCGCTGCACGTCGGTGACCGGTGGGCGGAAGTGGTCGGCCGTGCCAGGCGTGTGGTTCCAGCTGGGGACCGGCGCCGGCTGCGACGGCGCGGGCTCCGGCGCCGGCGTCGCATAAGGCGCATCGAGGAAGCTCAGCGGATCGAGGTCGCCACCGATCGCCGCGGCATCGGGGATCAGGCTGGAACCCGCACCAGCGGCCGGCGGCGTGGCCGGCGACAACAGGTCGGACAGGCCGAAGTCCAGCGGATCGCCGGCCAGGGGCGCAGGCGCGACGGCCGGCGCGAGTGCGACCGGCGGCGACGGCACAGCCTGATCCTGCGCCTGCACCTGCACCGAGATTTCGAAGGTGTCGATCTGCAGGCGGTCGCCGTCCTTCAGCGCGGAGGGCTCGCCCCTGGCCAGTGGCGCGCCGTTGAGCAGCATGCCGTTGGTGCTGCGGTCCTCGATGAAGTAGATGCCGTTGAGGCAGCGCACCATCGCGTGGATGCGCGACACCCCTGGTGCGCCGAGCACCCAGTCGCAATCCTCGGAACGGCCGATGCTGCCGCCGACCTGCGGAAAGCTTCGCTGGCTGCGGCTGCCAAACTGCGCGGCCTGCCGGCCGAGCACCGCTAATGTCAGTGTCTGCATCGACACGCTCAAGCTCCCCTGGTGCCCGCAGCGGCGGCGTCGCCGGTGCCGAGCAGAGTCAAGGCACGGGCGACGAACTCGGCGCGGCGTGCCGCGAACTGTTCGGCCACCAGCGCCGCCATCAGATTGGCCGCCGCCACCGTGGCGCACGCGGTGAGGTGTTCCGGCGGCGGCGCCGGCGTCTCCTGTGCGGCCGGCGCCAGACTGCCGCCCGACCAGCCGGCCGCCGCGGCCATCCACGCGCCCAGCGACTTGTAGCCGCCGGAGTTGGCAAATTCGTACGCGGCGCGGCGGTTGCTTTCGGTGGGCTCGCGCACCCATTTCTCGGCCAGCGAGGCGCCGGCCTTGTCCTCCAGCTCCAGCGGCTGGTCGCGCGCGCACTGGCACAGCCACGCCACCGCGTAGCGCTTGGGCAGCAGGCGCGCCAACAGCTTCAGCGCGTCCTGCGCCTCGCCGGCGTCCAGCAGGGACTGCACCGCCGCCTGCGGCGTCATCTCCGGCCGCAGGCGCGCGCTGGCCGCGGGCGACAGGCCCATCTGCATCGACGCTTGCAAGATCGCGGACATATGCGCCTCCTCAACCGATCATGGTGATGCCGCCGCCCAGCTTGGCCATGCCATCGCCGGTGAGCTGCAGCATCGGCCCTTTCACCGTAGTCATCGCGCCCCCCTCCACGTTCATCATCGCGTCCGAGTGCACCTTCACGCTGGCGCCGGCGCCGATGTCCACCGAAGCCTGGCCCGCCACCTTCACCGTGGCGTCGCCGGTGATCTTGATGTTGACGCCCTTGATCTCGATGTCGCCCGATGCCTTCAACGTGATGCTGGAGGCGCCGCAGACCAGGTCGATCTCGGTGCCCGCGTCGAGCTTGAATTTCTGGCCGATCGTGGTGGTGCCGTTGGCGGTGACGTCGAGCTTGTCTTCGTTCTGCACGGTGACCTTGCGGTCGTGCTTGATCGTCTCGGTCTGGTCGTTGTCGACGGTCAGCGTCTGGTTGTTCTTCACTTCCACCGTCTCGTCGTGGTCGATAGTCACCACGTGATCGTTCTCCACCTCTTCGTGCATGTCCTTCTGCGCGTGGATGAAGAAGTCCTCGCTGCCCTGCTTGTCCTCGAAGCGCAGCTCGTTGTAGTCGTCGGTGCCGCCGAGCAGGCTGCGGCTCTTGATGCCGCTCTGGGTCTTGTTGTCGGGCAGGCCGTAAGGCACGGTGTTCGCGGCGTTGTAGACGCTGCCGATGATCAGCGGCCGGTCGGGGTCGCCTTCGAGGAAGCTCACCACCACTTCCTGGCCCACGCGCGGGATGCTCACCGCGCCCCAGCCCTTGCCGGCCCACGGCGAAGCCACGCGCACCGGACAGGAGCACTTCGCGTTCGGCTTGTCCGGCATGTTCCAGTGGAAATTCACCTGCACACGGCCGTACTGGTCGACGGCGATGTCCTCGTCGGTATCGCTGCCGGTGACGATCGCGGTCTGCAGGCCGACGACCTTCGGCTTCGCCGTCCTGATTTCCTTGCGGAACGGAATGCTGCTGGGAAGCGCGCGGAACTGGCACTGGAATTCGAGCACGTCCCCGCCGCCCGAGGCGTGGCCGCCGCCGTGCAGGTGGCTCTGGGTGGCTGTCAGCAGGTATTCCCGGTTGAGATCCTTGCGCGGGTACTCGCTCAGGGTGAACAGGTTGCCGGCTTCCGCGCCGCAGGCGTCGGTGGAGCCGCGGTAGCCGGAACGCGCAGCAGTCAGGGCTTCGGCGCGCACACTGGCGTAATGCTGGCCCACGCTCGCGTCCCCATGCGCGCCGGGAAAGTCGAAGACGCTGTAGGTCGTCGCCGGCTGGTTGCCGTCGCTGGTCTGCGAGGAGAGCAGCGACGCCTTCGGCGTGAGCGGGTTGTAGTCGGTCAGCTTGAAGGTGGCGCCATCCACGCCGCGCACCGCTTCGAACGTGGCGATGCGCGCAGCCTTGCTCAACGCGCCGCCGGCGCCGGGCGCGAACGGCACCTTCTTGAAGGCGTCCACGGCGGCATGCGCGCCCACACCGTCGGCCAGCACCATGGTGTGCTTGCTGCTGTCGTGGGTGAAGTAATAGTAAATGCCCTCCTGCTCCATCAGGCGATGGATGAAGGCCAGGCAATCCTCGCGGTACTGCACGCAGTAGTCGCGCTGCGTGTAGTTGCCGGTGAGACTGTTCTTCACGTCGGTGTAGCCGGATTCCTCCAGCAGCTTCTGGATGATGTCGGGGACGGTCATCTCGGTGAAGATGCGGCAGTCCACGATCTGTTCCAGCAGCCACGGCTTGGGCACCAGGATGACGGCGTACTGCGCGAAGACCAGCGTGTCGACGGTGGTGACGCCGGTCTGCGAGGCCTCGCAGACCATGCCGTTGAAATGACGCTCGAAACCATCCTGCAGGGTCAGCGTCACGGTCATCGAGGAGCCCAGCAGCGAGGTCAGGTCAATGCTCGCGTCCTGGCTCTCGAACTGCAGCTCGAACCGGAAGAGCTCGCCCAGCGCCTCGTCCGCACTCAAGCCGACGAACAGCAGGTTGTCGCACTTGCTGGAAGTGATCTTGATGGGATCGCTCATGCGGCTACGCTCCCGGGAAATGGCAAAGGTCGTTCATGCCGGCGTGGCTCCTGCAGGGCGTCGCTGCGCTCCATCGCCCGACCGGCCGGCAGCATCTGTGCACTGCGCACCGGAAACGGGTCGCCGCCGCGTGGTTGCACACCGGCGGGCAGCGGACAGACAGGCAGGTTGGCTGGACGATTGGCGGGTGGCATAGGAACTCCTCCCCCTGTAATGCGCAATCGCGCGGCATTTCGGGTCACGCCCCTGCAAATTTGCTGCCGCGGCGCTACAACCGATTGATTGACATGATTTTCCTGCCAGCACTGGCGCCCGCAGCGGGCGCCGTCGGCATCGCGGCGCCGTCAGGGCGATACCGGGATCGCCGGCCACCGCGTGGAGGGGGACGCCGCAGCCGCCTGGCCCGCGCGCGCCCTTCCGCCCGGATGTCGCTTCGAGAGCCGGTTCACGCCGGCAGCCGCTCCGCTGCCGCCGTCGCAGCATCTACGCAACGCGCCCGCACCACCCAGCTGCGCACCGGCTGGCCGAACTCCTTGCGCAAGCTGTCCTCGTCGATGCGGATGTCGCCGAAACCCGCCCGCTCCAGCGCACGCAGCGCATGGATGCGCGAATGGCGGTAGCGCCCACTGGCGGTGAGTTCCACGCGATCCTCTTCGCCCTCCTTCGCCTCCAGCGAAAAGACCAGCCAGCCGCCCGGCCGCAAGGCCGCGTGGGCCGCGGCGAGTACCGGGCCGAGCTCGCCGAAATACACCAGGGTGTCGGCCGACAGCACCACGTCCCAGGCATCGGGCTGCTCTTGCAGGTAGGCGGTGAGCTCCGCCACGTCCAGCGCGTCGTAGCCGCCGCGCTGGCGCGCCTTCTCCACCATGCCGCCGGAAAGATCCACACCCGCCAGCTGGCGCGCATGCGGGCGCAGCAGCGGTGCGCACAGACCGGTGCCGCAGCCGGCATCCAGCACGTCGAGCGCGGCGGCGGGCGCCGGCAGCACCGCGTTCAGCACACCCGCCAGCACCTGCGGCGCGCGGTAGTCGAGGTTCTGCAGCAGTTGTTCGTCGAAGCTGTCGGCGAAGCGGTCGAAGATATCGCGCACATAGGCGTCGCCCGCGCGCACCGGCGCGTCGGCGCCGCCGCAGGCCGCCAGCATGTGGCGCGGGATCGGGTTGTCCGGCTCGCGCGCCATCCAGTCGCGGTATACCTGCACGGCCTCGTCGGACCGGCCCAGCACGTACAGCGACACGCTCAGCGCCTCCAGCGCCTGCACGAAACGGGGTTCCAGCGCGTAGGCCTCGCGGAAGCAGGCCACCGACTGCTCGATGTGCTCGAGGCCCTGCGCGTGGTTGCGCAGGAACAAGCCCAGCAGATAGTGCCCTTGCGCGAAATCAGGCGCTTGCTGCAGCAGCTTTTCATAGGCCTCGAAAGCCTCCTGCGGACGCTCCTGCGCCTCCAGCACCACGGCGAGGTTGCTCAGCGCGTTGTAGTGCTGCGGGCCATGCTCCAGTGCCTTGCGGTAGCAGGCCTCCGCCTCGCGCAGGCGACCGCACTCCTTGTGGATGTTGCCGAGGTTATTGTGTGCGTCCGGGTGTTTCGGCGTGACTTGCAGCGCGGTGCGGATCAGCTCCACGCCTTCGTCGCTGCGCCCGCCCTGGTGGCACAGCACACCGAGGTAATGCAGCGCGTCGGGCTGCGCCACGCGCAGGTCCAGCACCTCGCGATACAACTGCTCGGCATGATCGGGATCGTCGGCCTGGTGCGCCCGCATCGCCTGCTTCAGCACGGCACGCCAGTCCTTCACGGCCGCAGGGCGGACCACGACCTGGGCCGAATCGCGGTTCATGCGCATGCTCACGCGATCAGCACGGTGAAGCAGCCCAGCACGATCGTGCCGCCATGCGCGCAGGAGTCGCCCAGCCGCGCCGCCGGCTGTCCGCCGATCAGCACCGTGGGCGAGCCCTTGACGATGCTGTCCGGCGGCCCCACACATACCGCCATGTCGCCCAGCCGCGCCGCCGGCAGGCCGCCGATCAGCACCGTGGGCGCGCCGGGCGCGGAAATCGGCCCGCCGACATGGGGCACCACGCCGGTGACCATGGGGCAGACGTGCATGTCGGTAAGACGGGCGGCTGGCTGCATAAAGGCTCCTCTACCCTCCAATGCGCAATCGCCCGGCGATTCCTGTCATGGCGCCGGGGCGCTCAATCACGAGCTCACGCGCTTCCGCCACCACCGGCGGCGACGCTCTACGCCATGGAGTGGTAGGTAAACAGACCGTTGCTGATCTCGAAAATCCACCTTTGCTGTGCTGCATCTACCACGGCATGAGGAAAAGGAGCGACGCCCATGTACGCATTCGCTCCCAGGCCTGCCGTCCAATCGGCAACCCCTCCTCCGATGTACAAAATGGGTAGTGCCACCTGAAATCCGGCAGCGGCCATCGCCGCGACGAACTGGACAGTGTCGTATTGCAGGCCAGACGCGAACATCGCGAAGTGGGCTCCGCGCAACCTGTTGTTGTCAGCGATCTGTATGGCGCCGAGGCACGAGTCGATTTTTGAAAAGGCGATCACCCGGCCCGCGGCGTACTCCCACTCCCGGATGATGGGTATGCGGTGCGGATCGGTTTCCTTGACAGCCAGGCGTCCACCGGCACCGCAACGCGCACCCGGATCATCCCCGGGGTCGGCTGAGTTGCGTATGCCACGGGAGACTTCGTATTCATAGTCGATTGCGGCCATGGTCAGCCCTCAGGAGTTGATGGATAGCTGCAAAAACATTCAGGCGATCAATGCCTGAGCACCGAAACGCGGACCACCATCGGACACGCAAAGATAAAGATAACGAATCCGCCATTGGCCGCCAATTTGATCGGCTTGCAAAACCAGAGTCAGAGCGGACTGTTGCCAAGGGCGGAGAAAAGCACATTCCGACATCCATCCCGCCATCCACCCATACCCTAAATCACCCACCTCATCACTTGGAGGGAAGATCCGGAAATTCCGTCTTGCTATCTATGTTTATACTGAACCTCGGAGATTCTTTTGGATGCAATTGCGCGACGACTTCATCCTTGATTTTATAGATACCAGTCGACCCTCCCCCTGATTTCAGGGACATCCATGAAGAACAATTCTGACACGGCGACCACAACAGCAAGCCTGAATCCGAAGTCGGCCTGGAAAATTCAATCTGACTGAAATCCAGACCAAAATTGTTTATCGCGCCAAGTAATTTGGCCAGCGCCTGCGCCTCGGCACATGCATATGCGCTACGACTTTCAAGCTTGAGACCATCCATCAACTCACCCAGCTTAGGGGCATACTTCTTTATGTTGATCGATGGCGCTCGTCGATTGCCCCTCGCACGCTCATTGGCATTGAATCCCTCACGACTGATTCTCTTCCCACTAATCTTTCCGAGATATGACGCATAAATCTTAGGCATGACACATCCTCGCGATTAGCAAGCCAACAGCCGACCGAAAAATGGACAGGTTCAGTTAATTCATTTCCACCATAACGGCATCCAAGAGATAAATAACCCGACCTCTTATCGACCGACACCGCCACAAGCCTTTTATCGACCGATACCTTTACAAGTCTTCCCGACCGCCTGCAAGCGCAAGCCGCTCCGCCTTTTTGCCCGCCACCTCACATTCCTCTAAATATCCCTGACGGCAGTACAGCCATCGCAAACGCGCACCTGATCGCGGCTTGTATTCTCCTCGTCAACGTTGCGCGAGTTGGACGGAAAGCGAACATATCGCCGAGTTTGCGAGCAATCGCCGCACACAACGTGCCCGCATCGCCGGCAATGGTGACGCCGCTTGGTGAAAGTGAACGCCTTGCCGCACTCATGGCAATTCGGGTTGGCGGAATCAGGCTGCCATTGCTTGCGGCGGGATGCGCCATTGTCCAGCACCGTAATCACCGGCGCCCTCGAAATCGACACGACGGAGCTGCTCGCCATACCACCGCCCACCGGCTTGCCCCCGATAGCCCTGGGCGCCGATCTCGTGGAAGTTGTTGCCACCACGGGCGCCATGGGCACCACCGGAGCGTTGATTTGATCGAGCGTGGTCCGGTAGGTCGCCGTTTCGGACCGATAGATGACCATCGGGAGCCTGGCGATATCGGCGACCATCGTGTCTCGCGCCAATCCCAGAAGGCCGTTGCAGGAAGTATCGACCATGTCGATCATGAAACCGATGGCGTTTTCCCGCGCCGGATGGAAATGGCCGCTCTTGAAAACCACGCTGCCGTTGTGGACCTCGCCGGCAGAATAAATCTCCTGATGTCCCTTCAGCGCCGGATGCCCTCCCGTGGTCATCCCGAAATGGCCACGGATACGCCCCCTGCCCAACCAGACGAAGTCGCTGCCGTCGTCCATATCGTTGGTGAAGTTCGCCAACACGTTGTCCCGCTCTTCTCCCTTGATGGAGAGATCGGTGTGATTGTCGAATGTGGTGCCGGACAGCATCAGCGATCCGGCGTACGACTCGGGCGTACTGCCGTTCAAGATGCCGGCCCTGAAAATCTGATAGGCATTCCAGTCCATCGATGCACCACCTTTCAGTCGTGATGTAACCGCAGCATCATTGAAGTACCGGGGGCCGCCAAAGGCGGGCGCCGTTACTCTTCGTTCGTTGTACAAGCGGCCGGGCCAGGGTCGGTCACTCGACCCGGCCGCCGCGTCAAACCGCCCGCACCCAGCCCCTCTGCATGGTTTTCTGCAGACCGTCCTGGTACCGCTCCGGGCTGACCGCGCCATAGTTGATCGCCGCCTGGACCAGCCGCGTTCCCTTCAATTCGTTGAGCGCGAAGACGGTCTCGCATTTCTGGCTGTCGGCGAAATCGATCATCACGAAGTTCGGCATGAACCGCTTCAGCACGCTGGCGGAGCCGTAGGCATCGCGCATGATGTAGAGCGGCAGGTTGTCGTCGATGTACTCGCCCACGCCATCGAGCCACAGCTTGACCATGCCGTCGCCGAAACCGCCCTTCGACCAGTTGAAGTCGTCGCGCGACTTGATGTTCCGGAACAGGCCGGTGGACGTCCAGTAGATCATCCCCATCACGCGGGGATCGCCGCCGTTGATCTTCCGTCCCGAGCTGATGATCGTCGTCTGCTTCTTGACGTTCTCGTTGATCTTCTTGTTGTCGGACTTGCCATTCATGGCACTGGTACCACCCTTGCCGTGGTACTGCAGGCCGACGAAGTTCGGATCGTAGGCTTTCTGGTTCTCACCCTTCTCGTACAGGCTCTTGATGCCGATGATGCCCTGCGCCGGCCTGGCGCCGCCGATCTCCCGCAGGCCGGCATTGGTGAACAGCACGACCACCTTGCCGCCCAGCTCACCGGCCGTCTTCGTGTTGAGGTTGCCGCCGCCGGTATAGATCGCGTTGCCGAGCACGTCGACACACATCTCGGCGATCTTGCCCCAGTTCTTGCAGTGGTCGAACTTGAGGAAAAGGAACTCGCTGGATTTGGTCGTCACGAACCGCCTGGCATCCTGCAGCATGCCCTCCAGGCCGCCGCCCCAGGTACCGGCCACCAGGCGGTTGCCGCCGATGGATTTGTGCAAGCCCTGGCCGTGATAAGCCTTCAGGACACCGGAACCCGTAAGACCCGTGGATTTCGCCGCGATGCGCAGGTCGAAGATGCGGGCGCCCGCCGTGGCCTGGCCGCCGATATCCAGATCCTGCGTCTTTTCATTTCCCGAGCCCTTGTTGATACCGGCGTCGTGCGTACCGGCAAACACCAGCTCGTTGATGCGATGGTCCTGATAATTTCGATATGTCACGGTCACAACCACGTCCTCCAACCTTCTTCTTGCCAAACACGGTAAGCAAAGCGATGAAAGTTCATGCCTTGACGGTCGATTCGCTGCGCGCCTTGGCGCTCAGGCGAACGCGTACGTAAACTCTCCGCTGCCGGCCCCGACCTTCACCCCCGTCACCGGGGCGCCCGCGATCATGCGGTTGAGGAATTCGCGCGACACGTCGGGCAGCATGGTGTTGGTCAGGATCGCGTCGATCATGCGGCCGCCCGATTCGTTCTCGGTGCAGCGGCTCACCACCAGCTTCACCACGTCGTCGTCGTAGTCGAACGGGATGCGGTAGCGCGCTTCGATGCGCTTTTTGATGCGGCCCAGCTGCAGCTTGACGATCTCGCCCAGCATTTCCGGGCTCAGCGGGTAATACGGGATCGTCACCAGGCGGCCCAGCAACGCGGGCGGGAAGATCTTCAGCAGCGGATCGCGCAGAGCCTTGGCGATGCCCTCGGGTTCGGGCATCAGCTCCGGGTCCTTGCACAGGCCGGCGATCATGTCGGTGCCGGCGTTGGTGGTGAGCAGGATCAAGGTGTTCTTGAAGTCGATGGAGCGGCCCTCGCCGTCTTCCATCACGCCCTTGTCGAACACCTGGAAAAAGATCTCGTGCACGTCGGGGTGGGCCTTCTCCACCTCGTCCAGCAGCACCACGGAGTACGGCTTCCTGCGCACCGCCTCGGTGAGCACGCCGCCTTCGCCGTAACCCACGTAGCCGGGAGGCGCGCCCTTGAGCGTGGAGACGGTGTGCGCCTCCTGGAACTCGCTCATATTGATGGTAATCAGGTTCTGCTCGCCGCCGTACAGCGCCTCGGCCAGCGCCAGCGCGGTCTCGGTCTTGCCCACGCCGGAGGTGCCGGCAAGCATGAACACGCCGATCGGCTTGTTCGGGTTGTCCAGGCCCGCGCGGCTGGTCTGGATGCGCTTGGCGATCATCTCCATCGCGTGATCCTGGCCGATCACGCGCTTGCTCATGATCGACGCCAGCTTCATCACGGTTTCCAGCTCGCTGCGCACCATGCGCCCCACCGGAATACCGGTCCAGTCGGCCACCACCGAACCCACGGCGGTGTAATCCACGGTCGGCAGGATCAGCGGATGCTCGCCTTGCAGTTCGGCCAGTTGCGCCTGCAAGCCCTTGAGCTGCTCCAACGTGGCGGCGCGTTCGGCGTCGCTGGGGCCAGCGGGCGTCGCGGGGGCGGCTTCGGCCGCGGCTTCCGCATTGGCGGCCGCTTCCAGCTTGCTGCCTGTGCCTTCCACTGGTGCGGCGTCGCCGCGCAGCTTGGCGCGCAGGGCGAGGATCTGCTCGACCAGGGTCTTCTCGGCCTGCCAGTCCGCGTCGAGCTTTTCCAGTCGCGCCTGCTGCGTGGCGAGCCGCTCGTTGGCCGAGGCCTCGCGCTCGGCCACTTCCACGCCCACGCTCTTTTCGCGGGCGATGATGGCGAGTTCGGTTTCCAGCGCCTCGATGCGCTTGCGGGTGTCGTCCACCTCGGGCGGCACGGCGTGCTGGCTCACCGCCACGCGCGCGCAGGCAGTGTCGAGCAGGCTCACCGCCTTGTCGGGCAGCTGGCGCGCCGGGATGTAGCGGTGCGACAGCTTCACCGCCGCTTCCAGTGCTTCGTCGAGGATCTGCACGCGGTGGTGCTTCTCCATCACGCTGGCCACCCCGCGCATCATCAAGATGCCCTTCTCTTCGCTGGGCTCTTCCACCAGCACGGTCTGGAAGCGGCGGGTGAGCGCGGGGTCCTTCTCGATGTGCTTCTTGTATTCGGCCCAGGTGGTGGCGCCCACGGTGCGCAGATTGCCGCGCGCCAGCGCCGGCTTCAGCAGGTTGGCGGCGTCACCGGTGCCGGCCGCGCCGCCCGCGCCGACCAGGGTATGCGCCTCGTCGATGAACAGGATGATGGGCTTGGGTGAGGACTGCACTTCCTCGATCACCTGGCGCAGGCGGTTCTCGAACTCGCCCTTCATGCTGGCGCCGGCCTGCAGCAGGCCCACGTCCAGCGTGCGCAGCTCCACGTCCCTGAGCTGCGGCGGCACGTCGCCGCGCGCGATGCGCAGGGCGAAGCCCTCGACCACCGCGGTCTTGCCCACGCCGGCCTCGCCGACCAGCATCGGGTTGTTCTGGCGACGGCGCATCAAGATGTCCACCACTTGGCGGATTTCCTCGTCACGGCCGACGATGGGATCGATCTTGCCGCTGCGCGCCTGCTCGGTGAGGTCCACGGTGAACTGGCGCAGCGCCTCCTGCTTGCCCATCTGTGCGGGGCCCATCGCGCCGCTGGCCTCGCCCGGCGCGGCGGCGCCGCCGAGCTTGAAGCCGTCGCTGGCGCTCTGGCCGTCCTCGGGCGAGCCGGCGACCACTTCGGCGAACTTCTCCACCAGCGTTTCCGGCTTGACCTTCTCGAACTCTTTCGAGACGCCGAGCAGCGTGTTGCGCAGGTGGCGCATGCGCAGCACGCCCACCATCAGATAACCGGTGCGCACCTGCGCCTCGCCAAACATCAAGGTGGCGAACACCCAGCCGCGTTCGACGGCTTCTTCCACGTCGCTGGACAGGTCGGAGATGCTGGTGGAGCCGCGCGGCAGGCGGTCCAGCGCGTCTGTGACGTCGCGCGCCAGGTTGGACGGGTTGAGGTTGAACTGCTTGACGATGCGATGCAGGTCCGAGTCCTGCAGCTGCAGGATCTGATGAATCCAGTGCACCAGTTCCACATACGGATTGCCGCGCAACTTGCAGAACACGGTGGCGCTCTCGATGCCCCGGTACGCCAGCTTGTTGAGTTTGCCGAACAGCGCGCTGCGACTGATCTCTGCCATGGATCTACCCCTGAGGTGGAACCGGTGGCCGCGCCTGCGCACCACCGGTGGAATGGAAAATCGGGAAAGCGGCGCGGGCGCTGGTTCGGGTCATCGGCTAGCCCACCGGTTGCAGGATCACCTGATCCGCATCGGTGTCCCGACGCGGCTCGCCGATCCAGGTGGAAAGCCCCATGCGCCCGGACTGGCCCAGTTTCATGGTCGGTACCTCGGCGCGCTGCAGCACCAGCTGCACGTCCCAGGCCTTTTCTTCGCCCACGTAGGTCTTCACCGCCGCTACCAATTGGCGCAAGGCTTCGCCGCCGGGCAGGAAGTTGTTGAACTGCGCGCGCGTCAGCGGGCCCAGGCGCAGGCGGAAGCGCTGCTGCGAGCCCCACACGTATTCGCCCAGCACCGCGGTGCGACCCAGCCCCGCCACGTCAGGCGTGGCGCCCAAGCGCAAGTGCGCTTCGCGCGGCAGGCGCATCCAGCTCGCCACGAATTCCAGCACGCGCACGGGCACGCGGAAGAAGTGCTCCAGCAAGCCGCGCAAGCCCTCGGCATTGCGCGCCTGTGCCACCAGCCGCCCGGCGAAGAAGCGCTTGTACTGGTCGGGCAGCGCGTCGCGCGCTTCCAGCCCGCCAGTGGACAGCCCCACCAGGGCGCCCATGTACAGGCGGAAACGATCCTCGTCCGGACGGTCCAGTTGCACGGTCGGTTGCGCGCTGGCCCAGGCCCGGTAGAACAGGCTCAGCATGCGGTGATGGAAGATGTCGGCGAACGCGACCAGGGTGGGGTCCTTGGCGTTGCGCTGGCGATCGATGGCGTACTCGGTCAGGTGCAGCGGCATCGGTGCATTCGGCCCGAACAAGCCGAAGAACAAGCCGTGCAACCGGGGCGGCCGACCGTCGACCGCGGCTTCGTAGCGATCCACCGCGCGCGGCGAAAACGCCAGCGACGGCGTGTGGCACAGGCGTACGGCGTCCTCCGTCGGCTTGGCGGATTCGCCCAGCCGTGGCCGTTCCGGATGCGCACACTCGAGCCGACGCAGCGCCTCGAAGAACTCGAAGCCCTCCGGCTGCTCCCGCAGCGCGCGCTCGAGCTCCGCGCGCGCCGGCGCTACAGGATCTGGCGCTTGCCGAGTCGGGCCGGCCATCGGGCCACCTCGTTGCGTTCCAAGGTACGCAGCACGGTTTCGGTGAAGGAGTTCACCGAGACATGCCGCGCGAAGAAGTGCTGCATCACCGCGCCGAGCAGGAAGGCACCGGTACCCTCGAAGGCACCGTCATCGCAGGTCAGGGTGATTTCCAGCCCGCGACCGAAACTGATCGGCCCCGGCACCGGGATGCGCCGCACCACCGGCTGCGCCGCAACCGCCTTCACGCCTTCGATCTGGCGCCGCGCGCTGGCATCGAATTCGTCGCTGTACAGCGTGAGCATCTCGCGCAGCGCCGACGCCCCCTCCTCGCCGCTGTCGCCGAGCAGCGAGACGTAGTTCAGCTGCAAGTGGCTGACCAGCCGCCACGCGGTTTCGCCATTGGCCGTCGGCGCGCGCGGCTTGGTGGGACCGGCCACGCAGCGGATCGAGGCCACCGGTGCACCGGTGTCGAGGGTGAAGTCCGTGCGCGACTTGCCCACCGGCATCTGCAACGGCAGGTCGCGATTGGTGCACAGCAAGCGCATGCCGATCTGGCGCAGCTGCGTGGGATACGGCGCGTCGTTGGCGTCGACCAGCGATATGAACATCTCGCTGCCGACGTAGCTGGAACGCGCGCCCTGCAGGCGCTGACGCGAGGACAGCAGGCGCGGTTCGCGGCGGACGGTGTAGAACGCCGCGGCGCCACTGTGCCAGGTACGCTCGTCGCTGCCGTAGAACGGCTGGAAGCGCTGCTCCGGCTCCTGGCGGTCGCCGAAACCTTCCACGTCGGCGATGCTGTGGATCTCGAAATCCATCGGCCGGGTGCGGTCGGCCAGGATGTGGTACTCGGTGCGTCCCTGCTGCAGGTGGATGCGGTCGGCACGGCGCGGGAACAGATTGATCGCCGGCGTGCAGAACAGCCGGAAATTGCCTGCATCCACCGCGTTGTGCAGGCGGCTCACGCTGCGGTCGAACAGCGTCACGATTTCGAACTCGCAGGCCGACGAACGCGCCAGCACCTGCTTCAGCCCGGTGAACACCGCGAACAGGAAGCGCTCCGGACAGGCGAAGTACTCCTGCAACAAGCGGTAGCCGCTGAACGAACGGTCGGTGTACGGCAGCAAGGCCTCGTCTTCGGCGAAGCCCTTGTCGCGGATGCAGCTGCCGTCGAAGAACTCGCTGACCAGGCCACCCGCGCCCGGCGTGCGCACCAGGTAGCCCACCGCGTTGCCGAGCAGTTGCTCGTACAGGCGCTTGGGCAATTCGTCGGCGCCGGCGATGAACAGCGGCAGTTCGTCCAGCGCCAGCATGTTCGCCTGCGCGCCGGCGGTGACGGTGAACTTCAGCCGCAGGCCGGCGCGCACGATGCGGTCGGTCGGCAGCGGCACGCCGGCGGCGGCGAGCGCGGCGGGCGTCTCGAAATACTTCGCCTCGGCCAGCTCCAGCGGCCACAGGGCGACGTCGTGCGCGGTGCGGTATTCGCAGGCGGTGCGCTCGTCGTGGCCGGTGAGCCCGCGCAAGGCGGTCTGCCGCGCCACCACGGGACCGGTGACCAGCGCGCTTTCTTTGATGTCGGGGTTCAGCTGCACCACTGCCATCGAAGGCACCGGCGCGAGGTAGTGCGGGTAGATCATCTCCAGCAGGTGCTGGGTGAATACCGGATGCTGCGCGTCGAGCTTGAGCTGGACGCGCGCGGCGAGAAAGGCGAAACCCTCCAGCAGCCGCTCCACGTAGGGGTCGGCACACTCGAAGCCTTCCATGCCGAGGCGGCCGGCGATCTTGGGGTATTCGCGCGCGAACTCGCCGCCCATCTCGCGGACGTGCTGCAATTCGCGGTTGTAGTAGCGGAGCAGACGCGGATCCATATGGGCAAGCTCTCAGCCGAAGCTCTCGGAGACGTTGAAGCGCCCGGTCTCCAGGTCCACCTCGGTCTTGAGGTAGAGATTCAGCGGGATCGGTTGCGCCCACATCTCCGAGGCGATGTTGAACACCAGCGATTGGCGATCCATGCGCTGGGTGTCCGCCTTCACGGTGACCTGCAAGGTGCTCGGCGTCAGCCGCGGCTCGAACGCGAGGATGGCGTCGCGGACCTGGCGCTGCAGCGCGTCGGCCTTGATGCCGGACAGCGCCGCGCCGGTGAGGTCGGGGACGCCGAAGTTCAGCACCGAACTCGCCACGTCCGGGTAGTCCGCCAAGGCTTCTCCGCCAAGGTTCACGCAGTTGAGCAGCCAGGACATGTCGCGCGTCACGCAGTCGCGCAAGCGCGTGGCGGAGATCACCCGCTTCTCGCGGCTCTCGTCGGCCTTGCCCGGTTCGTCATCGGTGAGCCGGTCGAGCAGCGAGGGCTGCAGCCGTTCCTGGGTGGTCAGTTCGGCCATGACTCGGCAAGGTCCGCTCAGGCCGCGTTGAATACGATGCTGCGGATATCCAGCAGCGGGTAGTCGCCGGCATCGGTGGCGAACATGCGCTGGCCGGAGCCAACGAAGCATTCGTCGCCGAGGTCGGTCCAGTCGGTGCGCCGCGCCAGCACCAGTTCGCTGTCCTGCGCCCGTTCGGAACCGGGATAGCGGCACGGCACGAAACCTACCGCCTCGCCGCCGTTGCTCCAGGTCACCTGCACCGGTGCCCACACCTTGTCGCGCAAATCGGCAGGCGCTTCGAACACCAGCTTTTTCAGGCGGGTGAACGGCACCCAGGCATAACCGCCGTTGACGATCATCTCCAGGCAGGGCCCGAAGCGCGAGTCGGCGTCGGCGATCCACTCGAACGGCACGCCGTCGATCTCGCCGCCCACCGCCTCGGCCTGCTCGAAGGCCTGCTCGCGCAGCGGCTGCGCCTGTACGTGCCTATCCTCAGTCTGCAGCTTCAGCGATTGCAGCAGCAGCGCCAGCCACTGCGCGGGCTCGCCGATCACCATCGGCGAGTGCGTGCCGGCCATCACCTGCTGCCGCTGCAGCTCGCCGGCCAGTGCGCGGCTGTAGGCTTCCACCATCAAGGTGTTGAGCGGATCCAGCTCGCCGCTGACCTTGAGCTGGTTCTGCGCCCGCTCCCACTGCCCCAGCACGGCCAGCAGCTGGAACAGGAACACCCGCGCCCTGGCGTCCGCGGGATTGCCGCGCACCTGCGCGGTCAGGCCTTGCAGTGCCTCGTCCAACCGACCTTCTTTCAGCATGTTTTCGGGAGTCATCGGCATACCGAAGCGTGTGTAGGTTGGAAGGAACGAGGCCGCTGCAAGGGACCGCTTCAAGCTCAGGCGCTGGCCACCTGCTGGATGTCGAAGGTGAAGTCCTTGGTGCCGCCGTCCTTGCCGCCCTTGTCGTCCTGCGGCTGGAACGAGTACTTGAACTTGCCGAAGTGCAAGGTGATGTTCTCGGTGAGCTTGTCCTCGCCGCCGCTGCCGCCGGTGGACACCGAGGTGACCAGCACGCCCTCGCTCAACTCGATGGTGAGGAAGTCGGTCTGCTCGCCGGTGGCGTTGGTGACGTACAGCCAGGCCTGTTCCACGCGACCGCCGGTGCAGCAGGCGTTGATCAGCGCGTTGGAGCAGCCGTCCACGTACTTGGTGATGGAGATGTCTTGCACATGCGCCTTGCCGCCGCTGGCCGAACCCGCGCCGCTGTGCAGGTCGCCGCTGTTGCTGACGCCCCACGACCACGCCAGGATCGGCACCTCGCCCTTGTGCTTCTTGTGGTTGGACGCCCCCTTGATCTCGACCTTGCCCGAGCCGAACTTGATGTGCATGTCGAATGCCATGAACCTTCTCCTCGATCACCTGTTGATGAATTGATCCACCCGGCCGGGCTGCGCCATGGCCGGTTGCCACGTGTTTGTCGCCACTTTCCCCGCGCTGTCATCCAGACGCTGTGTTGCGCTTCATCGATGCCCGATGCGCCAGCGCGACTCCTTCGCCCGGCACTGGCGCGACCGCCGGCGGCGGCCGCGCCCGGACCCGGCGTTCGTCAGGCCTTGGCCGCCGACGGCAGCCGCGACACCAGCCGCAACGACACGGTGAGGCCTTCCAGCTGGTAGTGCGGCTTGAGGTAGAACTTCGAGGTGTAATACCCCGGCGCCCCCTCCACCTCTTCCACCACCACCTCCGCCGCCGACAGCGGCTTGCGCGCCTTGGTCTGTTCGCTGGAGTTGGTCGGATCGCCGTCGACGTACTGCATGATCCAGTTGGTCAACCAGCTCTGCATCGACTCGCGGCTGGCGAACGAACCGATCTTGTCGCGCACGATGCACTTCAGGTAGTGCGCGAAACGGCTGGCCGCGAACAGGTAGGGCAGACGACAGCTCAGCGCCGCGTTCGCGGTCGCATCCGGATCGTCGTACTCCTCCGGCTTGGCCAGCGACTGCGCGCTGATGAACGCGGCCATGTCCGAGTTCTTGCGGTGGACCAGGGGCATCATGCCCATCTTGTCCAGCTCGGCCGAGCGACGATCGGTGATCGCGATCTCGGTAGGACACTTCATGTCCACGCCGCCGTCGTCGGTGGGGAAGGTGTGCACCGGCAGGCCTTCCACCGCACCGCCCGATTCGATGCCGCGGATGCGCGAGCACCAGCCGTATTCCTTGAACGAGCGGTTGATGTTCACCGCCATCGCATAGGCGGCGTTCTGCCAGGTGTACTTGGACGAATCGGCGCCCGAGGTGTCCTCCTCGAAATCGAACTCCTCCACCGGATCGGTCGCGGCGCCGTACGGCAGGCGCGCCAGCGTGCGCGGCATCGCCAGCCCGAGGTACTTGGCATCGTCCGACTCGCGCAGCGCGCGCCAGGAGGCGTACTCGGGCGTGGAGAAGATCTTCGCCAGGTCGCGCGGGTTGGCCAGCTCGCTCCAGCTGTCCATGCCCATCAAGGTATGGTTGGCCGAGGCGATGAATGGCGCGTGCGAGGCCGCGGCAACCTGCGCGATGCCGCCCAGCAGCTCCACGTCGGGCGGGCTGTGGTCGAAGTAGTAGTCGCCGATCAGGCAGCCGTAGGGCTCGCCGCCGAGCTGGCCGTACTCTTCCTCGTACATCTTCTTGAAGATCGGGCTCTGGTCCCACGCCGTGCCCTTGTAGCGCTTCAGCGTCTTGCCCAGCTCCTTCTTGGAGATGTTCATCACGCGGATTTTCAGCTGCGTGTCGGTCTCGGTGTTGTTGACCAGGTAGTGCAGGCCGCGCCAGGCGCTTTCCAGCTTCTGGAAATCCTCGTGGTGCATGATCAGGTTGAGTTGCTCGCTGATCTTGCGGTCCAGCTCGGCCACGTAGGCGTTGATGGTCTGGGTGACGTCGTCGGAAACGATGTCGGCCTTGTTCAGCACCTGCTCGGCGAGCGTGCGGACGGCGGACTCCACCTCTTCCTTCGCGCGATCGCTCTTGGGCTTGAACTCCTTGCTGAGCAGTGCCGCGAAATCATCGGGCACCAGGGTCTGGGCTTCACCGCCCTGTTCGGCCAGTTTCTCGGTTGCCATGGCTTACTCCCCGTCCTTGCCGGCGTCGCCGGGCTTGGCTGCTGACACCAGCGACTGCAACAGCGCCGGATCGTTGATGGCCTGCGAGATCAGCTTCTCCGCGCCGGCCTTGCCATCCATGTAGGTGCCGAGGTTGGCGAGCTGGGTACGCGCCTCAAGCAGCTTGGCCACCGAGCTCACCTTGCGCGCCACTGCCGCGGGCGAGAAGTCGTCCATGCTCTCGAAGGTGATGTCGACGCTGAGGTTGCCTTCGCCGGTGAGCGTGTTCGGCACGGCGAAGGAAACGCGCGGCTTCATCGACTGGAGGCGGTTGTCGAAGTTGTCCACGTCGATCTCCAGCGCCTTGCGATCCTCGATCGGCGGCAGCTCGGCGTTGTTGCTGCCGGACAGGTCCGACATCACGCCCATCACAAACGGCACCTGCACCTTCTTCTGGGCGCCGTAGACCTCGACGTCGTACTCGATCTGCACCCGCGGCGCGCGGTTCCGCGCGATGAACTTCTGACTGCTCTGCTTGGCCATGCGATGTCTCCCGGGACGTAGGTACTGCCTGATTGCAAGGTGTCGGCGATCCGTGCAGCACGGATCGCCGCGGGGAGAACAGCGCGCGCGATGGCCTCGCACGCTCCGGATTCCCCTGTCGAGCCCGATTTCGGGGCGCGTGCCGCACCGGCGTGGCAGGCACGGCCGGTGCGGCAGGACGCGAGCGCCGCCGAGATTTCCTCTCACTACCCAATGCGCAACGGCGCGCGAAACACGGGCACGCCCGCCGGATTCATTCAGCTTTCGTTCATGCGCCGGACAAGGGTAGAACCGCCGCCGCCTTGCTGCGTCGCGGCACGGCCCGCGCGGGTCGCCGTACTAGAATGACCGACTTGATTCGCCGCCCCGGTCCGTTCCGGGGCGGCGTCATCGTGTTGTTTGCTGTCCCCCGGCGGCCATCGCTGCGATGCCGTCATCCATAGATGCCTGCGGGCACCTCTCCATGGAGTCGCCGTTCCAATGATTTTCGAAACCATCGCCAACACGGGTCACGAAGAAGTCGTCTACTGCCACAACAAGGACGCCGGCCTGAAGGCCATCATCGCGATTCACAACACGGTGCTGGGCCCCGCGCTCGGCGGCCTGCGCATGTGGCCGTACAAGACCGAGCAGGAGGCGGTGAACGATGTGCTGCGCCTGTCGCGCGGCATGACCTTCAAGAACGCCGTGGCCGGCCTGAACCTGGGCGGCGGCAAGGCGGTGATCATCGGCGACCCGAGCAAGGACAAGTCCGAGGCGCTGTTCCGCGCGTTCGGCCGCTTCGTCAACTCGCTCAACGGCCGCTACATCACCGCCGAAGACGTCGGCATCGACGTCAACGACATGGAATACGTGTTCCGCGAGACCGAATACGTGACCGGCGTGCACCAGGTGCACGGCGGCTCGGGCGACCCCTCGCCGTTCACCGCCTACGGCACGCTGCAGGGCCTGATGGCCGCGCTGAACTTCAAGCACGGCAACGAGGACGTGGGCAAGTACAGCTTTGCCGTGCAGGGCTGCGGCCACGTCGGCAGCGAGTTCATCAAGCTGCTGCGCGAACAGGGCGCCAAGGTGTTCGTCACCGACATCAACAAGGATGCGGTGCAGCGCTGCGTGGACGAGCTGGGCTGCGAAGCCGTGGGCCTGGACGAGATCTACGACGTCGACGCCGACGTGTACTCGCCGTGCGCGCTGGGCGGCACCGTCAACGCGCAGACGATCGACCGCATCAAGGCCAAGATCATCTGCGGCGCCGCCAACAACCAGCTGGCCACCGACGAGATCGGCGACGAACTGCAGCGCCGCGGCGTGCTGTACGCGCCGGACTACGCGGTCAACGCGGGCGGCGTGATGAACGTGTCGCTGGAGATCGACGGCTACAACCGCGAGCGCGCCATGCGCATGATGCGCACGATCTACTACAACCTGGGCCGCATCTTCGAGATCAGCAAGACCCAGAACGTGCCCACCTACAAGGCCGCCGACCGCCTTGCCGAAGAGCGCATCAACGCGATCGGCAAGATCAAGCTGCCGCACATGGGCAATGGCAGCACCCGTTTCCAGGGTCGCATGCGCGGCCAGTAAGCCCGCTGCCCGGGAATCCCCGCGAAAGGCCGCCGCAAGGCGGCCTTTTCGTTCATGTCACCCTGCCGCCCGTCATGCCCGGTCCGCGGCAGGGCTCTGGTACAATCCCCAGGCAGTGGCGGGGCGGCCTGGCCGGCGTCCGCCACCCAGGGGAACCACCTCGTCGGGACCACCGGTATCGTCGATGCCGCCCGGACCGCGCGCCGCCAGCGGCGCTCCGGCCGCCCCGCACGGAACCACCGCCCCGGAAGGCCTCACGACACGCATGGAACAACAAGAGCAGAACGCGATATGAGTACCATCCTGGCAGCCGACATCAGCGACACGGACATCCTGGAACGTCTGCGCGACGTGCTGCGCGACACCTTCGAGATCGAGCCGGCGCGCGTCACGCCGTCCGCCCACCTGTTCACCGACCTCGGCCTGGACAGCATCGACGCGGTGGACCTGGCGATCCAGGTGCAAGAAATGACCGGCATGCGCATCAAGCCGGAGGATTTCAAGAACGTGCGCACCGTGGGCGATGTCGTAAGCACCGTGCGCAGCCTGCTCGAACGCTGAGCCCGGCCATGCCGGATGCCCACGGCTGTTTCGCCCCCTGCGCGCTGATCCCCATCTACAACCACGGCAGCACCATCGTGCGCACCGTGCAGGCGCTGCGTGCGCACGGCCTGCCCGTGCTGATCGTCGACGATGGCAGCGATGCAGCCACGCGCGAGATACTCGACGCGCTGGCTCGGGACACCGACGAAGTGCTGCTGCTGCGGCTGCCGCACAACCAGGGCAAGGGCCGCGCCCTCGGCCTGGGCCTGCGCGCCGCGCATGAAGCCGGCCACAGCCATGCGCTGCAGATCGACGCCGACGGCCAGCACGACACCGACGACGTGCCGCGCTTCATCGCCGCGGCGCGCACGCACCCGCGGGCGCTGATCTGCGGTGCCCCGATCTACGACGCCAGCGTGCCGCGGGCGCGTCTGTACGGGCGCTACGTCACCCACGTCTGCGTCTGGCTGGAAACCCTGTCGCTGGCGATCCGCGACTCGATGTGCGGCTATCGCCTGTACCCGCTGGATGCCGTCTGCGCGGAGATCGCGCACAAACCGCCGCCCGCGCGCATGGATTTCGACACCGAGATCGCGGTGCGGCTGGTCTGGCGCGGCCTGCCTGTGCTCAACCTGCCGACCCGGGTGATCTATCCGGCGAACGGCTTGTCCCACTTCCGCATGTTCCGCGACAACCTGCGCATCTCGGCGATGCACACCCGGCTGTTACTTGGCATGCTGCCCCGGGCGCCGCGGCTGTTGTGGCGCCGCTTGCGAGGAGAACCCGCATGCGTCGCCTGATGCTGCTGTTGCTGCTGTGTTGCCTCGTGCCGTTCGCCCACGCGCAGGCGGACGACACGCTGATGCAGAACGTGCTGGCCGAGCTGGGCCGGCATGCCGCCGTACGCGCCGACTTCACCCAGACCCGCAGCAATCCCGTGCTGGCCAAGCCACAGGTGAGCAGCGGCCGGCTGCTGTTCGTGCTCGGCCACGGCATGCTGTGGCAGACCGAATCGCCCTACCAGGAGACCCTGGCGCTTTCCGGCAGCCGCACCGCGCGCATCGACGCCGACGGTACGGCCCATGCCATGCGCGGCGACCGCGGCGTCAGCCAGGTTTCGCAAATGCTGCAAGGCATGCTGGGCGGCAAGCTGGACGAGGCGCTGCGCCAGTTCAAGGTCGAGGCCAGCGGCACACCCGCAAACTGGACACTGCGTTTCGTGCCGAAGCAGGAGCGCATGGCGCGCGTACTGGGCAGCATCGAACTGCGCGGCGACGCCTACTTGCAAGGCATCGCCATCGCGATGCAGGACGGCACCCGCACCGAAATCCGCTTCGCGCAGACCCGCGATGCCGGCGCGCTGACCGCGCTGGAGCGGCGCGCGCTCGGCCTGCCATGACGCCGCAGGCGCTCAAGCTGCGCGCCGGCCTGTTCGCCGTCGCTTCCCTGCTGATCGCCGCACTGGGCGCTTTCCTGCTGTTCGGCCGCGGCAAGCTGCCGATACAGACCGACCTGCTGGCCATGCTGCCGGCCACCGAACAAAGCCCGCTGGCCGAAGCCGCGGTGGAGCGGCTGGCCCACGCCAACGGCGACCGCGTGGCGCTGCTGGTAGCCGACGCCGACGACACCCGCGCCAAGGACGCCGCCCGCGCGCTGGGCAAGGCGCTGGCCACGCACAAAGTGTTCGGCTTAGTGACCGCCGAGCTGCCGCCGTTCGACCTGCAGCAACTGCTCGCGCCCTATCTGGCGCACCGCGACTGGTTGCTCACCGACGCCGACCGCGCCGCCCTGGCGAAGCCGGGCTACGACCCGGCACAGGCCTTGGCGCAACGCCTCAACGAGCCCTTCCTCACCGGCGTGGGCGTGCCGCTGCAGGACGATCCGTTCGGCTGGCTGCAGCACTGGCTTGCGCAGCAACCGTGGAGCCGCTCGCCGCTGCTGCCTGAGGACGACCTGCTGGTCGCGCATCGCGACGATGCCACCTACGTGCTGGTCACCGCCACGCTGGACGGTTCCTCCTACGACGACGACGTGCAGCGCCGTGCGCTGAGCGCCGTGCACGACGCCGAACAGCAGCTCGAACACGATTTCCCCGGCACCCGGCTGCTGCGCACCGGCGCGGTGTTCTACGCCGCCGCCGCGCGCACCGGCGCGGAGCACGACGTGCACATGGTGGGCTGGATCTCCTCGATCGGCATCGCCTTGCTGCTGCTTGGGGTGTTCCGTTCGCCCGGGCCGCTGCTGCTGGCCTTTCTCTCCACCGCGGTAGGCGTAGTCGCCGCCACTACCGTCTCGCTGCTGGTGTTCGGCCAGATCTACCTGCTCACCCTGGTATTTGGCGCCGCGCTGCTGGGCGAAGCGGTGGATTACTCGATCCAGTACCTGAGCGCGCGCGCCAATGCCGGCGCGCACTGGCAGGCCGGCGCGGGCCTGCGCCAGGTGCGCCCTGCCCTGTTGCTGGCGCTGGCCACTTCGCTGCTGGGCTACCTGCTGCTGGGGCTGGTGCCGTTTCCGGCACTGCGCCAGATGGCGGTGTTCGCGATCAGCGGCATGAGCGCCGCCTGCCTCAGCGTGTTCTGGCTGCTGCCGGCGCTGCTGCAACGCCCGGCGCGGCCGATGACAGCCGCACTGGTGCGCGGCGCGCGGGCCCTGCAACACACGCTGTCCCGCCCGGCGCACGGCTGGCGCGGCGTCTTGGCGGCGCTGCTGTTGCTGCTGCTCGCGCTGCCCGGCTGGATGCAGCTGCGCCACGACGACGACGTGCACAACCTGATCGCCCAGCCCGCCGCGCTCACCGCGCAGGAAACACAGATCCGTGACATCACCGGACTGGGCAATGGCAGCCAGTTCTACCTGGTGCAAGGCCGGGACAGCGCGCAGGTCGCGCAACGCGAAGAAGCACTGGAAACGCGGCTGCAGGCGCTGGTGGACGACGGCAAGCTGGAAGGCTGGCTGGGCCTGGCTGGCATGGTGCCCTCGCCGGCGCGGCAGGCACAGGACCACGCCTTGCTCGCCCGGCTGTTCCACGACCCCGCGCACCTGCGCCAGACGCTGGCCGACGCCGGCTTCCGCGCCGACGCCATCGATGCCTGGCTGGCCGCATGGCCCGGCGCGCCGCTGCGACTGGACGACTGGCTGAAGACGCCGCTGTCCACGCCGTTCCGCCAACTGTGGATGGGCTGCGACGCACAGGGCTGCGCTTCGCTGGTGCTGCCGCAGGGCAGCGACGACAACGCGTTGCTCGCCCAAGCCGCCGCCGGCCTGCCCGGCGTGCAACTGGTGGACAAGCCGGCCAGCGTCTCCGGCCTGTTCGGCCGCTACCGCGGCTACGCCAGCCTGTGGCTGCTCGCCGCGATGCTGCTGATCGTGCCCGTATTCGGCTGGCGCTACGGCTGGCGCCGCGCGCCACGCGTGCTGGCGCCGCCGGTGCTGGGCATCGCGCTCACCCTGGCCGCCCTGGGCTACCTCGGCCAGCCGCTGACCTTGTTCCACTGGATGGCGCTGATGCTGGTACTGGGCGTGGGCGCGAACTACGCGGTGTTCCTGCACGAGGGCGAGCCGCACACCGCCGGCCGGCCGGGCGCGATGTACGCCAGCGTGCTGCTCTCCGCGCTCACCGCCCTGCTCTCCTTCGGCCTGCTGTCGCTGAGTTCGCTGCCCGCGCTGCGGGATTTCGGCCTTACCCTGCTGCTCGGCATTGCATTCACCGCGCTGCTGGTGCCGGCGAGCCGGGCCACCACGGACACCACTGCGAGACTGCCACGATGAAACGCGTCGTCGTCACCGGCATGGGCGGCATCACGCCGCTGGGCCACGATTGGGCCACGATTTCCGAACGGCTGCACCAACGCCGCAACGCGGTGCGGCGCATGCACGAATGGGATTATTTCGACGCGCTGAACGGCCGCCTCGGTTGCCCGGTGGACGACTTCGCGACGCCGCCGTGGCCGCGCCAGAAAACCCGCTCGATGGGCCGCGTGTCGCAACTGGCGGTGGCCGCCAGCGAACACGCGCTGCGCGACGCCGGCCTGATCGACGACGCGGCCATCCGCGACGGCCGCATGGGCGTGGCCTATGGCTCCTCCGGCGGTAGCGTGGAGCCGGTGCGGGTGATGGGACGCATGCTGGACACCGGCTCGATGCAAGGCGTCACCGCCACCAGCTACATCCAGATGATGGCGCACACCACGGCGGTGAACGTGGGCGTGTTCTTCGGCTTGAAAGGCCGCGTGATCCCCACCTCCAGCGCATGCACCTCGGGCAGCCAGGCGATCGGCTACGGCTACGAGGCGATCCGCTGCGGCAGGCAGCAGCTGATGCTGTGCGGCGGCGCGGAGGAGCTCTCCGGCCCCGGCGCCGCGGTGTTCGACACGCTGTTCGCCACCAGTACGCGCAACGACGAGCCTGCGCTCACGCCGCGCCCGTTCGACGCGCGCCGCGATGGCCTGGTGGTGGGCGAAGGCGCCACCACCCTGGTGCTCGAGGAATACGAACACGCCAAGGCGCGCGGCGCCACGATCTACGCCGAGGTGGTCGGCTTCGGCTGCAACTCCGACGGCGCCCACATCACCCAGCCCACCGCCGAGACGATGGCGGTGGCGATGCGCCTGGCGCTGGACGACGCACAGCTGCCGGCTGGCGCGATCGGCTACGTCAGCGCGCACGGCACCGCTACCGATCGCGGCGACGCGGCCGAGAGCCACGCCACCGCCACCGTGCTGGGCGCGGGCGTGCCGGTCAGCACGATGAAGAGCTACGTGGGCCACACGCTGGGCGCCTGCGGCGCGCTGGAGTCGTGGTGGGCGATCCAGATGATGCGCGACGGCTGGTTCGCGCCGACGCTCAACCTGGACGAACGCGCTCCCGACTGCGCCGAACTTGACTACCTCACCGGCGCAGGCCGCGCCATCGCCACCGACGTGGTGATGAACAACAACTTCGCCTTCGGCGGCATCAACACCTCGCTGATCTTCAAGGCGGTCGGTTGATGCGTCTGCGCGACGCCAGCGGCCTGCCGCGCGTGGTCATCACCGGCATGGGCGCGGTGAGCTGCGTGGGCACGGGCGTGTCCGCGTTGCTCGACGCACTGCGCGCGCGCCGCCACGGCCTGCGCGCCATGGATGCCTTTGCAGCGCTGGGCATGCGCGGCAAGGTCGGCGGCCCGGTGGACGAGGCCGCGCTGCCGCCGGAGCCGCCGCGCAAGCTGCGCCGCTTCCTGCCCGCCCCGGCGCTGTACGCCTGGCATGCGGCCAACGAGGCGCTGGTGCAGGCCGGCCTGCCCGCCGCCCGCCTCGCCGGCGCCGACTGCGGCCTGGTGCTCGGCGGCGGCGCGGCACTCAGCGAGCACGAAGAAGCACTGGCCGACCATCGCGCCAGGGGCATCGCGAAACTCTCGCCCTTCCTGGTGCCGCGCGGCATGAGCAGCGCACTGTCCGCCAGCCTGGCCCATGCCTTCGGCATCGGCGGCAGCAGCTACACGGTCAGCTCGGCCTGCACCAGTTCGGCGCACGCGATCGGCCATGCGATGGAGCTGATCCAGCTCGGCCGGCAGAACGTAGTCATCGCCGGCGGCGCCGAAGAGCTGCACCCCAGCACCGCGATGTGGTTCGACGCGATGGGCGCGCTGTCGCCGCAGGCCGCATCGGCCGACGCTTCGCGCCCGTTCCACCGTGCGCGCGACGGCTTCGCGCTGGCCGCCGGCGCCGGCGTGCTGGTGCTGGAATCGCTGGAACACGCGCGATCGCGCGGCGCCACCGTGCTGGCGGAGCTCGCCGGCTATGGCAGCGCCACCGACGCAACCAGCATGGTCGGCCCCAGCGCCGACGGCATCGCCCGCGCGCTGCGCCAGGCGCTGGACCGCGCCGGCACGCTGCCCGACTACATCAACGCACACGCCGGCGGCACACAGGGCGACCTCGCCGAATGGCAGGCCATCGCCGCCGTGTTCGCCGAGCGCGGCGCGGCGGTGCCACCGATCTCCTCGATCAAGGGGCTGCTCGGCCACGCGCCGGGCGCGGCCGGCGCGCTGGACGCGATCGCCTGCCTGCTGATGCTCGAACACGGCTTCCTCGCCGCCGGCGCGCCGCTGGACGATCCCGACCCGGCCTTTGCCGGCGCGCCCTTGCTGGCCGCGAACCGTGCACAGCGCATCGATGCCGCGCTCAGCAGCAGCTTCGGCTTCGGCGGCAGTTGTGCCGCGCTGCTGTTCCGCCGCCCGGCGGAGGACGCCGCATGATCGCGTTCCGCCTCGAAGGCTGGCGGGCCTGGGCGCCGGGGCTGGACAGCGCAGCGGGCTGGCAGGCCTGGGCGCAGGCACCGGACGTCGTGCCCGACGATGCGCAGGCGCAGCCCGCCTGCGCCTTCCTGCCCACCTTGCAGCGACGCCGGCTGAGCCGGCTGGCGCGGATGACGATGGAAACGGCGTGGCCGCTGTGCGGCGACGCCGAACAGCTGCCCTTCGTGTTCGGTTCGCGGCACGGCGAAACGCCGCGCACCTGGCAGTTGCTCGGCGAAGTCGCCGATGGCCAGCCGCTGTCGCCGACCCAGTTCGGCTTGTCGGTACACAACGCCATCGCCGGCCAGTGGTCGATCCTGCGCGGCCAGCACGGCGAATCGGCGGCCATCGCCGGCGAAGCCGACACCTTCGAACACGCGCTGCTGGAAGGCGCCCTGCAGCTGGCCGCCGGTGCGCCATCGGCGCTGGTGGTAGTGGCTGAGGAACGGCCGCCGCCGGCTTACGCGCGGTGGATCGCCGATGTGCCGTTCTCCTATGCTGTGGCGCTGCGGCTGGGGAAGCTCGACGCGGACGCTACGGCACCCGCCGATGGCGACTGGCAGCTGCGCCTCGGCCACGGCCACGACGATGCGCCCTGTGCCTGGCCGCACGCGCTGGATTTCCTGCGTGCCCTGCTCACCCGCGAGACCTCGCTTCAACACACCTGGAAGGCACGCCGATGGAACTGGCAACGTATCCGCTGAACCAGCGCCGCGACTTCTGGGCCTGGCGCCTCATCGCCACCGGCGCCAGCTTCGTGCTGTTCGGCCTGGGCGGCCTGGTGTTGCGCGTGCTGGTCCTGCCCCTGCTCGGCTGCCTGCCGGGCGACACGCTGGTCAGGCGCCGGCGGGCGCGCGACGCGATCAGCAAAGCGTTCTGGCTGCACGTGCAGTTCATGTACCGCACCCGCGTGCTGGACTTCGTCATCGATGGCGCCGAGCGGCTGGGGCGCCCCGGCCAGCTGGTGGTAGCCAACCATCCCTCGCTGATCGACGTGGTGTTCCTGATCTCACAGATCCGCGACGCGAACTGCGTGGTGAAGCAGGGGCTGTTCGGCAACCCGTGCACGCGCGGCCCGGTACGCACCGCGCAATACATCGGCAACGACGGCAGCATGGAGATGCTCGAACGCGCCGCCGACGTGCTGCGCGATGGCCAGTGCCTGATCGTGTTTCCCGAGGGCACGCGCACGGTACCGGGCCAACCGCCGCGGTTCCACCGCGGCGCGGCGTCGATAGCGCTGCGCGGCGCGCGCACGGTGACGCCCGTGTTCATCACGGTCGACCCGCCCACGCTGACCAAGGGCCGGCCGTGGTATCACATTCCGCCTTGCCGCTTCCGCGTGCGGCTGCACGTGGGTGCGGACATCGATCCGGCCCCGTTCCGCGACGACGCGCCGATGCCGATCGCCTCGCGCCGCCTCAACGACCACTTGCACCAACTCTTCCTCAGGGAGCTCGCCGCCTCGTGAACGCACCGACCCATACCGCGCTGGCCCACACCGCGCTGGAGCAGGAGATCGCCCAGCTCGTCATCGACACGCTGAACCTCGAAGACCTTGCCGTCGCCGACATCCCGCCACAGCAGCCGCTGTTCGGCGACGGATTGGGGCTGGATTCGGTGGATGCGCTGGAACTGGCGCTGGCGCTGCAGAAGCGTTACGACATCCGCATCGCCTCGGACGACAAGGACGCGCGCCGCCACTTCGCCAGCGTGGCCAGCCTCGCCGCCTTCGTCGCCAGTCAGCAGGCCGCATGCGCAAACTGATTCCAGAGCCTGCCCATGGCCCCACCCTGGCCCGCGCCGGGATCGGCTGGCATTTGCCAGCCGATCCGGCCCAAAGGGTTGAATCGCTACGCCCGCACAGCGACTCAACGCGAACCACGGTGAAGCCATGAACAGGCTCTCAATCCTCCTGCCGCTGATCGGCATCCTGTATCCGTTCCTGGTTTACTTCGGGATGGAGACGGTGCCGCCGCACGTGTTCGCGCTGGCGCTGGCGGCGGCGTGGCTGCTGCGCGCGCCGTTCCTGCTGCGCGAACCGGGCGGGCGCTGGATGCTGATCGTGGCGCTGGCCTATTGCGCGCTGCTCGGCGTCAGCGGCGAGTCCGCGCTGCTGCGCTGGTACCCCACCCTGATCAGCTTGTTCCTGCTGCTCACCTTCGGGCTCAGCCTGGTGTACGGGCCGCCGGTGGTGGAGCGCATCGCCCGCGTGCGCGAACCGAACCTACCGGACGCAGCGATTCCCTACACGCGCAAGGTCACCTGGGTCTGGGTGGGCTTCTTCGTGTTCAACGCCGTGGTGTCGGCCGCACTCACGCTGTACGCACCGCTGAAATGGTGGACGCTGTACAACGGCCTGATCGTGTACTTCATCATGGGTCCGCTGTTCGTCGGCGAATGGCTGTTGCGCAAACGGTTGCGGGTGAACGCGTGAGCGCGCCGCGCACCGCCCCGGCGATCCTGGACGAACGGCGCGACGGCGACGAATGCACGCTGCGGCTGCGCATACCGGACGAGCTCGCCTACTTCCCCGGCCACTTCCCGCAGGCACCGGTGCTGCCGGGCGCAGTGCAGATCGCCTGGGCGCTGCAGCTGGCCGCGTCGCGGCTCGGCACCGCACCGCAGTGCCGCGAGATGGAAGCGCTGAAGTTCCAGCGCCTGCTGCAGCCGGGCGACCACGTGACGCTGGCGCTGCGCTACGACCGCGCACGCGGCAAGCTGCACTTCGCCTACCGCGAAGCCGAGACGGCGTACTCCTCCGGCCGCCTGGTGCTGGAGCCGCGTGCATGAGCGAGGCGCAGGCGGCCACGCAGCAGCACTGGTCCGCGCAGCGCGAGCGCGGCAGCCTGCTGCTGATGCGCTTCACCGCTTTCGTGGCGCGCCGTTGCGGACGACGCCTGCTGTCGCCGTTGCTGCACCTGATCGTGCTGTACTTCTTCCTCACCGGGCGCCGCGCGCGGCGCAGCATCCGCGAATACCTGCAGCGCCTCGCCGCGTGGAGCGGCCGCGACGGGCTGCTGCCGACGCCGCGCCGCGTGTTCGCGCAGTTCATGGCTTTCGCCGACTGCCTGTTGGACCGCCTCGACGTGTGGCGCGGCGCACTGCGGCTGGAACAGGTGCGCCTGATCGACCCCGACGGTCTGCGCGCGCAACTGCTGGCGACCCGCAGCGGCGGCCGCGGCCAGCTGCTGGTCGGCACCCACCTGGGCAACCTCGACGTCTGCCGCGCGCTGGCCGAACTGGGCGAACAGGTGCCGCTGAACGTGCTGGTGCACACGCACCACGTCGCGCACCTCAACCGCCTGCTCGGCGAAGCGGGTGAACAACGCATGCGGCTGATCCAAGTCAGCGAACTGGACGCCGCGCTGATGCTCGACCTGTCGCAACGCCTCGAGCGCGGCGAATGGCTGGCCATGGCCGGCGACCGCGTGCCCCTGCACGATGGCCGCCGCATCGAGGTGGATTTCCTCGGCCATCCCGCCGCGTTCGCACAGGGGCCGTGGCTGCTGGCCGGCCTGCTCGGCTGCCCGGTGAACCTGATGTGCTGCCTGAAGATAGCCGGCCGCTACGAGATCCGGCTGGAACGCTTCCTCGATGCGCCGGCCTGGGAACGCGGCCAGCGCGACGCAGCCATCGCCGGCTGGGCGCAGCGCTACGCCGACCGTCTCGCCGAGTGGTGCCTGCTGGCACCGCAGCAGTGGTTCAATTTCTACCCGTACTGGGGAAGCACCGATGCGTAGCCGCGGCGTGCTGCATGTGGACACCGAGGTCACCGTGCCGTTCTTCGACGTCGACTCGATGGACGTGGTCTGGCACGGCCACTACGTGAAGTACCTGGAAATCGCCCGCTGCGCCCTGCTCGACCGCATCGGCCACAACTACACGCAGATGAAGGCGGCCGGCTATGTGTGGCCGGTGATCGACCTGCAGCTGCGCTATGCGCGCGCCGCGCGCTTCGGCCAGCGGCTGGTGGTGCGCGCCGACCTGGTCGAGTGGCAGAACCGCCTGAAGATCCATTACCTCATCAGCGACGCCGCCAGCGGCGAACGCCTCACCCGCGCCAGCACCGTGCAAGTGGCGGTGCGCCTTGCCGACGGCGCGATGCAGCTGGTTTCGCCGGCCGTGTTCATCGACGCAGTAGAGCAGTGTCTTTCCGGAAGTTTCGCATGACCTACGCCAGCCCCACCTACGTCGAGGAAACCCGCATCGGTTTCCGCTTTCTCGCCACCCACACCTGGCAGCACCATGTGTTGCGCGTGGCGATCAACGACTTGAAGCGTCTGCTCGGCGAACCGCTGCCACGCGGCGGCGTGCTGCTCGACGCTGGTTGCGGCCAGGGCAAGTCGTTCCGACTGCTGCAGGCAGCCTTCGCGCCCGACCGGCTGATCGGGCTGGACGCCGACGCGCACAGCCTGGCGCTGTCGCGCGCCGAGGCGCAGCGCGAAGGCATCGCCGCGGAACTGATTGCCGCCGACTGCGCGCACATCGACCTGCCCGACGCCAGCGTGGACGTGGTGTTCTGCCATCAGACCTTCCATCACCTGGTCGAGCAGGAGCGTGCGCTGGCCGAGTTCTGGCGCGTGCTGAAACCCGGCGGCCGGCTGCTGTTCGCCGAATCCACCAAGGCCTACATCGACAGCTGGGTGATCCGCTGGTTCTTCCGCCACCCGATGCACGTGCAGAAAAGCGCCGAAGGCTACCTGGCGATGCTGCGCACGCAAGGCTTCGAGTTCACCGACGCCAACGTCTCGCTGCCCTACCTGTGGTGGAGCCGGGCGAAGGATTTCGGCCTGCTCGAACGCTGGGGTCTGCGCGCACCGCCGCCCCCCGGCCAGCGCGAGGAAACCCTGGTGAACGTGGCCGCCCGCAAACCGGCGCAGGCATGAACGCAACCTTCCTCAACGCACTAGGCGTGGTCTGCGCGCTGGGCGCGGGCAAGGATGCGGTGGCCGAGGCGTTGTTCGCCGGTGAGGAACACGGGCTGCAGGCGGAGTCCGGCTGGATCCCCGGCCACGCGCCGCCGCTGGGTGCGGTGCGCACGCCCTTGCCCGGCATCCCCGGAGCGCTGGCTGCCTCGCGCGACAACCGCTGCAACCGCCTGCTGCTGGCGGCGGCGCAGGAAATCGAAACCGACCTCCGCGCGGCCATCGCGCGCCACGGCGATGCGCGCGTCGGCGTGGTGCTGGGCACCAGCACTGGCGGCATCGAGGAAGCCACCCACGGTCTCGCCGCGTATCGCCGCGACCAGGCCTGGCCGGCGGATTACCGCTACGCGCACCAGGAGCTGGCCGGGCCCGCCGAATTCCTCGCCGAATGGCTGGAGCTGGCCGGCCCTTGCTACACGATCTCCACCGCCTGCACCGCCGGTGCACGCGCCCTCATCAGCGCGCAACGACTGCTGCAGGCCGGCCTCTGCGACGCGGTGATCTGCGGCGGTGTGGATACGCTGGCGCGGCTGCCGCTGAACGGCTTCCACGCGTTGGGCGCGATGGACCCCGCACGCTGCAATCCGTTCTCGCGCGAGCGCCGCGGCATCAACATCGGCGAGGCTGCCGCGCTGTTCCTGATGACACGCGAGCACGGTCCCGTGCAGTTGCTCGGCGCGGGTTCGAGCTCCGACGCCTACCACATGTCCTCGCCCGACCCGGAAGGCCTGGGCGCCCGGCAGGCGATGCACGCCGCGCTGGCGCAGGCCGGACTGGAGCCCACGCAGATCGACTACCTCAACCTGCACGGCACCGCCACCACGCACAACGACGCCATGGAGGCGCAGGCGGTGGCCGCAGTGTTCCCGCTCGGCGTGCCGTGCTCGTCGACCAAGCCGCTCACCGGCCACACGCTGGCCGCCGCCGGCGCGCTGGAAGCGGCGTTCTGCTGGCTCAGCCTGCGCAACGGCCGGTTGCCGCCGCAGCCATGGGACGGCCTAGCCGATCCCGAGCTGCCCGCGCTGCGCTTCGTCGAGATCGGCGCACGCCTGCCGGACGGCCAGCCGCACCGGCTGATGAGCAGCTCCTTCGCCTTCGGCGGCAACAATGCCTGCCTGATCCTGGGGGACGCCGCATGACCGCCTGGCCCATCGCCGAACTGTTGCCGCACGCGGGCGAGATGATCCTGCTCGACGCGGTGCTGGAACACGGCCCCGAGCATGCCGTATGCAGCCGGCGCGTCCCGGCCTCCGGCCTGTTCCACGACGCGAACGGCACACTGCCGGCGTGGATGGGGGTGGAGCTGATGGCGCAGGCCATCGCCGCCTGGGCCGGTTGCCAGGCCAGGGAAGCCGGCGAGCCGGTGCGGCTGGGCTTCCTGCTCGGCACCCGCCACTACACCTGCAACGTGGCCGCCTTCGCGCCCGGCAGCGAGCTGCGTGTCGAGGCGCGGCGCGACTTCCACGACGACAGCGGCATGGGCGTGTTCGCCTGCCGTATCGAGGCACCCGGCGTGCTGGCCGAGGCCCGGCTCACCGTGTTCAGCCCGCCCGACGCCAGCGCCTTGTTTCAAAGCGGCAACTCCCCATCACCCGCAACGGAGTCCTGACATGGCCGACACCATCCTGGTCACCGGCTCCAGCCGCGGCATCGGTCGCGCGATCGCGCTGCGGCTGGCGCAGGCCGGCTACGACCTCGTCCTGCATTGCCGCGCGAAACGCGACGAAGCCGAGGCGGTGCGCGCAGACATCGAGGCCATGGGCCGCGCCGCGCGCGTGCTGCAGTTCGACATCGCCGACCGCGAAGCCTGCCGCGCCGCGCTGGAAGCCGACGTGGAACAACACGGCGCCCCCTACGGCGTGGTGTGCAACGCCGGACTCACCCGCGACGGCGCGTTTCCCGCGCTCTCCGACGAGGACTGGGACCGCGTGCTGCGCACCAACCTCGATGGCTTCTACAACGTGTTGCACCCGCTGGTGATGCCGATGATCCGTCGCCGCGCGCCGGGCCGCATCGTCTGCATCACCTCGGTGTCCGGCCTGATCGGCAATCGTGGCCAGGTCAACTACAGCGCGTCGAAAGCCGGCGTGATCGGCGCGGCGAAAGCGCTGGCGGTGGAACTGGCCAAGCGCAGGATCACCGTGAACTGCGTGGCGCCCGGCCTGATCGACACCGACATGCTTGACGCCGACGTGCCGGTGGAGGACATCCTCAAGGCCATCCCCGCGCAGCGCGCCGGTACGCCGGAGGAAGTCGCCGCCGCGGTGGCTTTCCTGGCGAGCGCGGAAGCCGGCTACATCACCCGCCAGGTGCTCGCCGTCAACGGCGGCCTGTGCTGAATGCGGCGAAGCATGGCAGCATGCTGGCTCGGCGCGCCCTTCACGACGGTTGCCCACCCTGCCCACCCAAGGAGACAGAAACGCATGAAAGCACTCACCATCGGTCTTACCGCCTTGCTTCTGGCCGCTCCGGCCGCCGCCATGGCCAGTGACAAGGTGATCCACCTGTCGTTCGAGAACGGCGTGGCTGCCGCCCAGAAGGCCGGCCAGATCGACGGCAGCGTGAAGTTCTACCTGGCCGGCAACGGCCCGCACGGCAAGGTGGTCAACGACAACGTCACCATCAACCGCAAGACCAATGCCTTCGGCAAGAGCGACGAGGAAACCTGCAACCACGTGCTCGCCACCGACCTGATCTACCTGCAGAGCGAGGCCAAGCAGGCCGGCGCCAACGCGGTGACGGAGATCGTCAGCAACTACAACGACACCGAGTACCGCGACGGCCAGAACTACGAATGCCACAAGGGCTTCCTGATGTCCGGCGTCGCGTTGAAGGCCAAGCTGGTCAAGCTGCCCTGAACACCCCCGCTACCCGCTGCTGAACGAAAACGCCGGCCCTGTGCCGGCGTTTCCTTTCGCGCCGGGGCCGGCCGGCGGCGTCGATGCCGCCCATACGGCCGGCACGCTATCATTCGCCTCCTGATCCCCACGGAGTGTCCTCGTATGCGCCCCTTCCCGCTTGGCGAGGAAATCGACCTGCTGCGCGACACCGTGCACGCCTTCGCCGAGAAGGAAATCGCGCCGCGCGCCACCCAGATCGACCACGACAACCTGTTCCCGGCCGACCTGTGGAAGAAGTTCGGCGACCTGGGCCTGCTCGGCATGACCATACCGACCGAGTACGGCGGCACCGGCATGGGCTACCTCGCGCACATGGTGGCGATGGAGGAAATCTCGCGCGCGTCGGGCTCGGTGGGCCTGTCCTACGGCGCGCACTCCAACCTGTGCGTCAACAACATCTTCCATAACGGCAACGAGGCGCAGCGCAAGAAGTACATCCCCAAGCTGTGCTCGGGCGAGTACGTGGGCGCGCTGGCGATGAGCGAGCCCGGCGCCGGTTCCGACGTGGTCGGCTCGATGAGCTGCAAGGCCGAGCTGAAGGACGGCGTGTGGGTCGCCAATGGCTCGAAGATGTGGATCACCAACGGCCCCGACGCCGACGTGCTGCTGGTCTACATGCGCACCGCGCCGCGCGCCGCCGGCAGCCGTTGCATGACCGCCTTCATCGTCGAGAAGGGCATGAAGGGTTTCTCCACCGCGCAGAAGCTGGACAAGCTCGGCATGCGCGGCTCCAACACCTGCGAACTGGTGTTCGAGGACTGCGAGATCCCCGCCGAGAACGTCGTGGGCGAGGTGAACGAAGGCGTGCGCGTGCTAATGAGCGGCCTGGACACCGAGCGCCTGGTGCTCTCCGGCGGCCCGATCGGCCTGATGCAGGCGGCGCTGGACCTCACCCTGCCCTACGTGCGCGAGCGCAAGCAGTTCAATGCGCCGATCGGCACCTTCGGCATGATGCAGGCCAAGGTGGCCGACATGTACACCGCGCTGCAGAGCTCGCGCGGCTTCGCCTACATGGTGGCGCAGCAGTTCGACACCGGCGTGAAGTCGCGCGTCGATCCCGCTGCCTGCCTGCTCAACGCCTCCACCAACGCGGTGAAGGTAGCGCTGGAGGCGATCCAGTCGCTGGGCGGCAACGGCTACATCAACGAGTTCCCCGCCGGCCGCCTGCTGCGCGACGCCAAGCTGTACGAGATCGGCGCTGGCACGAACGAGATCCGCCGTATGCTGATCGGCCGCGAGCTGTTCCACGGCAAGGCGTAAGAGTCATCCCCTCTCCCACGTGTGGGAGAGGGGGCGCGGCGGGGCCGCGCTCAGATACTCAGCGAAGCTGCGCTGCGGATCGCCGCTCCTTCCGTCCGGTGCAGGTCGAACACCAGCACCTCGTTGTCGCCCGCGTGCAGCCACGAAGCGGGACAGTACAAACGCTGCTGCGGGCCGATGTTCCAATAGCGCCCCAGCAAGTGGCCGTTGACCCACAGGTAGCCCTTGGCCCAGTCCGCCATGTCGAGGTAGCAGTCGCCTGCCTGCTGCAACGACAGCCTGCCCTTGAAGAACACGCCCGGCCGCGAAGGCTTGCCGCGCAGCGGCTGCAACGACGCCAGCCACTTGCCGTCCAGCGGCAGGCTCACCGCCTCCCAGCCTTCCAGCGCCCGGCCGTTCAGTTGCACCTCGCCGACGATGCCCTTGCGGTCGGCCGTCGCGTGGCCGTAGCCGACGTGGCCGAAGCTGTCGACGAGAATTTCCAGCAGCGACTCGTCGCGGCTGGCCGGCAGTTGCAGCCGGTTGCCTGCGCGCAGCTTCGGATGCTCCGCGCGCGAGATGTAGTCGACGTAGCGGCCGCCGCGGAACACCGTGGCGTAATCGCGCACGCCGTCGATGCTCAGCCCGCCACCGCCCTGCACGGCCCGGCGGTACAGCACCATGCCGTGGTCCTGGCCGAACAACAGTTCGTTGGGCTGCGGCTGCTGCACCCGCTTCGCCGCCGGCAGGTTGTCCCACAGCGCGGCGTGCGGCTGCGGCGTGAACGGAGCGAAGCTCGCCATCGGCGGCGTGGCCGGTACCTCGGGCAAGGGCTGCGTCGCGTGGGCGGCGAACATCTTGCGGAAACCGTGGTAGTCCGCCGTGGGTGCGCCGTGTTCGTCGATCGGCGCGCCGTAGTCGTAGCTGGTGATCACCGGCTGGAACTTCGAGTAGTCGCCGTTCGCATTGGCGCCCGCGCCGAAACCGAAGTTGCTGCCGCCGTGCACCACGTACAGGTTGAACGAACGGCCCTCCGCCAACAGTTTGCCCAGCGTGTCGGCGAAATCGCCGCGCGCGAAATCCTTGTCGCCCCAGTGGGTGATCCAGCCGGGGTAGCCCTCGCCCATCCATACCGGCATCTCGCCGGCAATGGTCTGGGCGGCCGCGAAATCGGTATCGCCATCCAGGCCGAGCGCCGTGCCGGGCAGATAGGTCTTCGCCTCGCGCACCTGGCCCAGGCCGTCGGAGATCGAGAACGGCCCGTGCACGCCGTGCCGTTCCCACAGCGCGCGGATCGCTTCGAGATAGCCGAGATCCTTGCCGAACGAGGCGTACTCGTTCTCCACCTGCACCATCAGGACCGGGCCGCCGTTTTCTGCCAGCAGCGGCTTCACCACCGGCGCGACGGTGGCGATGTAGCGGCGCACCGCGGCCATGTAGTCGGCGTCGTCCTTGTCGCGTATGCGGATGTGCGGGTGGCGCAGCAGGTACGGCGGCAGTCCGCCGAAGTCCCACTCGCCGCAGATGTAGGGACCGGGGCGCAGGTACACCCACATGCCTTCTTCCTGGCATAGCCGGATGAAGTGCGCGAAATCGCGGTTGCCGCTCTTGAGGTCGAACACGCCCGGCTCGGACTCCAGCGCGTTCCACATCAGATAGACGGAAATCGTGTTCAGCCCCATCGCCTTCGCCATGCGGATGCGGTGGCGCCAGTACTCGACGGGAATGCGGATCGGGTGCATCTCGCCGCTCATGATCTGGAACGGCTTGCCGTCGAGCAGGAAGTGCTGCGCAGAAAGCGCGAAGCGATGCGGCCGGCCATCCGGCTTGATGCCGACCGTCGCCGTGGCGGCCTGCGCGCCGTCGATGCGCCAACCCGCGCCCAGGGCCCATGGAGTCAGCATGCTCAGGCGCAGGAAGGTTCGGCGTTGCATGGTGTACTCCTCGTGGATGGCATCAGTCGCGGCTGTGCGGCCAGCGCACCTGCAAGGGGTTCGACCAGCGCAACGAATAATCATACAAATATGACTGCCAGGCATGGAAGTCGTGCATGTCGCCCTGCGACCAGCCGGCACCGGAGGCGAAACGGATGCTGTCGCCGTCGGCCACGTCGAACAGCGCCCAGGCCGCATCGTGTGTGGTGGCGTAGCGCGCCTTCTCGCCCGGCGCCAGCAACAGCGCGGTGGCGATGCGGCCGGCGCTGGCTTTCTGTGGCGTGTCCCACACGGCGATCCGCGCGGCGCCGTCGTGCACGGAGTCGGCGCCGGCATGCACGGCCACGCCCGCGGCCACGGTTGCGCGCGATGCGCCTTCGATGCGGTAGCTCACCACCTGCTCGTTGAGATGCGAACCGGCATCCAGCGTGATCACCTTGTGCTGGCGCAGCAGTGCGTTGCCCACGCGCCACGCCGGGTAATCCACCTCGAAACGCAACCGCACCGGGCCCAGCGCGGTGATGCGCACCTTCGCGGCGTTGTGCGAGGCCACCGGCACGCCGTCCAGCCAACCTGCGGTGCCGCCATCGCCGGGCGTGCGGCCCACGTCGTAGCTGTCCATGCCGTCGCCGTGGTCGATGTGGTAAGACATCGAAGGATCGTTCAGCCGCTGGCCTTCGGCGTCGCGGCGGTACCACGCGTCGACCACGTGGCGCGGCGGTCGCTTGGACCATACGTCGATGCCGGGAAATACCTGGCCGGTCTTTTCCAGCGCGGTGCCGTAGATGCGATAAGCCACCTGCTCGTTTTCCCAGGCGAAGTCGTCGTCGCGTTCGGGCACGAGGCGGGCATAAAGAGGATTCGCGGATGCCGGCGCCGGCTTCGGCGCCGGCAGGATTTCCAGCCGTTCGGTGGCATGCGGCGCGATATCCATCTGCACCAGCAGGCAGTCCGGCACGTCGCCGCCGTCGCTCGCGTAAAGCTGCACGGGCAGCCAGCCGGCTGCGCCGGCCTCGCGCACGGCCAGCTGGCCCGGTTTCCATTGCGGGCGGCGCCGCAGCACCTCGGCCAGCGGCAACGACAGCACCTCGGCGTGGCGTGCCAGTGCGAGCGGATTGCTCACCGCCAACGGCAGCGGCGGCGTGCCCCGGCCTGCCACGGGCGCGGCAGTCGCGGCGCCGGCAGCGGCGCCCAGCAACAGCAACGCCGCTATGCCACACCTCTTGTTGCGCACATGCCTAGCCATCCCGTCTCCGGCCAACAGAAAGAATTCGAAACTTTCAAAATCTGTTGAAACTTTTCGAAACTCTATCCTAAGCTCGACTTCGGCCTCAACACGCCATCCGTCTCCGGGATCGCCATGCCATCCGCACGCCTCGCACCGTCCCCGCTTCCATCGCGCCTGCTGGCCGGCGCGCTATGCCTGCTGGCCAGCCTGCTGTTGGCAATGTCGCCGGGCAACGCGCGGGCCGACGATCCCCAGGCCGGCGATGCGCCGGCCAACCCCGGTCCGCGCGCGCAGCTTTCCGGCGCGATGCATTCCGCCGACATCCGCCGCGCCGCGGCAATGGTCGCCGCCTGGCAATACGGCCGGGTCAAGGACCACGACAGCCTGGACTGGACCTACGCCCCGCTCTATCTCGGCTTTCTCAGCGCCACGGAACTGCTGCACGAACCGCGCTACGCGGACTACGTGCGTGGCGTGGGCAAGCATGCCGGCTGGGGCCTCGGCCCACGCGTGCACCATGCCGACGACCAGGCGGTGGCGCAGGCCTGGCTGGCGCTGTACGCACGCACGCCCGACGCAGCGATGCTCAAGCCGCTGCGCGAACGTTACGACGCGCAGATGCGCGAACCCGACGATACGCAGCGACCGCTGTGGTGGTGGTGCGACGCACTGTTCATGGCGCCGCCGACCTGGGCCGGCCTCGCCCGCACCACGCACGACACGGCGTATCTCGACTACATGGATCGCCAGTGGCGGATCACCAGCGCGCTGCTGTACGACCCGGCGGAACACCTCTACAGCCGCGACGCCTCTTATCTGCACAAGCACGAGCGCAACGGCAGCAAATTGTTCTGGAGCCGCGGCAATGGCTGGGTGATGGCCGGCCTCGCACGCGTGCTGACACTGATGCCGGCCGGCTATCCGCAGCGTCCGCGCTACGTCCAACAGTTCCGCGAGATGGCCGCGCGGCTGGTGCAACTGCAAGGCCGCGACGGTCTGTGGCGCGCCGGCCTGCTGGATGAGGACGCCTATCCGCGCCCCGAGACCTCCGGTTCCGCCTTCATCGTCTACGCACTGGCGTGGGGCGTGCGCCACGGCGTGCTGGACGACGCCAGCTATCGTCCCGCGATCGAGCGCGGCTGGCGCGGGCTGGTCGGCGAAATCTATGCCGACGGCCGGCTCGGCGACATCCAGCCGATCGGCGCCGCGCCGGGTGACTATCCGCCCGGCGCCAGCTACGTGTACGGCGTGGGCGCCTTCCTGCTCGCCGCCGGCGAAGTCGATGCGCTGAGCAAGGAGACATCGCGATGAACACGCGCCACCTCATTCCCGTCGCCCTGCTCACGCTCACCTGCGCCGCAGCCCACGCCGACGATGCGCCCCGCTGGTGGTGCCCGCTGACCGCACCATCGCCCGCGCATGCGAACGATGCCGTGGTGACCGACGCGCTCGCGCACCTGGATGCCCAGCCACACCCCATGGCCCACGTGCACACACAAGGCCTGCTGCCGCACCAAGGCATCCACGACGCCAGCGACGAAGCCGAACGCGACTGGCCGCTGGCGCTGCGGGCCGCGGTAGCGTGGCGCTTGAGCGGCAAGCCGGAACTGTTGCAGCAGGCGGCGCGTTACCTCGACGCCTGGGCCGGCACCTACCAGCCCGATTTCAACCCGATCGACGAAACCAACCTCGCCAACCTGTTCCAGGCCTACGTGCTTACCCACGACGCCCTGCCCGCCTCCACCCGCAAGGCGACGGCCGCGCTGATCCGCCGCATCGCCGAGGGTTACCTCACGCGTCTGCAAGCCAAGACCGGCTCCACCTACATCAACGACATCAACAACTGGCAGAGCCATCGCATCAAGCTGCTCGCCACCAGCGCCGCCGCACTGGGCGATCCGCAGCTGGTCGCCGCCGCGCGCGAGCGGCTGCTGATCCAGGTGGCCGCCAACATCCGCCCGGACGGCAGCACGGTGGACTTCGCCCAGCGCGACGCCTTGCACTACGTCACCTACGATCTTGAGCCGCTGGTACAGGCCGCGCTCGCGCTCTCGTCCTACGGCAAAGACAACCTGCTGGAGGCACGCTCCTCCACCGGCAGCTCCATCGCCGCCGCACTGGACTGGCTGGCGCCCTGGGCCGAAGGCCGGCGCACACACCAGGAGTTCGTGCACACCAGCGAACCGTTCGACATCGAACGGCAAAAGGCCGGACTGAAGGGCTACGGCGGCGCCTGGGACCCGCACAACAGCGCCGCGCTGTATGCGCAGGCAGCGGTGTTGATGCCGAAGTACCGCACACTGGCCGGGCAACTGGGTAACGCACCACCGGTACTGCAAGCCTGTGCGGCCATGCCCGGGGACAAGCGATGAAGCGCACCGCCACATTCACACTCATCGCATGCCTGGTCACATCGGCCTGCGCTGCCGCAGACATCACCACCGCCTGGCACGATCAACGCTTCAATGCGGACGTCAGCGGCGTGGTGGGCCGGTCCGACATCGTGCTGGGGCATGCGAACCTGCGCGCCGACGAAGCGATGCCGCTGGGCAACGGTCGCCTGGGCCTCGCCGCGTGGTCGCAGGACGGCCTGACCTTGCAGCTCAATCGCGCGGACACCTTGCCGGGCCGCCTTTCGCCGGGACAGGTACTGCTGCCCGGCCTCAAGCGCCTGGTCGACGCGCCCGACTATGCAGGCCGGCTCGATCTCCACGATGGCGAATTCCGCGAAAGCGGCGCCGGCATGCAGGCCACGGTCTACGTGCAGCCCGATACGGATGTCGCGGTGATCGATGTGCATGGCGCCGATCCGGATGCGCGGCAATCCGTGCTGCTGCAGCTGTGGCAACCACGCCAGCCGCAGACCATCGCGCAACAGGGCTTGGCTGCGCTCGCCGAAACATGGAAGGACACCGGCGAGGCCGGCGCCTCCGGCCAGACCTTCGGCTCGCTGGCCGCCATTACCGCGCTTGCACGCGACGTACGCGGGCAGGTGCAAGGGCCGCAGACGGTGGCGTTGTCGTTCAAGCCCAACGCGGATGGCTCGTTCCGCGTGCTGGTCGCTGCGCCAGCGTGGAAAGGCGGCGACGCCATGCGCAGCGCGAGGCGGCTGCTCGCCGACGCCGGCGGGGTTCCCGACACCGCGCATCGTGACTGGTGGAGTGCATTCTGGCGACGCGCCGGCTTGATGAAGCTGACTTCCGCCGACGGCAGCGCCGAGTACATGGAGAACCTGCGCGCCATCGACCTGTATGCCACCGCCGCCGAAAGCCGCGGCCCGCTGCCCGGCTCGCAGGCAGGCATCGCCGACCTGTTTTCTTCCACCCGCGACCAGCATCGCTGGTCGCCTTCCGCGTACTGGCACTGGAACCTGCGCATGCAGGTCGCCGCCAACCTCGGCGCCGGCCTGTACGAACTGAACACGCCATACTTCAACCTCTACCGCAGCAACCTCACCAGCATCGAAGCCTGGACGCGCGCGCAAATGGATGGCCGCCCCGGCGCCTGCGTGCCGGAGACCATGCGTTTCAACGGCCGCGGCTACGAGAACGCGAACTGGCTGAAGCAGCCCGGCGTGAATTGCAGCACCAAGTCGCCGCCGTACTACAACGCGCGCACGCTGAGCACCGGCGCCGAGATATCGCTGTGGATCTGGCAGCAATACCTCGCTACGCAGGACCGTGCCTTCCTCGCCGCCAACTACCCGGTGATGGCCGCCTCCGCGCGCTTCCTGCTTGCCTATGCCAGGCCCGGCGCGGACGGCCTGCTGCACACCTTTCCCTCCAACGCGCACGAAACCCAGTGGGACGTGCACGACCCCACCACCGACATCGCGGCGATGAAGGCGGCGTTCCCCGTCATCATCGAGGCGGCGCAAACCCTGCACACCGATGCCGCGCTGATCGCCGAGCTGCAGAAGGCCTTGCCGAAGATCCCTGCACTGCCGCTGCAGAAATCCGGCGGCGATGATGTGATCGGCCCCTCCTACGACGCCGGCGCAGAAATCCAGAACACCGAGAACATCGGCCTCGAACCTGTCTGGCCCTATGCGCTGATCGGCGACAGCGGCCCACAACACGCGCTCGGCGTGCAGACGTACATGCAACGTCCGAACAAGTTCGAAAACGACTGGAGCTACGACCCGCTGCAGGCCGCGCACCTCGGCCTCGCCGATGAAGTGAGAACCGCCCTGCTGACGCTCACCGGCAAATACCAGAAATACCTTTCCGGCTTCTCTGGATTCACCGGCAACGAGTTCTATGTCGAGCAAATGGGCGTGGTCGCCGCCACGCTGCAGGATGCGCTGGCGCAGGACCACGACGGACTGATCCGCATCGCACCCGCGTGGCCCAAAGGCTGGAACGCCGATGCCACGGTCTATATCCAGCAACGCAGCAAGGTCGATCTGCAGATTCGCGATGGCGTGCCGAACACTGTGGTGATCGAAGCAGGTACCGATGGCCGCATAGCGGTGCGCAATCCATGGCCCGGGCAGGCTACGGAGGCCGTCGCCTCAGGCAGCGGCACGCGTGTCGCCGAAGCCGATGGCCACGACGACGTGCTTCGGCTCAGCGTGCAGGCCGGCAAGGCCTATCTGATCCGGCGCGTCGATCGATCCGGCGCGGAACCCGTCTATACAGCGATCGACGGGACAGCGGCCAGCAAACCGAAAACACTGGGAGCGCGGCGTATCGGGCTGCCCTGACGGGTGGCCGCCCCTCAATCGTGCAAGCTGACGGCGCCGGCAATCGCCGCGCCGCGGGTGCGATGGAAGTCCAGCACCAGGATCTCGTTGACACCCTTGCGCCACCACGGCGCCGGGCAATACAGCCGCTGCTGCGGCCCGAGGTTCCAGTAGCGCCCCAGCAGGTGGCCGTTGACCCACAGATAGCCCTTGCGCCAGGCGCTCATGTCCACGTAGGCATCGGCTTCGACGTCGCGCGTGACTTCGGCGCGGAAGAACAGGCCCGGTCGATCGGGTGCCGATGGCGCAGGCGCATGGCGCACGCGCTGCAGCAGCGCGTCGTCCACCGGCAGGCTGTAGACATCCCAGTCCAGCAGCGTCTGGCCGTCCAGTTGCGCGCCGCCGACCAGACCCTTGCGGTCGTTGTATATCTGCGCGTTGCCGATATGGCCGAAACTGTCGATCAGCAGGTCGAGCACGCGCTCCTGCCCGTCCAGGGCGAACTTGCCCGTGGTGTGCAGGCGGGGGTCGACGACACGCGAGACGTAGTCCACATAGTTGCCGTCCGTGAACACCGTGGCGTAGTCGTGCACGCCGGTGAACTGCAGTTGCCGGCCGCGCACGCGCTTGCGGTAGAGCACCATGCCCTGGTTCTGGGCGAACAGTTCCTCGTTGGAGCGCGGCGCGTGCACCTTCTGCGGCGCCGGGAGAAGATCCCACAGCGAGGCCACCGGCTTCGCTTGCACCGGATCGAAACCCGCGATGGTTGGCGTCGCCGGCACTTCGGGCAGACCGCGCCGCGAGTGTTGCGCGAGCAAGGCGCGGAAACGGTGATAGGCCGGCGCGGGCGCGCCATGCTCGTTGATCGGCGAGCCGTAGTCGTAACTCGTGGTCACTGTCGAGAAACCGCTACCGTCCGGGCGCGAACCACCGCTGGAGGTGAGGCCGAAGTTAGTGCCGCCATGCACCACGTACAGATTGAACGAGCGCCCGGCGGCCAGCAATTGCTTCAGCGTCGGCTCGAAATCGTCCTTGGGGAAGTCTTTCTCGCCCCAGGAGGAAATCCAGCCGGGATAGCCCTCGCCCATCCATACCGGATGATCGCCGGCGATCGCCTGCGCCGCGTCGAAATCGGTATCGCCGTCCAGGCCCAAGGCCACGCCCGGCAGATAAGTGTGCTTGGACTGGATCTGGCTGAAACCGTCGGAGATCGAGAACGGACCTTCGATGCCGCGTTCCAGCCACAACCGGCGCAGCACTTCGAGATAAGCGAGGTCGCTGCCGTACGAGGCGTACTCGTTCTCGATCTGCAGCATCAGGATCGGTCCGCCGTTCGCCACCAGCAGCGGCGCGATGCGCGGTGCGACGTGGTCGAAATAGCGCCGCACCGCGGCCATGTAGCGCGCATCGTCCTTGGTGCGCACGACGATGCTCGGATCGCGCAGCAGGTATGAGGGCAGGCCACCGAAATCCCATTCACCGGCAACGAAGGGGCCGGGGCGCAGGTACACCCACATGCCCTCCTCCGCGCACAGGCGGATGAAGCGCACGAAGTCGCGCGCGCCGCTGTCCATGTCGAACACACCGGGCTCGGACTCGTAGGCGTTCCACATCAGGTACAGGCTGACGGTGTTGAGGCCCATCGCCTTCGCCATGCGGATGCGCTGCCGCCAGTACACCGGCGGAATGCGGATCGGGTGCATCTCGCCGCTCATGATCTGGAACGGTTTGCCGTCGAGCAGGAATTGCCGCTTGCCGAAACTGAATCGGTGCGGCTTGCCGTCGTTGGGCCGCGGCGTGTGTTCGTCCTGCGCGGGAAGTGCATCGGCACGCAGGCCAAAATCCGCGGCCAGCGTGCCGGCCACACCGAGCGCGCCGAGTTTCAGGAAGTGCCTGCGTTGCATCGGGATGCTCCTACGGTTGTGGGCAGAGAGACGGCACGCGAATCGGCAGTGCGGATTCGGGCCTGCCTTCCCTCGCGCCAGCCGCCTGCTGCACGGCCAAGGCTGCGGCAGGCAGCGTCTTCAACTGGGTGAAGTTGGGCGACCAGACCTTGGTCGGGCCGGCGTTGTGCGGCCCGCCCGCGTTGTCGGTCCAGTTGTCCACGATGCGCAGATGTCCGCTCCACGAGGCCCACGCGCTCACCCATGAGCCCAGCACCACATTGCGTTCCACGTCGAAATACGTGCTGTGCTCGTCGAGGTAGATGCCGTTGCCTTCGCCGCTGTGGCGCATGTCGGTGAGGTTGCGCACCACACAGGAAGTGCCCGGGGTCGACTGCGCCTGCGTGTAGATCGCGCCGCCGTCGGCCAGCTGCAACATCACCCGCTCGATGCGGTTGCCGACGATGTGGATGGAAGACTCCACCGGTGCCGTACCTTCGTAGTTCCAGCCCCAGCCCACCGAGATGCCGCTGTAGGGCAGATCGGTGATGGTGTTGTGCGCGATGGCTAGGCCGTTCACGAAGCCGGCCATGATCGCCACGTTGTCGCGCCAGGCCAGCGCCACGTGATCGATGCGGTTGTCGGCGACCACGATGTCCGACGTCTTGCTGGCCGGATCGGCGGGATGCCCTTCCGTGTCGCCGGTGAACACGCCGCCGCCGCCAAGGTCGGTGAAGCGCGAGTTCGTCACGGCTCCGCCGTGCGTACCGCCTGCCAACGTGATGCCCGCTGCAGCAAGCTGATGGAAGCTGTCACGGTCGAACACGATGTCGCGGCCCGCCTGCACATCCACGGCACTGATTATGCGCGTCATGCCCTCGCCATCGTCGGGCAGCCCGCCCTGGCGCGGGCCATCCACCAGGTAACCTGCCTGCAGGCTTACGTAACCGTCACCGGACGCGGCCCTGCGCCAATCGGTGCCCGCGAAGGTGATGCCGCTGAACACCAGGTCGTGCACCGGCGCCTTGAGCGTGCCCTTCAACACAAGCAATTGTTCGAGCACCGGCAGTTCGATCGACGGTGCGCGCGATGTTTCGCCCGGCAGGGGCCGGTAGCGCAGCGTGCGATGCGTTGCATCGACCGTGTAGCTGCCGGGCTCGAGCGGATCGCCGGAAAGATTCTCGAACCAGTCCACGCCGCCGTAGTACTTGCCCACCGGGCTCGCCACCGCCCAGCCGTTGCCGCGCGAATCCAGCGTGGCGTTATGCCAGCACGGCTGCGCAAGATCGACGCGATCCGTGCCGAGGGCGATCACGCGGCAGTGGAAATCGCGCCAGCGCGCGTGCATCGCCGCCACCGAGCCGACCTGCAATACATGCAGGATCGCCGGCGGCACGTTCGACAAGCCCTTCGCATCCACCACGCAATGCGGGCAGGCCCTGGTGCGGGCAGGCCAGCGGCGCCGGCCATCGACATAGACACTCGATGGCGCATCGTCCGAAGGCAAGGCGAAACGCCACAGCGCGCCATCGCGTGCACCTTGCACGAGGCGGGCACCCGACAGTACCGGATGCGCCCCCGGCGCCGCCTGCCAGCGCACGGGATGGCCGTTCGTGCCGCTGTCCGCCGGGTCGAAATGCAGTGGCTGCTGCAGGCGATAAGTGCCGCTCTGCAACTGCACAGTGATGTCGTTGCGACCCTGGGCACGCCATGCGCGCACCTTCGCCTGCGCCGCCTGCAAGTTGCAGGGCGACGACGCATCGCAGGCGCCGTTGGCCGAACCCCCTGGCGCGACGTGCAGGGTTTGCGCTTGCGACGCGAGAGGCAGCAGCGCCGCCGCGCACAGTAAGGCGGCCAGCGGCCGCCACGGCCAGGAGGATGGAGCGCGTACGGTCATGGGTATTCCTCGTTCGATCACGGTTTCATCGCCCGCAGACGCTGAGCCGTCGCGCCACTTCGGACGCCCGTTGCCACGGATCGCCCTGCGGCGCGGTCGGCTGCGCATCGCGCGCAACAGCCCATGCATGCTCCATCGCATACCAGTCGATCGCTTCGTGCAGCTTGCCCGTCGCCAGCGACTGCTCCAGCGACGCGAAGTAACGTCGCCAGCGCGGCGCGTACAAACCGCTCACCAGACCGGACAACTCGCGGTTGGCGTAGTCGTGCAGGCCTCCTTCGTCCGCGCCCTGGCGGTCGCCCCAGACGGTGATGAGCGTGCGCTGGTCGTACTCGAACCGTGCGGCATCGGCCGCGTTGTCCGCCGCCGCGCGCGTCGGTGCAAGCCAAGCGCCGAGCAGGAAATCCGGATCGCTGGCGAGCAGGCGATCCAGCAGCGCCATGTCGTCCAGCCATTCGGTATCGAGCGCATGCAGGCGCGCGGCGTCCTTCGCGTCGTAAGCCGCCTCGATCCGCGGCATCAGCACACGGGCGTGGTTGGCCAGCGCCTGCCGCGCCACGTCCACCACGTCGTGGCGGTAGGCGCTGGTGCCGCGCAACGCGGGTGCCACCTGCAGCAGTTCGCACAGGGCTTGCCCGAACTGCCCGGCGTCGTAGCGCATCGCCCTCGGCGACCAGCTCGCCGCCGAGCCCACGCTCCGCGAAGGACGCGCGTCGAACAGGCTGTCTTGCGGCTCCGAGTCGCCGTTGGACGGCATGGCGTAAGCGGTGTCGCCGAGGATGCGCCACGCAGCTTCGGCATGCGCGTCGGCGCCGCCGTAGCGACTGTCGGCATAGGCCTTGAACCACGCAGCCTTGTCGTGCGGCACCGGCTCCCAGGCCAGCGCGGCGAACAGCGCGAACGCCGCCGGGTCGATACCGCTGGCCTCGGGCATCCAGGCGATGCCGCGCAATTTGCTGCCAGGCTTGCCGATCCATTGCGCATAGCGTTCGAGCCACACGCCGGCGTTCGCGCCCAGCGTGCTGTGGCCGCCGAAGTTGGGGATGCTGCCGAAGGCGTACGGCACGCCGTGCCAGTCCTTCTCGCGGTCCAACCCGTCGTAGCGGTCCGACAGACCGTCGACGATCAGCAGGTGTTGCCTGTCCACCGCGTCGAGTACCGCCGGCAGCGGATTGTGCTGCCAGCCCAGCATTACCCAGCGCGCACCCGGATGCGCGGCCTGCAGCGCGTCCATTACACCGCGCGCGGCATCCGCCACGGGCACGTCGCCGGCGCGGCCACCCTCGTGCAGCAGGTCCATCTTGTACATCGTGCTGTCGCCGAACAACGCGCGCTGCTGGCGGTAGAAATCCGCCGCGAGCTTCGCATAGAGCGGATCGCGCGGGTCCAGCCAGTCCGGCCGCTTGAAACCCACCCACATGCCCTGCGGCACCACCTTCGCGCCAGGATGCTTCGCCGCGAAACCCTCCGGCACGGTGCCGAAGTAACCGGGGAAGACCGGCGTTATGCCCAGCGCGCGCAGGCGCGCCACGATCTTCTGTGCCAGCGCCACGCGCCGCGCGTATTGCTGCGGCGGCACCGGCGCGTCGAAACCGGACATGTTCTGCAGCAGCCACCACGGCTGGTGCGCGGTGGCGGGAATCCACGCGCGGATTTCCGTGTCGCTGTAGCCGAAGTCGCGGAAGCTGCGGCGATACACCTCCTCCGTGCCGACCGGCATGAACACCTCGTCGATGCCGTGCAGCGCGAGCAGATCGATCTTGCGTTCCCACGCCGGCCAGTCGAGATAGGCATTCGAATAGCCGTCGTCGGTGTCGTTCAGCGCGTAGCGGTCCGGCACCACGGCATGGCTGGCGATCGGCGCGGCCGGTGCCGGCAGCGTGGCCGGCAAGCGGAAAAGGCTGTCGCCCGGCCAACCGATGCCTACGTGCGCCACCCGCTCCAGATAGGTTTCCACCCCGGTCAGGATCACCGCGGGCGAGGTGCCTGCCACCACGATGTGCCCCGGCGTGCCGCGGACCTCGAAGCGATCGCCGCCCTGTCCGCGATCCAGCGCGACCAGGGTGAACTGCGCCTGTTGCTGCGGCAGCAGGCGCTGCAGTGCGGCGTGCGCCGGAGCGGTATCGAAGGCCGGCTTTGCCGGGGTGGCGGCGAAACCGGCAGGCGCGCAGGCACCTGTCAGCAGCAGGCCGATAAGCAGTTGCTGCAGTCGTCGTTTCATACGGCGTTGCTCGCAATCACGTCGCGGTAGAACATCGCGCTGAGCTTGGGCGTGCGCTTCTGCGTGGCGAAATCCACCCAGGTGATACCGAAGCGTTCGGAGTAGCCGCGGCTCCATTCGAAGTTGTCCAGCAGGCTCCACAGGAAATAGCCGCGCACCGGCGCGCCATGGGCGATCCCGCGCTGCAATTCGCCGAGGTATTGCCGCAGGAACATCACGCGATCGATGTCCAGCACGCGGCCTTCGGCGTCCGGCGCCGCCGTGCTGGAGGTACCGTTCTCGGTGATGTAGATGTCGCTGATGCCCAGCGCTTCCGCCATCAGCTTCGGCCCCCAGTACATGGCGTCCGGCGCGAACTGGATCCAGCTGCTCTGCATGCGCGGATACGATGAAGGGAACGGCACGGCCTCGTAGCCACGCTCGTTATCCGCCGCGATGTAGTAGTTGCCGGTGTAGACGTTGAGACCCTGGAAATCGGTCTTGCTGCCGATGATGCGCATCTCCTCGGGGGTGAACTTCGGTGCGTCCGCGCCCAGGGTCTTGAGGTAAAGGTCGGTGTAGCGACCGGTATGCATGGCGGTGAGGTACCCGGCGTTTTCCTCCAGCGCGGCCTTGCGCGCGGCAACCACGTGCTCGGGCGCGTCGTAGGCCGGCATGGGCGCGTCGATGCCTTCGGCCGAACCCACCTTTGTTTTCGCACCGGTGGCCGCGCGGATCGCCTGCACGGCCAGCCCGTGGCCTAGCAGCGCATGGTGCCGCGCCTGTGCCAGCGCCTGTCCTTTCAGCCCCAGCCCCGGCGCCATCGTCGTGCCGCCGTAGCCGTTGCCGATGAAGGTGCTGATCTCGTTCATCGTCATGAAGTGCTGCACGCGGCCATCCAGCTGGCCGGCCATGTAGCCGGCGTAGTCGGCGAAGGCCTTGGCGGTGTCGCGGTTCTGCCAGCCACCCTTGCGCTGCAGCGCCTCGGGAAGGTCCCAGTGGTACAGCGTGCAGTACGGCTCGATGCCTGCCTCGTGCAGGGCATCGACCAGCCGCTTGTAGAAATCCACGCCCTTGGGATTGGGGCGTCCACCGCCATTGGGGAAGATACGCGGCCACGCCACCGAGAACCGGTACCCGCCCGCGCCGAGCGAGCGCATCAGCGCGATGTCCTCGGGGTAGCGGTGGTAATCGTCGTCGGCCATGTCGCCGTTGCTGCCGTCGGCGACCTTGCCTGGCGTGTGTGTGTACGCGTCCCAGATCGACTGGCCCCGCCCGTCGGCCTTGACCGCACCCTCCACCTGGTACGCCGCCGTAGCCGTGCCCCACACGAAGCCCGGGGGAAAGGCGCGTTTCGTCGCCGTGTCGTTTTTCGGGCCTGCGGCCGCCCGCGTTTCCGCCGCCATCGGAACGGCGCACGCCGCCAAGAGTCCACCAACGGCCTTGGCGAATTGCCGGCGCGACAAAAAGGGGTTCATGCGGGAGCCTCCGGAAAATTGCTGCGGTTACTTGGTTTTGCGCGCCAGCGTGAACGCGTCGATCAGCTTGCCGTTGCCGTCGGTCACCTTGACCTTCAGCACGGTGTCGCTGGCTTCCACCCAGGCCACCTGGTCCTGCCCCACCACCAGGATCGGGAAGTCGTTGCCGCGTTCACCGGGCTTGATGTGCATGAAGCGGTGTTCGTGGCCGGCGATGTACAGGTCGACATGCGCTGCGTTCGCCAACTGCGTCCACTTGGCGTTGTCGCCGCCGGTCCAGCCCCAGTCGGGCTGATGGCCGAGCACCACGGTGAACGGCGCGCCACGGGTGCGCGGTGCCGCCAGCGCCAGGCCGAAGCGCGCCAGCCCCTCGCGGCGGTAATCGCGCAAGTCGTTGAGGCCGGCGTAGACGTTGGTGTCGTCAGGCTTGTCTTCGCCAGTGTCGACCGCGATCAGGTGCAGCGGGCCGTCGTCGCGGGCGTAGTCGTAGCGGTCGTCCTGCGCATGCAGGTACGCGCCGAGTTGCCGCGCGAACGGGCCGCGGTATTCGTGGTTGCCGTGCACGTAGAGCAGCGGCACGGTGCCGCCGAGGCCGCCGGCGGTCGGTGCGAGGAACACGTCCTTGAACTGCGGCTCGCTCGCCGCCCAGTTCACCGTATCGCCCAGGTGCGCCACGAAATCCACGGGTGTCCTGCGGATGGCGGCGAGCAGCGTGTCGATGCGCGACACCTTCTCGTGCGTGTCGGTGATCGCCGCGAAGCGTGCGGTGCCGCGCGCGGCATCCAGCGTGGCGAAGTGCAGGGTCTCGCCTTGTACGGTATTACCGCGCTCGGGCCAGTACGGCTTCAGCGCCACCACGCGGCGCGAGGCCACCTGGTACTGGTAGGTATGGCCGGGCGCGAGGCCGTCGATCACCACGCGATGGAAGGTGCCGACGTCGCGCAGCCCGTCGTGCGCGGCCCATGCCGTGCGGTCGAGTGCGTGCTCGCCGTAGCGCACGCTGCCGTCGGCGTCGCTGTCGGTCATCCATTCCACCACCACCGAGGTGTCGGACACATCGAGCAGCAGCGGCGGCATGGTGATCGCCGACGTGCTGTTCCACACTTTGTACGGTGCGTCCGCGTCATCGTCATGGAAAGGCTGAGCCTGCTTCGTGGCGGCCAGTGCCGGCAAGCTCAGCAACAGGCCAAACAGAGCAAAGCCGAGACGCGGCCAGCAAGACGAACGCAGCAAACGGGCATCAGGCATCGATCTTCATCCTCCATGGGGCGGAATGGCCGGCTGCGCGAGTGGCGCAAGCTCCACCGCTTCGACGATGGCCGGCAAGCGGTCGCCCTTGTGGAAAGGCGCCACGGGAGTCAGCTCCACCTGCATCGCATACGGGAACGCATGCGGGTCGCGGCTCACGCGCAGGCGAGCCGTGCCGTCGCCGGCCGGCAAGGCCAGCGCCTGCGGATGGCCGTCCACCCAGACATCCAGCTTCGCCGCCGCATGCGCATCGCGGTAATGCACGGTCAACGTGTAGTCGCCTGCGCCGGCCTGGGCATGCCAGCGCAGCTTGTAGACCGTGGACGGGTCTTCGTAGCCGTAGCCGTTGTAATTGAGGAAATGCTCGGCCTGCGCTACCGCCAGTTGCAGATGGCCATCCGTGCCTGGCGCGACGGCATCGGGTCGCACGTGCAAGGCACCATCGAAGGGAATCGCCACCACCGGCATGTAGCCCGCACGGTCCAGGCCTGCCACTTCCACGTGCGCACCCGACGCATCGACCGTGACACCGCCGACGCGTGCCTGCGCATCGCCCAGCACCCGCCCTTGCCCGAAGCGGGTATCCGCAACCCCGGGCAGATGCAGCACGCCGTCAGCCGGCGGCTTCTCCACGAACAGATACAGCGTATGCGCACCCAGCGTGGCATAGCCGAAGCCGAGCTTCCCGAGCGGCGCGGCATGCGTGCCGTAGATCGCTTCGCCGTGCGGCTTCAGCCACGCACCGATGCCGCGCAGCACGTCCGCCTCGTAGGGCACTACCGAGCCATCGCCTTCCGGCCCGATGTTGAGGATGTAGTTGCCGCCGGCGCTGACCACGCGCACCAGGCGCGCGATGTTCTCGCGGACTTTGCCTTGCAGGTCGTCGCGCCGCTGCCAGGAGCGGTAGCCCCAGGTCTCGGGAAACATCGACGCGGGCGACTGCCAGGGCTTCTCCATGCCCTCGTCCGGCTCGCGGTTGTCGCCCATCACGGTGAAGTCGCCCTGGTGGTTCCACACGCGGCCGGACACCATTGTCTGTGGCTGCAGCTCGTGCACGGCGCGGGCGAAGCGCTCGCTCTGCGCCGGCGTGGGCATGCCCATGTCGAACCATACTTCGCTGATCGAGCCGTAGTGGCTCATCAGCTCGCGGATCTGCGCCACGTTGAAGTCGGCCTGCGCGGGCGTGATCGGGTTGTCGTTGTCGGGCCGGTACTGGCCGTGCATCCAGTGCCAGTCGATAGTGGAGTAGTACACGCCGAACGGCATGCGCGCCCGCGCGCAGGCGTCGGCCAACGCCTTCACCACATCGCGCTTGTACGGCGTGGCATCGACGATATCGTAGGGGTTCTGCGCGGTGTGGAACATCGCGAAGCCGTCGTGGTGCTTGGCGGTGAGCACGATGAACTTCATGCCCGCGGCCTTCGCCAGCGCCACGATGGCATCGGGATCGAACTTCTCCGGGTCGAAACGCTTCGCCAGCGCTTCGTACTGGTCGATCGGCACCGGCGCGAAGGACTGGATCTGCTCGCTGTAGCCCTGGGTGATGCGCTTGCCGTCCCACACGCCGCCCAGCTGCGAGTACAAGCCGAAGTGGATGAACAGGCCGAACTTGCGCGCCTGCCACGCCTGCACGGTCGCGGCGTCGGGGCGCGGGCCGGCCAAGGGCAAGGGACGGTCCGTCGGCACGTTCGCGCCGGTGGCAGCCATGCCACTGCTGGCGGCAAGCGCCAGCAGACCAGCGGCGGCGAATCGTGAAAGCCTCATGCGTGATGCCCTCTTGTCAGCTTTGCAGTCGCACCGGTTTGCAACGCCTTCGCGGGAAAGGCCAGCCGCCGCTCCCAACCACTCATCATCCGCACGACCAGCTGGTCCGCATGGACGTCGACGATGAAGCTGCTGTCCTTGGCGGCATGTTCGACCATGCCGGGGAAGGTCATGTAGTGCACGCCGTTGCGCTCGGCGTACCCGCCATGGTGGTCGTGCCCGCACATGTAGGAAACCAGCGTCGGGCAAGCGTCCAGCAGCTCGACCACTTTGTCGTGGTCCCACAGCAGCAGGTCCGGCTGGCAGGAGCCGGGCAATGTCGGCAGATGGCAGAACACGACTACCTTCTCGCGTTTCGCCGTGGCCTCGGCCAGCTCGCCGGCGAGCCAGTGCCGCTGTGCTTCGCCCACTGCGCCATTCCATTCGCCGGCGATCGGCGCGCCGGATTGCTCCAGCGCCGCGTTGATCTTCTGCCCTTCCAGGAAATGCGCATCGTCTTTCGGCCAACCGCCGTCGATGCTCACGTTCATGCCGTCCAGCACGACGAAACGCCAGCCACGGACCTTGAAGCTGTAATACGCGGAAGGCATGTGCAGCGCGCCGATCACCTGGTCGCGCGGCGCCACGAAATCGTGGTTGCCGAGCGCGCTGTATGACTTCGCCCGTGCCCTGGCATAGGCCGCCCAGGTCGTGTCCAGGGTGGCCAGGCCGCCGGTGTCCACCAAGTCGCCGAGCTGGATGACGAAATCGAGTGGCGCGGCATTCCAGAAGCCGAGGCAGTCGTCCAGCTTCGCCAGCGAATCGCGGTAGTGCCGCGCACCGGCCGTGGCCTTGTCCGCGTACTGGATGTCGGCGGCGACGCCGAACGAGAACAGCGGCGCCGATGTTTGTGAGGGGCGAGCGCCAAATGCCGCGGCGCGCGACGCCAGCGGCGCCAGCGCCAGCAGACCTGCCTTCAGGAACGATCTCCTGTCTATGGCCACGGCGCCGCGCCCGTGATTCCTGCGTGCGACACCTGCGCGATCGTGTTCAACCGCGCCCCTTCCAACTCGCCAGCACTGCACTGCCACGCCGCAGCGCGATGCGGCTCGTGCCGCTGGCGTCGGCGGAGGCGCGGCCATCCGCCGCGAAGCTCACGTCGCGACGGCTGTCCAACGCGGGTGCGCGCAGGCGCATCAGCTCGCCGCTGGCGCCGTGCGGCAAGCCGCTCAGCGCCACCGTGACATCGCGCTGCGCATCCTTGTTGATCAGCGCGACCAGCACCTCGTCGCCCCGCTTCGCCGCGTAAGCGGTGAGATTCGCGCCGCCGGCGCCCAGTTGGCCGGGCAGCATCTGCGCACCGGCGAAGCGCTGCGCCAGTGCGATGCCGTGGAACAGCGGACGCGGCTGGTAGCCCAGCGCACGGCTGCCGGCGATGGCGGAATAGCGCGATGCCTGCGCGTCGCGTTGCGCCACGATGTCGCCGCCCTCGGGTGCCTTCGCCACGCGGCCCAGCGAGGTTTCCACCGAGAGCAGCGTGCCGCCGTGGAAATGCATGGACGCCGCGCCGTGCTGCGCCAGCGCCAGCATGAAATCCGCGCCCCACAGCGCGGACGCGAACACGTTGCTGGTGCCGTCGCGGCCGCCGTTGTAGTACGAGTTGCCCTCCGAGACACGGAACGGCAGCGCATACTGGTCCGCCACCTGCATGATCTGCTCGACCTCGCCGAAGAAACCGGGATCGCCGGCGAGCATGTCCGGGATCGAACCGTTTTCCGCCGCCTCGCGGTAGTAGTGCCGGCTGAGAAACACGTTCTCTTTGGCGTGCCGCTTGGCGTACTCGATCACCCAGTCGGTGTTCGCGCCGGTGTCCGGCCCGGCGATGGGCAGGCCGGCGGCCTGCAGCGCCTTGGCATAAGGCACCCACGCCGCATCGAACTCGGCGTAGTCGTGTTCGTAGTTGTTCGCCTCGTTGCCGATCTGGATCGCCAACAGCTGGTCGCCCACGAGGCGCTGGACGGTCTGCGCCAGGTCGACCGCCATCTCTGGCGAACCGATGCGCAGGTTCACGCCGAACACCAGTTTCCATCCGGTGGCGCGCACGAAACCGGCCAGCGCCTGCAGGCCCTCCGGCTTCAGCACGTGCGGCTGCAGCAGCTTGCCGTGCCTGCGGGGGACATAGGTCGGCATGCGGCCCTTGTAGCCACCCCACACGGTGTCGTCGCTGGTATTGCCGCCGATGCGCAACACGCCGTGCGGATTCATCTCGCGGAACAGTTGCACCAGGCCATGGTTGTCCGCGGCGAAGAAGGTGGGGTCGGACAGCTCCAGCGTTTCGTAGCTCAGGCTGGCGAGGCCGGGATCGACGCGCCGCCCGGGGCGAGTCGTGTCCAGCGCGAAGCTGGCTTGTGCTGCGGATGCATTCGCGTCCGAGGCCCGGGCGCCGCAGGCGGTGGCCAACGGCAGGAGGGCGGCGGCCTGCAGCAGGTGTCGGCGGGTCAGGTCGGTCATGCTCAGCCTCCGTTCGTCGGGGTCAGCTCCAGCGTCAGCACTTCGAATGGCGCCAGCTTGATCGTGCCCGTGTGGTCGGCATCCAGTGCCTTCGGTACGCCGGCGCCGCCGCTCTGCCACACATCATGCACGCTGAAGCGGCGTGCCACGCCCGGCGGCAATTGCAGCTGCCGCTGCAGATCGATCACTGCGAGCTGCGGCTTGCTGTCGGGATTGCGGAAGGTGACGATGGCCTTCTTCGGCGACCACGCAGCCCAGCCGTAGACGTCCAGACGGCCGGGATCGCCGCCGATCCAGTGCGCGTCGCGCAGCACTGCGGCGTTGGCGCGCGACCACTTCGCCGCGCTGGCCAGCGTGTCCCAGTCCTGCGGCGTGAGCAGCGAGGGCGTGATGTACATCTCCTGCAGTTCGGTGCCGGTAGCGAAGTAGGAACGCACCTCGTTGGCGAAGTCGTGGCCCGGATCGGTGTTGAGGCGCGGGTTCTTCTGCGCGTAGATGATGCCGTGGAGCATCAGCGAGTCGATCGGGAACAACGGGCCCTTCAACACGATGTTCTGGTAGGTCTGCTGGTCGCGGTAGGTGATCCACTGCTCGCGCATGCTGCCCACGCCGGTGTACCAGTCGTCCTCGCCGTCGCGCCAGATGGTGTCGGCGTAACCCAGCCAGAACGGTGAGGCCCAGGTACCGGTGGTGAGGTTGATGAAGGTGTTCGGCTTGTCCTTGCGGATGTCGTCGATCAGCTGGATCGCCGCGGCGAAATCGCTGTCGAAGCGGCTGCCGGGGAACACGCTGCTGACGTTGCCGGTACCGTCGAACTTGAACTGGTTGATGCCCTGCTTGTCGATCATGTCCATCACGACTTGATGGAAGCGCGGGTAGTACTTCGGCCCGGACAGTGCAAGGCCGTTGTCGATGATCTCGTAGCCGGCCGCCTTGCCCCTGCTGATGCGCTCGTCGTGCGGTTTGCTGTAACCGCCCCATGGCGACAGCCAGATGCCCGGCGCGGCGTCGTACTTCGCGGCAGCGTCGCGCAGCGGTACGAAGCCGTGCGGAAAATCCTTGCTGAAGTTCCAGGCGCCGCTGCGGTCGTCCCAGCCGTCGTCGAACAGGAAGGAGTCGAGCTTCACGCCGCGTTTGACGCTGAGTTCCCGGCCGAAGGTGTTGATGCGATCCAGCGCCTCCGTCTCGGTGTACGGGGTGAAGTAGCCGATGTCGTACCAGGAGTTGTAGTGCAGGAAGGTACGGTAGGGGTGTGCGCGCTCGCGTTCCACGTAGCTGTTGAAGTCGCGCCGCAGCTGGCCGTCGCGCACCACGCCCACCACGGCGGAGTACGCCACCGTCTTGCCCTGCTCCAGCGGCAGCGTGCGCGACAGCGTGAGCTTTGCCAGATTGTGGTATGCCGTGCTGTCGGACAGCGGGTTCTCGAAGCCAAGGTAGACGTCGCCGTCGACGATGGGCGAGCCGTTCACCGTGCCGACCACTTCAGGAGCGTTCGCCTGCGACTGCAGCAGCGATACCTTGGCGATCTTCTCGTCCTGCTTCAGCGCGGTGATGCTGACTTCCTCGCGCAGGTAAGGCGAGCCGTCGCGCTGCACCAGCTTCCAGTCCACGCGGAAACGCCCGTCCGCATCGCCGAAGCTGGCCTCCACCGCCTTGCCGGCCAGCCGCTCGGAAAACCGCGAGGCCTGCGCATCCACCGGCAGCGCCACCGCCCGCGGCGGCGACTGCAGATCCATGTCGGAAGCCTTGATCGTGCGGCCGTCGGCCATCGTCAGTGCGAACGGTGCAGACACTGCGAACGTGCGCTCGTGCACGCGGTCGGTCACCGTCATGCCGACCAGGTGCTTGCCGTCCAGCTTCCAGCGCGCTTCGATCGCGGCGTTGCCGAAACTCTCCGCCCCCTGCTGGTCGACGAATGCCGCCGTGCCGGGCTCGAGCACCTTCTTGCCGGTGGCGACGCTGTCCTCGGCATGCGCCGTTCCGAGCCCGGCCAGCACGGCCAGCAGACAGGAAGCCAGCACGGTTGTGCGCGATGCGCGAAGGGAGTGGGAATGCGATGCTGCCATGGTTGCCTCTCGTAGTGATCCAATAGGTATCGACAAGCGCGTTGCGTGGCGCGGCCCGCGCAACACGGCGATCGATCAGTTCTGCATGCGCGGGACCGCTTCCGCGCCCGGACGGGTAAAGCCCGCCTTGCTCGCCGCGTCCAGCTCCTGTGTCAAATGCGCCACCACGCCGGGATGCTGGCCGGCCACGTCGTGATCTTCGCGCGGGTCCGTGGACAGGTCGAACAGTTGCGGTTGGCCCTGCGGGTCCGGCGTGCCGTTGGCCGGGTTGCGGTGCTCGTCGTGCGACACATGCACGATCAGCTTCCAGTCGCCTTCGCGGATGGCCGAGGCTTGCTCGCCGTATTTGCGGTCCGGATTGCCGAACAACAGGAACGGCTGCGACGGCGCGCCGCGGGTCAGCGTGGGCAGGATGTCGAAGCTGTCCGGCGCGTCGGCGGGGCCGAGCTTCCGGTCGGTCAGCGCGGCGGCCGTCGCCACCATGTCGGTCAGCGAAACCGGCTGGTCGATCACCGTGCCCGGCTTGATGTGGCCGGGCCAACGGGCGATGAAGGGCATGCGGATGCCGCCTTCGTAATCCGAATACTTGCCGGCGCGGTAGATGCCGTTGGCGTGATGGCCCATCTTCGTTTCGGTCGGCAGCGCGCCGTCGGCGTAGCCGTCGGCGACGGCCGGGCCGTTGTCGCTGGACAGGATCACCAAGGTGTTGCCGTCCAGTCCGTCGCGCTTGAGCTCGTCCATCAGCGCGGCGACCTCGCTGTCGAACTGCACCACCGCGTCGCCGCGCGCGCCCACGCCGGACTTGCCGGCGAAGCGCGGATTCGGGTCGCGCGGCACATGCGGCTCGGTGGCCGCGTAATAGAGGAAGAACGGGCGATCCTTGTGCTCGCGGATGAAATCCAGGGCGTGCTTCATGTAGGTATCCGACATGGTCTGGTCGGTCCACAGCGCCGCCTTGCCGCCGGTCATCCAGCCGATCCGCGCGATGCCGTTGACGATGGTGCCGAGGTGTCCCTCGTTGGACTTCATCCGCATCAGCTCGGGGTGGTCGGCACCGGTGGGCCAGTCGCCGACCTTGTGCGTGTAGCTGACCGTGATCGGATCCCCGGGACTGAGGTTCACTACCCGGCCGTTCTCCATATACACGGTGGGCATGCGGTCCGCCGTCGCGGGCATGTTGAACGAGTAGTCGAAGCCCACCTCGTTGATACCGGGCACGATGCGCTCGTTGAAGTCGGGCGTGCCCGCGCCCAGACCGAGATGCCACTTGCCGATCGCCGCGGTGGCGTAGCCCGCCTCCTTGAACACTCTGGGCAAGGTCACCCGGCTGGGCGAGATGATCAGCGATGCGTTGCCGGGAAGAATGCCGGTGCCTTGCAGTCGCCACGGGTACTCGCCGGTCATCAACGCATAGCGCGACGGCGTGCAGGTGGAAGCGGCCGAATAGGCGGAGGTCATCCGCACGCCCTGGCTGGCCAGGCGGTCCATGGCCGGCGTGGGGATCTTGCCCTGCCCGTCCGCCGCGAGATCGCCGTAACCGAGGTCGTCGGCGAGGATGACGACGACATTCGGCGGCTTTCTGGCGGCTGCGCCGGCCGCATGCGCGCAAAGCGACGCAGCGAGCAGCATGGCAAATGGGAACAGGCGGCGCATGACGGATTTCCTTGAATATGTCGAACCGCGCCTGAAACCCCGGCGACGGAAGTCGGGCGGTTTCAGTCGATGTCCTTGACTGTGCGGAATCCGATATTGGAAAGGGAGGTGTCGGGCGTTGCGTGACTCCTGCCGGCGACACGGTAGTTGGTGCAGTAATTCTCCGAGCACAGGTAGGAGCCGCCACGCAGACCCCGCTCGCTCCCGCTGGCCGGCCCTTGCGGGTTCTCCGTGGGGGAACGCGCGTAGTAATCCTGGCCGAACCAGTCCGCGATCCATTCCCAGACGTTCCCGGTCATGTCGTACAGGCCGTAGCCGTTGGGTGGAAAGCTGGCGACCGGTGCGATACCCACGAAACCGTCGGCCCCGGTGTTATGGCTGGGAAAGCTCCCTTGCCACCAGTTCGCCATGATCTTCCCGCCGGGGTTGAGCACATCTCCCCAGCTGTAGGTCTTCCCGGCCAATCCCCCGCGCGCGGCATATTCCCATTCCGCCTCCGTCGGCAGGCGATGCCCCGTCCACCGGGCATAGGCGACGGCGTCGTTCCAGGACACATGTTGCACCGGGTTGTCCGGCATGGCCCGGCTGCCGGGACCATCGGGATGGCGCCAGTCCGCACCATCGACATGCTCCCAGCGGGCATCCGCGATACTGAAGATGCCGGACCATCCGAACTTTTCCGCGTCGGTCTCGTAATGCGTGGCATCGACGAATTTCTGGAACTGGGCGACGGTCACTTCGGTCCGGTCCATCCAGAACGATTTGACTGCGACGGTATGCACCGGTCTCTCGTCGGGCCCGGCCATGTCGTCGGCGGATCCCATCGCGAAATTGCCGCCGCGGATGAACACCATGCCTGCGCGAGCCGCCTTCGACGGGGCAGGCATGGTGGAAGCGGCGGCAGTGCCTGCGCCGGCATTCAGGGCCACTGCGATTGCCGCGATCGCAAACAATCCCCGCCAGTGACTGCGCGGACGCTGCATAGGGTTGCCCTCAGGCAACGACATCAGGTTCATGCCCTCTCCTGTCGGGGTGGCCTTGCCGTTGCCGGCAAGGCCACCTGCGCAAACAGCGCACTCGCACAAACCCCACGACCGATCAGTAGTCGTAGGTGACGCTCATGCGCACGTAGCGCGGCTGCTGCAGATACATCGGCGTGCCGTAGAGCGGATTCAGCGTGCCGTCGTGGCCCTGGTACATCTGCGCATACAGGTTGAGCGGCGCCTGGCCGTTGAACACGTTGAACACGTCCAGGTGGAAGCCCAGCTTGTGATCCGCGAACGCCGGCCGGTACTGCACGCCCAGATCCACCTGCTTCATCCACGGCAGGCGTCCGCTCGCCCCCGGCGGCGACGGCTGGCCGTCGCACCAGTGGTAGTTGGAGCCGTAACCGGACGGATCGTTGTAGGGCGCGCCGGTGGCCGGGTTGATGGCCGTGTTGTTCGGATCGGTGCCGTACATGCCGAGGCAGTACTTCGGACCACCCGAGACCAGGCTCAGATTGCCCGACACCAGCCACTCCGGCGTGACCTGGTAGTAGCCGAACGCCTTGATCTGGTGGGTGTGGTCGTTGCCCTGCGGGCCGCCGGCGTAGACCATCAGCGACGGGTAATCCCAGTCTTCGTTCTGGATGCCGCCGACCGCGCGGATGTCGGACTGGCCCTGGCCTTCGCTGTTGCCGTAGCTGCGCGAGAAGGTGTAGCTGACCTTGGCGTACCACTTGCCGTCGAACGGGTGCTCTAGGAAGCTCTCCAGCGCGTAGTAACGACGCACCGCATGCGGGAAACCCATCTCGGCATTCGACAGCGTCACATCGTGGAAGGCGCCGCTGGGATCCTGCACCGCAAAGGTGTTGGCCTGGCCCGGATTGATGTAGTAGCAGGCGGAGCTGTTGATGTCGGTGATGCCTTCCGAGGCCGCCTTGGCCGCGACCGTGGTGCCGTCGCAGTAGTCGTCCAGCACATGGCGGATCAGGCGACGGGTGAACTTGGCGCCATAGACCCAGTTCTGGCCGGCGGTCTTGGTGAAGCCGAGGATGAACTCGTCCTGGTCCTGCGCCTTGATGTTGCGCACCGTGAGCGTGCGCGGATCGGGGGCCTGGCCGAAGAAGCTGTTCGCCGAGGTCGCCGGCGAGAGCTGGGTGAGGCCGGTCGGCGTGCCGTCGGCCGCGATGCCGGTGTAGGTGAAGTACTGGCTGGTCCGCAGCACGCCGTTGGCGACGCCGCCCGGCGCCAGCGGCTGGCCCAGGTAGTAGCGGCCCGCATTGCCATACACCTTGAACGTGCCGTCGCCGTAGACGTCCCAGCTGAAGCCCAGTCGCGGCGCCCATTGCGGCGAGGTCTGCCGCATGTAGGACTGGCCGGAGCCGTTGTAGTTGTTGAAGGCGTCGTTGCGCAGGCCGATCGACACCAGCCAGCGGTCGTTGATCTGCCAGTTGTCCTCGATGTACTCGGCGCGCTGGGTGGTCAGCAGGCCGGCACCGGAGACGCTGATGTTCTTGGTGACGTAGTAGCTCGTGCCATTGATCGGGGCGCCGCCCGGGTAATTGGCGATGGGCCCGACGGTCACCGGGCCCGTTGCCGAGATGGCCGAGATGGGCGACGTGGGCTTGTTGGTGTAGGCGTAGTCCCAGTAATAGCCCGGACCGGTGGTGATGCTGCCCTGGTTGTTGGCGTTGGAACGCAGGTTGTCGATACCGGCAGTGATGGTGTGCGCGCCGAGCGTGTAGGTCAGGCTGAGCCGCAGGTTGCTGGTCTTGTAGTTGTTGCCGGGGTTGGCGATGGTGGCGTTGGTCTGCGCGTTGGTGATCGGCGTGCCGCCGTTGAGCGTCGGATTCTGGTTCGTGTAGTCGCCGACATAGGTGTACTGCGGGCTGTACCCCGGCTGCGCGCTGTAGTTCACCGTGGTCATCTTGCCGTACATGGCGTTGAAGGTGAGGCTGTCGGTGATGTAGCTGGTGTACTTGGCCGACCACATGTCGCCGCCGAGCTTGGTCGTGTTGGCGAAGGCCTTGAAGCTCTTGTCGCCCAGCGTGTTGTAGTTGTAGTTGTAGAAGGCGCCGGTGGTCTCGTTCTTCTCGGACGCGCCGGTCAACTCCAGCAGATTGCTGTCGTTGATGTTCCAGTTGACCTTGGCGTACCACTTCGGATTGTTGGTCTTGTAGTGCTTCGAGGTGCCCGTGGTCACCGGGTTGACCGAGTAGCCGCCGGTGTCGTTGGCTTCCGCCGAAGCGAAGATGAACAGCTTGTCCTTGATGATCGGACCGCCCACGTACACGTCGTAGGTGGAGTTCCACGAATCATTCTGGCTGGCGGGGCTGTACAACCGTCCCGCCACCGGCTTCGGCGGCAGGCCGTTCATGTAGTAGGTGTTGTCCTGGCTGGAGCGCCAGTCTTCCGGCGCGTACACCACCTGGGCGCCGAAATGCCACTGGTTGGTGCCGCTCTTGCCGATCATGTTGATCACGCCGCCGTCGGTGCGGCCGTACTGGGCGCTGTAGCCGCCGGTATAGGCTTCTTCCTGGTCGATCGAGCCGTACGGCAGCGCGATGCCGCCCTTGGCATTGAACGGATCGGTGCTGTTGAAACCGTTGATGTAGTACGCGTTCTCGGTGGACGATGAACCGCCGAAGCTGACCAGCGGCTCGCCGGTCGTGCTGGTCGCGCCGCCGGCGGCAGTGACCGCGCCCGGCGCCAGCAACGCGGCCGCCTCGGCCGTGCGCGGCAGCGGCAGCCTGGCCAGCTGCTCGGCCGTGATCACCGTGCGCGAGTCCACCGAGCTGACGTCGATCGGCGGCACCGCATTGGCGGTCACGCTCACGGCCGACAGCTGCTTCGCGTTCGTGGCGCCGCCTGCGGCGCTCTCGGCGCTGAAGGAAATGTCCACGCCGACGCCCACCTTCAACGACACGTTGTCGCGACGCTGGACGACCTGGCCGTCGCGCATCAGGCTCACCGAATAGGTGCCGATCGGCAGCTGGGTGGCGTTGTAGCGGCCCTGGCTGTCGACGCCGACCGTGCGGGTCAGGCCCGCGCCATTGCTGACCACCACGCTCTCGCCCGCCTGCACCGGCGCGTGGCCGAAAATGCTGCTGGTGGTCGACTGGCCATAGGCGGCCGTGGATGCAAGCAACAAGCCCAACGCCGTAGCCAGGCCCGTCTTGCGCATCGAAATATTTGCACTGGATCCCATTATTCCCCTCTCCAATAATTGAATTGCTTCCGGATATCCGCGAACGACTGCCCCCTTCTTCTTGCGAATCGTTCGACGACCGATGGCTCATCCCATCGGTCGATGGCCCATCACACTGATGCCGGTGCTTTCACTCGTGCCCCCCGGACCAAGCCGGGCAATGCCTGCATCCGATCCGGATGTGCGCGAGCCGTTTCCGCGCCCGTCATGCCGGCACCGGCCGGCATGACGGGTGATGCGGCTTGCCACCATCGGGGCAGCAAGCCGCTGTCCATGCTCAGTAGTCGTAGGTGATGCCGAACCGCACGTAGCGCGGCTGCTGCAGCAGCACCGGGGTGCCGTACAGCGGGTTCGGCGTGCCGGTGTCGTTGGCGTTGAGCTGCCAGTTGCGGTTGAGCGCCACCTGGCTGTTGGTCACGTTGAACACTTCCACGCTCAACGCCAGCTTGTGGTCGGCAAAGGCCGGGCGGTAATGCACACCCAGGTCAAGCTCCTTCATCCACGGCAGGCGACCGTTGGCGCCCGGCGGCGAGGGCTGGCCGTTGCACCACGGATACAGCGAGCCATAACCCACCGGATCGCCCTGGTTCGGACCGTACAGGCCCAGGCAGTACTTCGGTCCGCCCGAGACCAGTTCCAGGTTGCCGGAGACCTGCCATTCCGGCGTGATCTGGTAATAGCCGAATGCTTTGATCTGGTGCGTGTGATCGTTACCTTGCGCACCATTTGCGTAATACATCAGCTGCGGGAAATCCCAGTCGGTGTTCTGGGTGCCGCCGCTGGAACCGATGTCCGTCTCGCTCTGGCCTTCGGTGTTGCCGTAGCTACGCGAGAACAGGTAATCGACCTTGCCGTACCACTTGCCGTCGAACGGGTGCTCCAGGAAGGTTTCCAGCGAGTAGTAGCTGCGGACCATGTGCGGGAACGCCATCTGGGCGTTGCTCAGCGTCACGCTGTGGAATGCGCCGGTGGGATCCTGTACGGCAAAGGTGTTCGCCTCGCCGGGGTTGATGTAGTAGCAGGTGGACTGGTTGACATCGGTGATGCCCTGCTGCGCGGCCACGGCCGAGACGGTGGCCAGATCACAGTAGTCATCGATGTCGTGGCGCAGCAGGCGACGAGTGAACTTGGAGCCGTACACCCAATGGTCGCCGGCGGTCTTGGTGAAGCCGAGGATGAACTCATCCTGCTCCTGCGACTTCAGGCTTGTCGCGGTGACCGTACGGGGATCGGGCAATTGGCCGAAGGCCGCATTGGCCGATACCGGGACCGACACCTGGGTCAGGCCGGTCGGCACGCCGTTGGCGGCGATGCCGCTGTAGGTGAAGTACTGCTGGGTGCTGGTATAGCCGTTGGCGGCATTGCCGGATGCCAGCGGGGTGCCGAGGTTGTAGCGGCCGGCATTGCCATACACCTTGAACGTGCCGTCGCCATTCACATCCCAGCTGAAGCCAATGCGCGGCTGCCAGGTAGGCTTGGTCTGGCGGATGTAGGGTTCCTGCTCCGCGTTGATCTTGTTGATATAGGTATCGTTGCGGATACCGATGGACACCAGCCAGCGGTCGTTGACCTGCCATTGGTCTTCAAGATACTGGGCGTCCTCGTAGGCCTTCAGGCGGTACAGGTTGTTGAAGACGTCTTTTTCGACGTAGTAACCCGACGCGCCATTGGGGAACCCGGCAATCGCCGGAACGCCGAGGCCCGGCGATATCGGCGCGGTGGGCGTCGTGGTGTAGTCGTAGGACCAGGTATAGCCAGGACCCGACGAAGCAGAGCCTGCATTGAAAGCGCCGTAGGTGACGTTGTCGATGCCGCCGGTGATGGTGTGGTTGCCCAGCGTGTAGGTCAGGCTCAGGCGCAGGTTGTCGCTGCGATAGTGCGGATTGCTCAGCGAGCCGATGGTCTGCACGCCGTTGTTGGGCACGCCGCCGTTGTAGGCAGGGTTCTGGTTGGTCGCCCCGTTGATGAACGGGTTGCTCGGGTCATAAGCGACCGGGATCGAGTAGGCGAACGTGTTCATCTTGCCGTACAAGGCGGTCAAGGTGAGGCTGTCGGTGATGTAGCTGGTGAACTTGCCCAGCCAGAGGTTGCCGCCCGACTTGGTGCTCGGCTGGTAGCCGCGGAACGAGCTGTCGCTCAGGTTGGCGTAGTTGTAGTTGTAGATCGAACCGTTCTGCTGCTGCTTGCTCGATGCAGCCGTCAGCTCCAGCAGGTTGTTCGCGTTGATGTTCCAGTTGATCTTGGCGTAGTACTTCGGGAGGTGCGTGGTGGTGTGGTCCGAAGTCCCGGAAGTCACCGGATTGACGCTGTAGTTGCTCTCGGTGCTCGCCTCGATCGAGGCGAAGAAGAACAGCTTGTCCTTGATCAGCGGGCCACCGACATAGAGGTCGTAGATCGACTCCCACTGCCGGTCCTTGCTGTTGGGCTGGTACAGGCCGCCGGCCACGGGCGAAGGCGGCAAGCCGTTGGCGTAGTAGGTGTCGACCTGGTTGCTGCGCAGCGATTCGGGCTGGTAGAGGTACTGGCCACCGAAATGCCATTCGTTGGTGCCGCTCTTGCCGACCATGTTCAGCACGCCGCCGTCGGAACGGCCGTACTGGGCGCTATAGCCGCCGGTGTAGACCTCTTCCTGATCGATCGAGCCGTACGGCAAGGTGAGGCCACCTTGGGTGCCGTTGGGGTCGGTGGTGTTGAAGCCGTTGATGTAATACGCGTTCTCAGGGGCCGCCGCGCCACCGAAGCTGATCAGCGGATTGCCCGTGGTGCTCTTGGCACCGGAGGCGTTCGACACCGAGCCCGGAGCGAGCAAAGCCGCCGCTTCGGCCGAATGCGGCAGCGGCAGCGCAGCCAGCTGCTGCGAGGTAACCACCGTGCGCGAGTCCACCGAGCTGACGTCGATCGGCGGCAAGGCATTGGCCGACACACTCACGCCCGACAACTGTTTCGCGTTTGCCGCGCCACCCGCAGCGGCTTCCGCGCTGAAAGAGACCTCTGAGCCGGCACCCACCTTCAGCGCCACGTTGTCACGCTGCTGGATGACCTGGCCGTCGCGCATCAGGCTCACGGTGTACGTGCCGATCGGCAACTGGCTGGCGTTGTACCTGCCCTGGCTGTCGATGCCGACGGTACGGGTCAGGCCCGCGCCGTTGCTGACCATCACGCTCTCACCTGCCTGCACCGGCGCGTGGCCGAAAATGCTGCCGGTGGTGGACTGGCCATAAGCGGCCGTCGATGCAAGCAGCAGACCCAGCGCCGTGGCCAAGCCGGTCTGCCTCAATGGAATGTTTTTACTGGTTTTCATGACCGCCCCTCTGAACGAATGAACCGCTTATGGATATCCGCGAGCGACTGCACCCCCGCACCCCGCGAATGGTTCGAACACCGATGGCTCATCCTCATCGGCAAGCTGGCTCCGCCAATACTCAGCGCGTCCATTCCTTCACCCGCACCCGGCCGAGCAATGCCTCGACCTGATCCGGACGTACGTAACCGGTTTCCACATCCATGGCGTTGGCCGCGCCGCAGGCCACCGCCAGGCGCAAGGCCTCGGGCAGCGGCTCGCCGCGCCGGATGGCCACGGCCATGCCGGCGAGGAAGCAGTCGCCCGAGCCCACGGTGTTGCGCACCTGCTCCAGCTCGACCGCGGCATGCCACACGCTGTCGCCGTCCATGCCCACCGCACCCAGCGCGCCCAGGCTCAGCACCGGCATCGCCACGCCGCGCGCGGACAATTCGCGCAGCGCGGCAACGGCGGCTTCGAGGTCGCCGACTGGACGGCCAAACAGCGCCTCGGCCTCGTCGCGGTTCGGCTTCAGCAGGAACGGCTGCGCCGACACCGCCTGTCGCAGCACCTCACCGCTGGCGTCGACCAGGCAACGCTTGCCTGCCGCACGCACCTGCTGCGCCAACTCCGCGTAGGTATCGGCGGCCAGGCCACGCGGCAGGCTGCCGGACAAGACCACCAGATCGCTTTCCGCCAGCGCGAGGCGGAACGCGCGCTGCAGCGCCACGCGATCGCGCTCGCCGAGCTCCGGTCCCTGCCCCAGTACTTCGGTGATCTGGCCGCGCGCGTCCTGCAGCGCGATGCAGTGGCGCAGCGGCGCGTCGATCTCCACACCGTGGAACAGCACGCCGCGCTCGCTCATGCGTCGCGCAGTGAGATTGCGGTGCGCCGCGTCGATCAAGCCGATCAACTGCACCGGCTCGCGCAGCGCGGCGACGGTCTGTGCCACATGCAAGCCCTTGCCGCCCGGCAACACCTGCTCGTGCACCGTGCGATTGACCTCGCCCAGATGCAGCGTGTCCACCTGCATCAGGTGGTCGATGGCAGTGTTGATGCCGAGCACGGTGATCACAGTGCGGCCCCAAGCAAGGCCTTCGCCTCGGCCGCGTCGGCCTGCCGTGCCGTACCGCCCACGCCGCGCGTGGAAAGTGCGCCGCAGGCATTGCCCCAGCGCATGGCGTCTGCCAGCGGCAGGTCGCGCAGCCAGGCATGCAGGAAACCAGCGTCGAAGGAGTCGCCGGCGCCGGTGCTGTCCACCGCATCCACCGCGAAGGCGGGCGATTCGATCAGGCCGCCGGCGCCATCCAGCGTGGCGCAGCCGTGCCGGCCGCGCTTCACCACGATGCGGGTGCGGCCGTTGTCGAGCGCGCGCAAGCCGTCCAGCGGCGATTCGAAGCCGCTGATGCCGGCGAGTTCCACGTCATTGGGCAGGAACAAGTCGACCCCGGCGAGCAGATCGCGCCATTCGTCGCCCCAGTGCTGCTCGGGATCGAAACCCGGATCGAGCGAAGTGCTCAGCCCCAGCGCGCGTGCCCGCGCGAACAGCGCCGTGAGCTCCGGACGCAAGGCGCTTTGCAGGTAATACGAGGACACGTGCAAGTGGTCGACGCCGGCCAGCAGTTCGTCGCCGACGTCCCCGGCGCGCAGTGCGCCGATCGCACCGGCGAACGTAACCAGCGCACGGTCGGTGCTGGTCGAGAACGAGGCGGTGATGCCGGTGCGCAGGCCGGGATCGCGCCGCACCGCCGCCACGTCGATACCGGCGCCTTGCAGCGCCGATACGCAGAAACCGCCCCAGCCGTCCACGCCCACTTTGCCGGCGAACGCCACCGGGTTGCCCAGCCGGGCCAATCCCATCGCGCAGATCATCGAAGAACTGCCCGGCACGACCATGGCGTCCTCGGCCAGCACCTCGCGCCCCGGCGCGGGAAACGACTGGCAATCCCGGAACACCAGGTCGACGTTGAGTTCGCCGGCAATGAGGATGCGCTTCACGCGACGCTCTCCTCTCCTTGTGCGGACTGCCCGGGCGGAGCGCCCGCGGCATGCAGCGCGAACGACTCGACCACACGGGTGAGCACGCCCTGCGCAGGTGCATCCGGCTTGCCGCCCAGTGCCAGGCAGCGGAAAAACGCCAGGGTCTGGCCCACCGCCACGTCGGCCAGCAACGGCAGCGCGTCGTCGCCGGCATGCAGGCCTTGCAGGTCCACTGCCACGTCTTGCGCGCCGATCACGTCTTCGGCGATGCCTTCGCCGACCAGCACGCGCACCTGGCCCAGGCGCTTGCGGCTGAGTTCGCGCAACAAGTCGTATTCGTAGGCGCGCACTGCCGGGTCGGGCGAAAGGAAGGCCACCACCAGCGTGTCTTCGTCCAGACTCGACATCGGACCGTGGCGCAGGCCGAGGAAGGTCTCGGCCATCGTGCTCACGCGACCGCCGGTCATCTCCAGCATCTTCAGCGCGGCTTCGCGCGCGGCACCCAAGGCGCCGCCGCTGCCGAGGAACACCGCCTGGTCGAAGCTGCCGTAGCCGACGGCCGCCAGCGCATCGGCCTGGGTGTCGAACATGTGCTGCACGCATCCGGCGACGCGACGCACGCCATCCGGCCAGCTGGCCCCATCCGCACGGCCGCCCAGCCCGCTGCCGGCCAGCACGAGGTTGGTGAAGCTGCTGGTCATCACCAGGCTGCGGTCGTTGGTGCGCTCGTCCAGCACCAGCGCGCCGTAGCGCGATTCGCCGCGGTACTGCGTGGCCAGCTTGCCGTTAGCATTGCAGGTGATGGCGAGGTGGCGCCAGTCCGGCGCATGGGCCAGCAGCTGATCGACCACGCCGGCACTTTCCGGACTGTCGCCCGAGCGCGCGATCGAGATCAGCAGGCCGCCGCCCGGCGGCAGTGCGCTGCGCCAATGCGTGAGCAAGGTGCCCGCGGCGATCGCCTGCACCGGTACGCCCAACGCCTGCTGCAGATCCGGGGCAATGCATTCGCCGGCATAGATCGAACTGCCGGAACCGGTCAGTACGACGTGCGCAGGACGCGGCGTCAGTACGGCCCGCAGTTGCGCCTGCGTCGACGGCTCGCGCAGCAGCGCTGCCGTGGCCTGCCAGGTCGCCGGCTGCTGCAGGATTTCGCGCAAGGTATCGGCATAGCCGCGCTCGCGTTGCGCCTCCGGCGAGGCCGCCGCCAGGGCGGCAAAACCGTCGAATGCTTTCGTTTTGTTTCCAAGTATTGACATTTGACTCATTTCGTTCGAATGTGAAGCCATCCGCCCACCAGACCAGCGTATTCGAAATGAAACAGAACTTACAAGTACCTTCGCAAGCTTCCGAAAAGTTTTCGCAACTGTCGCTGTCGCAGGGCAAGCGCGCACGCCTGTGGCGCCTGCTGTATGGCTCCGGTCCGCGCAACGGCAGCTTGCTGGTGCTGCCGCTGGATCAGGGCCTTGAGCATGGCCCCACCGACTTCTTTCCCCACCCGCCGGCCGTGGATCCTTCGTACCAGTTCGAACTCGCCGCGGCCGGCGGCTTTTCTGCTATCGCGCTAGGCATCGGCCTGGCCGAGAAGTACATGCGTGAGTACGCCGGCCGCGTGCCGCTGATCCTCAAGCTCAACGGCAAGACCAACATCGCCAGCGACGCCGAGGCCACCTCGCCGCTGTTCGCCTCGGTGGAGGACGCCGTGCGACTGGGCGCCGATGCGGTGGGCTACACCATGTATGTGGGCTCGCCGCGCCAGCACGACGAGTTCCGCCAGTTCGAGCAGGTGCGCCGCGACTGCGAGCGCTACGGCATGCCGCTGGTGCTGTGGTCTTATCCGCGCGGCAGCGCGGTCAACGCCAAGGGCGGCACCAATACCTTGTATGCGCAGGACTACGCCGCACGCGTGGCGCTGGAACTGGGCGCCGACATCGTCAAGCTGCACGAGCCGAACGACAGCGTGGCCAATGTGCCCGCGCCCTACGACAAGCTGCAGGAAGACGCCGCCGCCCGTTGCGCCCGCGTGGTCCGCTCGGCCGGCCGCACCATGGTGCTGTTCTCCGGCGGCGAGAAGAACGACGACGACGCGGCAGTGCTGCGCAAGGTGGAGTTCTACATGCAGAGCGGCGCGAACGGCGTGATGTTCGGCCGCAACATGTGGCTGCGCCCGTTCGACCAGGCGGTGAATCTCGTGCGCCAGGCGCACGACATCATGGCGAAGTACCCGCGCTGATGCTTGCCCCCTCTCCCCTCCGGGGAGAGGGCTGGATGAGGGGCCAGTATTGCGGCATGTTTCCAGCGAAGCGGCTTGCACTAGCATGGTTTCCCGCAAGCACCCGCCCCTCACCTCAATCCTCTCCCCAGAGGGGAGAGGAGGCGAACGCAAAAAGCGAGTCATTAGATTGAACCGGACCCACCAGAAATCCTGCCTCTGCTGCGCCCCGCCCACCGGCGCCGGCACGGTGCGTATCGAAGCCAGCAGCAAGAACCCGCTGCAGACCGCACCCGATGCCAGCAAGGGCGAGCTGCGGCTGAAGGATTTCAAGCCCCGCAGCATGCTGCGGGTGCCACAGACGCACATCGAGCGGCCGCGCTTCCCGGTGATCGACGTGCACGCCCACCTCACCTGGTCGAAAAACGTGCGCAGCGGCGTGTCGGTAGGTGATGAAATCACCGTATTCACCACGCCCGAGGCGCTGCTGCCGGTGATGGACCGCAAAGGCGTGCGCACCCTGGTAAACCTCACCGGCGGCGTCGGCAAGGGACTGGAGGAAAGCATCCGGCTGTTCGACCAGGCCGCGCCGGGGCGCTTCCTCACCCTGACCGAACCCTCGTTCGCGCTGTTTCCCGAGCCGGACTACCCGCAGCGCCAGGCCGATGCGATCGAACACGCCAGGCGCGTGGGCGCACGCGGTCTGAAGCTGCTCAAGACGCTGGGCCTGTACCTGCGCGAGCGCATCGACGAGGGCCCGCTGGTCGGTGTGGACGACCGTCGCTTCGATCAGATGTGGGAAGCCTGCGCCGCGCACGACATGCCGGTGTTCCTGCACGTTTCCGACCCGGAAGCGTTCTTCCTGCCCACCGACGGCGAGAACGAACGCTACGAAGAGCTGGCCAACCACCCGGACTGGTCGTTCTACGGGCCGGAATTCCCCAGCCACCAGGAACTGATCGAAGCGCGCAACCGCATGATCGCGCGCCACCCGAACACCACCTTCGTGCTGCTGCACGTGGGCAACAACGCCGAGAACCTGGCCGCCGTCGAGGATTGCCTCGCGCGCTTCCCCAATACCCTGGTGGACATCAGCGCCCGTATCGGCGAGCTGGGCCGCCAGCCGCGCATCGCCCAGCGCTTCTTCGACCGCTACCAGGACCGCATCCTGTTCGGCACCGACGCGGTGCCCTCGCCCTGGGGCGACGACGTGCCCCAGCAGCTGTTCGGCGACGAACTTTACGAAATCTACTATCGCTTCCTCGAAACCGAGGACGAATACTTCGACTACGCCCCCTCCCCGGTCCCGCCCCAGGGGCGCTGGTCGATCTACGGGCTGAATCTGCCGGACGCCGTGCTGCGCAAGGTCTATCATGACAATGCCGCCCGACTCCTGCATATTCTGCCCGCATGAGCAAACCCCAGACCGCCAAACCCGCCCCCAAGCCCCCCCACCGCCTGCTGCTAGGCGAGCGCCGCCGCCTGATCGTGGAGCACGTCGAAGAAAACGGCCGTGCCACGGTGGAGGAGCTGGCGAAGAAATTCGACACCTCCGCCGTCACCATCCGCGCCGACCTCGAGGCGCTGGCGAATGCCTCGGCCATCGTGCGCTCGCACGGCGGCGCGCTGCCGGTGATGCCGGTCAGCAGCGACATCCCGCTCAACATCAAGGAAACCCGCCGCCATGCGCAGAAGCTGCGCATCGGCCAGGCGGCGGCGGAAATGATCCGCGACGGCGAGACGATCATCCTCGACTCCGGCTCCACCACGGTGGAGATCGCGCGGCAGATCCGCCAGCGCAAGTTCGAGTCGCTCACCGTGATCACCAATGCGCTGAACATCGCGCTGGAGCTCTCCGGCCTGCCGCAGATCCGCGTGATGATGCTGGGCGGCCTGCTGCGCCAGACCTCCTACTCGCTGGTCGGCCCCGACGCGGAACACGCGCTGGCGAAACTCTCCGCCGACCGGCTGTTCCTCGGCGTGGACGGCCTCGATCCCGAAGTGGGTGTGACCACGCCCGACCCGCTGGAATCCGCGCTCAATGCGCTGATGATCCGCGTGGCCCGGCAGACCGTCGCCGTACTGGACGCCAGCAAGCTGGGCCAGCGCAGCCTGTCGGTGATCGCGCCGGTGCGCCAGCTGCACAAGGTGATCAGCGACAACAGCGCACCGGCCGAGATCGTCGAGGCGCTGCGCAACGCCGGCCTGCAGGTCGAATTGGTCTGAAGCGAATCGCCCCAAGTGGCCGTTGCCCGGACGGAACGGCCCGACTAGGCTCGGCGGCTTGTGCTCATGCGGCTCTGCAAGGGGGCAGGTAGATGAACGCAGCATCCGATCTGGGGGGCGCGCGTGCCGAGTCTCGCGCCTGGCTGGCGCGATGCCTCGCGGTGGGCGCGAACGCCCCGGCCGTGCGCGGCATGGGCCTCGGCCGTGTATTGCTGGCGCTGGTGATGATCGCACTGGGCCTGCGCGGGCTGGCCTTCGGCGATTTCGCCGGCACCTGGCAGCGCATCCCGATCGCACACCTGCCGGCGCACGACCTTTTCGTCTACCTCGCGGCGCTGCTCGAACTGGCGACCGGCATCGGCATCCTGGTCCCGCGCACAGCGAAGGTTTCCGCGGGCGCGCTGTCGGTGTTCGCCTTGCTGTGGATGGCGCTGCTGAAATTCCCCGCCATCCTCTACGCCCCATCCATGGAAGCGACCTGGCTAGGCGCCGGCGAGATCGCCGTGATCCTTGCCGGTGCATGGGCCGTGTTCGCATCGCTGGCGGCCTCCGGCGGGCGATTCCTTTCGGGTCGCGCCGGCATCCGCAACGCACGGCTGCTGCTCGTGCTGGCACTGCCGACCATCGGCCTCTCGCACTACGTCTACGCCGACATCACCGCCGGCTTCGTGCCGGCATGGCTGCCATGGCGGCACGGCTGGGCTTACCTGACCGGCGCGGGCAGCCTTGCCACGGCGCTCGCCCTTCTGTTCGCGTTCTGGCCGCGCTTGGCGGCCACCGTGGAAGCGGCGATGCTCGGCATCATCACGCTGCTGGTCTGGCTGCCACCCTTGCTTGCGCAGGGACACGACAGCGATGCGTGGTCGGCGTTCCTGATGTCCAGCGCGATCGCCGCCGGCGCTGCCGCGGTCGCGGATTCGTATCGCGGTATCGGCTGGACCACGCTGGGTCCGCAGGACTGAATCATCCGGCCCGGCGCGCTGCCGCCGGCCCGGCTCAGAACGTCCAGCGGTAATTGAGCGTGGCCATCGTCGCCTGCAGGCCCTGGCCGAAGTACTGGTCGTAGCCAAGCGTCAGATCGCTGCGCGGGTTCACGCTCCAGTCCAGTGTGACGCCGGCCAAACCGCCGTAGCGCGCCAGGCCGATGCCGCCCAGCGGCGCCCACTGGTTCACGCCGGTGAAGCTGGCATCGAACACTTCGCCGCGCAGTCCGAAGGACTGCTGCCACGCCAGTCGCCCCTGCAGATCGAGGCTGCCGGCGCGCCCGAGCTGCCAGTTGCGGCTGGCGCGCAGGCCCAGGCCGGCCTGCCAGCGCGCGGTGGTGAGCGCGCTGGATTTCAGGCCGAAGCCGTCGCCGCCCGTTTCGTCGAAACCGTCGCGCTGGATCTGCGCGTATTCCAGGCTCGCGTAAGGCGTGACACGGGTATTGCCCAGCGTCATGCGATAGCCACTCTCACCGTAGGCCACGCCGTAGCGGCCGCTGCCCTCACTGCCTACGCCGGCGGACTGACCGCCCAGCTGCAGCTGGCGCTGCATGGTTTCCTGGTAGCTGCCGAAGCCGAAGCGACCCATCGCATACCAGTTACCGCGCATGGCGGCACCGTAGAGCATGCCTTCGACCGCGCGACTGTAGCCCTGGTCCGCGCTTTCGGTCAGGCGCCCCAGGCCGTGCGTGCCGCTCAAGGCGAAACCAGCCACGCCGCTGCCATCCACGCGGAAGTCCTGCCCCACCATCCAGCCGTTGAGGTCGTAGGCCACGTTGCTGTAACCGCTGCGCGACATGGTGCCCTGGTAGCCCAGGCTCTGCACCCACGCGCCCACGGGTTGCTGCGGCGTGGACAGCATCTGGTCGAAATGGTTGGTCAGCGCGCGCGTGCCGGCGTCGATCGCCTCGAAGGTCATCGCCGCGCTGGCTGCGTGCAACTGGCCGGAGAGGCTTTCCAGCGATTGCTGCAGGTTGGCCAGCGTGGCGGTCTGCTGCAAGGTGGCTGCGCCGGCGACGAAGTCGCTGGCCACCGGCGAGCCGGTCGCCGCGGCGCCGGCCAGTTGCGTATTGATCTGCCCGAAGGCCGCGTTCACCCGCTGCGCCGCGCCATACGAGGCGACGCTGTAGCTGGTGCCCTGCACCGCGCTCACGCTCACCTGGCTCACGTTGAGCCAGGCATTGTTGCCGTCGTAGCCGGGGGTGGCGGCGAGCAGCACGTTCGAGGCAGCGTTCACCGCGGCGAAGGTGCCGGTGAGCCCCTGCTGGGCGCTGAGCACGACGGTATGCGAGTTCATCGTGTAGCCGGAGTTGGTGCCGGTCACCAGCAGGTTGCCGGCGATCGTGGCGGTGCCGGTCACAGCCAAGGTCGAACCCAGCGATACCGCCAACGTGCCGCCGGCAGCTTGCACGTAGCTGCCGCCCACCGCGAGATTGCTGCCGGCGACCGCCAGCGTACCGCCGCTGGCCACCGTGACCGCGCCGGCCAGCGACTTGGCAGTCAATGTGCCGCCCTGCACCTGGGTGAGGCCGGTGTAGCTGGACGGCTGGGTAAGATTGAGCGTGCCGCTGCCCTGCTTGATCAGGCCGCCCGCGCCGGAGATCGGGTTGTTCCAGTTCGAATTGCCGCTGAAACTGACGGTGACGTCGCCCCAATTGAACTGCATCGGGCCGTTCACCGCGCGGCCCACGTTCAGCTCGCCATAGCCGAAGGTGGGGTTGGGCTGCGAGCCGCCCAGCGGCGTGGCGGTGCCGAGCAAGGTCTGCCGCACCAGGTCGTTGCTGAAATACGGATAGGCCTGCCATACCAGCGCGGCGGCGCCGGATACCTGCGGCGCGGCGAACGAGGTGCCTTCGACGATGTAATAGGAGGGGCTGGCAGTGGTGGACGTGGTGTTCTTGTCGAGCACGATCACGTCGCCGGGCGCGGCCAGGCAGTAGTTCATCGCGCTGCCGCACTTGTTCGAATAGCCTTCCAATTGGGTGGGGCTGTTGCTGTTCACCGCCACCGCCACCAGCCAGCCCTTGGCAAGGTCGGGCGCCACGTTGGGCAGCGCGGCGATCGTGCTGGGGTTGGCCTGCGAATCGTTGCCGGCGGCGAACACCACCAGGCCGCCCTGCTGGTTCACGAAGGTGGTGTAGGCCTGATCGAAGGCCTGGTTGAGGCTGGCATTGGTGGTGTCCCAGGTGATACCGCCCCAGGAGTTGTTCATCACCTTGACGCCGTTATTGATCAGGTCGGTGTTGACCTGGCCGAAGAACTGCGCATCGCTGGTGGTGACCTGTGCCGGTGGCGCGGAACCGTTGTCGTCCGGTGCGTTGTCCGCAATGATGCGGGCCGAAACCAGACTGGCGCCCGGCGCAATGCCGCCGGCGAACTGCCCGAACGGCTGGCCGGCGGCGATCTCGGAAACCCAGGTACCGTGGCCGACCACATCCTGGATGCTGGTGTTGTTCTGCGTCGGATCGACGTAGACCAGCTCTTGCAGTACTCGCCCCGACACCGCCGGATTGCTCGACATGATGCCGCTGTCGACCACGCCGATGGTCACCCCCGCGCCGGTGTAGCCCTGGTTGTGGGCGGCGTAGGTGTTGGTGATCGACAGCTGGGCGTCGATGGGCGGCGGCGGCGGCGCGGTGGATGACGACGTCGGCGTCGTAGGCGTCGACTTGACGTTGCCTCCGCCTCCTCCGCCACCGCAGGCAGCCAGACTCAGGGTCAGGCCGATGGCATATGCCAGCTGGCGACAACGCAGGCCGCGCGCGGCCGTTTCCCCATGCGGTTTCATGATCTTTCCCCTGACCGCTCCACCCCGGATTCACTAGTTGGAGGCCGCTGGCCCGCATGCGTGCGGGCGGCACTCCGGCGACGATCCAGTGTGGCACAACAACCGGCGCAACAGGCTGCGATTAAGCCTCCCGGAGCGACGCCGTCCGCCCGGTTTGCCGCACTGCGCCATCGGCTGCGATAATCAACTAGTTGCTTCCCCGGCGCCACGCGCCATTCGTAGATTCTGCGGAGATCCCCATGTCCGACGTCAGCGTTGTCATCGCCGGTGCCAAGCGCACCGCCATCGGCTCCTTCCTCGGCCAGTTCACCGGCGTGCCCACGCCGAAGCTGGGCGCCACGGCGATCCGCGCCGCGCTGGAGCAGTCCGGCGTGGGCGCCGCCGACGTCGGCGAGGTCATCATGGGCTGCGTGCTGCCCGCCAACCTGGGCCAGGCACCGGCCCGCCAGGCTTCGCTGGAAGCCGGCCTGCCGGCGGGCGCCGGCTGCACCACCATCAACAAGGTGTGCGGCTCGGGCATGAAGGCGATCATGCTCGGCCACGACCTGATCAAGGCCGGCTCGGCGGCGGTCGTGGTGGCCGGCGGCATGGAGTCGATGACCAACGCCCCGCACATGGTGCAGGCGCGCACCGGCATCCGCTACGGCGACGGCAAGCTGGTCGACCACATGGCCTGGGACGGCCTGACCAACCCCTACGACGGCAAGGCGATGGGCGTGTTCGGCGAGCTGTGCGCCGACAAGTACCACTTCAGCCGCGAGGAGCAGGATGCGTTCGCGACGGAATCGGTGAAGCGCGCCCTGGCGGCGCAGCAGTCCGGCGCGTTCGCCGGCGAGATCGTCCCGGTCACCGTGGCCGGCCGCAAGGGCGACGTGGTGGTGGACACCGACGAGCAGCCCGGCCGCTCCGACATCGGCAAGATCCCCACGCTCAAGCCGGCCTTCCGCAAGGAGAACGGCACCATCACCGCCGCCAGCTCGTCCAGCATCTCCGACGGCGCCGCAGCCGTGGTGCTGCTGTCGGCCGACGACGCCAAGGCGCGCGGCCTCAAGCCGCTGGCCCGCATCGTCGCCCATGCCACCCATTCGCAGGAGCCGGAATGGTTCACCACCGCCCCGGTGGGCGCCATCCAGAAGCTGCTCGATAAAACCGGCTGGAAAATCAGCGATGTCGACCTGTTCGAAGTCAACGAGGCCTTTGCGGTAGTGGCCATGGCGCCGATCCGCGAACTCGGCATTCCGCACGAAAAGCTCAACGTCAACGGCGGCGCCTGCGCCCTCGGCCATCCGATCGGCGCCAGCGGCGCCCGCCTGGTAGTGACCCTGCTCAATGCCTTGAAAACCCGCGGCCTCAAGCGCGGCATCGCCAGCCTGTGCATCGGCGGCGGCGAGGCCACGGCGATCGCGGTAGAATGCCTGGACTGAATCGCACGGCCCCGGCGCCCGCGTTTTGATACGCATCCACTTAAACTGCGTTGAACCGGCTTTCAACGGAGTCTGAAGCCGCGCTTCGAAAGATATGGCGCAAGACCCGCGAAAGCGGTATTAATACACGGCCAAACGGCATTCCACGGCAAAGGAGATCCACCATGAAGTTTACGCGTACCCTACTCGCCTCCGCGCTCGTCGCGCTGCTGGCGGCTTGCAGCAACGGCGCGCAGGATTCCGCGCAGAACGCCCAGCAGTCTGCTGACCAGGCTCAGCAGTCCGCTGACCAGGCCCAGAAGGCTGCCGCGGCTGCTCCGGCGGCCACCGCCGCTGCTCCGGCTGCTGCTCCGGCCTCGACCGCTGCTGCCCCGGCTTCGACCGCTGCTGCTCCGGCTTCCACCGCCGCTGCTCCGGCTGCCGCCAGCACCGCGCACTGATCCACGTTACCGTGGTTCGGAAAACGGCCGCCTCGCGCGGCCGTTTTTTTTGGCCGTTTCGGTACGCTCATCCCTGGGATCTGGCCGGGTAGCGCCGAGCCCGCTTTCGGGCCGCACGATTCACCGCACGGCGCAGCCGTTATCATCCACGGTTTCATCTCGACGGCCGCCGCGCATGAGTGTCATCGTCTCGCAGATCGATCCGCGTTCTCCCGAGTTCCAGGCCAGCAGCGGACGCCTGCGCCAGCTCACCGACGAACTGCGCCATGAACTGGCGAACAGCGCCGAAGGCGGCGGCGCCAAGGCACGCGAGAAGCACGTCGCCCGCGGCAAGCTGCTGCCGCGCGAGCGCATCCGCGCCCTGCTCGATCCCGGCTCGCCGTTTCTCGAACTCTCGCCGCTGGCCGCGCACGGCATGTACGACGACGCAGCGCCCGCCGCCGGCATCATCACCGGCATCGGCCGGGTGCACGGCACCGAAGTGGTGGTGGTCGCCAACGACGCCACCGTCAAGGGCGGCACCTATTTCCCGATGACGGTGAAGAAGCACCTGCGCGCGCAGGAAGTGGCGCTGGAGAACCGCCTGCCCTGCGTCTACCTGGTCGACTCCGGCGGCGCCTTCCTGCCGCTGCAGGACGAGGTATTCCCGGACAAAGAACACTTCGGCCGCATCTTCTACAACCAGGCGCGCATGTCCGGCCTCGGCATCCCGCAGATCGCCGTGGTGATGGGTTCGTGCACCGCCGGCGGCGCCTACGTGCCGGCGATGAGCGACGAAACCATCATCGTGCGCGAGCAAGGCACCATCTTCCTGGGCGGCCCGCCGCTGGTGAAGGCGGCCACCGGCGAAGTGGTCGATGCCGAGACGCTGGGCGGTGCGGACGTCCATACCTCCATCTCGGGCGTGGCCGACCACTTCGCCGAGAACGACGCGCACGCGCTGAGCATCGCGCGCGACATCGTCGCCAGCCTCAACCGCAAGAAGGCCGTGCCGCTGGCCCTGCGCGAACCGGCGGAGCCGAAATACCCGGCCGACGAGTTGTACGGCGTGATTCCCGAAGACACCCGCCGCCCGTTCGACATCCGCGAGGTGATCGCACGCATCGTGGACGGCTCGGAGTTCCATGAATTCAAGGCGCGCTACGGCAAGACCCTGGTCACCGGCTTCGCGCACATCCACGGCTACCCGGTGGGCATCGTCGCCAACAACGGCATCCTGTTCGCCGAAAGCGCGCTCAAGGGCGCGCACTTCATCGAGCTGTGCAACCAGCGCAACGTACCGCTGGTGTTCCTGCAGAACATCACCGGCTTCATGGTCGGCAAGAAGTACGAACAGGCCGGCATCGCCAAAGACGGTGCCAAGATGGTCACCGCCGTCGCCTGCTCGCACGTGCCGAAGTTCACCGTGGTGATCGGTGGCAGCTTCGGCGCCGGCAACTATGCGATGTGCGGCCGCGCCTACGGCGCGCGCTTCCTGTGGATGTGGCCGAACGCGCGCATCAGCGTGATGGGCGGCGAACAGGCCGCCAGCGTGCTGGCCACGGTGAAGCGCGACGGCATCGAGGCCGCCGGCAAGTCATGGAGCGCGGAGGAAGAGGACGCCTTCAAGGCGCCGATCCGGGAGCAGTACGAGCGCCAAGGCCATCCCTACTACGCCAGCGCGCGACTGTGGGACGACGGCATCATCGACCCGGCCGACACCCGCCGCGTGCTTGGGCTGGCGATTTCCGCATCGATGAATGCGCCGATCGAACCGCAGCGCTACGGCGTGTTCCGCATGTAAACGCCGCGGTGTGGCTCAGCGCGAACGCGGGCGGAAATGCAGCGGCATCGGCTCCACCGCGATCCGGGCTTGCCCGGAACCGCCGGGGCCGCGCGATGCCGAAGGCGATACCGAAGCCGGCTTCTTCGGCCCGCAGGCACCGCAGGTGCTGCAGCCGTCGGCGCAGTTGCCGGTAGCCTGTTTCGGCTGCAGACGGCGACTGAGCACTTGGGCGAAGCGCGAGTCGCGCCGGCGCGCGAGGCGGATGGAAGCGGCCGCCAGCCAGCGGTTGGTGAGCTGCGGCGCCAGCTTGCGGAACACCACCAGCACGCTGGCCGCCACGATCAGGCCGAGCACGATGTATTGGATCAGCAGGCCGGTGCTCATGCCAGCGCACTCGCGATCTGGTAGACGAGGAAGGACGCCGCGTACGCCATCACGAACTGGTAGCCGAACGAAACTGCCACATTGCGCCATTCGCCGGTCTCGCGCCTGATGACGGCCAGCGTCGACATGCACTGCGGCGCATAGGCAAACCACACCAGCAGCGACAGCGCGCTGGCCAGCGATACGTGCGAGGCCATGGCCGGCGCCAGTGCACCTGCGTCGCCGCCCACCGCGTACACCGTGGCCAGTGCGGCCACCGCGGTTTCGCGCGCGGCGAAGGCCGGGATCAGCGCCAGGCTCATCTGCCAGTTGAAGCCGATCGGTCCGAAGATGTGCGCCAGCCCGTGGCCCAGGTGGCCGGCGAAGCTGTAGTCGATCGCCGGCCCGGTGGCGCCCGCCGGCGGCGCGGGGAAGCTGGACAGCGCCCACATCAGCACGGTGAGCGCGAGGATCACGCCGGTCAGCCGCTTCAGGAAAACCATGCCGCGCTCGTACATGCCGATCGCCACGTCGCGCGTCTTCGGCAGGCGATACGCCGGAAGCTCCATCAGCAAGGCGTGTTCGCTGCGGTCGCGATGCAGGTGCTTCATCACCCAGCCCACCGTCATCGCGCCGAGCACGCCCGCGGCGTACAGCGCGAACAGCACCAGGCCCTGCAGGTTGAACACGCCGAGCACGGCGCGCGAGGGAATGAACGCGGCGATCAGCAGTGCGTACACCGGCAGCCGCGCCGAGCAGGTCATCAGCGGCGCCACCAGGATGGTGGCGAGGCGGTCGCGTGGATCCTGGATGCTGCGCGTGCCCATGATGCCGGGGATCGCACAGGCGAAACTGGACAGCAGCGGGATGAACGAACGCCCGGTCAGGCCCACCGACAGCATCAGCCGGTCGAGCAGGAAGGCCGCTCGCGGCAGGTAGCCGGACTCTTCCAACGTGAGGATGAAGAAGAACAGCACCAGGATCTCGGGCAGGAAGCCCAGCACGGTGCCGAGGCCGCCGAACAGGCCGTCGACCACCAGGCCTTGCAGCGGCCCCGACGGCAGCAGCGCGGCCACGTGTCCGCCCAGCCAGGCGAAGCCGTCGCCGATCAGGTCGCTCATCGGCTTGCCGGCGGCATATACCGCCTGGAACACCAGGAACATCACTACCGCGAGGATCGCCAGGCCGAACACCGGATGCAGCGCCCAGCGGTCCAGCGCGTCGTCCAGCTCCGCCGTGCGGCGCGGCATGCTCACGGTGGCGGCAAGCAGCTCGCGCACCTCGGCGTGCAGGTCCGCCCGGCTGGCCGCATCATCGGGCTGCGCCGGCGCGGGCGTGGGCAGCTCGCCGTCCACGCGCTCCACCAGCGCCTTCGCGCCGCCGCGTTTCACCGCGATGGTTTCCACCACTGGCAAGCCCAGCCGGCGCGACAGTTCCGGCACGTCGATCGCGATGCCGCGCCGGCGCGCCGCATCCATCATGTTCAGCGCCAGCACCACCGGACGGCCCAGCCGCCGCACCTCCAGCAGGAAGCGCAGATGCAGGCGCAGATTGGTGGCGTCGGCCACGCAGACGATCAGGTCGGGCGGCGCCTCGCCGGGATAATTGCCCTCCAGCACGTCGCGGGTGATCTGCTCGTCGGGGCTGACCGTGTCGAAGCTGTAGGCGCCAGGCAGGTCGAGGATCTGCAGTACGCGCCCGGACGGCGCCATGAAACGCCCTTCCTTGCGTTCGATGGTGACGCCGGCATAGTTGGCCACTTTCTGCCGGCCGCCGGTGAGCAGGTTGAACAGCGCGGTCTTGCCGCAGTTCGGGTTGCCCACCAGGGCGATGCGCAGCGCGTTCGCACTCATGCCGCCACCTCGGAGCGCACGCTGACCCGGGCGGCCTCGGCGCGGCGCAGCGCGAAGCGGGTGAAGCCGATCTGGATCAACAGCGGATCGCCTCCCAACGGGGCGCAGGCGACCACCCGCACCGCCTCGCCGTCGACGAAGCCGAGGTCGCGCAGGCGCTGCGCGATCGGATCGTTCGTGTGGGCATCGTCCACACGATCCACCACGGCCTCAGTACCCTTCGGCAAGTCGGACAAGCGCACGGATCGATCCGCTTACAAATAAGAATGGTTCGCATTGTAACCACATTTCGCATTTGTTGCAGTGCTGCCCGGCCGGCGTCGCACGACGATTTAAGATGTCCGCCTCCCCTTGCAGGATCCGTCGATGACCGCCTCTGTCCTGATCTCCGATCGTGCCGGCGTGCGTACGCTCACCATGCATCGCCCCGAGGTGCACAACGCCTTCGACGACGCGCTGATCGCCGAACTCACCGCCGCCATCGAGGCTGCCGGCCGCGATCCGGCGGTGCGCGCCCTGGTGCTCACCGGCAGCGGCGCCAGCTTCTCTGCCGGGGCGGACCTCAACTGGATGCGCGGCATGGCCCGGGCCAGCGAGCAGGAGAACCGCGACGACTCGCTGCGCCTGGCGCGGCTGATGCGCAGCCTGCAGTTCTGCCCCAAGCCCACCCTCGCCCGGGTCAATGGCGCGGCCTACGGCGGCGGCGTGGGCCTGGTCGCCTGCTGCGACATCGCGATTGGCGCGGATGGCGCGAAGTTCGGCCTCACCGAAGTGAAGCTGGGCCTGGTGCCTGCAGCGATCTCGCCCTACGTGGTCGCCGCCATCGGCCTGCGCCAGGCGCGCAAGCTATTCCTCACCGGCGAGGTGTTCGACGCCTTCGACGCGCAGCGCATCGGGCTGCTGCACCAGGCCGTCGCATCCGAGGCGCTGGACGACACCGTGTCCTCCACGCTCAAGCAGCTCGCCAAGGCCGGCCCCGAGGCACAGCGCCAGGCCAAGCAGCTGGCGTTCCGCATGGGCGGCCTCGACGAGCGCGCCGCCGAGCAGCTCGACCGCGACAATGCGGCGCTGATCGCCCGCCTGCGGGTTTCGCCGGAAGGCCAGGAAGGGCTCACCGCCTTCCTCGACAAGCGCGCGCCGGCATGGATCGCGCCTTAGAGCCGTCCACCATCTCCGCACAAGCTGGGCCTTTGCTGCGCTGCGAATCGGCGCGGTGGCGCGCATCTGCTAAATTTCCGGGGCTTTGCACCGCCCGGGCCAAGGAACTCGCATGTTCGAACGCGTACTGATCGCCAACCGCGGCGAGATCGCCTGCCGTGTGATCCGCACCTGCCGCCGGCTCGGCATCCGCAGCATCGCGGTGTATTCGGAAGCGGACCGCGACGCACAGCACGTGCGCCTCGCCGACGAGGCCTGGCCGATCGGTGGCCCGCAGCCGGCCGAGTCCTACCTGCGTATCGACGCGATCCTCGACGCGGCGAAAAAAAGCGGCGCGCAAGCCATCCATCCCGGCTACGGCTTCCTCTCCGAGAACACCGCGTTCTCGCGCGCCTGCCGGGAGGCCGGCATCGTCTTCATCGGGCCCGACCCCGAGAGCATCGAGGCGATGGGCTCGAAGGCCGCCGCCAAGCAGCTGATGGCAAAGCACGACGTGCCGCTGGTGCCGGGCTACGACGGCGACAACCAGGACAACGCCTTCCTCGCCGAACAGGCACACCGGATCGGCTACCCGCTGATCATCAAGCCTTCGGCGGGCGGCGGCGGCAAAGGCATGCAGATCGTGCGCTCGGACGCCGAATTCCCCGAGGCGCTGGCGACCGCGCAGCGTGTGGCGCAGTCCGCGTTCGGCGACGCCAGCATGCTGCTGGAGCGCTACATCGAGCAGCCGCGCCACATCGAATTCCAGGTGTTCGGCGACCGCCAAGGCAACATCATCCACCTGGGCGAGCGCGAGTGTTCGGCGCAGCGCCGCTACCAGAAGGTGCTGGAGGAAACACCCTCGCCCTTCCTCACTCCGGAGAAGCGCGCCGCGATGGGCGCCGCCGCCGTCGCCGCCGCACGCGCGGTGAACTACGTCGGCGCGGGCACGGTGGAGTTCATCGTCGGCCCCGCCGGCGATTTCCACTTCATGGAGATGAACACGCGCCTGCAGGTCGAGCATCCGGTCACCGAGCTCACCCACGACATCGACCTCGTGGAATGGCAGTTGCGCGTCGCCCATGGCGAGCCGCTGCCGCTGGTGCAGGAGCAAGTGGCCTCGCACGGCCATGCGATCGAGGTGCGCCTGTACGCAGAGGATCCCGAGCAGAACTTCCTGCCCGGCTCGGGCAAGCTGCAGGCACTGCGCCTGCCCGCGCCCTCACGCCACGTGCGCCTGGACGGCGGCGTGATCCAGGGCGACACGGTGACGATCTTCTACGACCCGATGATCGCCAAGCTGATCGTGTGGGATGCGGATCGCCCGCAAGCCCTGGAGCGCCTGCGCGAGGCGCTGGCCGGGTGCGAGATCGAGGGACCGAAATCCAACATCGCCTTCCTCGAACGGCTTGCACGCCATCCCGCCGTCGTCGAGGCGCGCATCGACACCGGCTACCTCGACCGCCATCTCGACGAATTCGTCGCCGGTCACAGCGAACCCGATGTGCGCACGCTGTTCGCCGCCGCCACCGCCGCCCTGCTGCACGACGAAGCGCACGTCGCGGCGAATCCCGCCGACCCGTATTCGCCCTGGGCCAGCGCCGACGCGTGGCGCGTCGGCCACGCCGGCAAGCGCGTCGTTGCGTTCACGCGCGGCGAATCCCGTTTCGAGATCGAAGCCTACGGCCATGCCGGCGACTACCGCCTGCACCACGGTGACAGCGCCTGCGAAGTGCGCGGTGCGCGGCTGGGCGGCGACGCGCTCAGCGCCCGCTTCGACGACGAGGCCGAACGTCACGACGTGCTTGCGAACGCGCGCCGCGTGCTGCTGCACGACGCCGACGGCCGCCGCTGGCGGCTCGACCGCGCCGCCGCCTACGCCTGGACATCGAAGGATGCCGCGGGCGGCAACCAGGTCGTCGCGCCCATGCCCGGCCGCATCGTGCTGGTGAAGGCCAGCCCCGGCGACACCGTCGAGGAAGGCCAGGAGCTGCTGGTGATGGAGGCGATGAAGATGGAACTGGCCTTGAAGGCTCCGCGCGCCGGCACCATCGAGAGCGTGTCGGCCGCGCAAGGCGATTTCGTTGAGGCCGATGCGGTGCTGGTGCGCTTCGCCAGCTGATCCAGCGAGGAGGTTGCCGTGGCCGAGCTGTTCTACCGCGATCCCTATCTGCGCGAATGCGAGACGCAGGTGGTGCGCCACGACGAAGCCGGCCTGGTGCTGGCCGACACCGTCTGCTATCCGGTCGGCGGCGGCCAACCGGGCGATACGGGCACGCTGCGCCTGGCCAACGGTAGCGCGTGGCCCGTCCTCGATACCCGCCGCGACCGCGAGACGCGCGAAATCCTGCATCAGCTTCCCACCGACGCACCGCGATTGGTGCCGGGCACGGCGGTCACGCTGACGCTGGACTGGGAGCGCCGCCACCGCCACATGCGCATGCATACCGGCTTGCACCTGCTCGGCTCGCTGGTCAAAGCCGGCGTCACTGGCGGCAACCTCACCGACCATGGCGGCCGGCTGGACTTTGATCTCGGCGGCCTGGGCATCACACTCGATGCGGACGAACTCACCGCAGGCCTCCAGCGCCTCGTGGCCGCCGACACGCCGCTGCACGTCAGCCACATCAGCGGCACCGAACTGGCTGCGCAGCCGGAGCTTATCCGCACCATGTCGGTCACCCCGCCGCTGCACCTGCCGCAGATCCGGTTGGTGGAGATCGAGGGCGTGGACTTGCAGCCCTGCGGGGGCACTCACGTGGCGCGCACCGGCGAAATCGGCGCGCTACGCGTGAGCAAGATCGAGAACAAGGGCAGCCACAACAAACGCGTGGCCGTGACTTTCGCGGATTGAGCCAACCCATGAATACTGACAAGCACGTACGCATCGTCGAAGTTGGTGCCCGCGACGGTCTGCAGAACGAGAAGACCCTGCTACCGGCCGAAGTGAAGATCGCGCTGATCGACCGCCTTTCCTCCACCGGACTCAAGACCATCGAAGCCACCAGCTTCGTCAGCCCGAAGTGGGTGCCGCAGCTCGCCGATGCGGCCGAAGTATTCGCCGGTATCCGCAAGGTACCGGGCGTGAGCTACCCGGTGCTGGTGCCCAACCTGCAAGGCTACGAACGGGCGCGCGAAGCTGGTGCCGGCGAAGTCGCGGTGTTCACCGCCGCCAGCGAAGCGTTCAACCGCAAGAACATCAACGCCTCGATCGACGAGTCCATCGAACGCTTCGTGCCGGTGCTGGAGCGGGCGAAGGCCGACGGCGTGGCAGTGCGCGGCTATGTCTCCACCGTGCTCGGCTGCCCCTACCAGGGCGAAGTGCCGGTGAGCGACGTGGTACGCGTGGCGCAACGCCTGCACGCGCTCGGCTGCTACGAGATCTCCCTGGGCGACACCATCGGCGTCGGCACGCCGGCGAAGGCGCGTGCGATGCTGCGCGCGGTGTCCCGCGAAGTGCCGATGGCCGCGCTGGCCGTGCACTTCCACGACACCTACGGCCAGGCGCTGGCCAACATCCTGGCCTGCCTCGAAGAAGGCGTGCGCGTGGTAGACAGCGCGGTCTCCGGCACCGGCGGTTGCCCCTACGCCAAGGGCGCGACCGGCAACGTGGCCAGCGAAGACGTGGCCTACATGCTGCACGGGATGGGCATAGAAACCGGCGTCGACCTCGACCTGCTCGTCGCCACCGGCGCCTGGCTGGCCGCGCAATTGCACAAGGACACCGCCAGCCGCGTCACCAAGGCGCGCACGGCCGCGGGCTGAGCCTTCGCGCAATCCCTGGCGCGCTCGCTATCATCGACCGTTCGATCGGCAAGGGGACGAACGATGCGCACAAGCCCGATGCTCCGGTGGACGGCGGCACTGCTGCTGCCCCTGCTGTGTTCCATGGCCGCCGCCGCGACCACGCCCAAGGGCGACTGGCTGCTGCTGCCGGACCGGGTGTGGACCGCCGACGGTGACGCCGCGCATGCCGGCTGGGCCGTACTGGTGCACGATGGCCGGATCGCCGCAGTAGGCCCGGTGGCGTCGATCGACGCGCCGGCCGGCGCGCAGCGCATCGCGCTGCCAGGCGCCACGCTCACGCCCGGCCTGGCCGACCTGCATTCGCACTTGTTCCTGCATCCGTACAACGAGACGCTGTGGAACGACCAGGTCCTCACCGAGCCGCAGGATTACCGCACGCTTGAAGCCGCGAAGCACGCGCGCGACACCTTGCTCGCCGGCTTCACCGCCTTGCGCGACCTGGGCACCGAGGGTGCCGGTTTTGCCGACGTATCGATCAAGCGTGCGATCGAGGAAGGGTTGATTCCCGGCCCGCGCCTGTTCGTGGCCACGCGCGCCATCGTCGCCACCGCCAGCTACGGACCGGGGCCCCGCGGCTTCCGGCCCGACCTGGATCTGCCGCAAGGCGCGCAACCGGTGACCGGCGTGGATGCCGCCGTGGCCGCCGTGCGCGAACAGGCGGCGCGCGGCGCGGACTGGATCAAGCTGTACGCCGACTACCGCGTGGGCGACCATGGCGAAACCATGCCCACGCTGTCCCCGGCCGAGATCAAGGCTATCGTGGCGGCCGCCCACCAGATCGGCCGCCCGGTCGCCGCGCATGCAGCCAGCGAGGCCGGCGTGCGCAACGCGGTGGAAGGCGGCGTGGATACCATCGAGCACGGCTACGGCACCAGCGAGGCCACCTTTCAGCTGATGAAGCAGAAAGGTGTGGCCTACGAGCCCACGCTCACCGCGGTGGAAGCCACCTCCGAGTATTTCCAGCACTACGTGCCCGGGCAATCGCCGCCCACGCCGGCCATGCAGGAAGCCGCACACGCGTTCCGCACCGCGCTGAAGCTGGGCGTGACGATCGGCAACGGCAGCGATGTGGGCGTGTTCGCGCACGGCGAGAACTGGCGCGAGCCGGCCGCGATGGTGGCCGACGGCATGACGCCAGCCCAGGCATTGCACGCCGCCACCGACGTGGCCGCGCGCATCCTGCGCCAGCAGACGGAGTTCGGCCGCGTCGCGCCCGGCCTGCATGCCGACCTCGCCGCCTTTGCGGGCGACCCCAGCGCACGCATCGGCGATCTCGCCCATCCGGTGTTCGTGATGAAGGACGGCGTGGTGTACCGCACGCCCGCGGGCACGCCATGAGCGACGCCTTCCTGATCCGCCCCATCGAACCGCGCGACGACGCCGCGATCGCCGCGATCATCCGCGCGGTCATGCCCGAATTCGGCGCCGACGGCCCCGGCTTCGCGATCCACGATGCCGAGGTCGACGCGATGCATGCGGCCTACGCGCAACCACGCTGCAGCTACTTCGTGGTCGAACGCGACGGCGTGGTGGTCGGCGGCGGCGGCGTGGCGCCGCTGGCGGACGGCGAGCCGGACGTGTGCGAGCTGCGCAAGATGTACTTCCTGCCCGCGGCGCGCGGCATCGGTGCCGGCGGCGCGATGATGCAGCGCTGCCTGGACGCGGCGCGCATGCACGGTTTCAGGCGCTGCTACCTCGAAACACTCACCGGCATGGACGCAGCGCAAACGCTGTATCGGCGCAGCGGCTTCGTGCCGATCTGCGCTCCCATGGGCGGCACCGGCCATCACGGCTGCGACCGCTGGTTCATCCGTGAGCTGTAAGAGCCTGTTCAATGTCCCCACATAACCCGCGTTGCCTTGCCGTGGCCGCCATGCGCGAGCAACCCTTCCTCGCTCCTCAAGGCCGAGTCCATCCATGGACTCTCCCCGCGTGCGGGCCGGGTCTGTTTGCCCGCATGCCTGCGTCATCACTCCGTCGTGGACGGACGTCCACTCCTTCGTTCTTCCTTGGCTGTGCGCCAACAGATCCCGGCGCGGGCCATGTGGGGACATTGAACAAGCTCTAAGGTGACGCCATGAGCACGCACGAACCCCGCATCGACGCCTACATCGCCAAGTCCGCCGAGTTCGCCCGGCCGATCCTCGAACACCTGCGCGCTACCGTGCACGCCGCCTGCCCCGAGGTGGAGGAAGGCATCAAATGGAGCATGCCGTTCTTCAGCTACAAGGGCGCGCCGATGTGCCACATGGCCGCGTTCAAGCAGCACTGCAGCTTCGGCTTCTGGTTGTCGAAGGAAGTCACCGGAAGCAGCAGCGAAGAGGGCATGGGCCAGTTCGGCAAGCTGGCGTCGTTGCAGGATCTGCCGCCGAAAAAGGAGTTGGCCGCCCTGCTCCGCAAGGCGATGGCGTTGAACGAGGCCGGCGTGAAGCAGGTACGCCCCAAGGCCGGCAGCAAAGCGCCGCCGGCCCTGCCCGATGATCTCGCCGCCCTGCTCGCGAAACGGCCGCACGCCGCCGCGCGCAAGACCTGGGCAGGCTTCCCGCCCGGTGCCCAGCGCGAGTACATCGACTGGATCACCGAAGCCAAGACCGACGCCACTCGTCAGAAGCGCCTTGCCACCACGTTGGAATGGCTGGCCGAGGGCAAGCGGCGCAACTGGAAATACGAAGCATGCTGAGAGCCTCCTCCCGATGATCCGCATCGCCCAGGCCGCGGACGCCGCCGCCATCCACGCGATTTACGCGCCGCACGTCGAAAGCGGCGTCGCCACCTTCGAGAACGTGCTGCCCGGCGCCGACGCGATGCGCGAACGCATCCTGGCCCGCCTGCCGCACTACCCATGGCTGGTGTGGGAGGCATCCGGCGAGGTGCTGGCCTATGCGTACGCCGGCCGCTTCCGCGAGCGCGCCGCCTACGACTGGATCGCCGAAACCTCGATCTACGTGCACCCCGACGGGCAGCGTCGCGGTATCGCGCGCCGGCTCTATGGCACCTTGCTCGAAGCGATGTGCCTGCAAGGCCTTACCCAGGCAGTAGGCGTGATCACCCTGCCCGGCGCCAGCAGCGTGGCGTTCCACGAATCGCTGGGCTTCACGCCTGCGGGCGTGTGGCGGCAGTGCGGCTGGAAGCTGGACCAGTGGTGGGACGTGGGGGTATGGCAGAAGACCCTGCAACCCGCGGCCTTCCCACCACCGGCGGTGACGCCGTTCTCCGCGCTTGCCGCGACACCGGCGTTGCGCGCCCTGCTGGACCGGACCACATGAAAATGGCGCGCCCGCATTGCGGGCGCGCCACTCGTTCCGATGTGGCTCAGTGGTTGAGCAGCAAGTCGACAATCACGCCGGTGGTGATCGCCACCAGCAGGAAGTCGCCGTTGTCGCTGCGCACCCAGCGGTAGCCAGGCGGCGGCTCGCGCAGACGGTCGGCGCGCCAGTCGTACACCACGTAGCGGGTGCTGCGGTATTCCACCGGCAGATAACCGCCGCGCCTGTACCAGCCCTCGTGTTCGCCACGATCGTGCCAGTTCTTGTAATGGCCATACGCATGGCCGTGTCCGTGGCCATGGTCGTCGCGGTCGTAGCCACGGTCACGGTCGTGATCGTGACCGCGATCGCCATCGTCCTGGTATTGACGGTCATGCCCCCGGTCGTGCCCGTGATCGTAGTCCTGCGCCAGCGCAGTGCCGCCCGCCAACATCAGCATCACGCCGCACACGACAGACAGACTCTGCAGCTTCTTCATGTCGATCTCCCTCGATGGATCATGGAACCCGTCCGCATCGTACCGGCAGTCGCCTGGCTCCCACGGGCGGCCCGGCACAAAATTCGCCCCCGGCGCCCCAACCCGGCATGAACCGCCGGGGGACGGCCGGTATCGCGTTCAGCCTGCAGCAACCGCCTCCGCTCGGCTAACATTATCGTCTTTCGGCATTTGTTCCGGGGACTCCCATGCAGCTCAATCAGGTCAAGGCGATCATCACCGGCGGCGCCTCCGGTCTCGGCCACGCAGTGGCGCAGCATCTCGTCGCGCACGGCGGCAAGGTGGCGTTGTTCGACGTCAACGAGGAAAAAGGCCAGGCCGCCGCCAAGGCGCTGGGCGACGTCGCACGCTTCTACAAGACCGACGTCACCAGCGAAGACGGCGTGGCCGCCAACGTGGCTGCCGCGCGCGAGGCGCTGGGCGGCCTCAACGTGGTGATGAACTGCGCCGGCATCCTCGGCGCTGGCCGCGTGCTGGGCAAGGAAGGCCCGATGCCGCTCTCCACCTTCGCCAGCACCGTGATGGTGAACCTGGTCGGCAGCTTCAATGTGGCCAAGGCCGCGGCCGCGCTGATGCAGCACAACGAGGCGGGCGAGGACGGCGAGCGCGGCGTGATCGTCAATACCGCTTCCGTGGCCGCCTATGAAGGGCAGATCGGCCAGGCCGCCTATTCCGCGTCGAAGGGTGGTGTGGTGGGCATGACCTTGCCGATGGCGCGCGAACTGTCGCGCTTTGGCATCCGCGTCGCGACCATCGCGCCGGGCATCTTCTGGACGCCGATGGTGGACGGCATGCCGCCGCAGGTGCAGGAGTCGCTGTCCGCCTCGATCCCGTTCCCCTCGCGCCTGGGCAAGCCGGAGGAATTCGCGCAGACCGTAGCCTTCATCCTCGGCAACCGCTACATCAACGGCGAGACGATCCGCCTCGACGGCGCGGTGCGGTTGCAGCCGAAGTAATTCGCTACATCCAACGGGGGACGGCGTCATGGATGCATCGTGCAAGTGGCTCGGACTGGCAGTGATGGCGCTGACGGCTGGCATGGCGTCGGCCGCCACGGCGCCGGTCGCCACACCACCGCAACACCATGTCTACCAGACGGTAGGTGGGGCATCGCTCGGTGCCTATGTGTTCGAGCCGCCGGCAGTGTCATCCGCGCCACGTGCCGCCGTGCTGTTGTTCCACGGCGGTGGCTGGCGTGGCGGCAGCGCCGAATGGAGTTTCGACGATGCGCGTCGCTTCGCCGCGCTGGGCATGGTGGCGATCGCGATCGACTACCGCCTGTCGGGCGACAAGGCCACACCGATCGACGCCTTCGCTGATACCTGTGCCGCATTCGCCTGGGCACGCCGGCACGCCGCCGAGCTGAGACTGGATCCGGCGCGCGTCGCCGGCTACGGCGTTTCTGCCGGCGGCCACCTGGTCGCCAGCGCGGGCACGCTCGCCTGCCCCAGCGACACCGGAAGCCTGCAACAGACCCGGCCGGACGCGATGCTGCTGGTCTCGCCGGCGGTGAACACCGCCCGCGACGGCTGGTTCCGCCACCTGCTGCAGGGGCGCGCGGAACCTGCCGCGTACTCGCCGCTGGATCACGCCGGCGCGTCCACGCCCCCCACCCTGATCGTACAGGGCGAGGCCGATACGTTGACCCGCCCCGGCGGGGCCAAGGCATTCTGCGAGCGCATGCATGCAGCGCAAGTCACCTGCGAACTGGCGCTGTACCCGAACCTGGGGCATCTGCTGACGCGCAAGCTGGACAACCAGGAAGACGATTTCGATCCGGACCCGGCCGCAGTTGCGGATGCCCATCGACGCGAACAACGATTCCTGATGGACCAGGGATTCATCTCAATCAAAACTGGCAGCAAGGCACCCAATCGATGAAAGCTTCCGACGTCAAGAAAGGCAACGTGGTCGAACACGAAGGCACCGTGTACCAGGTGCGCGACATCGAGCGCAGCTCGCCGACCGCGCGTGGTGGCAATGTCACCTTCCGCTTCACCCTGTACTCCATCCCCGGCGGCCGCAAGTTCGACCTCAGCCTGCGCGCCGACGACGACCTGAAAGAAATGGAACTGGTGCGCCGCGCCGCGAACTTCTCCTACAAGGACGGCGACGCCTTCGTGTTCATGGACGCGGAGGACTACACCCAATACCTGCTCGGCCCCGAACTGGTCGGCGACAACGCCGGCTACATCGTGGAAGAGGTGGAAGGCTTCTACGTGCAGTTGATCGACGACGCCCCGGTGGGGCTGCAGGTGCCCACCAGCGTGGTGCTCACCGTGGTCGACACCGCGCCGGAACTGAAGGGTGCCAGCGCCACCAAGCGCACCAAGCCCGCCAAGCTCAATACTGGCGTGGAAATCCAGGTGCCCGAGTACATCACCAACGACGAGAAGGTGTGGGTGAATACGCTGACGGGCGAGTTCGCCGGTCGCGCCTGATGCACGACGGCGGCGCCGGGCAAGCCGGCGCCGTCAACCGGCCTCGGGCAGCATCGCGGACAAGTCCGTCACGCCCACATCGATGCCGGACTGGCTGAGCAAGGTCGTGGCCTGTCCGCGATGGTGCGTCTGGTGGTTGAAGAAGTGCTGCATCAGATGCCCGAACTTCCTGACGAACGCCTGGCCCGAGCGGTTGCGATAGGTCAACGCCTGACCGTATGCATCATCCGTCGCTTCTGCGCAGAGCTGGATGATCGTTTCGTCCATGTCCCGGCGCGCCGCGCGCAGCTGGTCGAACTCGGGATAGAGGACCTCTGCGAGCGTGTACGGATGCGGCAAGCCACGCACGGGATCGAGCGAGCGGAACGCCGCCGGATGATCGGCGAAGCGCTTCAGCCAGATCGTGTCGGCCACCAGCAGGTGGTTGAGCGTGCCGAATACGGAACCAAAGAACGCGCCGCGATCCTCATGCAAGGCCTGCACGTCCAGTCGTGACGCGGCGTGGTAAAGCTTGTCGTTCATCCACCGGTTGTATCCGGCCATCAGTTCGAAATGATTCTTGAGCGACATGGTCATGGCATGGTCGAAGCGTGCAACCGATGGTAACGAAACCGCGCACCGGCACGACAGTTTCAACCGGCTTAGGGCAGAATTCCGACCTCCCCTCCAGCGTCCGGACCCCATGCCCGCCAGCGGCTATTCCCTGCGTGCCCAGTTCGTCGAAACCCTGACGGTCATCAAGCGTCCGGACGTGCCGCTGTGGGTGGTACTGCGCAATACCCTGGCGGTGGTGCTGCCGCTGGGCGCAGGACTGGCCACGGGCTACCCGGAAGTCGGCCTGAGCGTGGGCGCCGGTGCGCTGGACACGATGTTCTCCGACCAGCCCGGCCCCTATCGCCAGCGCATGCGCCGGCTGCTGCTGGCGGCGCTGGCGGCGGGACTGGCCGCACTGCTGGGCTTCACCATCGGCGGCCAGCTGCTGCCGATGCTGCTGGCCACCGCCGCGTTCGGCTTCTGTGGCGGCATGCTGGTGGTGTTCGGCACGGACGCCGCGCGCGTGGGCATGACCAGCATGATCCTGCTAGTGATCGCCGCTGCCACGCCGATCTCGTCCAAGAACGCCCTGCTCGCTTCCGGCCTGATCACCTGCGGCGGCCTGCTGCTCACGCTGTTCGCGGTGGCTGCCTGGCCGCTGCAGCGCTACCGGCCGGAACGCCATGCGCTGGCCGAGGTGTATGCCGGACTCGCGGCACTGGCGCGGCAACCGAACCAGGACGATCACGCGAACCTCGCACTCACCGACGCGATGACGTCGCTGCAGCACACCTTGCTCGGGCGCGATCGCGCACACGGTCGCGCGATGGAAGCGTTCGCCGTGTTGCTGGAGCTGGCCGAGCGCATCCGGCTGGAGCTGATGGCGCTGCCCGAACTGCATGCCGGTCCCGCCGAGCATGCACGCTACCGCGACGCCGCCGCGCGCGTGCTGGAAGATGTCGCGCACGCACTGGAAAACGGCGAGCCGCCCCACCAGGCAGAACAGGCGCTGGCCGCCTTGCACCACGACGTGCAGGCCGAGTCCGGCCGCAGCGCAGGCACCGGCTGGCTGGCGTCGCACCTGCGTGCCCTGGATGGCCAGCTGGCCGCCGCAGTGCGCAATGCGAACTGGGCGGGCAGCCGCGGCGAGTTGCGCGCGGCAGCGGCGGAAACGCAGTTGCCCCGCTCGCTGCAAAGCGGCTCGGCGCGCGCCATGCTGCGCGCCAATCTCACGCCGCGTTCGGTGGCATTCCGGCACGCGGTACGCATGGCGGTCTGCCTCAGCGCGGCGCTGCTGGTTTCGCGCCTGCTCGCGCTGCCGCACGGCTACTGGTTGCCGATGACTACCGCGATCGTGCTGCGGCCGGATTTCTCCGCCACCTTCAACTTCGGCCTGCTGCGCGTAGTGGGCACGGTGCTGGGCCTGGTGCTGACCACGGCGCTGCTGCACTTCACGCCACACTCGCCATGGGCGCACCTCGCGCTGATGGCGCTGCTGTGCATGGTGTTCCGCTGGTTGGCCAACGCGCACTACGGCATCGCGGTGGCCGCGCTCACCGGCACCGTGGTGATCCTGCTCGCGTTCGAAGGCGTCGACTCCGGCGTAGCGGTCACCGACCGCGTGATCAACACCGCGCTCGGTTGCGGCATGGCGATGCTGGCCTACCTGGCGTGGCCCACCTGGGAACGCGGACGCACGCACGGCGCGCTGGCCGAGATGCTGGATGCCTACGCCGGCTACCTGCGCGCGCTGGCCCAGCCGGAGCAAGGCGAGGCGCAGCGCGAGACGCGCAGCCTGGCACGTACCGCACGCAGCAATGCGCTCGCCTCGCTGGAGCGGATGCGGGCGGAACCGGGAACGCCGCAGACGCTGCTGGAGCTGGCGCGCACGCTGTTCGCCAACGGCAACCGACTGGTGCGCACCGCGATGGCGCTGGAAGCCCTTGGCGACGAACCGGCAACGCGGCCTGCCGCGGTGAACGCATTCGTCGCCACCTGCGCGAACGCCGTGCAGTTGGCCGCCGTTGCCCTCCGCGAGCGGCGAGCGCCCGATGCCTTGCCCGATCTGCGCGCACTGCAGCAGTCGCTGCTCGCTACGCTGCGCCAGGCTGACAGCCACCCCGAAGCCGAGTCGCTGATCCGGCTCAGCGACCGCCTGACCGACAATATCGACACGCTGGCTCACGTGCTCCGGCGCGCCTACCCGGCCCCCGCAGACGCATGACCGGGCTCAGCCGGCCAGCTCGCGCTGCAGCCAGGCCCGCGCCATCCGCCATTCGCGCTGCACGGTGCTGGTGGAAATCTCCAGCGCCATGGCGATCTGCTCCGCGCTCATGCCCATGAAAAAACGCATCGCCACGATGTCCGCCTGGCGGCGATCCAGCGTGGCCAACATGTCCAGGCACTCGACCAGGGCGCTGTAGTCGACTCCGTCGGACAGCTCCATGGAGATTTCGGTGATCTGCAGGCGGTCTGCCTCGCGCGGCCGCTTGGCGGCATTGCGGCGGCGCGCCGAGTCCACCAGCACCTCGCGCATCGCGCGCGCGGCCACGCCCAGCAGGTGTCGGCGATTTGCCCAGTCCGGCGCCTGCGTGCCGCCGAAGACCTTCAGGTAGGCCTCGTTGACCAGTGCCGTGGCGCTCAGCGTGCGCTCCATCTGTTCGTTGCCAAGCTGTGCGCGGGCGATGCCGTGCAGCGCGTCGTACATCTGGCGCAAGGCTTCGTTCAGGGCGACCGGATCGCCGGCCTGGGCGTCGTGCAGCAGTCGGGTCACCTCCACCGGATCGTTCAATGCTTCGCTCCTGTTCCATCGGCGGCCTTCTCGGCAACCATCAGCAGCGAATCGTGACACGACGCCGATGACGAATCGACTGCCGGCTCGCCTGGCGTGGCCGTACCCTCCCGCAACGGCTGGACCGACGCCGCCGGGGGACGGCAGTCCCGCTCAGGCGCCTGTGCCCCCGACGTCTGCCCACCCATCGCGGTGAGCTGCGCTGCGCCGTTGCGCGCCTGGCGCAAGCGGGCGTCCAGGCGCGCCGCATCGAGCGTGCGCCGATCGGCGGGACTGGCCTTGCTTGTGCGGTTGAAGTCCACCAGCTGCGCCAGCCATTGCGCTGCCTGGCCGGCGCGCCCGCCGAGCAGCGCCGCCTCGCCCTGCCCGGCCAGTATCCGGCCCCAGGCGTCCGTCATTTCCTGCGGCCCGCGCGTGCCCATCTGCAGTTGCGCTTCGCTGAAATCCCGCACGGCCGTATCCGCCTCGCCGCGGACCAGTGCCGCCTCGCCCAGCACGACCAGGGCGCTGACCCGGTTGTCCTGGGCCCACGCCTGGCCGGTGCGCGCACGCGCATCCAACTGCGCCAGCTGCGGCTGCAGCAAGGCGACGGCATCGGCGCTTCGCCCCAGCCGCATGTACACGTTGGCGAGTTCGGTCAGCGTGTACAGCTGGAAATCGGGCGACTCGCCGGCGAAGGACTGCGTGAGTCTGGCCGACCGTTCCAGCGCGTCGCGCGCGTCCGCAAGGCTGCCGACCTGGGCCAGCGCCACGCCGAAATAGGTGAGCAGGCCGGACATGCCAGGACCCGCCGAACCCACCTGCCGGTCGTAGTCGGCAATGGCATGGCGGAACAGCTGCACCGAGCCGGCGGGGTCCTGGCGCATCGATACCAGCGCCAGTACGAAGCGGTAATAGACCAGCGCGGGGTCGTCCTGCACATACAGATGCCGCGCCTCGTCCAGCGCCTGCCGCGCGCTGGCGATGGCCCCGGCATCGTCGTTCATCGAGCCCTGCGCCATCGCCAGCACGGCCTCGGCCTGCAGGCGCAGTTCGCGATCGGGCGACGCGTGTCCGTCGAGCTGGGCGAGTATCTGGCGCGCCTCGCGCGCGATCGGCCCGGCCGCCTCGGCCGGGCCACCCAACTCGTTGTAGAGCAGATTGATGCGCACCCGCAGGATCTCGTCGGCGTGGTCGCCGGGCACCTGTGCCAGCAACGCCATGGCCTCGCGGTCGAGCGGAATCGCCGCCGGCAGATTGATCACCGTGGAGTAGGCCCGGCCCAGCGCCGCCAGCACCCGACCGCGTTCCAGCGCACCGGCATCGTAGGAAGCCTGCAGACTGCGCGCTTCCTGCAGCAGCGGAATCGCCTGGCCGCCCAGCCCCAGCTGGTTGTACGCACGCCCCATCGACAGCAGCAAACTGACCCGTACCGGCGCAGCGATGCCCTTGCGCGACATCAACGTGGCAGCGCCGCGGTCGAGCACTTCGCGCACCGTGACATTGCTGCCATGCGCATGGGTGGGGTCGGCGTTCTCGAACAGGTTCTGCAGGAATCCGGCAATCGCCGCGGTCTTGTCGCGTTCCAGCTCCAGCCGACGCACCTGCTGCATCCGCTGCGTCGCGAAAGTCCCCAGCAGCGTCAGCACCAGCATCGCCGCGCCCGCACCGACCGCATGCCGGCGCACGAACAGCCGCGCGCGATACCAGGCCGCGCCGTGCCGGGCGCGCACCGGCCGCGCGGTGAGATAGCGCTGCAGGTCGGCCGCCAGCGCATCCACGCCCGCGTAGCGCTCGCAAGGATCGCGCCGTAGCGACTTCATCACGATGGCGTCGATGTCCGCCGGCACCTCGCGCCGCAGCGACGTTACCTCGGATTTGCGCAGGCGCTTGCTCGGCGGCAGCAACTTGCCGGTGTCGATGGCCTGCGACAGGCTCGCCGGGGAAACCTCGTCGCTTTCCCCGAACGGACGCACGCCGCACACCAGCTGGTACAGCACCACGCCCAGCGACCACACGTCGGCGCTGGTGCCCAGCGGCCGGCCGTGCAGCTGTTCGGGGCTGGCGTAGGCCAGGGTCAGGCTGCGCATGTCGGTCTGCGTGCGGGTGGCGGCCACGCCGCCGACGTGGTCGAGCAGCCGGGCGATGCCGAAGTCCAGCAGCTTCGGCTCGCCCTCGTCGGTGACCAGGATGTTTCCCGGCTTGAGGTCGCGGTGGATCACCAGGTGCTGATGCGCGTAATGCACTGCCGCGCACACCTTGAGGAACAGCGCCACCCGCTCGCGCAACGGCAGATCCTGGCGCTCGCACCAGCGATCGATGCGCTCGCCCTGCACGTACTCCAGCGCCAGGAACGAGCGGCCGTCGCTGGTGGTGCCGCCGTCGATCAGGTGCGCGATGTTGGGATGGTTGAGCGTAGCCAGGATGCGGCGCTCTTCCGCGAAACGCCGCAATGGTTCGCGCCCGGAGATGCCGCCGGTGTGCAGGAACTTGATCGCCACCTGCTGGCGCAATTCGTCCGGCGTCCCCTCGCCCAGCGCCCGCTCGGCCAGATAGACCACGCCGCCGCCGCCCTCGCCCAGGCGACGCAGGATGCGGTAACCGCTGCTGCCCGCCGCGCTGATCGTGGTGCCGATGGCCTCCTGCGCCGCCACCAGCCGCGGCAGGCTGTAGCCTACGGTCGCCTCGGCGGCCTCCAGCATCCAGCGCACTTCGTTGCGCAAGGTGTCGTCACCGCCGCAGTTCGCGACGACGTAGGGTTCACGCTCCGCTTCGACCAGATCCAGTGCGGCCAGTGCGATCGGCTTCGCGCGGAGGTAGCGTAATCGTCGCTCCTCGTTCACTGCAGTCCCCCTGTGCGCATCGCTCCGCGACGCGCTCCTGGACCCGCGGAGTATAGGCTTCCGCCATCCGCGTGTGCACGTGCCGGGCCGGGCCGGCACAAGGCATGCCGGCGCCGTGATGTGCGCTCGCGGCACGACTGGATATATCCCGACGTTCTAAACTGCCGGGATGCTCAAGATCGACAGCCACGCCCATATCCTGCCCCGCGACTGGCCCAACCTCGCCGCCAAGCATGGCGACGAGCGTTTCCCGGTGATGACCCACAGCGACGGCCGCCACCGCATCTACAAGGACGGCAAGTTCTTTCGCGAGGTGTGGGATTCGGCTTTCGATCCGCAAACCCGCATCGACGACTACGCCCGTTTCGGCGTGGACGTGCAGGTGATCTCCACTGTGCCGGTGCTGTTCTCGTACTGGGCGCAGGGGCACCAGGCGCTGGAACTGCACCGGCACCTCAACGAGCACATGGCCGGCATCTGCCGCGATTTCCCGCGCCACTACGCCGGCATCGGCACGGTACCGCTGCAGGCGCCGAACCTCGCCGTCCGCGAACTGGAGCGCTGTATCGACGAGCTGGGCCTGCAAGGCGTGCAGATCGGTTCACACTGCAACGACTGGAATCTCGACGCGCCGGAACTGTTCCCGTTCTTCGAGGCCGCCGCCGACCTCGGCGCCGCCGTGCTGGTGCATCCCTGGGACATGATGGGTATGGCCAGCATGCCGAAATACTGGCTGCCCTGGCTGGTGGGCATGCCCGCCGAGCAGGCGCGCGCGGCCTGCTGCCTTGCCTTCGGCGGCGTGCTGGAGCGGCTGCCCAAGCTGCGCGTGATGCTGGCCCACGGCGGCGGCAGCTTCCCGTGGACGATCGGCCGCATCGAACACGGCTTCCAGATGCGCCCCGACCTGGTGGCCACCGACAACCCGCGCAACCCGCGCGAATACCTCAAGCGCTTCTACTTCGACTCCTGCGTGCACGACGACCGCGCGTTGCGCTGGTTGCTGGATGTGACGGGCGTCGAGCAGGTGATGCTGGGCACCGATTATCCTTTCCCGCTGGGTGAGCAGGTGCCCGGTAGCGGCATCGAGGCCCTCGGGCTGGGCGACGCCGACCGTGCCCGCCTGTTCCACGGCACCGCGCTGGAATGGCTGGGCCTGCCCAAGCACCGCTTCGCACCCGATACCAACGCCTGAGGATTCTGCATGGGTTATCTGCGCTCCACCGTCGCCGCCGTCGTGCTCGCCGCCGGCCTGCTGGCGACCGTTCCCGCCCCGGCCGCTCCGGCCGCCGAGGTCAACATGGCCAACGGCAGCGTCAACTTCAGCACGCCGGACGGCTGGCTGGACATTTTGCAGACCGACGGCGATCCGGAAGTACGCGTGTTCCAGGTACCCGATCCCTCGCCCACCGGCCACACCACGCTGGCCCGCATCACCGTGACGGTGAAACAGGAACCCGACGCCAGCGACTTCCACTCCTACATGGACGAAGCCAACGCCAAGGCGATGGCGCTGCCCGGCTACCAGGCCGTGGCCAAGGCGGCCGAACCGAACAGCTACAGCTACATCGCGCGCGAAGCCGGCGTGGCGTCCAGCTACCGCGAACGCTACTGGTACCGGGACGGCCACGCGATCCAGCTGCGCTGCGTGCGCCCCCAGCAGAGCCAGGCGGGCGCCGCCTGGGTCGCCGCCTTCGACCGCGGCTGCGACGCGATCGCCGCGCGGCTGAAGTAACGCCTTCGCCTCTCCCCTGCACGCGGGGAGAAGCTGTCCCAAAGGATTGCCGATGACCTCCAGTTACCAAGCCACCGCCGCCTGGGCCCAGGCCGCCGATGATGCCGACCTGCTGCGCTCGTTCCGCGACGAGTTCCTGATCCCGCCGCACGAAGGCCACGACAGCGCCTATTTCTGCGGCAATTCGCTGGGGCTGCAACCGCGCGCGGTGCGCGCCGCGCTTGCCGCGGAGCTGGACGACTGGGCCGAGCTGGGCGTGGAAGGCCATTTCAAGGGACGCCTGCCGTGGATGGACTACCACGAGTTCGTGCGCGACCACCTCGCGGAAGTGGTCGGCGCGCAAGCCACCGAAGTGGTGGCGATGAACACCCTGGGCGTGAACCTGCACCTGATGATGGTGAGCTTCTACCGCCCGACCGCCGAGCGCCCCGCCATCCTGATGGAGGCCGGCGCCTTCCCCACCGACCGCTACGCACTGGAATCGCAGGTGCGCTTCCACGGCTACGACCCCGCCGATGCCCTGATCGAGCTGGAAGCCGATGAGCCGAACGGCACGCTGTCGATGGCGGCGATCGAACGCGCGTTGGCCGAACACGGCTCGCGCATCGCGCTGGTGCTGCTGCCCGGCGTGCAATACCGCACCGGCCAGGCCTTCGACCTCAAGGCGATCACCGCGCTCGCGCACAAGCACGGCTGCAGCGTCGGCTTCGATCTTGCCCATGCCGTGGGCAACCTGCCGCTGGCGCTGCACGACAGCGGCGCCGACTTCGCGATCTGGTGCAGCTACAAATACCTCAACAGCGGCCCCGGCGCGGTGGGCGGCGCCTTCGTGCACGGGCGCCACGCGCGTGCCGCGCTGCCGCGCTTCGCCGGCTGGTGGGGCCACGACAAGACCACCCGCTTCCGCATGGGTCCCGAATTCGTGCCCACGCCGGGCGCCGACGGCTGGCAGCTGTCCAACCCGCCCATCCTCGCGCTCGCGCCGCTGCGCGTGTCGCTGGAAATCTTCCATCGCGCCGGCATGACGCGGCTGCGCACCAAATCGCTGCAGCTCACCGGCTACCTGGAGTGGCTGGTGAACACCCAGCTCGCCGACGTGCTGGAAGTGGTGACGCCCACCGACCCCGCACGGCGCGGCGCCCAGCTCTCCATCCGCGTGCTCGGCGGCCGCGAACGCGGCCGCTCGCTGTTCGAGCATCTGATGGCGAATGGCGTGATCGGCGACTGGCGCGAGCCCGACGTGATCCGCATCTCGCCGGCGCCGCTGTACAACCGCCACACCGACTGCCTGACGTTTGCGCAGACGGTGCGGAAGTGGGCCGGCTGAGCTTCAGAGCCTGTCCACAGGCTCTCAAACCCGCTCGGCCAGCGGATAGAGCTCCTTATTTTCGCGCTGGATGCGCTGGTGCAACGCCTTGAACACGGCGTTGGCATCGTCGCGGAAACCCTGCGGATCCTGGGCAATCCTCGTGCTGAGGCTCCAGCGCCCGGCGAAAGCCGCATAGGCCGCTGCCAGACCGCCCATCTCCTCGCGGAACTGTCGACTGGTCCGCGCCACGTCACTGTCGGCCGCGTGTTCCATCGCCGGATAAAGCACGCGATCCTCGACGGCGAGGTGCAGCTTGATCGCCGAGCTGATCGCAACCAGCTGATCGTGGATCGCCGTCGCATGCTCGCGCGCACCCGCCTGCACCAGTTCCCGCAGGCCACCGATCGCCAACAGCAACTCCCCGTGCTGCCGCCTGAGCTTTTCGATATCCATGCCACCCCTCCCAGTGGTTGTCGGCCAAGATATCGGCAACGACGACACGCGCTTTAGGAGAGTTCCCGGCGGTCCGCACCTGGCCTCGCTACACGGGCACCGCCAGCCCCACCTTGTCGCGCGCCATCACCACGTTGGTGGTAAAGCGGCGGATGTTCTCGTTGTCGAACAGCAGGCGGCGGGAAAACGCCTCGAAATCGGCCATGTCGCGCGTCGTCACCATCAGCACGAAATCCGCCGCGCCGGTGACGTAGTAGCACTGCTGCACATTGGGGTCGGCGCGTGCGGCGCGGCGGAAGGCGTCCAGCACGTCGGCGCGCTCGCGCTCCATCTCCACCGACACCACGAAGGCCATCGCCTGCCCCACCGCGGCGGGATCGAGCAGCGCGATCTCCGCAGTAATCACGCCCAGCTGGCGCAGGCGCTTCAGCCGACGCTGCACCGCCGCGGCGGACAGCCCGATATCGGCGCCGATGCCCTCGCCGGTGGCGCGGGCATCGGCTTGCACCCGGCGCAGGATCTGGCGGTCGAAATCGTCGAGCAACAGTTCTTCAGTCATGCCGCACCTTAGCCTCGCGAAATGCGGCGTGGCAACCCGGAATGGGCGCATTGCGCGGCCAACCCGCAACCCGAAACGCGAACATAGGCCCATCCCGATCCGACGTCGGCCGGCTTCCCCAACCCTCTGGAACACCCATGATCGATCATCTCGAACTGCACACCCGCGACCTCGACGCCAGCCTGCGCTTCTACGACGCGGTGCTCGCGCCGCTGGGCTACGAACGCAAGGTCGACGGCACCGCCAAGGGCTACGGCAACGGCAACGATCTGGATTTCTTCCTCGTGGCCGGCGAACCATCGACGCAGGTCCACGTCGCGTTCGGCGCCGCCAGCCGCGCGCTGGTGGACCGCGTCCATGCCGTCGCGCAAGCCGCCGGGCATCAGGTAGACCGGGCGCCGGCACTGGCACCGCACATCCACCCGGACTATTACGCCGGCTACCTGCGCGACCCGGACGGACGGCTGATCGAATTCGTGTGCCATCGCCCCGAGTGACGGCCCGCCCGCGCCGCCCCAGGGCGGCGCGGCTCAACGCGAAACGGGATGCCGCACCTGGCCGTCGCCGCGCACCACGAAGCGTTCCACGGTAAGCGACTCCGCACCCATCGGCCCGTAGGCATGCAGGCGCGTGGTGGAGATGCCGATCTCGGCGCCCAGGCCCAGCTCGCCGCCGTCGCTGAAGCGTGAGGAAGCGTTGACCATCACCACGGCCGAACGGATCGCCTGCACGAAGCGTTGCGCGGCCGCCGCATCGCGCGTGGCGATCACCTCGGTATGGTCGGAGCCGTAGCGCCGGATATGGGCGATGGCTTCGTCCAGGTCATCCACCACGCGCACGGCGAGGATCAGGTCGAGGAACTCGGCCGCGTAGTCTTCGTCGGTGGCCGCATGCATGTCGGGCACCAAAGCACGGCTGGTGTCGTCGCCGCGCAGTTCAACGCCGCGTGCGCGCAGCGCCTCGACGGCGTGCGGCAGGAACGCGACGGCCGCATCGCGATGCACCAGCAAGGTCTCCAGCGCATTGCACACGCCCGGGCGCGAGGTCTTGCCATCGATCAGCAGGTTCAGCGCCAGCCCGGGATCGGCGGTGCGGTCCACGTACAGATGGCACACGCCCTTGTAATGTTTGATCACCGGCACGCGCGCGTGCTCGGCCACGAAACGGATCAGCCCCTCGCCGCCGCGCGGGATGGCGAGGTCGACGATGTCGGTCAGCTGCAGCAGCTCGACCATGGTTTCGCGGCGCAGGTCTTCCACCAGTGTGACCGTCGCTTCCGGCAAGCCATGGGCGCGCAGTGCCTCGTGCAATGCCGCGGCGATGGCCGTATTGGAATGGATGGCTTCGGAGCCGCCACGCAGGATGACCGCGTTGCCCGCCTTGAGGCACAGCGCAGCGGCATCTGCGGTGACGTTGGGGCGCGCCTCGTAGATCATCGCCACCACACCGAGCGGGATGCGCACGCGCTCCACCACGAGGCCGTTGGGGCGCGTCTCACGACGTGTCACCAGGCCGACCGGATCCGGCAATCCGGCCACTTCGCGCAAGGCGGCGGCAATGCCCGCCACGCGTGCCTCGTCCAGCCGCAGGCGGTCCAGCATCGCGCCCTGCACACCCTTCGCGGCGGCGTCCTGCATGTCGCGCGCGTTTGCAGCGAGTACGTCGGCGCAACGCGCCTCAAGCGATGCTGCCATGTCGTGCAACAAGGCCGCCTTGGCGGCGCTGTCTAGTGCGGCGATCGCCGGCACCGCCTCGCGGCAGGCCAGCGCCAGGGATCGGATCTCGCTCATGCTTCGACACCTCCAGCGATTTCTGCGGGGAGCACGGTGACCAGGTCGTCGCGATGCACGATCTCGTGGCCGTAGGTATAGCCCAGCACGGCTTCGATATCGCGGCTGTGCCGACCAGCCAGCCGGCGCACTTCGGTTGCCGCGTATTGGCTGAGGCCGCGGGCCACGGCCGTACCACCGGCATCCCTGATCTCCACCAGGTCACCGCGCTGGAACTCGCCTTCGGCAGCGGCGATGCCGCCCGGCAACAGCGAAGCGCGGCCACCGGCCAGCGCGAGTGCCGCACCGGCGTCCACGCGGATGCATCCGGGTGCCGCGGGTGCATGGCGCAGCCAGTACTTGCGCGCCTGCATTCGGGTCGCGGCAGCGTCGATCAGCGTACCGTGCAGGCAACCTTCCGCCAGGGCCGCCACGGTCGCCGCATCGCGACCGCTGAACAACACGGTGGGAATGCCCGCCGCCGCGGCCTTGGTTGCTGCTTCCAGCTTGGTGCGCATGCCGCCGGTACCCACCGTGCTGCCGCTGCCGCCGGCCATGGCGAGGATGTCCGGCGTGAGCGAGGCAACGCGCGCCAGCGGCACGGCGGCAGGATCGCGTCGCGGGTCGGCGCTGTACAACGCATCGATGTCCGAGGCGACCAGCAGCAGATCGGCGTCGACCAGGGCGGCGACGATGGCGGCGAGGTTGTCGTTGTCGCCCAGCTTCAGCTCGTCCACCGCCACGGTGTCGTTCTCGTTCACCACCGGCAACACGTCCAGCGCCAGCAGGCCGCGCAAGGTGGCGCGCGCGTTGAGGTAGCGACGGCGGTTGCGCAAGTCGTCGTGGGTGAGCAGCACCTGTGCCACCGGCCGCGCGGACAGCGATTGCCACAGCGCGATCATCGGCGCCTGGCCCAGCGCCGCCAATGCCTGCCTGGCGGCGAGATCGCCGGCTGCCGGCGCGTGCTCACGCAGCAGTGCGCGGCCCGCCGCCACCGCCCCGGAGGAAACCAGCACCACCTGTCGCCCCGCAGCATGGCTGGCGGCCACGAAACCGGCCAGCGCCGACGCGTGGCGCGCGGTGAGGCCGCCGCCATCGGCCGCCAGCAAGTTGCTGCCGACCTTGAGCACGGCGCGCTTCCAGGAAGGCAGCGGCTGTGCACGCAATCCGCGCCCGGAAGACGTCCCGCTCATGACGCGGCATTCGCGGGCGCGGAGATGCGGTCGCCGTGGCTCCGCGGCGACGACACCACCAGGAAACGCGCGTCGGCGCCGCTGTCATTGCGCATCTGGTGTGCGGCACCAGGCGGCACGTGCAGGCCTTCGCCACGGCGCAGGCGATGTGGCGCGCCGTCCATTTCCAGCACGACCTCGCCTTCCAGCACATAGAAGAACTGGCGCGCATGCGCATGACGGTGGCGTTGTTCCGCCGTATCCGTCGGCATGCGTTCTTCGATCACGCTGAGATCATCGCCAGCCAACAGATGCCAGCCGTCGCAGCCCTGTCCCCAGCGATAGTGCTCGGCATTCCCCGTACCGACCGCCCCCATGACCGTCTCCCGTTCAGCCGTCCAGACGACCGAGCCTGGCGCGCAGCTCGTCCAGGCGAAGATCGTTGCCCGCGCCCGGCGACACACGCTGCGCCAGGCTGTCTTCGGGCGTGCGCCCCTGCCCCGCCGAAGCCGCAGCCTCGGCGGCTGCACGGTAGGCATCGCGGAACGGCACGCCGGCCGCGGCCTGCTCGATGGCCACGTCGGTGGCATACATCGCCGGCTCGATCGCCGCGCGCATCGCCGGTTCGTTCCACTGCAGGCGCGCCAACAGGTCGGGCACCAGCTCCAGCGCCATCAGGCCGTGGCGCACGCCGTGGAAGATCGAACCCTTGGAGAACTGCAGGTCGCGCTGGTAACCCGAAGGCAGCGAGAGCAACTGCTCGATTTCGGTGCGCGCGGCGGCCACGCTGGCGTAGCTGGCACGCAGCAGTTCCACCACGTCGGGGTTGCGCTTGTTCGGCATGATCGAGCTGCCGGTGGTGTACTCGGCCGGCAGCTTCACGAAATCGAACTCGGCGGTGGTGAACAGCGACAGGTCCCAGGCCAGGCGGCGGACATCCAGCAAGGCCGAAGCTATCGCTTCCAGCATCGCCATCTCGTACTTTCCGCGTGAAAGCTGCGCGTAGATCGGCGACACCTGCATGCGCATGAAGCCAAGCGCGGCGGTGGTGTGTTCGCGATCCAGCTTGAGATTCACGCCGTAGCCGGCGGCGGTACCCAACGGATTGGCGTCGATCAGCTCGCGCGTGCCGCGGGCGCGGTAGGCGTTGTCGATGAAGCCTTCGGCAAAGCCCGCGAACCACATGCCGGTGGACGACACCACCGCGCGCTGCAGATGGGTGTAGCCCGGCAGAGGAACCGCTGGCTGCGCAGCGCGGTCGAGGCAGACCTGCGCGATCGCGCGGCAATGCGTTTCCAGCACTTCGAGCTTTTCCTTCAGCCACAGCCGCGTGGCGACCAGGATCTGATCGTTGCGGCTGCGCCCGGTATGCACGCGGCGGCCGGCGTCGCCCAGCCGTTCGGTGAGGCGCGCCTCGATGGCGGAGTGGCAGTCCTCGTAGCGCTCGTCCAGCACGAAGGCGCCGTTCTTGAAATCCACAGCCAACGCGTCCAGTTCGCGCTTCAGCGCGGCGGCCTCGTCGGCACTCACCACGCGGATGTTCGCCAGGCCTTCCACGTGGGCCTTGCTGGCGGTGATGTCGTGCAGGAAGAACTCACGGTCCAGCACCACGTCGTCGCCGGCAAGGAAACGCATGATCTTGGCATCGATCTGGATGCCGGTTTTTTGCCAGAGGGGTTGGGTCATGGATAGTCCTCGCTCAGTCGAGCGGTATCGCGGTGTATTCGTCCACACCGAGTACGCGGTTGATGTTCTGCATCGCCTGGGTGGCCGCCCCCTTGAGCAGGTTGTCCAGCGTGGCCACCACCACCACGCGCTTGCCGTCGGCCGACAACGCGAAGCCGCCGACTTCGGCGCGATGCCGATGGGCGATGCGACTGACCCACGGCGCCTCGTCCAGCACCGACACCAGCTTCTCGCCGTCATAGGCGTGATGGAAACGCGCCAGTACCTCCTCGCGCTTCAGTGGTTTGGCAAGGTAGAGGTTGGTGGTGACGGTGAGACCGCGAAAATGCGGCGCCACGTGGGGCATGAATTCCACCGGCAGGCCGAGCTGGAAGCTGACTTCCTTCTCGTGCATGTGGCCGGTGAGCGCATACGGCATCAGGTTGTCGCGCAGCTTCTCGGGATCGTTCTTGTCCGAGGGCGTGGTGCCGGCGCCGGAATAGCCGGACACGCCGAAGCACACCGGCGGCGCGGCCAGCAGATCCTTCAACGGCGCGATGGAGAGCTCCATCGCGGTGGCGTAGCAGCCGGGGTTGCTGATGCGCTTTTCGCCGCGCCACTTGCCGCGAGTGAGTTCGGGCAGGCCGTAATACCAGGTCTTGTCGAAGCGGTAATCGGCGGAGAGGTCGACCACCAGCGTGTCGGGCGCCGCCTTGTCGATGGCTTCCACATAAGGTGCAGCCTTGCCGTTGGGCAGGGCCAGGATGACCACGTCGGCACGTTTGGCCGCCACGGCGGCCGGATCGAGATTCTCGTAGCGCAGCTCGCCTGTGTAGGCGTCGCTATGCTCGCTCACGCGCTGGCCGTCCAGCTCGCGCGAGGAAACGAAGGCCAGTTCGAGCGCGGGGTGCGCCGCGACCAGGCGGATCAGCTCCGCGCCGGTGTGGCCGCGCGCGCCGACGATGCCGATGGTTTTACCGTTCATGCTCATGCGTTTCCGTGCTGCTGCAGCTTCGCCTGCAGGTTGCGTTTCACGTCGGGCCATTCGCCGTCGATGATCGAATACATCACCGTGTCGCGCGGGCTGCCGTCGGCATGGCGCTTGTGATGGCGGAGAATGCCGTCCTGCCTTGCGCCAAGCCGCTCGATGGCGGCACGCGAGCGCGCGTTGAGCGTGCTGGTCTCCAGGTTCAGGCAGATGCAGCCCAGCGTCTCGAAGGCGTGCGCCAGCAACAGCAGCTTCGTCTCGGTATTGGCGCCGGTACGCTGCACGTGCGGTGCGTACCAGGTGTAACCGATGCTGATCCGTGGCACCGAAGGCTCCAGCCCGTAGAAGCGTGTAGTGCCCACCACGTCGCCACGCGCGTCCAGCACGGCAAACGGCAGCATCTGGCCTTGGTCGCGCGCCTGCAGCGCGGCGGCCAGGTAGGACGACATGCTGTCCACCGACGGGGTGTTGGTGAACCACAGACCGTCCAGGCCGGCGTGGTCGCGGGCCTTGCGCAGCCCATCGAGATGCGCCGCGTCCAACGGAACGAGGGAAACGTGGCGTCCCGTCAGCGTAGGCGTGCCACGCCAGGCCAACGGCAGATCGGTATCGGTCGTCATGGGTCCACCAGCGTAGGTTGGCGTTGTGCGCAATGCGCCACGCAGCGCGCAATGGTGTCGAAGTTGCCGTCCAGGCCGTACCAGAACACCTTCCAGCGCGGCTGTTTGAGGCTGCCGTCGGATTCGGCGTAATAGAAGATGTTGACCTGGTTGTTGTGGCGCGAGCGCCAGAACAGCTGCGGATTCTCTTCGCGCATCACCTGCCACACCGCGCGGCCCAGGCCTTCGCCCTGTGCGTCGTCGAGCACGGCGAACTTGTCCAGGTATGGCAGGCCCGGCCCGTCGCCTACCTGCTCCTGGGTGAGGATCATCGCCGCGCGATAGTTCTCGCTCACGTAGATGCGGTAGGGCCGGGTACGCTCGAAGTAGTCCGGCACCAGGGTACGGCCGAAGCTGGACTCGATCAGGGTGCGCATGCGCGTGCGATCCACGCCGTCCCACGATGCGAAGCGCAGCACCCTCTCGCCACGCCGCACCAGCGTGCCGGAGCCCTTGTGGGTGAACAGTTCCTTGGCCAGTTCAGCCGGCCGCGTGATCGACACCGACGAAGTGAGCGGCAGGTCGGCCAGCAGGTCGGCGATCTGCTCGATCTTCAACCGCATGCCGCCGTTGATCCACGGCTGCGTCATCAGGTGCTCGTACTCGGTGCTGAGGTTGATCGAATCGATCACCTTGCCCTGGTCGTCGAGCAGGCCGCCTGTGCCGGTGAGGAACACGATCTTGTACGGCTGCAGCACGCGCACCAGTTCGTTGGCAGCGACGTCGGCGTTGATGTTGAGGATCTGCCCTTCGTCGGTCTCGCCCAGGCTGGCGATCACCGGAATCGAGTTGGCGCGCAGGCCCGCCTCGATCGGCGCGAGGTTGATGCTTCCGACTTTGCCGACCATGCCGAGGGTGTCGCGGTCGAGGTAGCTGGCCATGAACACGCCAGAGGCCACCGAAGTGGCGCGCGTGTCCATCGCCTGCAGCGCCTCGACCAGCTTGAGGTTCTGCTGCTGGAACACGCGGCGCACGATCCCCAGCGCCTTCGGCGAGGTGACGCGCAAGCCGTTCACCGTCTTCTTCTCGATGCCGGCGGCGGACAACTCCTCGTCGAGCTGCGGGCCGGCGCCGTGCAGCACGATGGGCGTGAGACCTACCTGCTGCAGGAAGGTCAGCGAGGAGGCCAGGTCCTGCAACTCGTCGCGCAACACGGCGCCGCCAACCTTCACCACGGCGAAGCGCTTGGCGTCCACTTCGGAAAAGCGCTTGAGGTATTGCTGGATTTCCTTGGCGCTGCCCATCGCCGAGAGCAGGCGCACGATGGTCTTGCGGGTGTGCTTATGCGTTTCCACTGTTGACGATCCGGTAGATGGTTTGCACGTAGTGTTCGAGTTGCCCCAGCGCGACCCATTCATCGGCCGTGTGCGCCTGGGCGATGTCGCCCGGGCCATAGACGAAGGCGGTGTAGCCGGCGGCGGAGAACAGCGAGGCCTCGGTCCAGAAGTCCACCGCGTTGCCCACCGGAATCTCCAGCTCGTCGGCCAGGTCGCGCGCGGCCAGCCGGCGCGCCTCGGCGGTGGCGGTGTCGCCCGCCGGCAGCGACGGGCCGCGGAAGGTTTCCTCGAAATGCGCAGGCGCAGGCTCGGCCAGCGTACGGAAGCGTTCCAGCAAGCCATCCGGATGCATCGTCGGCAACGGCCGCATGCCGAAGCGCACCTCGGCACTGGGCGCGATCATGTTGGCCTTGATGCCGCCTTCGATGCGGCCGATGTTGAAGCGCAGTCCGGTGAGTCCACCGAAGCGCTCGTGCGCCTGCGCCGCCACGAAATCCAGTGCTGCATCGCCCCAGCGCACCGCCTGGTGCAGCGCGCTGTCGCTGGGCTTCTGCTCGCCCGAGGCGTGCCCGGCGTGGCCGGCGAAGCGCATCAGCACCGACTGGATGCCGCGATGGGCCAGCACCGCTTCGCCCTTGGTGGGCTCGGCCACGATCACCGCTTCATAGCCCGTCCCCTCTCCCAGAGGAAGAGGGGGAAAGTCGCGCAGGAACCCGGCAATGCAGCGTGGGTCGTTGGCTTCCTCGTCGGTGGAGAACAGCACGGCCATGTCACCGTCGCTGGCATTCGCCACCGCGAGCAGCGCCGCGGCGGCGCCCTTGATGTCGCAGGCGCCAAGGCCGATCGCGCGATCTTCCGTCACGCGCAGCTCGTGCGGGCTGGCTGTCCACGCCGGAGAGTCCGGCACGGTGTCCAGGTGCACGTTGAACAGCAGCCTCGGCTGGCCGCGCACCGCATGCAGGCTCACCGCGCCGGCACCGTGGTCGGTCACCGCGATATCGAAGCCGGGCAGCTGCGCACGGATGTAGTCGAAGATCCCGCCCGTGGTGATCGCACGCGGCGGATTGCGCGTGTCGAAACCAACCAGCGCCTTCAGGTGTTCCAGTGTGGGTTGGAGTAGCGGATTCATGTCCTGCCTGGCGTCCTTGTGTAGACGTCTGGATCGAGTTTTTCCATGAGGTTCTGCGGCCGCGTGGGGGCCGTAAAACCAAACCCGGCATACAGGCTGTGCGCGTCGGCGGTAGCAAGGCTGAAACGACGCAGACCTTGCAGCTGTGGATGCGCCATGACTTCCGCCATCAATGCCTTGGAATGGCCTTGCCCGCGATGCTCCGGCAGCACGAACACGTCGGCCAGGTAGCCGAACGTGGCGCCGTCCGTGACCACGCGCGCGAACGCCACCTGGCGCCCGTCCAGGTAACCGCCGAAGCACAGCGAGCCGGCGATGGCCTGTTCCACCGTCGCGCGCGGGATGCCGCGGCTCCAGTACGCCTCGGTGGAGAGGAAACGGTGGATCAGCCCGATATCGAGTTGATCCTTGTCCGTGGTTACGTGCAAGGCAGCCATGCTGTCTCAGCCCTTGTCCGTCGGGCGATTGACCTCGGCCCACAACGTGCTGCTCATGCCGAACAGCTTGATGAAGCCCTCGGCCTCCGCCACGCCCCAGTCGGCCGACTGCGCGTAGGTGGCGCCCTTGGCGTTGAGGATGTGCTTCGACGCGATGGCCACGGCGTCGACCGTGCCGCCGTTCGTCTCCAGCGTGACTTCGCCGTTGACGGTGGACTGGCTGGAGGCGAGGAAGGCTTCCAGGTCGGCCTTCAGCGGATCGTGGAAGAAACCCTCGTACACCACCTCCACCCACTTGCGCGCTACCTCGGGCTTGAAGCGGTTCTGCTGCTTGCTGAGCACCGCCTCTTCCAGCGCGCGGTGCGCGGTCAACAGCGAAATCAGGCCCGGCGCCTCGAAAATGATGCGGCCTTTGAGGCCGATGGTGGTGTCGCCGGTATAGAGGCCGCGCCCCACGCCATAGGGGGCGAACAGCGCGTTGAGCTTTGCCAGCAGCACGTGGCCGGGGAGCTTCTCGCCGTCCAGCGACACGGCTTCGCCGTTCACGAAACCGATCTTCACCTGCAACGGATGGGACGGCCATTCGGCGCGCGGCTTGCACCATGCGCGCGCGCCCTCGCCAGGCGCCTGCCACTTGTCGATTTCGCCGCCGGACATGGTGACGCCGAGCAGGTTCTCATTGATGGTGTAGGCCTGCTGCTTGGCGCGCACACCGAAGCCGCGCTCTTCCAGGAATTTCTGCTCGTAGGCGCGCGTCTGCGTGTGCTCCTTCTGGATTTCGCGGATCGGCGCCACGATCTCGTAATCGCCCAGCGACTTCACCGCGAGATCGAAGCGCACCTGATCGTTGCCCATGCCGGTGCAGCCGTGCGCGATGGCGCGCGTGCCCAGCTCGGCGGCGCGCTTCAGCGCAGCCTCCACGATCAAGTAGCGATCTGACACCAGCAACGGATACTGGCCCTGGTAGCCCTCGCCCGCCCACACAAAAGGTTTCACGAAGCCTGCCCAGATCGCCGGGCCGCCGTCCACCGTGACGTGGCTGGCCACGCCCAGTTCCTTCGCGCGGTTCTCGATGAAGGCGCGCTCCTCGGCATCCACGCCGCCGGTGTCGGCGAACACGGTGTGCACGGCCCAGCCGCGCTCCTTGAGGTAGGGCACGCAGAAACTGGTGTCGAGGCCGCCGGAGAAGGCGAGGACGATGTCTTTGCTCATGGCTTGCGAATCCTGGTCGGGGAAGATGTCAGTCGGAGGAAACGACGATGCGCGACTCGCAGCGCACCGGGAAATTCACGGAATTGGCGATGAAGCAGGCGTGGTGCGCATCGTCATGCGCGGCCAGCGCCTTGTCCGGGTCGCTGTCGGCACGGATGGTGACCACCGGGCGCAATACGACCTCGGTGAAATGGCCACCGTTGCCCTCGGTGACCATCGTGCCTTCGGCAGCGTCGTCGTAGGCCACGACCACCACGCCGGCCACGGTGGCCATGTGCAGGTAGGACAGCATGTGGCAGGTGGAGAGCGCGGCCACCAGCATGTCTTCCGGGTTGTGCCGGGTGGCATCGCCGCGGAAGGTGGGATCGGACGAGCCGGCAAGCTCCGGCTTGCCGGGTATGCGGATCACGTGATTGCGACTGTAGTTGCGGTAACCGTCCGTACCGCTGCCGCGGTTGCCGGTCCATTCCACGTCGACACGGTAGCGATGGGGGTGGCTCACGTCGGTGACTCCTCTTGCTTCGGTTTCTCTTGCAGGGCCATCAGGCTGGCCAGTTCGGCATCACCGTCGCCGTCGCGGCGACGCAGGCCGGCGATCACGCCAAGGCGGTTGCGCTCGGGGTGGTTCTGGCTGAGCTTGAACTTGCCTTCGACATGCTCGATGGCGATCTCGATGCCGACGATGGCATGCAGCATCTTTTCCACGTGGTCGTCCGGCGCATCGTTGACGCGCCACGGTTGCGGCTCGGTGGCTTCGTGGCGATCGGTCAGGCGCTGCAGCAGCGCGCGCAGCCAGGCCGCGTCCTCCACTACCTTCAGCCGGCCACGCACGTGCACCACCGCGTAATTCCAGGTGGGTACTTCGCGATGCGTTTCGGCTTTGGTCGGGTACCAGTTCGGGCTGACGTAGCCCTGCGGCCCCTGGAAGATCACCAGCACCTCGGCGCCATCCAGCTGCGCGAGTTCGTTGCCACGCGCTACATGGCCATGCAGTGCGTCGCCCACCAGCTCCAACGGAAAATGATTGGCGACGGCGCCATCCGCCGCGCCCGCCACCACGGTGGCGAACGGGTAATCGCGCATCAGCCCGTGCAAGGCCTCGGCACGCGTTTCGGCAAAGTACTTCGGCGTGTACATCGGGCGCCTCAGCCCCGCCCTGCCAACGCGGCCATCACGGCCTTCTGCGCGTGCAGGCGGTTTTCGGCTTCGTCGATGGCGATGCAGTACGGCGCGTCCATCACCGCGTCGGTGGCCTTGATGTTTCGGCGCAGCGGCAAGCAGTGGCTGAACAGACCGTGGTTGGTCAGCGCCATCTTGGCCTCGTCCACGATGAAGTGCTTGTGCGCCTCGCGGATCGGCTTCTCCTGCTCCCACTTGCCGAAGTACGGCAGCGCGCCCCAGCTCTTGGCGTAAACCACGTCGGCACCGCTGTAGGCTTCCTCGATGTCGTGACTGACCTTGAACGAGCCGCCGTTCTGCTCGGCGTTCAGACGTCCGAACTCCATGTAGCGCTCGTCGAGCACGTATTCCGGCGTGGGGCACAGCAGGGTGACGTCCATACCCATCTTCGTCGCGATCAACAGCGCAGAGTTGGCCACTGCGGTGTTGAGCGGCTTGGGGTGATAGGTCCAGGTGAGCACGTATTTCTTCTTGGTGAGGTCGCCCAGGTGCTCCCGCAACGCCAACGCGTGGGCCAGCTCTTGGCAGGGATGGGTGATCGTCTCCATGTTGATCACCGGCACCGTGGCGTACTGCGCGAACGCCTTGATGACCTTGTCCTGGCGATCTACCGACCAGTCCTGGAACTTCGGGAAAGCGCGTACGCAGATCAGGTCCACGTAACGGCTGAGCACGCGCGCCACCTCGGCGATGTGCTCTTCGGTGTCGCCGTCCATCACCGTGCCCACCTCGAATTCGATCGGCCACGCGTCCTTGCCCGGCGCCAGCACCACGGCATGGCCGCCCAGTTGGAAGGTGCCCAGCTCGAAGCTGGTGCGGGTGCGCATCGAGGGGTTGAAGAACAGCAGCGCCACCGACTTGCCGGCCAGCTGCGTGCCTGCCGGCGAGCGCTTGAATGCAGCGGCCTGTTCCAGCAGCGCATCGATCTCGGCGCGGCTCCAGTCCTGGGTGGTGAGGAAGTGGCGGATGGTCATGGGTCGAATCGCCTTGGTGAGATCGCTCTTGGTTGACAGTCCGGCCATGGATGGCCGGGGTTTCGCCGTTCGCGGATGAATCCGCGTGAAGTAACTCCAAAACCAGAAACAAAAAAACCCGGCTCGATGGCCGGGTTTTTCGTCGATACGTGTGCAGCAGCGCGCGACAAGCCTACCCGGCCGGATGTTCGTCCAGCGGTCGACGCGCACGCGACGTCATGCCAGCAGCCATGCGGGCGCTGGTCAGGACATTGGCGGTATAGACGGCTGTAGACATGGGTGTTCCAGTCGGGCGAGCCGCCATCATGACGGGATTTTCGCTGCCATGCAACATGCCGTTGCAAGCGCCTGCTCCATGTCTCCGCATGGCCCGGAAACGAAGGCGCCGCCCGAGGGCGGCGCCTTGTAATCAGTCGGCGGGAGTCACGCTCACCCGCACGCGCAGGCGCTCGCCGGGATCGTAGTTCAGGCGCGACTCGTAGACCTCGCCGCGATAGCGGTATTCCACATCGTAGCCCATGATCTGGCGCTGCTCGCTCACCGAGCTGACCTGCTGGCAACTGGTCACCGTCTGCGCGGTCTGGCTGCCGCTGTTCGCCGCCACCTGGTTGCCCACTGCACCACCCGCCACAGCGCCTACTGCGGTGCTGAGCGTGCGGCCGTTGCCGCGCCCCACCGTGCTGCCCAGCACGCCGCCCACGACGGCGCCCAAGATCGTGCCCGCGGTCGTGTTGCCCGGGCGCTGCTGGACGACGGTCTGGTCCTGGCACACCTGGCGCGGCACCTCGGTACGGGCGACGCCGTATATCGGATCGACCCGCAGCACGTCGGCCCAGCCATAGTGGGTATTGTCGTCCTGCGACGGCGGCGGACCCGGCGGCGGACCCGGGTAACGCGCGTCCTGCGCCTGGGCACCGGTGGCGACCAGGGCCAACATCAGTGCGGCAACGAGAAACTTGGGCATCGCAGCAGACTCCAGAGGTGTTTCGGGCGCAACTTCGGCGCATGACCGATTGCAGCAAATGGACACTGAATCGCGGCTTAGAATTCCCCGGGTGCGACGCCTTGCCGTCACCCTGCTTACATCTTGTTAAGATGCGCGGCTGGCCTGCATCTGCTGCCACCGCCCGGACTCCCGACGATGCCGATTTCGCTCTACAACAGCCTGACCCGCCGCACCGAACCCTTCGCTCCGCTCGACCCGGAGCGGGTGACGATGTACGTGTGCGGACCCACCGTATACAGCTACGTGCACATTGGCAACGCGCGCGGCCCGGTGGTGTTCGACGTGCTGGCCAAGCTGCTGCGCCGGCATTACCCGCACCTGGTCTACGCCCGCAACATCACCGACGTGGAAGACAAGATCAACGCCGCCGCACTGGAACAGGGCGTCAGCATCGAGACGATCACCGGCAAGTTCACCGAAGCCTACCGCGAGGACATGGCTGAACTCGGCATCGCGCCGCCCGACGTGGAACCCTGCGCCACCGAGCACATCGGCCCGATCATCGTGATGATCGAGCGGCTGATCGCCGACGGCCATGCCTACGCGGCGGAAGGCCACGTGCTGTTCGACGTGGACAGCTACCCCGACTACGGCAAGCTTTCCGGCCGCGACACCGAAGAGATGATCGCCGGCGCCCGCGTGGAAGTGGCACCGTACAAGAAGAATCCCGCCGACTTCGTGCTGTGGAAACCCTCCACGCCGGAACAGCCCGGCTGGGACAGCCCCTGGGGCCGCGGCCGCCCCGGCTGGCACATCGAGTGCTCGGCGATGAGCGCCACCCACCTGGGCGAGACCATCGACATCCATGCCGGCGGCGTGGACCTCCTGTTCCCGCACCACGAGAACGAAATCGCCCAGTCCACCTGCGCCCATGGCGGCAAGACCTTTGCGCGCTGGTGGCTGCACAACGGCATGCTCACCTTCGACGGCCGCAAGATGTCCAAGTCGCTGGGCAACGTGCTGCAGCTGCACGAGATGCTGAAACACCACCCTGCCGAGGCGCTGCGCCTGCGCCTGATGAGCGGCCACTACCGCCAGCCGCTGGACTGGTCCGATGCCGCGATCGCGCAGTCGGTGAGCACGCTGGACGGCTGGTATCGCGTGCTGCGCGATCTTGCCGATATCGACCTGGACGCCGCGCGGCTGCCCATACCGGGGCAGATCGAAGCCGCGTTGTGCGACGACCTCAACACGCCGCAGGCGTTGGCCGAACTCGCCGTGCTGGCCGATGCCGCGCGCCAGCATGGCACGCCGGAAGCCAAGGCCGCCCTGCTCGGCGGCGGCGCCCTGCTCGGCCTGCTGCAGCAGGATCCGGAGGCCTGGTTCAAGCAGGCCGGCGGCGCCGCGGTCGATGCCGCCCAGGTGGAGGCCCTGCTGGAGGAGCGCCAGGCTGCCCGCGCCGCGCGCGACTTTGCCCGCGCCGACGCGATCCGCGCCGAGCTCGCCGCGATGGGCGTGGTGATCGAGGACGGTGCGCAAGGCACGCGCTGGAGCGTCACCAAGGCCTGAACGGCCCGTTTCGCGTTGCGGGGATGCACGCGCGATAATGTGCGCATGAACACCACAGCCACATCGAACGCCGACGAGGCGCAACGCGAGATCGCCGAGGAGTTCGCCTACTTCAGCGAGTGGAGCGAGCGCTACCAGTACCTGATCGATCTCGGCAAGCAGTTGCCGCCGTTCCCGGAAGAGCACAAGACCGAGACCTGGCGTGTGCACGGCTGCCAATCGATGGTGTGGCTGGTGCCCAGCGGCGACGCGGCACGCATGCACTTCGAGGCGGCCAGCGACTCGGCCATCGTCTCGGGCCTGATCGCCCTGGTATTGCGCGTGTACTCCGATCGACCGGCCGCCGAGATCGTGGCCACCGAACCGGATTTCATCCAGGCCATCGGCCTGGCCAAGCATCTGTCGCCGACACGCTCGAACGGCCTGGCCGCGATGCTGGCCAAGCTGAAGGGCTATGCCGCTGCGGCCGGAAGCAGCAAGGCATAAGAAAAGAACAGACCCGTTTTTCGTTTCCCGCTCACAAAAAGCCCCGCTCGAAGCGGGGCTTTTTGTGAGGAGTCCAGCAGGGATGCCGGTTTGATCTTTGCGCTCATGGAGGAGCGCAAAAGGACCGCCATCAATCCCCCATCTGCTTCTGCAGATGCTCGCGGCGCTCCTGCGCATCCAGCGACAACGTGGCGATCGGACGGGCGTCCAGGCGCTCGACGCCGATCTCCTCGTCGGTTTCCTCGCAGTAGCCGTAGCTGCCTTCTTCGATGCGGCGCAGCGCCTTGTCGATCTTGGAGATCAGCTTGCGGTAGCGGTCGCGGGTGCGCAGCTCCAGCGAGTTCTCGGTCTCGCGCGTGGCGCGCTCGGCCTCGTCGCCCACGTCGCGCACCTCGTCGCGCAGGTTGTCCATGGTCTGGCGCGACTCTTCGACCAGCTGGTCGCGCCAGTCACGCAGCTTGTTGCGGAAGTAGGCCAGGTGCATCGGGTTCATGTACTCCTCCTTGCTGGAGGGGCGGTAACCCTTGGGCAATGCGATCTGGGTGGTGGCTGGCAAGGCGTAGCGCCCGTCTTCGCGGGTGACGCCGTTGTCTAGAAGTTTTGCTGCCTGTTTGTTCATTGAGGAGGATGCGTTTTTCGATTGCTTGTGGGATGCGTGTGCCGTGGCGCTCGCGGTACGCGGCAGCACCATGGCCGTGGCACTCGCCACCTTGCCCTTGATCGGCGCGGCGGCGGGTGGGGGTGTTTTTTTCTCGACAGGCGCCGCCTTGGCCGGTGCGGCCACCGGCTGGGAAGCGGCAGGCTTGCCCTTGGCCGGCTGGGCGACAACCGCCGGTTTGGCCGCGACCTTCTTCGGTGCCGGGGCGGCCGGCTTCGCAGCCTTCTTCACGACCGGCTTCGGCGCTGGCTTGGCTGCCACCTTGTGGGTGTTGGCCGGTTTGGCGGCCGGCTTTTTCGCCGCCGGTTTTGCCGACTTCACTGCTACCGGCTTCTTGGTTGCCGGCTTTGCGACTTTCTTCGCCACCTTGCTGGCAGGCGCCGGCTTCCTTGCCGCGACCTTCTTCGCCACGGGCTTCTTGGCCACCGGCTTTTTCGCGGCGGGCTTGGCCGCCTTCTTGGCAACCGGCTTCTTTGCCGCCGCCTTCTTCGCGGGAGCTTTCACCGTGGCCTTCGACGTCCGCGCGCCGACGACTTTCCCCTTGCTGGCCGTGGCGTCACGCGCCCGTGCCGGAGCCTTTCCCTTGGTAGCCTTGGCGGTGGTCGAACTGCGCGTGGTTTTCGCCATATTCCTTCACCATTTTTGGCCTTGGCGGCCGGGTGTTATAGCCCATGTGTCCTACACCGGCAAGCCGGCTTCTGGGATACTAGGCAACACTACCGGCGGCAAGTTGTTCCGGCAACGTGAATGTTCTGACCCGATTCCTGCTGTTCCTGCTGCGCCTCTACAAACGCTGGCTCAGCCCCCTTCTGGGACAGCGTTGTCGTTTCTACCCCAGTTGCTCGGATTATGCACGGGTCGCCGTCACACGCTTCGGCCCCTGGCGCGGTTGCCTGCTCACCGGTTGGCGCCTGCTGCGCTGCCAGCCGCTGTGCGTCGGGGGCGAGGACCCGGTGCCCGAGCACTTCCACTTCCGGCCTTGCCGGTCACACGGGGACCGGCAAGGCCCCTGACCGGTCAGGGGAGAGCCCCCTCACTTTCGCCATACATGCATGAGGGGAAATCAGGCGCCGAAGCCGCCGGGCACGCCCTTGCTGGCGTAGGCCACCGCATCGTGCGGATGCAGGCTTTCCTGGTGCTCCACGCGCACGTGGAAATCGGCGAGGCGCTCATTGCCGTCGAGCGCGAGCTGGATGCGCCGTGCGGCATCCTCGCAAAACATCAGGTTGCCGCCGTTGGCGAGCGCGAAGGCCTGTTCGTCCTCGCGCTTCACCGCAGTCTGCACCGGCGTGCCCAGCGCCTGTTCCACGCGGTCCAGCGTGTCGATCAGGTCGAACGGCACGCCTTCTTTGAGGCGCACCAGCAGCCGCGCCACGCTACGTTGCGCATGCGGAGTGGCGACGATGCCGCGCTCACTGCCCAGCCACGCCAGCACGGCGGCATGGTCGACGGGCTGGTCCGCGACGAAGTCCTTGGCGAACTGCTCCTGGATCAGTTGGCGCGACAGTGCGGCGGAAGCAGGACAGGTGGAGGAATAGACCACCTCGGTACCCAGCTCCAGCCGGAAACCATCGGGACCGAGGCTGGCTTCGACCGACACCGGATAACTGCGCCAGCCGCTGTGGGCGCTGCGCAAGGCGTTGCGGCGCACCAGTGCATCGAAACGGATGCTGAGGCGGGCATGGTCGGACAGGCCGGCATGCGACTCGAGGAAGGCGCGCAGCAGGTTTTCCAGCATCGCCGCGCTCAGCGGCTGCGCACCGAGATGATGGTCGACCAGCAGGTACAGGCGCGACATGTGGATGCCGCGCTTGTCCGGCTGCACCAGGTTGACGAAGGCGCCGACCTGGGCGTTGGCGCGCTGCACCTCGCCGTCGCCGGCGTCGAAGCGCACCGGCACCTCAATGCCGTCCATGCCCACCCAGTCCAGCGCGCCGCGCAGATGCGGCTGCGCCTGGGCGGCAACGTCGGGCATCAGACGGGCGGTGTTTTCGTGGCTGTGCATGGGTGTTCTCGCGAATCGGAACGGCGTTGCCGCCGTCAGAGCCATCTATTTTGGGCCAGCCTGCCGCAATGCAACAGCCAACGGTGGAGAAACGCTGCGTTCAGCCCGCCTCGCTGGCGCGCCAAGGGCGCGCCGCTCGCCACGCGGCGAAAGCCGCGCCAAAGCCGCCCTGCCCCCCCTTCTGCAGCACGTCCAACGGATCGCCCGCGCCGCGGGCGCGGCGCAGCAGGCGTTCGGATTCGCGCGATTCCAGCGCACGGAACACGCTGAGCGGCCCCGGCAGGCGCAGCGACTCGCGCCACGCCGACTGCAAGTCGGCCAGTTGCGCCTTGATCGCCTCGTCGCGCGCCGTACTGCGCTGGCGCAAGGTAGCGCGGTCGAGACTGTAGCGGGCCAGCCGTGCCATCGGCAGCGGCAGTCGGTCGCGTTCGGCGTCGTCCTCAAGCCGGCGCAAGGCGTACAACAGGTGACTGAGCACGGCCACCCGCGCGGCACGCTCCGCCGCCGCCGCATCGCCGTACCACCACGCGGTTTCCAGCGTCGCCAGCGCGCCGTGCAACTGCCCTGCCGTGGCGAGCTGGGCGGGGAAATCCGCCGCCGTACCCTCCTCCAACTGTGTCATCGCGGCCAGCACCGGGGCCAGCCAGCGCTCAATGGGGATGGCGTGGGCGCGCTCGTCGTCGAACAGCACCTGGGTCAACGGATGCCGGCCGCCGCTGGCGGCGGCGCCGGACAGCTCCTCGGCCCACCAGTTGAGCTTGCCCAGCGCCACCTGCGGTTCGCGGATGCCGTAGGCGGCGGAAAGCAGCTCCTGCTCCAGCGCAGCCAGCGCGATATGGCCTGGATACTTCGCGGGATCGACGAAGGCCAGCGCCACGCGCTGTGCCGGCTGCACCGCCAGCCACTTGTCGACGTAGCTTTGCAGCGCGCCGTGCGGGATAGCCAGTTCGCTCACACGGTCACCGGCAGCTTCAGCAGTTCGGCCAGCTGGCGCGGATGGTCGATCACCGCATCGGCACCCCAGCGTTCCGGGTCGCCGCCGTCGAGATAACCCCAGCGCACCGCCACCGTGTACAGGCCGGCGGCGCGGCCGGCCTCGATGTCGCGGGCGTCGTCGCCCACGAACACGCAGCGCGCGGGCTCGACCCGCGCGTGCTCGCAGGCCAGCAGCACCGGCGCGGGGTCGGGTTTCTTCACCGGCAAGGTGTCGCCGCAGACCACGGCGCTGGCGCGCAGGTCCCAGTCCATGCGCTGGATCAGTTCCTCGGTGAGGAAGCCGGGCTTGTTGGTCACGATGCCCCAACGCAACTCCTGCGCCTCGATCATCTCCAGCAGCGGGGCGATGCCGTCGAACGGCTTCGTGTGCTTGGCCAGCATGTCCTGGTAGATCTCGAGGTAGCGCGGCATGCGCGCCAGCAACGCCTCGTCGCTTTCGGCGAACGCGCAACGCAGGATCGCCCGGCCACCGCGCGAAACCACTTCACGCACCGGTGCGTAATCCGGCGCGGACGCACCAACTTCCGCGCAATAGGCCACCAGCGCGGCATACAGGTCGGTCGCACTGTCGAGCAAGGTGCCGTCGAGATCGAACAGCACGCCCTCGATATTTGCGGGCATCGGCTTCATACCGGCTTCCTTGCGCAGAGGATGTAGTTCACCGCAGTGGTTCGGCTCAGCCACGCCTTGCGGCTGAGCGGGTTGTAACCGAGGCCGCTGACGTCCTCCAGTTCCAAGCCCTCGTGGCGCAGCAGGCGCGCCAGCTCGGAGGGCTTGAGGAACTGCGCATAGTGATGGGTGCCGCGCGGCAGCAGGCGCATCAGGTATTCCGCGCCGAGGATGGCCGCGCCGAACGCTGCCGGCGTGCGGTTGAGCGTGGACAGGAACAGCCGGCCGCCGGGCTTGAGCATCGTGGCGAGGTCATGCACCAGCGCGGCGGGATCGGGCACGTGCTCGATCAGTTCCATGCAGCACACCGCGTCGAACGTGCCCGGCTCGGCTTCCGCCAACTCGGCCGAGGACTGCTTGCGGTAGTCCACCTTGAGACCGGATTCGTGCAGGTGCAGGCGCGCGATCTCGATCACCTTGAGGCCCATGTCGATACCGGTGACCTGAGCGCCTGCACGCGCCAGCGCCTCGCTGAGCAGGCCGCCGCCGCAGCCTACGTCGGCCAGCTTCGCGCCGCGCAGATTCACACGCGCAGCGACATAGTCGGCGCGCACGGGATTGAGGTCGTGCAGCGGACGCGATTCGCCATCAGGGTCCCACCAGCGCGCAGCCAGCTGGTCGAAACGGGCGATCTCGGCGGGGCTGACATTGGCAACGGTCATGTTCGAATCCACGGTGATCGTGTGAGTTTATTGAATACCGCAGTCATGGATGGCCGCTTCATTAGATTTACGCGTTCAAGGATGAACGCGAAAACTAAACCGCCAGCCATTCATGCACCGTGATGTCCCAGCCGCCGCTGGTGTGGGCCGGGTCGCGATGGGCGATCGCCAGCGCCTCCTCCGGCGATTCGGCACGCAGCAGGTAGGCACCGCCGCTCTTGTCGCCGAACGGACCGGACAACTCGTTGCGCCCCTGCGCGCGCAAGTCCTCGAGAAAGTCGCGATGCAGCGGCACCACCGCCGGGTCGAACTGCGGGCGGCGCATGAGCAGGATCAAATAGCGGTTCATGCTCAATGCACCGCGATGCGTTCGCGCCAGGCGCGCGCGCGGGCGATGATGGCGTCGACGTCCATGTCCACCAGCACGCGGCCGGCGAGCTTGCGGCGACCGGCGATCCACACGTCGCTGACCTGGTGGCGCCCCGTGGCGTAGGCCAGCTGCGAGGCCACGTGGTACAGCGGCTGGGTCTCCAGGTCGGACAGGCGCACCGCAGCAAGATCGGCCTGCTTGCCCGGCTCGATCGAACCGATCTTCGCGTCCAGGCCCATCGCCTTCGCGCTGCCCAGCGTGGCTGCGCGCAGTGCGCTGGCGGCGTCGAACGCCGCGGCGTCGTTCGCCACCGCCTTGGCCAGCAACGCGGCGGTGCGCAGTTCGCCGAACATGTCCAGATCGTTGTTGGATGCGCAGCCGTCGGTACCGATGGCAAGGTTCACGCCGGCCTTGCGCAGCTTCTCCGCAGGACAGAAACCGGAAGCAAGCTTGAGGTTGGACTCGGGGCAATGCACCACCGACACGCCGGCCTCGGCGCAGGCGGCGATCTCGCCGTCGGTGAGCTGGGTCATGTGCACCGCGATCAGGCGGTCGTTGACCAGACCCAGCTTCTGCAGGCGCTGGAACGGGCGCAGGCCGCTCTTCTGCTTCTCTTCCTCGACCTCGTGCGCGGTCTCATGCAGGTGCAGGTGCACCGGGATGTCGAGCTGGTCGGCCAGCACGCGGATGCGCGTGAAGCTCTCGTCGGACACGGTGTACGGCGCGTGCGGCGCGAACGCGGTGCTCACCAGCGCGTTGCCACGGAAGCTGTCATGGACTTCGCTGGCGCGCTCGAAGTATTCGTCCTGCGACTTTGCCCACGCAGTCGGGAATTCGATCACTGGCAGGCCTACCACCGCGCGGAAGCCGAGCTTGCGGTAGGTGGCGCCGATGGCGTCGGGGAAGAAGTAGTTCTCGTTGGCGCAGGTGGTGCCGCCGCGCAGCATCTCGGCCACCGCCAGTTCCACGCCGTCGCGCACGAACTCCGGCCCGATCACCTTGGCTTCGGCCGGCCAGATGTGCTGCTGCAGCCACACCATCAGCGGCAGGTCATCGGCCAGGCCGCGCAGCAAGGTCATCGGGTTGTGCGTGTGGGCATTGACCAGACCGGGGATCAGCGCGTGCTCGGGCAGGCTGACGGTCTCGCGCGGGGCATAGGCGGCGCGTGCCTCGGCGATCGGCAGCAGCGCCACGATGCGGTCGCCATCGATCGCCACCGCGTGGTCTTCCAGCACCACGCCATGCGGTTCCACCGGGACAACCCAGCGGGCTTCGACGAGGGTATCGATGGGTTGCGGCTGGTTCTGGCTCATCGCTCGATGCATCCTGATCGTGAATACGCGATGGGGCGGCCCACCTCGCGGCGTCCGCCCCATGTGTCGCGGTTCCGCATCGCGGAACCGGGCGATCTTACTTGCCGACGCGGCTGACGTATTCGCCGGTGCGGGTGTCGACCTTGATCACCTCGTCCTGGCTCACGAACAGCGGCACGCGCACCACGGCGCCGGTTTCCAGCGTAGCCGGCTTGCCGCCGCCGCCCGAGGTGTCGCCGCGCACGCCGGGGTCGGTCTCGGTGATCTTCAGTTCGACGAAGTTCGGCGCCTGCACCGCGATGATCTCGCCGTTGAACAGCGTGACCACGCACTCTTCTTCGCCCTTCAGCCACTTCGCGGTTTCGCCCATGCCGGCCTTGTTGGCCTGGTGCTGCTCGAACGACTCCTGGTGCATGAAGTGCCAGAACTCGCCATCGGAGTACAAGTACTGCATGTCGGTGTCGGTGACGTCGGCGACCTCGAAAGAGTCGCTGGACTTCATCGTCTGCTCGGTGGTGCGACCGGTCTTCAGGTTGCGGATGAAGATGCGGGTGAACGCCTGGCCCTTGCCGGGCTTGATGAACTCGGCTTCGGTGATGATCCACGGATCGTTGTTGTGAAGGATCTTCATGCCCTTCTTGACGTCGTTGAGACCAGCGGTGGCCATGCGGTGAACTCCAGGAGGTGAATGGTCAGGGCCCGAACGCCCCTTGCGCCGCCACGGACGGCTAGAATGGACGGTTCGAGGGTCCGGTACGGCCCGGACAAGGCCATACATGATAACCGCAAGCCCTGGCGCACGCATTACACCCGACTCCGGTGTGCCGGCCGGCGACTGGCGGCAGCTGTGGCGCGAATCCGTCACCGATGCATCCGAACTGCTCGCTCTGCTGGGCTTGTCGCGGCTTGCCGCGCAGCTGCCGCCGGCGGATGCCGGCTTCGCCCTGCGCGTACCGCGCGGCTTCGTAGCCCGCATGCGCCACGACGATCCGCACGACCCGCTGCTGCTGCAGGTGCTGCCGCAGCTGGCCGAGCTGGACGAAGCGCCCGGTTTCACGGCCGACGCGGTGGGCGACCTGGCCGCCCGCGAGGCGCAGGGCGTGCTGCACAAATACCGGGGGCGCGCCCTGCTGATCGCCAGCGGCAGCTGCGCGATCAACTGCCGCTACTGCTTCCGCCGGCATTTTCCCTACGGCGAGGAAATGGCCGCCGCCGGCCAGTGGCGCAAGGCGCTGGAGCACGTGCGCGACGACGCCTCGATCAGCGAGCTGATCCTCTCCGGCGGCGATCCGCTGGCGCTGTCCACGGCCAAGCTGGAGGAGCTGTCGCGCGGCCTCGCAGACATCCCGCACGTCACCCGGCTGCGCATCCACACCCGCCTGCCGGTGGTGTTGCCCGAACGCATCGACGCGGCTTTCACACACTGGCTCGCCGCCCTGCCGTTGCAGAAGGTGGTGGTGCTGCACGCGAACCACGCGAACGAGTTCGATGCCGGCGTGGATGCCGCCTGCGCCCGTCTGCGCGCGGCGGGCGCCACCCTGCTGAACCAGTCGGTGCTGCTGCACGGCGTCAACGACGACGCCGACGCGCTGGCCGCGCTGTCCGAGCGGATGTTCGGCGCCGGCGTGCTGCCCTATTACCTGCACCAGCTCGATCGCGTCCAGGGTGCCGCACACTTCGAGGTGGACGACGCCCGCGCGCTGGCGCTGCTGGAGGCGGTCCGCGCCCGCCTGCCCGGCTACCTGGTGCCGAAGCTGGTGCGCGAGATAGGCGGGGAGCCGTCCAAACGCCCGCTGTAAACCGGCGACTTGTCACGCCCGTTCGGCCTTTCGCTGGCAGTTCCGCCGCCAATCCGTTACAACCGGGTCTGCGGATCGTCTCGCCCGGAAGGCAAGCGACCTCCATCGTGCTCAGCGACACCGGCCACCCATGAAAAAAGACTTCGTCATCAGGATTCTCTTCATCGAGCACTCGGTCGAGGAGGCGGAGCAGATCATCAGCCTGCTGCGCAACACCGGCATCGCGGTGCGGCCGGCGCGCGCCACCAGCGGAAGCCAGGTGCAGGCCGCGCTGAACGAGCTGGAACCGGACCTGGTGATGTTCGACCCCGCCAACGGCGCCATCACCTTGCCCGAGGTGACGCGCATGCTCGACGCCTTGGGCAGCGACTACTCCCTGGTCGGCCTGGTCGGCTCGGTCGACAACCGGCAGGTGGCGGAGCTGTTCGAGCAAGGTGTGCACGGCGTCGCCGCGCGCAGCATGCCGGGCCAGTTGCTGGCCGTGCTGCGGCGCGAATTCGACGCTTTGCAGACCCGGCGCCAGCTGCGCCGGCTGGAGGCCACGCAGCGCGAACTGGAACGCCGCTGCGACGCCTTGCTCGACTCCTCCCGCGACGCCATCACCTATGTGCACGAAGGCGTGCACGTGCGCGCCAACCAGGCCTACCTGGAGACCTTCGGCCACGACAGCTTCGACGATCTGCTCGGCATGCCGATCCTGGACATGATCGATGCCACCAACGTCGACGAGTTCAAGAACCTGCTGCGCGGCCACACCCGCCAGGAAAAGCTGCCGAACCAGGTCAGCCTGCGCGCGCGCCGCGCCGACGGCAGTCCGTTCGACGCCATGGTGGAATTCGCCCCAGCCACGTTCGAGGGCGAACCCTGCCTGCAGATCGTGTTCCGGCGCCAGGTGGTCGATCCGTCCGTGCTGGAGCAGCTGCAGCGCGACCCGGTCACCGGCTTGTACAACCGCGCGCACATGTTGGAAGCCATCGACCATGCCGTGATCGACGCCGCCAAGGGCAAGAAGGGGCAGTCGCTGCTGCTGATCGAGCCGGACAACTGGACGGCGCTGGTGAACAGCACCGGCCTGGCCAAGGCCGACGAGCTGCTGGCCGGCTTCTCCGACCGCGTCCGCATGCTGCTGGGCGCCGACGACGTCGCCGGCATGCTGGCCGAACACACGCTGGGCGTGATCCTCGACTCGCGCCCGGACGAGGCGATCAGGGAATGGATCGCCAAGCTGCAGCACAGCATCGGCAGCCAGATCTTCGACGCCGGATCGCGTTCGATCACGGTCACCGCCAGCGTCGGCGGCAGCCTGCTCGGCGAAAAGAACGCCAATACCGAACTACTGCTCAACCAGGCCAGCCAGGCCCTGCGCACGGCCCAGAGCCTGGGTAGCAACCAGATCGAGCTGCACGACCCCGCCGCCCGCGAGAAGGCCGACGAGGAGCGCGAGCGCTACTGGCTGGACCTGCTGCGCAAGGCGCTCGAGGGCGAAGGGCTGATGCTCTACCACCAGCAGACCATCAGCCTGCAGGACGCCGAAGGCGACTACTCGGAAATCCTGCTGCGCATGAATGGCCCGCAGGGCGAGGTGCTGCCAGGCTTCTTCATGCCGATCGCCGAGAAGCACGGCCTCACCGGTGCGATCGACCGCTGGGTGCTCGACCAGACCATCGGGGCACTGCAGCAACGCGAAAACCTGGGTCAGCCGACCACATTCTTCGTCAAGCTCACCGCCGCCTCACTGCAAGACAACTCGATGCTCAAGTGGCTGAGCGAGCGCCTCGGGCAGGCCGGGCTCAAGCGCGGCCGGCTAGTGCTGGAGATGACCGAGAGCAAGGTGATGACCCTGCTGCGCCCCGCGCAGGAGTTCGTCACGGCGTGGAAAAAGCTCGGCGGCCGTTTCGCGCTGGAACAGTTCGGCTCGGGCCTCAATTCGTTCCAGTTGCTCAACCACATCGACGCGGACTACCTCAAGATCGATCGCAGCTACATGGCCGACCTGCCGCAGCACCCCGAGAACCAGAAGAAAGTGGCCGAGCTGTGCCAGCAGGCCCAGTCTCTGAAGAAGCAGACCATCGCCGAATGGGTCGAGGACGCCACCAGCACCTCGCTGCTGTTCTCTTCGGGCGTGGACTTCGTGCAGGGCAACTTCCTGCAGGTGCCGCAGCGGCTGGAGTGAACGCGCCGCCAGCAGATACCCATAAAAAAACCCGCGGAGCGATCCGCGGGTTTTTCGTTGCCTCGAAGCAGGCGCTCGCGCTTACTCGGCGCTGGCGGCGGCAGCCTTGTTCGCGGCCTTGATCGCGGCGGCAGCGGCGACGTCTTCCTTGATGCGGGCAGCCTTGCCTTCCAGACCGCGCAGGTAGTACAGCTTGGCGCCACGCACCTTGCCCTTGCGCTTCACTTCGACCGAGTCGATGGCCGGGCTGTGCGCCTGGAACACGCGCTCCACGCCGGTGCCGTGCGAAATCTTGCGCACGGTGAAGGCCGAATGCAGGCCGCGGTTGCGCTTGGCGATGACGATGCCCTCGAAAGCCTGCACGCGCTCGCGATTGCCTTCCTTCACCTTGACGTTGACCACCACGGTGTCGCCGGCGCCGAACTCCGGCAAGGGACGGGTGATCTGCTCGGCTTCGAACTGCTGGATGATCTTGTTCATGGCGACCTCAGTGGTTTGCGGCGATCCCTGCCGCGGTAGTTCTGTCAGCGGCCATCCATGACCGCAATTGTTTATTGTCCACCCGCCGCGCGGTATTCGCGACGGAATTCTTCCAGCAACGCACGGGACTCCGCATCCAGCGCGCGTTGCGCCAACAGCTCCGGGCGCCTGAGCCAGGTCCGGCCCAGCGCCTGCTTCAGGCGCCAGCGGCGGATCGCCGCGTGGTCTCCGGAGAGCAGTACAGCCGGCACCTCGCCGTAGGCATCCCGCACCGGCTTCGCGTAGTGGGGGCAGTCCAGCAAGCCGTTCGAAAACGAGTCCTGCTCGGCGGACTGCGCGTCGTTCAACGCACCGTCCTGCAATCTGCCCACCGCATCGATCACCACCGCGGCACCCAACTCGCCGCCGGACAGCACATAGTCGCCGATGGAAAGCTCCTCGTCGACCTCGTGCGCCAGCAGGCGCTCATCCACACCCTCGTAACGCCCACAAAGCAAGGCGATGCGCGGCATCTTGGCCAGCGCCTCCACCCTGCCCTGCGTCAGCCGCGCTCCCTGCGGACTGAGGTAAATCACGTGCGCCGGTTCCGGCGCCGCCTCGCGCATGGCCTTCAAGGCCGCCCGCAAGGGCTCGATCAGCATCACCATCCCGGGTCCGCCGCCACAGGTGCGGCCGTCCACGGTACGGTAGTTGTCGGTGGCGTAGTCGCGCGGGTTCCAGGTTTCCACCTGCAACAGCTCGCGCTGCTGCGCGCGTCCCACCACACCGACAGCAGCGCACTGGCGCATGAAGTCGGGAAACAGCGTGACGACATCGATGCGCATGGACCTCAAACTCCAGCTTTCAGAATTCGGGATCCCAGTCCACCACCATGCGCCCGCCGGACAGATCCACCGAACGCACATAATTGCCTTGGATGAACGGGATCAGCCGCTCGCGCTCGCCGTCCCGTACCACCACCACGTCGTTGGCGCCGGTGGCGAACAGGTGACTGACCCGCCCGAGCGCCGCGCCTTCGGTGGTGACGACCTCAAGCCCTTCGAGGTCGACCCAGTAATACTCGTCCTTGCCGGGAGGCGGCAGTTGCTCGCGGGCGACGTAAATGTCGCTGCCGACGAGGGCGGCTGCCGTGTCGCGGTCGTCCACGCCGGGCAGGCAGGCCACCAGGCCCTTGCCCTGCGGGCGCCCTTTGGCTCCCGTGATCTCCTTGACCACACCCGGCGCCGTTGCCAGCTGCCAGGGGTGGTAGTCGAAGATCTTCGTGCGCGGATCGGTCCAGGATTCGATCTTGAGCCAGCCCTGCACGCCATACAGCCCGACGATGCGCCCGACCAGGACGCGCCGACCGGCTGCCGTCACGCTCAGACCGCCTGCTGCTTGCCGGCTTCCTTGACCAGGGCGGCAACCTTGTCGCTCAGCTGAGCGCCCTTGCCCACCCACTCCTGCACACGCGCGACGTTCAGCTCGAGGCGCTTGTCCTTGCCCGAGGCGACCGGGTTGTAATAGCCCACGTTCTCGATGTTGCGGCCGTCGCGCTTGTTGCGCTGATCGGTGACCACGACGTGGTAGAACGGGCGGCCCTTGGCGCCACCGCGCGAAAGACGAATCTTGACCATGATGAAAGCTCCAGAGATGCCGGAATCGCCGGCCGCACGCACGAAGCCGTGCGCGGTAAACGCGGCATTTTAGGGGGATGTGATTGAAAAAGGAAGAGGTTATGCGATTCGCGGCATGGCCCGGCTCGAAAAGCCGAGACCTTGCCTGATGCCCGGGAAGGGCTTGCCTGCCATTCCCGGGCTCGCCTGGGCCGGCTTGCCGGCCTAGGCTCCGTTCCCATCACCATGGTGATGGGAACGGGCGGGCCATCCAGGGCCCGGTATTCGCTTCAGCGCGGCGGAAGTCCGCCCATGCCACCCATGCCGCCCATACCCTTCAGCGCGCCGCTCATCTGCCGCAGCAGACCCTTGCCGCCGCCGCGGGAGAGCTTGGACATCATCTTTTCCATCTGCATGTACTGCTTGAGCAGGCGGTTGACGTCAGCGGGCTGGGTGCCCGAACCCTTCGCCACACGGGCACGGCGCGAGCCGTTCAGCAGGTCGGGATGGCGGCGCTCCCGGGGCGTCATCGAACCGATGATCGCGACCATGCGCTTGATCTCGCCGTCGTTGGCCTTGGCTTTCACGCTCTCGGGCAGGCTGGAGACGCCGGGCAGCTTGTCCATCAGGCCGGCCAGGCCGCCCATGTTGTTCATCTGCTCCAGCTGGTCGCGCATGTCCTCCAGGTCGAAGCGCTTGCCCTTCATCACCTTCTGGGCCAGCTTCTGCGCCTTTTCCTGGTCGACCTTGCGCTCGACCTCCTCGACCAGCGACAGCACGTCGCCCATGCCGAGGATGCGTTGCGCCACGCGGTCCGGATGGAACGGCTCCAGCGCGTCGGTCTTCTCGCCCGCGCCGAGGAACTTGATCGGCCGGCCGGTGATGTAGCGCACCGACAGCGCCGCGCCGCCGCGGGCATCGCCGTCGGTCTTGGTCAGCACCACGCCGGTGAGCGGCAGTGCATCGCTGAAAGCCTTGGCCGTCGTGGCGGCGTCCTGGCCGGTCATCGAGTCGACCACGAACAGGGTCTCGATCGGCGTGATCGCGGCGTGCAGCGCCTTGATCTCCGCCATCATCGCCTCGTCCACGTGCAGGCGGCCGGCGGTGTCGACCAGCAGCACGTCGACCACTTCGCGGCGTGCGGCGGCAACGGCGTCCTTGGCGATCTGTACCGGGTCCTGCCCGGCCTCGGACGGGAAGAACTTCACGCCCACCTGCCCGGCCAGCGTGCGCAACTGCTCGATGGCGGCCGGACGGTAGACGTCGCAGCTCACCACCATCACCTTTTTCTTCTTGCGCTCGGTGAGCAGGCGCGCCAGCTTTGCCACCGTGGTGGTCTTGCCCGCGCCCTGCAGGCCGACCATCAGCACCACTGCCGGCGGCGTGGCCGCGAGGTTCAGCTCGCTGTTCGCCGTGCCCATCACCGCGGTCAGCTCGTCGCTGACCACCTTCACCAGCGCCTGGCCCGGCGACAGGCTCTTCAGCACATCCTGGCCCACCGCGCGCACCTTGACGCGCTGGATCAGCGCCTGCACCACCGGCAATGCCACGTCGGCCTCGAGCAGCGCGATGCGCACCTCACGCAAGGCCTCGCGGATATTTTCCTCGGTCAGCCGGCCGCGGCCGCGCAGGCGGTTGACGGTGGCTGAAAGGCGTTGGCTGAGCGACTCGAACATGGGCGCGGCATCGGTATACGGAACGCGTGAGTATAACCGAGGCCGCCGGAGGGCTTCGAACAGGCCACCCGCTCAGCGCGGCGACCGCGCCTTCAACCACGCCGCGATGTCGTCGACCACTTGCGTGTCCACGCGGGCTGGCGTCTTGTAGTCGGCCAGCGTCCCCGTGCTGCCTGCGGGCATGAACAGGTGGCTGAGACCGGGATACAGGCGGAATGCCGTGTGCGGCCGGCCGGCCAGCTGCTTCTGCCAGCGCACGAAGTCCAGTGTGGGCGATACCTGGAAATCGCCATCGCCCTGCAGGAGCAGTATCGGCATCGACACGGCTTTCGCGGCCGCGACCTGATCGTAATCATGCAGACTCAGCCAATAGCCTTGCGGCAGGCCCGCGAATGCGCCCGCCGGGGGATGCTGTGCGTCGGCGCCGGCCAGCAACTTTTGCTCCGCGGCGATGGCCTGAACGCCGGCGGCGATCTGCGCCGCGCTCTCATGATCGCGCGCGCCCAGCTCGCGCACCTGTTCGGCCGATACGTCGAGCAAGGGCCGCGCCGGCGCCGCCATCAGCACCAGCCCGGCCAACTGCGGATCGCGCTGGCCGATGCGCGGCGCCATCATCGCGCCCAGGCTGTGGCCGAGTACGAACACGCGCCTTGGATCGATGCCTTTCTGCTGCGCCAACAGATGGGCAGCCGCCACCGCGTCGTCGGTTACTTCGGCGTCGATCACGAGACCCGCATTGCCCTCGGGGTGGTCGAAGGCGCGCTTGTCGTAGCGCAGCGTGGCGATGCCGGCGCTCGCCAAGCCCTCGGCAATGTCGCGGAACGGCTTGTTCGGACCGACGGTTTCGTCCATGTCGTGTGCACCGGAGCCGGCCACCAGCACCACCGCCGGAAACGGCCCGGCTCCCGCCGGCAGGGTCAGCGCGCCGTGCAACGGACCGACCGGCGTCGGCACATCCAGCGGCGACACCCGCACACCGTCGGCCTCGACATGAGCCTGCACCGCCGTGGAAGCGAGCGCCTCCGCCGGCACGAACCGGTAGCTGGTGATCTTGTCCTGCGCATCGCAGGCCGCCGCGAAACCCAGCTGCATGTTGGCGAAGCTCAAGGTCGCGGCAGCGACGGCATGGCCGGCGAGGGTTTTCTGCCCCACCGTGTCGTGCGACTGGTAGGCGCCCATCGTTTCTTGCAGCTGCTTCCAGACCTGCTCGAGTTTGGCGGCATCCAGCTTGTCCGCGATGGCCTTACCGAAATCTTTGCGCGCGCCGGCGTAGTCGCCATGCGCCAGGGCGTCCAGCGACGCGGCCGCATGGGCCACGCAAGCCGGCGATAGGGCATCGGCGGCGCGGACCGCCGGCGCGGAGAGCAAGGCCGCGATCGCAACGGCCGGCATGATCGAACGCAGTTTCATGGCACATCTCCCTCCGACGAGTGGCGCCCTTCGAGGCGCCGATAGATGAAGTACGAGCAGACGTGCGGGATCAACACCACGATTAACACGGCCGCCAACGACCAACCCGATATGGCGCCGGCCAGCGCAAGCACGACCATCGCCGCGCCGGCCAGCACGTACACCCAGCCGGCCAGCCGATGCGTGCGCTCCCACACTGCTTCGCTGGCCAGCGTCCACGGCGTCCTGATGCCGATGAAGAAGTTCCGGCGCAGCTTGCCCATGTAGTTGCCCAGCACCATCAGCAGTACGCCGACCGTCAACGGCGCGATGGTCGCCATCGGCACGGCATGGCCGGTACCGGCCAGCATGGCCGCGATGCCGAGCACCAGCATCACACCCTGGATGGCCAGCATCAGCACGGCGTAGATGCCGGCGAAGGATTCCATCTCGAAACGTTTCGGCGAGATGCGTGGCAATGCCACCGTGAGCACGGCCAGGCCGAGTATCAGCAGGGGCCACATGGCCACGGCCCAGAACCGGGGCGCGTAGCCGTTCGGCCGCCCGGTGATATCCCAATGGTTCGGCATGCGCGCCGGCATGTGCGGGTAGAGCCAGATCGCCACGCCGATGGCGAGGGCCGCGAACACGATCGAAACAATCAAGGTACGTGCCGGTTTCATCACTTGCCTCCAACCTTGCCCTTGGCGGGGAACATATCCATCAACATCCGCGCGAGATCCTCGAACACGGTGCTGTTGAGCGAATAAACGATGTACTGGCCGCGCCGCTCGGTGCGCACCAGGTCGGCGTGCTTGAGCACGGCGAAGTGGTGCGACAACGAGGCCGGCGTGATGTCGAACGCCTCGCCGATTTCGCCGGCGGTGAGCGGGCCGCCCTGCAAGCGCTTGAGGATCGCGCGCCGGGTGGGATCGGCCATGGCCTTGAACACTTCCTGCTGCTTCATCGGGAGGGTCGTCCAGGGAACGTTTCTAGATACTTAGATATTTTTCTAAATATTGCAAGAGCCATTTCGCCGATGAGAACCGTTCCCGTCTGCCGGAAGCCTGTGCGACACTCCGAAGCCATGCCGCTAGCGCTTCCTTCCATCCTCGCCATCGCGCTGTATCTGGGCGCGTCCGCCCTGCTGGCCGCCCCGCTGACCGGCTGTCCGCGCACACCGCAGCGACTGGGCTTGGGCGTCGCGGTGCTGGCCGTGCTGCTGCACATCGCGGTTCTGCTGGGCGCGCACAGCGGACGAGTGGACCTGCACTTTTTCGCCGCGCTCTCGCTAGTCGCCTGCGTGGTGGCGGCACTGACCCTGCTGGTGAACCTGTCGAAACCGGTGGCCGGGCTAGGTGTGATCGCGTTCCCGCTGGCGGCGCTATTGCTGGGGCTGGACGTATTTCTCGCACCGCGCACCACGCCGAATCCGCTGGACTGGCAGATCAGCCTGCACGTGGCGATCGCCTTGCTCGGCTACAGCGTGCTGTCGATCGCCGCGGTGCTGGCGGTGTTGCTGGCGGTACAAGAGCGCGCGCTGCGCACGCACCGTCCGATCCGGCTGGTGCGTGCATTGCCTCCATTGACGCAGACCGAATCGCTGCTGTTCCGCCTGATCGGCGCCGGTTTCGCCCTGCTCACGCTCACCTTGTTGAGCGGCCTGCTGTTCATCCAGAACATCCGTGCCCAGCACTTGATCCACACCACCGTGCTCAGCGTGCTTGCGTGGCTGATCTTCGGCACCTTGCTGTGGGGACGCTGGAAGCACGGCTGGCGCGGGCGCAGCGCGGTCAACTTGTGCCTGATCGGCATGGCCGTGCTGCTGCTGGCCTTCTTCGGCAGCAAGGCAGTACTGGAACTGATCCTGCACCGGAGCGTGTAGGAGCGCACCCTGTGCGCGAATGCTCTGGCTTCGATCACACATCAGAGCATTCGCGCACAGGGTGCGCTCCTACAGAAAATCTTCAGACCCGCGCCTCGCGCAACCTAGCAGCGGATACCGCTCACTCACCGCGCAGGCGCACGTCGCCCGGCGCGATCTCCGCGCGCTCTTCCGCCCGCGCCGCACGCTGCTCCTCGAAGAAGCGCTGCACCTGCTGGCACACCGCCATGGTGTTCTCGCGCGCCAGTGCCGAGACGAGGAACCACGGCGCCTGCCAGTCGAGACGACTCACGATGTCCTCGGCCACCTGCTGGCGCTCGTCCTCGGGCAGCGCGTCGGACTTGTTCAGCACCAGCCAGCGCGGGCGCTCCAGCAGTTCCGGATTGAACTTCGCCAGTTCGTGCTCGATCGCGCGCACCTGCTCCACCGGGTCGGTGTCGTCGACCGGTGCGATGTCGACCAGGTGCAGCAGCAGGCTGGTGCGCGACACGTGACGCAGAAACTGGATGCCCAGCCCGGCACCGTCGGCCGCACCCTCGATCAGGCCGGGGATGTCGGCGATCACGAAGCTCTGGTCGGTGCCCAGGCTGACCACGCCGAGGTTCGGGTGCAAGGTGGTGAACGGGTAATCCGCCACCCGCGGCGTCGCCGCCGATACCGCGCGGATGAAGGTGGACTTGCCCGCGTTCGGGAAACCGAGCAGGCCCACGTCGGCGAGCAGGCGCAGCTCCAGCTTCAGCTCGCGCGATTCACCCGGCGTGCCCTGCGTGAACTGGCGCGGCGCGCGGTTAACCGAACTCTTGAAATGGATATTGCCGAGGCCGCCCTTGCCGCCCTGCGCCACCAGCAGGCGCTGGCCGTGCGCGGTGAGGTCGCCGATCAACTCGTCGGTGTCGACATTGGTGATCATGGTGCCCACCGGCACGCGGACCGTGGTGTCCTCGCCGCCCTTGCCGTACATGTCGCTGCCCATGCCGTTCTCGCCGCGCTGCGCCTTGTAGCTGCGCTGGTGGCGGAAATCGACCAAGGTGTTGAGGCCCTCGTCGGCCACCAGCCACACCGAACCGCCACTGCCGCCGTCGCCGCCGTTCGGGCCGCCGAACGGGATGAACTTCTCGCGGCGGAAGCTCGCGCAGCCGTTGCCGCCGTCGCCGGCCTGGACCTTGATGATTGCTTCGTCGACGAATTTCATGGGAGCGCCGGGATGGGGGTTCGGAAAACGTGCCCATGGTACGTCGGGCGCGTTGCTGGCAGGGCGAAGGTTGCAAGGAGCATCGCCACCTGCAGAAAACAAAAGCCCCGCCGAAGCGGGGCCTTTGCAGCAGCTTCGGAAAGGATCAGGCCTTCACGACGCTGACGAAACGGCGGTTGTTCTCGCCACGGACCTTGAACTCCACCTTGCCGTCCACCAGGGCGAACAAGGTGTGGTCGCGGCCGAGGCCCACGCCGGTGCCGGCATGGAACTGGGTGCCGCGCTGACGCACGATGATGTTGCCGGCCTCGATGGCCTGGCCACCGTACACCTTCACGCCCAGGTACTTCGGGTTGGAGTCGCGACCGTTGCGGGACGAACCTACGCCTTTTTTATGTGCCATGACTGTTTACTCCGGCTGTATCAGGCGTTGATGCCCGTGATCTCGACTTCAGTGAAGTGCTGGCGGTGGCCCTGCTGGCGCTTGTAGTGCTTGCGGCGGCGGAACTTGACGATGCGCACCTTGTCGGCACGGCCGTGCTTGCGCACGGTGGCGGACACGGTGGCGCCGGCCACGACGGGCGCGCCGACGGTGATCGACTCGCCTTCGCCGACCAGCAGCACCTGGTCGAACTTCACGGCGGCGCCTTCTTCGGCGTCAAGCAGCTCCACGCGCAGGACGTCGCCCTGCTGCACGCGATACTGCTTGCCACCGGTCTTGATGACTGCGTAACTCATGGGATTATCCCTTCTGTCGTTATTCTCTTGGGTTCCGTCACGGCCTTTCGGGCCGGACGAACCGCGGATTATAGCCAGCCGCGGCGGCGCTGGTCAAATCGTGACCACCCGGAAACACGTGGCGGGACGCCCGGCTCCATCAGGCAATAACTAACCTGCCTAGTTTGGTATAGTTCACTTTTCCCCTTGCGACCCCACGCATGGACACCATCCGCATCCGCGGCGCACGCACGCACAACCTCAAGAACATCGACCTCGACCTGCCGCGAGACAGGCTGATCGTGATCACCGGCCTGTCCGGCTCGGGCAAATCCTCGCTGGCCTTCGACACCATCTACGCGGAGGGCCAGCGGCGCTACGTGGAGTCGCTGTCGGCCTATGCCCGCCAGTTCCTCTCCATGATGGAGAAGCCCGACGTCGACCATATCGAGGGCCTGTCTCCGGCGATCTCGATCGAGCAGAAGTCCACCTCGCACAACCCGCGCTCCACCGTGGGCACGATCACCGAGGTCTACGACTACCTGCGCCTGCTGTACGCCCGCGTAGGCACGCCGCGCTGCCCCGACCACGGCATCCCGCTGGAGGCACAGACGGTGAGCCAGATGGTGGACGCCACCCTCGCGCTGGATCCCGAGAAGCGCTACATGCTGCTGGCCCCGGTGGTGCGCGAGCGCAAGGGCGAGCACGTGCAGGTGTTCGAGCAGCTACGCGCGCAAGGCTTCGTGCGCGCCCGCGTGGACGGCTCGGTGTACGACCTCGACGCGGTGCCGCCGCTGGGCCTGCGCATCAAGCACACCATCGAAGCGGTGATCGACCGCTTCCGCCCGCGCGACGACATCAAGCAGCGCCTCGCCGAATCCTTCGAGACCGCGCTGCGGCTGGGCGACGGCCTGGTGATCCTGGCGGACATGGACGATGCCTCCGCGAAGGAGCAGCTGTTCTCCTCGCGTTATTCCTGTCCGGTGTGCGACTACTCGCTGCCGGAACTGGAGCCGCGCCTGTTCTCGTTCAACTCGCCGGTCGGCGCCTGCCCGTCCTGCGACGGCCTCGGCGTGACCCAGGTGTTCGACCCCGCGCGCGTGGTGGGCCACCCGGAGCTACCGCTATCCGGCGGCGCGATCCGCGGCTGGGACCGGCGCAATCCGCACTACTTCCAGATGCTGCAGTCGCTGGCCGCGCACTACGGTTTCGACGTGGATGCCGTCTGGAGCAACCTGCCCAAGGCCACCCAGCAGGCGATCCTGTACGGCAGCGGCAAGGAGAAGATCGCCTTCCGCTACCTCACCGAACGCGGCGGCCGGGTGACCCGCGAGCATGCCTTCGAAGGCATCCTCCCCAACCTGGAACGGCGCTACAAGGAAACCGAATCCACCGCGGTGCGCGAGGAGCTGGCGAAGTACATCAGCGACCATCCCTGCCCCGAATGCGAAGGCCAGCGCCTGAACCGCTCGGCGCGCAACGTGTTCGTGGCCGACCACGCGTTGCCGGTGCTCACCAACCGTTCCATCGACGACGCGCTGGCGTTCTTCGCGGACCTGACCCTCACCGGCTGGCGCGGCGAGATCGCGGCGAAGATCGTGAAGGAGATCCGCGAGCGGCTCAGCTTCCTCAACGACGTGGGCCTCAACTACCTCACGCTCGATCGCCAGGCCGACACGCTGTCCGGCGGCGAAGCGCAGCGCATCCGCCTCGCATCGCAGATCGGCGCCGGCCTGGTTGGCGTGATGTACGTATTGGACGAGCCGTCCATCGGCCTGCACCAGCGCGACAACGAACGCCTGCTCGGCACGCTCACCCGCCTGCGCGACCTCGGCAACACGGTGATCGTGGTCGAGCACGACGAGGACGCCATCCGCATGGCTGACCATGTGCTCGACATCGGCCCCGGCGCCGGCGTGCACGGCGGCGAGATAGTGGCCCAGGGCTCGGTGAAGGACATCCTTGCCTCCAAGCGCTCCGTCACCGGCCAGTTCCTGTCCGGCGAACGCGCCATCGAGGTGCCGAAGCAGCGTCGCCAACCCAACGACGACGCGTACTGGCTGCGCCTGCACGGCGCCAACGGCAACAACCTGAAGAACGTGGATCTGGCGATTCCGGCCGGCCTGTTCACCTGCGTCACCGGCGTCTCCGGCTCGGGCAAATCAACCCTGGTCAACGACACCTTGTTCCGCCTTGCCGCCGCCGAACTCAACGGTGCCAGCGCGCAACCTGCGCCGTACAAATCGTCGGAAGGCTTGCAGCTGTTCGACAAGGTGGTGGACATCGACCAGTCGCCGATCGGCCGCACGCCGCGCTCCAATCCCGCGACCTATACCGGCCTGTTCACCCCGCTGCGCGAGCTGTTCGCCCAGGTGCCCGAGGCGCGCGCGCGCGGCTACGAGCCGGGCCGCTTCAGCTTCAACGTGCGCGGTGGCCGCTGCGAGGCTTGCGAAGGCGATGGCATGCTGAAGGTGGAGATGCACTTTCTGCCCGACGTCTACGTGCCCTGCGACGTCTGCCATGGCAAGCGCTACAACCGCGAGACGCTGGAGATCCACTACAAGGGCCACACGATTGCCGACGTGCTCGGCATAACGGTGGAGGATGCGCTCAAGCTGTTCGAGAACGTGCCCACCATCGCGCGCAAGCTGGACACGCTGCGCGCGGTAGGCCTGGACTACATCAAGCTCGGCCAGAGCGCGACCACGCTGTCCGGCGGCGAGGCACAGCGCGTGAAGCTCTCCAAGGAGCTCAGCAAGCGCGACACCGGCAACACGCTGTACATCCTCGACGAGCCCACCACCGGCCTGCACTTCCACGACATCGAGCAATTGCTCGACGTGCTGCACCAGTTGGTCGACCAGGGCAACACCGTGGTGGTGATCGAGCACAATCTCGACGTGATCAAGACCGCCGACTGGATCGTCGACCTCGGTCCCGAGGGCGGCAGCGGCGGCGGCCGCATCCTGGTCGCCGGCACGCCGGAGACCGTGGCTGCCACGCCCGGCTCGCACACCGGTCATTTCCTCGCGCCGCACCTGAAGCCGGCGCGCCCCGCCAAAGCCGCCGCCAAGCGCGACAAGACCACCCTCAAGCACATCGCTTCGGCCGACAAACACAAGCCGATGCGCGGAAAAAAGAAGAAGAGCTCATGAGCAAGACCGACAACGCATTGCCCAAGCCAGCGCGCCGCGGCAAGAAAGCCGAACCCGCCGCCGCGGCGCCAGCAGCTCCCGACGCGGCGCAGGCCGCACCGCTCGCGCTGTTCACGGCCGACATTGCCGTGCGCTGGCGCGACCTCGATGCCTTCAACCACGTCAACAATTCGAACTACCTCACCTTCCTCGAGGAGGCGCGGCTGCAGTGGCTGAAGCACGTGCCCGGCCCGTGGTTCGACGAGCACAGCATGCCGGTGATGGCCGCCGTGCAGCTCAACTACCGTCGCCCGATCGAGTGGCCCGCGCACTTGCACGTGCAGTTGTACTGCGAGCGCGTCGGCAGCAGCTCCATGACCATCGCCCACCGCCTGGTGGACGCTGCCGATGCCGGCATCCTCTACTGCGACGGCCATGTGGTGATGGTGTGGATGGACCCCGCCACTGGCAAACCGGTGCCGCTGCCGGACGCGATCCGCGCCTCAGCCGGCTAGGCCGGCAGCTGCCATGCGCGACCTCCCTGCTCTTGTCCGCACCGCATTCGCGGTCAGCCGCGACGCGGACGAGCCGGTAGAGAGCATCGCGGGAGAGCGCCATGCCTGGCGCTTTCGCCTGCACTTCCACGCCGGCGACGAGATCGTTCGTGTGCTCGCCGGTCGCGCCCGGCTGCGGTTGCCCGATGGTTGCCGCGAAGTCGCCGCCGGCGACACGCTGGTAGTACCGGCTGGCGTCGTCCATCGCTTCGAACCAGTGGATCGACAGGGCTGGGCCTTCGTCTCGCGCTTCGCGGCGGCATCCCACACGACGGCGCGCAGAACCGCCTCGATGGCCGCCCAGGCCGCCGCACTGCTGGCGCAGCGCCCCTCGCTGCGCACCGATGTCGCCGCCGTCGCGCGAAGCTGCGCGGTGTCCGAAGGCTATCTGTCTCGCGCCTTCCGCCGCGAGACCGGCAGCAGCCTGCACAACTTCCACGTGCTGCTCGCCCTGCACCGGGCGAAAGCGCTGCTGCGCCGGCAGACGCCCGTGGCGGAGGCCGCCCTGGCAGCCGGCTTCTATGACCAGGCACACCTCAATCGCGAGTTCGTCCGCACCTATGGCATGACTCCGGCCGCCTTCCGCAGCGGTTGGGCCGCTGCCGCGTGAAGCTGCCTCAGCTCAGTTCCAGCGCCATGTACAAGGTGCCCGGCAGCGGGTTGTCGTAATACGGCGGCACCGGGCGGAAGCCCAGTGCCGCGTACAGGTGCCTTGCGGCATCCATGGCGGCCAGCGTGTCCAGCACCATGCGCGCATGACCCGCCTCGCGGGCGCGTGCGATGGCCGCCTCCGCCAGCCCACGCCCCAGCGCCTGTCCGCGCGCGGCAGGGCGCAGGTACAGACGCTTCATCTCGGCCGTGCCCGCCATCGCCGTCGGCCGCAATCCCACGCAACCCAACACCGTACCCGTGGCATCGCGGGCAATCAGGATGTCGCCCTGCGGCGGCGCGTACTTGCCAGGCAGTTGCGCCAGCTCCGCCGCGAAGCCCTGAAAGGAAAGATCGATGCCGAGGCTGTCCGCATATTCCGCGAACAGCTCGCGCACCACGTCGCCGTCCGCGGGAAAGCGCGCCGACGCAATACTGATTCCCGATGCAGCCGACATGCCCGATCGCCTCCGCAGCCTGATCCTGTCAGTCTGCCGGAGACGATCGGCGCATGCTTGGATGATCCTGACCTCGCTACACGCGCGGCCCGTCCTACTTCACCAGGATCTCGTCCACGAACAACCAGGTGTTCGTGGCGCCGTCCGGGAAGCCGGCCGGCACCGCGGTGTAGCGATTCGCCACAACGCGGACGTAGCGTGCGCCCAACGGCTTGCCCGCCTTGAACGTCACGTGGAACTGATGTGCGGTCGAGTCCATCACGTCAGCCTTCGGCTGCTCGGTATCGATCGTGTTCCAGTGCTTCCCGTCGTCGGAAACCTCGAAGCTCACAGTGCGCGGCGGCAGGATGCGCGAGCCGGAGTCCTGCAGGAAATCCATCGTAATCGCATGGATCGCCGTGGGCTTCTGCAGGTCGATGGCGGCGTCCACATCGGCGTCGTTCCAACCCGACCATTGCCCGTTGTGGAAGTCGTCGCCGCCCAGCACGCCATCCGTCAAGGCGGTGGCGGGCGCGTACTTCGGCGACACCGGCTGGGTCAGGGTCAACGGCTTGCCGGTGGCAAGGTTGTCCACCAAGGTGAAGACCGTCGGATTGTCGTAGCGCAGCCCCTTGCGGAACGGCACTACCTTGAGCGTGCCGGCATGATGCAGCGCCACCGAGCCGGTGAACGGCGGCGAGCTGGCGGTGGGCGTGCTGCCGTCCAGGGTGTAATGGTTCGCCAGGTCGTCGAAGCCGCGCAGCGCGCGCAGCTGCCAATTACCTTGCGCGTCGGCGGTCAGCGCGTACTGGACCACCGCACGATCCTCGGGGCCATACGCTACCTGCCATGCATCCAGCCGCGGATACTGTGCCTGCAGGCGTTGCTGGAAATCCGCCCAGGCCGCATCGTCGTGTGCGTTGCCGCGCCACAAGTTGTCTGCAAAGGCCAGCACGCGCGGATACAGCTTGGATTCGGCGTTGTACGGGTTCGCACGCTCGCTCCACAGCGGCGCTTCGGCACCCAGCAATTGCGGGCGATGCGCCGCGAACACCGCGGCATCCGTCTTCGCGTCGCTTGCACCGCTGTCGTTGGCAATGTCGGTATGGAACACGTCCTTCACCGTCAGCGAATCCAGCGCATGGTCGATGTAGAACGGCCCGGCGACCACCACGCGATTGCCGTTCGCCAGCGCCTTGGCCTGTTCGTCCGCGCCGCGCCAGGCTTCGATGACCGCCTGCGTGTCGGCACCGCCCTCGAGGATCTCGTCCCAGCCGACCAGGGTTTTGCCCTTGCCTTCCAGCCAATGCTGGATGCGCTTGATGAAGTAACTCTGCAAGCCCTCTTCGTCCTTCAGGCCCTGCTTGTGCATCAGCGCCTGGCAGGAAGCGCAGTCGTGCCAGCGATCCTTCGGCACCTCGTCGCCGCCGATGTGCACGTACTGCGACGGGAACAGCGGCAGTACTTCGTCCAGCACGTTCTCGATGAAGGTGAAGGTGCCTTCGTCACCCACGCAGTCGATGTTCTTGTGCACGCCCCAGGCCGTGGTCACCGCCACCTGCTTCTTGTCGCACGACAGCTCGGGGTAGGCCGCGATCGCGGCCACGCTATGGCCCGGCATCTCGATCTCGGGGATCACGGTGATGTTGCGCTGGCGCGCGTAGTTCACCACTTCGCGGATCTGCGTCTGGGTGTAGAAACCGCCGTAGCGCGTGCCATCCGACTCGGTGCGCCATGCACCGACGCTGGTGAGTTTCGGATAGCGCTTGATCTCGATGCGCCAGCCCTGGTCGTCGGTGAGATGCCAGTGGAAGGTGTTGATCTTGTAATAGCTGAGCAGGTCGAGCTGCTTTTCGACGAAACTCACCGGATAGAAATGCCGGCTGACATCCAGCATCACGCCGCGCCAGGCGTAGGCCGGCACGTCCTCGATATGCACGGCGGGAATCTCCACGCGCGCGGCCTTCCCGAGCGGCAGCAGCTGGCGCAGCGTCTGCACGCCCCAGAACAAGCCCTTGCCGGTGGACGCGCTGATGGTGACCCGCTCCGGCGTCACCGCGAGCCGGTAGGCCTCGTCGCCCTGTACGGCAGGATCGAGCTTCAGCACGATGCCGTGCGCGGCGGCGCCTTCGCGCACCGCGATCCCGGTCTGCGCGCGGATCGCCTCGCGCAGGAAGGCGGCGATCTCGCGGCTGCGGGCGTCCTTCGGTGCATCCACGCGGGTGCGAGCGTCCAGCCGGTAGCTGCCTTGCTCCAGTTGCAGGTGCTGCGGCTCTGGAACAATCGAGACACCGGCCGCCATGCCCAGCGCCGGAAGAAGTGTGGACAGGCCCAGCAGGTATCGCGCAAGGATCTTCGACATCAATGCATCCCCTCGTCGGTCGGACGGAGCCGGCGGCCATGGCGCATATCCGGCGCATGGCGGCAGCCGGGAACCGGGGATTACCCCGGTGGTTTGCCGATGCCTGGAGTCCGTGGCGTCGGCACACATACTCACTTGTAAATCATCGTTTCATATGTGCACACTAACGTGCAAGCTCCGATGTACAAGGCTGCGCACTAAGGCGCAGCCTCGATCACGCCGCCCGGCCGGGCAGGCAACGCGCCCGGCGACACCACGCAGCGCAGGATGAAGACATGACGCATGCCAGCGCAGACGCCGCACAGCCCCACTCCACGGGGACGCCGGGACGCGAGGCGACCCGCCGGCTGCCGCGGCTCTCCTTTGGCGGCGCGCCGATCGGCAATCTATATGCCGGCGTGACGGACGCCGACGCCATCGACACGGTGCAACACGCCTGGCAACTCGGCGTCAGCCATTTCGATACGGCGCCTTACTACGGCTACGGCCTCAGCGAGACCCGCCTCGGCACGGCGCTGGCGGGTATTCCACGCGCCGACTACAGCTTGTCGACCAAGGTCGGCCGCCTGCTGCTGGACGCCGACGACAGCCAGCCGGCGCCCGACGACGGCTTCGCGGTGCAGGGACGGCAGGCCGTGTTCGACTACAGCCGCGACGGCATCCTGCGCTCGGTGGAATCCAGCCTGCGCCGGCTCGGCACCGACCACATCGAGATCCTGCTGTTGCACGACATCGGCGCGCTGACCCACGGCGCGCAGCATCCAGCCGTCCTGCGCCAGGCGCTGGACGAAGCGCTGCCGACCATGGCCGAGTTGCGCAGCCAGGGCGTCTGCGGCGCCATCGGCCTGGGTGTCAACGAACAAGAGGTGTGCCTGCAGGTGATGCCGGCGTTCGCGCTGGACGTCGTCATGCTGGCCGGCCGCTACACCTTGTTCGAGCAGGGCGACAGCGCGCAGCTGATGGCGGAAGCCGTGCGGCGCAACGTCGCCGTGATGGCCGCCGGCCCGTACAACTCCGGCCTGCTGGGCGCCGACGACGCACCCGGCGCCACCTACAACTACGCCCCGGCCGATGCCGCGACGCGTGCGCGCGCCCAGCGCTACTACGAGCTTTGCGGGCGTTTTGACGTCACGGTCGGCGCCGCCGCGCTGCAGTTCCCACTGGCCCATCCCGCCGTCGCCACCGTGGTGTGCGGCCTGCGTTCGCCCGTGGAAGTCGACAGCGCCGTGCAACGCATGCACGCCCCCCTGCCGCCCGCGCTATGGGACGGACTGCGCCAGGCCGGCCTGCTCGACGCCAGCGCGAGTACGCCATGCAGCTGATCGACGCCCACCAGCACTATTGGTGCGTGGATCGCGGCGACTACATCTGGCTGCATGACGCGCCTGTTTCGCTGCAACGCGACTACCTGCCCATCGACCTGCAAGCGCAGCGCAGCGCCGCCGGCGTGGCCGGCAGCGTGCTGGTGCAGGCGGCGGCGAGCGAAGCGGAAACGCGCTACCTGTTCGAGCTGGCCCGCACCGACCGCAGCATCCTCGGCGTGGTCGGCTGGGTGGATTTCGAGGCGCCGGACGTGGCTGCGCGCATCCACACGTTGGCGCGCGACGGCGACGGCCTGTTGCTCGGCCTGCGACCGATGGCGCAGGACCACCCCGATCCCGACTGGCTGGCACGCCCGGAACTCGACGCGGCCTTCGATAGCCTGCAAGCGCACGATCTCGCCTTCGATGCCCTGGTGCGTCCGCCGCAGCTGCCGGCGTTGCAGCGCCGGCTGCGACGCGAACGCGAGCTGCGCGTGGTGCTCGACCATGCCGGCAAGCCGGACATCGCGCATGGCCACTTCGACGCCTGGGCCCAGCCGATCCGCGAGCTGGCCGAGCTGCCCAAGCTCTGCTGCAAGTTCTCCGGCCTGCTGACCGAGCTTGCGCCCGGCGCGCCGACCAACGCGCTCGATCCGTATGTCGAGCATCTGTTTGCGAGCTTCGGCCCCGGGCGCCTGATCTGGGGCAGCGATTGGCCGGTACTCACGCTGCGCGACAGCTATGCGCACTGGCTGGAACTGGCCCGCGCGTTCGCGCAACGGCACGCCCCCCACGCGCTGGAGCGCATCTTCAGCCGCAACGCGCTGGCGTTCTACCGGCCGCGACGCGCACCCGATTTCCCCGCTTCTGCAGGAGCCCCCGCATGAACCACCTCACCGTCCACGGAGCACGCCCATGAGCGCCCGGCTGCAAGGCAAGCACGCCCTCGTTACCGCGGCCGGCGCCGGTATCGGCCGCGCCACCGCCCTCGCTTTCGCGCGCGAAGGCGCGGAGGTGCTGGCCACCGACATCGACGCCGCGGCGCTGGCCAGCCTCGCACAGGAACAACCGGCCATCCGCACGCAGACGCTGGACGTCACCAGCAACGCCGCCATCCGTGCGCTGATCGAGGCCAACGCGCCGTTCGACGTGCTGTTCAACTGCGCCGGCTACGTGCACGCAGGCACCATCCTCGACACCGACGACGACGCCTGGCAGCGCTCGTTCCGCATCAACGTGGACGGCATGTTCTGGCTGTGCCGCGCGGTGCTGCCGGCGATGCTGGAGCACGGCCGCGGCAGCATCATCAACATGTCCTCGGTGGCGTCCAGCATCAAGGGCGTGCCCAACCGCTTCGCCTACGGCACCACCAAGGCCGCGGTGATCGGCCTCACCCGCTCGATCGCCGCCGACTACGTGGCGCGCGGCGTGCGTTGCAACGCGATCTGCCCCGGCACGGTGAAAACACCTTCGTTGGCCGATCGCGTGCGTGCGCTGGGCGGCGACGAGCAGGCGGTGTGGAAGAGCTTCACCGACCGCCAGCCGATGGGCCGCCTCGGCACGCCGGAAGAAATCGCCGCACTCGCGCTGTATCTCGCCTCCGACGAATCCTCCTTTACTACCGGCACCACCCACGTCGTGGATGGCGGCTGGTCCAACTGAGCACGGGACACTTCCATGAAACTCGTCCGTTACGGCGCACCCGGCCAGGAGCGGCCCGGCCTGATCGACGCGCAGGGCAAGCTGCGCGACCTCTCCGCCCATGTCGGCGATATCGATGCCGGCGCGCTGGTCCGTGCCGGCCGCGCGCGGCTCGCGGTGATCGACCAGGCCTCGTTGCCGGAAGTCGCCGGTACGCCACGCTACGGCGCGCCGGTGGCGCATACCGGCAAGATGATCTGCGTGGGCCTGAACTACAGCGACCACGCCGCGGAGACCGGTGCGGCGATACCTGAGCAGCCCATCCTGTTCATGAAGGCCACCAGCGCCATCATGGGGCCGAATGATGACGTGATCATCCCCAAGGATTCGGTCAAGACCGACTGGGAAGTGGAACTCGGCGTGGTGATCGGCGACACCGCGCGCCATGTAAGCGCCAAGGACGCGCTCAAGCACGTCGCCGGCTACCTGGTGGTGAACGACCTCTCCGAGCGCGCGTTCCAGCTCGAACACGGCGGCCAGTGGACGAAAGGCAAGGGCTGCGACACCTTCGGCCCGATCGGGCCTTGGCTGCTCACTGCCGACGAAGTGGCCGACCCGCAGGACCTCGCGCTGTGGCTGGAGGTGAATGGCCACCGCTACCAGCAGAGCAACACCCGCAACATGATCTTCGGCGTGGCCGAACTGGTGAGCTACATCAGCCGCTACATGAGCCTGCAGCCCGGCGACATCATCAGCACCGGCACGCCGCCCGGCGTGGGCCTGGGCCAGAAGCCGCCGGTATATCTGCGCCCCGGCGACGTGATGGAGCTGGGCATCGACGGCCTGGGCCGGCAGCGCCAGCGCACGATCGCCTACGACGACGCGGTGTCGGCATGAACCATGCGACCCCCGCTTCTGATGCTCGTGCTGCGCGCGTCGTCGCGCTGGACACGCTCGACGTGCGCTTTCCCACCTCGCGCGAACTGGACGGCTCGGATGCAATGAATCCCGACCCGGACTATTCGGCCGCCTGCGTGATGCTGCGCACCGATCATCCGGGCCTGTGCGGCTACGGCTTCGTGTTCACCATCGGCCGCGGCAACGACGTGCAGACCGCCGCGCTGGCTGCGCTGGCCGAGCATGTCGCCGGCCTCTCCGTCGACGCCATCGTCAGCGACCTCGGCGGCTTCGCCCAACGCCTCGTCGGCGATTCGCAACTGCGCTGGCTCGGCCCCGAGAAGGGCGTGATGCACATGGCGATCGGCGCGGTGATCAACGCCGCGTGGGATCTCGCTGCACGCCTCGCCGGCAAGCCGTTGTGGCGCTACATCGCCGAGCTGTCGCCGGAGGAAATCGTCGCCGCCATCGACTTCCGCTACCTCAGCGACGCACTCACGCGCGACGAGGCGCTGGCTATCCTGCGCGCTGCCGTGCCGCACCGGCAGCAGCGCATCGAACAGTTGCTGGCCGAAGGCTACCCTGCCTACACCACCTCGCCGGGCTGGCTGGGCTACAGCGACGAAAAGATGCAGCGGCTGGCCCACGAAGCGGTCGCCGACGGCTTCCGCACGATCAAGCTCAAGGTAGGCCTCAACGCGGCGGACGACGTGCGGCGCTGCCGCCTCGCGCGCGAGACGGTCGGCCCGGACATTGCCATCGCCATCGACGCCAACCAGCGCTGGGACGTGCCCGATGCCATCGCGTGGCTGAAGCAGCTCATCGCATTCGACATTGCCTGGATCGAGGAGCCGACCAGCCCCGACGACATTCTCGGCCACGCGGCGATCCGCCGCGCGGTCGCGCCGATGCCGGTTTCCACTGGCGAGCACACCCACAACCGGGTGATGTTCAAGCAGCTGTTCCAGGCTGGAGCGGTGGACCTGGTGCAGATCGATGCAGCCCGTGTGGGCGGCGTCAACGAGAACCTGGCGATCCTGCTGCTGGCGGCCAAGTTCGGCGTGCGCGTGTTCCCGCACGCCGGCGGCGTGGGCCTGTGCGAACTGGTGCAACACCTGGCGATGGCCGACTTCGTCGCGATCACCGGCCAGAAGGAAGACCGCGCCATCGAATTCGTCGACCACCTGCACGAGCACTTCATCGATCCGGTGGTGATCCGCGAAGGTCGTTACATCGCGCCTTCGGCACCGGGCTTTTCCGCGGAGATGAAGGAAGCCTCGCTGCGCGACTACGCCTTCCCGCATGGCGTGGTGTGGCAATCCTGATCAACTGGAGCAGCGTGATGAACCTGCCGTACCGCCTCGTGAAATCCGCCCTCGCCATCGCGCTTGCCTCGGCCTGCGCCATGGCGCACGCCGCAGCGCCGGCGAACACCGGCACGCATCCGGTCACGGCAATCCAGGACACCGAGACACCGGCGCAGCGCGACGCACGCATGGCCTGGTGGCGCGCGGCACGCTACGGCATGTTCATCCACTGGGGCGTGTACTCGGTGCCGGCGGGCGTGTGGCACGGCAACCCGGTAGACGGCGCGGGCGAATGGATCATGCACGACGCGCGCATCCCGGTGGCCGAATACAAGCAGCTGCCCGCGCAGTTCGACCCGACCCGGTTCAACGCCCACACCTGGGTGTCGCTGGCCAAGGCTGCGGGCATGAAGTACATCGTGATCACCGCCAAGCACCACGACGGCTTCGCGATGTACGACTCGAAGGCGAACGCCTTCAACATCGTCGACGCCACGCCGTTCAAGCGCGACCCGCTGCGCGAACTGGCCGACGAGGCCAAGCGGCAAGGCATCAAGTTTGGTGTCTACTACTCGCAGGATCAGGACTGGACCGCTCCGGGCGCCGCCGCGATCGGCGGCCACTGGGACAAGGCACAGGACGGCGACTTCGCCACCTACCTGCACACCAAGGCGATCCCGCAGATCAAGGAACTGCTGACGAAGTACCACCCCGCGGTGCTGTGGTTCGACACCCCCACCAGCGAGATGACGCCGCAACTGGCTTCCGAGATCGTGAAGCTGCTCAACCAGTACCCGCAGCTGATCTGGAACAACCGGCTGGGCGGCGGCTATCCGGGCGACACCGAGACGCCCGAGCAGCGCATCCCGCCGCAGGGCTTTCCCGGCAAGGACTGGGAGACCTGCATGACGATCAACGACACCTGGGGCTACAAGTCTGCCGACACCGGTTTCAAGTCCACCTCGGTGCTGCTGCACAACCTGGTCGACATCGCCAGCAAGGGTGGCAACTACCTGCTCAACGTCGGACCTGACGCGCACGGCGTGATCCCGGCGGCCGAGGCCGAACGCCTGCAAGCCATCGGCCAGTGGCTCAAGGTCAACGGCGAATCGATCTACGGCACTGCTCCCACGCCGTTCGCCGACCCGCACGGTAGCTACTCGGCCACGCAGAAGGATGCCGACGGCAAGCCCGTGTGGGTGCCCACCTGGGATTGGCGCGCCACCCGCCGTCCCGGCAAGGTCTACGTCCATCTGTTCGAATGGCCCGGCACTTCGTTCCACGTCGCCGACGCCAACGTCCACGCCACCGGCGCCTACCTGCTGGCCGATCCGAAGCACACCCCGCTCAAGTTCACCCAGCATGGCACCCGACTCGAGGTGCAGTTACCGGCCAGGCCGCTCGATCCGAACGACACCGTGCTGGTCGTCACGACCAAGGAATGACCCCTCCGCGGCGCCAGATCGCTACTGACCCGCGTCCGGATCCACCGCATCGCAAGCGGCCAGCGCTTCCGTGAGCGAGAAGATCGCGCGCATCGGCACCCATTTCTCGCCCGGCCTCGCCCAGGGCAGGCGCTGCTGGTAGCGGTCCATCAGCTGCTCCCACGCCTGCACCCGTGGGTCGGCGGCGTCCGCAGCCTGCTTCCCCGCGGCGTCGTAGCCGTCGGGCACCTGCACCGCCATCACCAGCCGGTTGCCGGTGCGGAAGATCTCCATGTCCTCGATGCCGGCGGCGCGGATCGAGGCGACGATTTCCGGCCAGACCACGCCGGGCCGGTGCCAGCCCTCGTACTCGGCGATGGCCGCCGCGTCGTCGCGCAAATCCAGGGCGTAGTAGCGACGCGGCATCAGGCACCCGCCTTTCCGCCACGCGGCAAACGCCGCCAGGCGAACCACATCACCACGACGAAGCTCAGCGCCGGCACGCTCAGCGCGCGCGCGATGCCGGCCCGGTCGGACACCGCGCCCATCGCCGCGGTCAACACCGCGCCGCCGATGATGGTCATCACCAGCAGCGCCGAGCCGAGCTTGCGTTCGTCGTCGTCCATGCCCTCCACGCCCAGCGCGAAGATGGTCGGGTACATCACCGACATGAAGAAGCTGCAGGCGACCAGCGCGCAGGCGCCGCCCATGCCCGGATACAGCAGCGCGTACAGGGTCAGCACCACGTTGATCGCGGCGAACGCCAACAGCAGGCGCACCGGCGCCAGGTAGTTCATCAGCGCCGTGCCTACGAAACGGCCGGCCATGAAACATCCCAGGGCCGCGAGGATGAAGTTCGCCGCCGTGTGCGCCGAGGTACCGGGCATCGTCGCCTGCACGTAGCGGATGGTGTAGCTCCACACGCCGACTTGCGCGCCCACGTAGAAGAACTGCGCCGCCATCGCACTGGTGAAACCGCGGTCGCGCAGCAAACGCGCCAGCGCGCCGTCGTGCCCGGTGGCGCGCGTGGTCAGCACATGTGGCGCGGCCACCGCGGGGAAGCGCATCACCAGCACCAGCACGGCCCAGGCCAGCACCACCAGGCCGATGCAGAGGTAGGGCCACTGCACCGCATGCGTCGCCGCCGTGTAGTAGGCGGCGCGTTCGGCGGCGCTCATCGCGGCCAGTTGCTGAGGCGTGTGCTCTACGCCCGCCAGGATGTAATGCTTGCCGATCAATACACCGGCGATCGAGCCCAGCGGGTTGAACGCCTGTGCGAAGTTGAGCCGGCGCGCCGCCCCTTCGCGCGGTCCCAGCACGGTCATCAGCGGGTTCGCCGAGGTTTCCAGGAAAGCCAGTCCGGTGGCGATCACGAACAGCGCGAACAGGAACATGCCGTAGGTGCGCAGCTCCGCCGCCGGCCAGAACAGCAATGCACCCGCGCCATACAGCACCAGGCCCACCACCACCGCCTCTTTATAGCCGTAGCGGCGCATGAACATCGCCGCAGGCATCGCCACCAGAAAATAGCCGAGGTAGAACGCACTCTGCACCAGCCCGGCCTGGAAATCGTCCAGCACGAAGGCCATCTTGAATTGTGCGATCAGCACGTCGTTGAGATTGTTCGCGGCGCCCCACAGGAAGAACAAGCCCACGATCAGGAACAGTGGCAGCCAGCGCTGGATGCCTTGCGGTGCAGCGTTGGCCGGCGTGGCCGGATATTCCGTCGTCATTCGTGCATCCACCCCGATCTCCCGTTGCAGCTCGCGCATGCCGGACACGGCAGTGCAAATATGAAACAGTTATTCACCAGCGCAAAGACGCGCTGCAACATACCCTCACACATGACGACTGCCCCGGCATGCGGCAAGCTAGCTGGATCATGACGAAACCCGCTCCCAAATACCGCGCCCCGGCGCTAGACAAGGGCCTGGACATCCTCGAGCTGCTGGCCAGCGCGCACAAGCCGCTCAGCATCGTGGAAATCTCCGAAGGCGTGGGCCGCTCGCGCGGCGAGATCTTCCGCATGCTGCAGGTGCTGGAAGAGCGCGACTACCTGGCTCGCGCCGAAGGCGACGGCGGCTACTGCATCACGCCGCGGCTGTTCCGCCTGGCGATGGAGCAGCCACCGGTGAAGAGCGCCATCGAGGCGGCCCTGCCGGTGATGCACCGGCTCGCCGAAACCACCGAACAGGCCTGCCACCTGGTGGTGCCGTCGCGCGACCAGATCGTGGTGATCGCCCGGGCCGACCCGCCGGGCGAGATCGCCCTGGTGGTGCGCATCGGCCACCGTCGCCCGATGTCCCAGTCCACCTCCGGCCACGTGCTGCTGGCCTTCCAGGACGAACAGGTGCGCGAGCACTGGCTGGACATCATCGCCAGCCAGGAGTCCGATCTCGACCGCAAGAAGCTGATCCGCCAACTGGCCCAGGTGCGCAGCCAGGGCCATGCCTGCGCACGCAGCCACGTGGTGGATGCAGTCACCGATATCTCGGCGCCCGTGCTCCAGCATGGCCGCGCCGTGTGCGCGCTCACCGTGCCTTTCATCGAGCAGCGCGCCTCGGCGCAGACGCGGCAGCGCACCGTCGAGGCGTTGTGCAAGGCCACGGCCGAGATATCCGACGTCTTGCATTACGGTACCGCTACGCAACGACGATGAACGGATGCGGGACGCCGGCAGACGGAGTCCGCCAACCTGGTGCGCGGACAGTGCATGATCTCCGCCGCAACCCTGTCCCCCTCAGGAGCTCCCCCATGAACCAGCCCGCCCTGTCCGCCCTCGCGCTGGCCTGCGTCGCCGGAATCGCCCTCGCCGCACCCGCCGGCGCGGCGACGCCCGCCGCGAGCGGCGCCGACATCACGCTGTACCGCAGCGACAGCGCCGCGCTGTACGCGAGCAGCGGCGACGGCAATGTCGACGATGGCTACGCCGTGATTCGCGAGCAACGCGCGCTCACGCTCAAGCCCGGCCTGCAGGACGTTACCCTGGGCAACCTGCCCGACCATCTCGATGCCGAAGCACTGGCGCTGGGCTTCCCCGGCGGCAATGCGAAAGTGGTCTCGCAGCGCCTGCTGCTGGGCCAGGGCACCAGCGCCGCGCTGACCGGACTGATCGGCCGCGAAGTCAGCGTACTGGGCGACAGCGGCCAGACGCTCGCCACCGGCACCTTGCTGCGAGCGGCCGACGACGGCTTGATGATCGGCAGCGCCACCGGCACCAGCTGGATCCGCCAGTACGCCGGCGTGCGCGTCAGCAGCGGCGACTTCCCTACCGGCTCCAGCCTGCGCCTGCGCATCGACGCGGCCCGCGGCGGCGACACCGAGGCGGCGCTCAGCTACCCCACTGCAGGCCTCGGCTGGCGCGCTGCCTATGTCGCCACGCTGCAGCCCGGCGATGGCTGCCGCATGCGGTTCGAATCGCGCGCCAGCATCGCCAACCGCAGCGGCCGCGACTGGCACGACGCCAAGCTCACCTTGATCGCCGGTGAGCCGAACTTCGCCAAGGCCTCCGGCCCGCGTCCGGTGATGATGATGGCGAAGGCCAACAATTTCGCCGCCGCGCCGATGCCGCAGCAGGCGCAGATGGACAACTACCGCAGTTACACCCTGCCCGCGCCGGTGAACCTGCCCGACGGCAGCGTCAGCCAGGTGCCGCTGTACGCCACGCGCGACGTGAGCTGCGAACGCATCAACCTCGACGAAAACGGCGGCACCTGGATGCCGCCGCAGCCCATGGTGGGCCGCGACTTCAACGGCGGATCGGGCACCGGCAACATCGTCAGCACGCTCAAGCTCACCGCCTTCGACAGCCTGCCCGCGGGCTACCTGCGTGTGCTCGCGCAGGACAGCCACGGCACGCCGCAGTTCATCGGCGAAGGCCGCATCGAGGACACGCCCAAGGGCGGCGACGCCACCATCACCCTGGGCAGCGCGTTCGATCTGCGCGCCGAACGCGAGCGCACCGCCTTCCACGCGGATCAGACCGGTCGCACGCTGGACGAAGCCTTCCGCATCACGCTCACGAACGCCGGCGACAGCACACGCACCGTCACCGTGCGCGAACATCCCAACCGCTGGCGCGAGTGGCAGCTGGCCTCGTCCAGCCAGAAGCCCAGCAAGCAGACCACCGACACGCTGGAGTTCCGCGTGAACGTGCCAGCCAACGGCAAGACCGTGCTGGACTATGCCGTGCACTACAGCTGGACCGCGGACCAGCATCCGCAACCGTAATCGAGGACCATCCCATGCTCGAAGTCATCCAGCACGACGCCATCGCCGAGATCCAGCTGGTGCGCCCGCCGGTCAACGCGCTCAACCTGGAGCTGTTGCAGACGCTGCGCTCGGCGCTGGCCGGCGCCATCGACGGCGGCGCGCGCGGCATCGTGTTGTCCGGCGTACCCGGCATGTTCTCCGCCGGCGTGGACGTGCCCGCCCTGCTGCGGGCGGATCGCGACAGCGTGTACGCCTTCTGGCACGAATTTTTCGTCACTGCCTCCGCACTGGTTTGCTCACCGGTACCGGTGGTCGCCGCGATCACCGGCCACAGCCCCGCCGGTGGCGCAGTGCTGGCACTGATGTGCGACTACCGCGTGATGGCGCAGGGGCCGTACAAGATCGGCTTGAACGAGGTGCAGGTCGGCCTCATCGTGCCCGACTGCATCCAGCTCGCGCTGCGCCGCGTGGTAGGTGCGTACCGCGCCGAACGCCTGCTGGTCGCCGGCGCGATGATCGACGCGCAGGAAGCGCTGGCCTGCGGCTTCGTCGACGAGACCACCGGCATCGACCAGGTGGTCACCCGGGCTTGCGTCTGGCTGGACGAATTGCTGGCGCGCCCCCCGCACTCCCTGCTCGCCACGCGCCGCATCGCCCGCGCCGACCTGATCGACGTATGGGCCGATGTGAATGCACTGCCGATCGCCGACTTCGTCGAGGGCTTCTACCACCCGCAGGCGCAGGCCACGCTACAGGCCCTGGTGGCAAGGCTGGGTAAGAAGGGCTGACGCCGCGTGCCTGCCGCGCGCCTCAGTGCGCGCGCGGCAGCTGCAGCGTGACCTTGCCATCCTTGCCACGCGCGGCGATCACGCCCGCATCGGTGATCAGTTGCACCACCAGCGGCCGCGCGGCAGCCGGCCAGCGGCCCTCGCGACCGGCGATGCTCACCTTCACCGTGTCGCCCTGCCGTTCTGCGCGGTAGCTGGTGAGGCGGTATTCGCCATGGCGATAGCCGTAGCCGTCGCCCGCATCCTCATACAGCGTCCCCTGCGCCTGGCCGCGCGCGTCCAGGCTGACCAGCAGGGTCAACGGCTGGAACGAGTTCTCGTTGCTGTCCTGCACGATCCGCCCCAGCGGCACGATCGCGCCGCCGCGCACTTTCAAGGTCGCCTGCAGCGGGTCGGCGCGATCGCCGTCGACCAGCGATACGGTGCGCCAGATGCCTTGCGGCAAGGCCGGATGCTGCGCGAACGCCGGCACCACCAGCAAGTCGTCGCCGAGCAGAAAGGCCTGCTGCTCGGCACGCAACTGCGGATCGCGCGGATCGGCGAAGAACACCGGCCGCATCACCGGCACGCCGTGCACCGAGCTCTGCCGGAATAGCGTGTAGAGATAAGGCAACAACCGGTAGCGGCGCTCAATGGCGATGCGTGCCGTCTGTTCCACTGCCGGCCCGAACGCCCACGGCTCCTTCTGCTGCGGCGCCTTGATGGTGTGCCCGCGTGAGAACGGATAGAACGCACCCACCGCGATCCAGTTCGCCCACAACCCGGGCGTGGCCACGCCGCTGAAACCACCGATGTCCGGACCGCTGAACGGCTGGCCGGACAGGCCGAGGTTGATCGACATCGGGATCGACAGCTTGAGGTCGTCCCAGGTCGAGGCGTTGTCGCCGGTCCAGGTGGCCGCGTAGCGCTGGCCGCCGAGGAAGTTGGAGCGCGTCAGCACGAACGGCCGCTTGTCCGGGTTCGCCGCCTGGATGCCTTCGCGCGTGGCATGCACCATCAGCATGCCGTACACGTTGTGGTATTCCAGGTGCGGCCCCGGCACCAGTTCGCCGCCGCCGCGGTGGCGGTTGTCATCCGGCATGGTCTGGCCATCGACGTTGAACACCGAGGGCTCGTTCATGTCGTTCCACACGCCATCCGCGCCCTGCGCCATGAAGTCCATGTACAGGTCCGACCACCACTGCTGCGTCTGCGGCCGTGTGAAATCGGGAAAGACCACCGCACCCGGCCACACCGTGCCGCGGTAGTCGTGATCCTGCGCATCCTTCACCCACACATCCTGCGCGGTACCGCTGTCATACACCTTGTAGCCGGGATCGATCTTCACGCCCGGATCGATCATCCACACGCTATGGAAACCGCGCGCGTGCAATTCGCGGTTGAGCCGCTTCGGGTCGGGGAAGGTCTTCGGGTCGAAGCTGAACACCCGGAAGCCGTCCATGTAGTCGATGTCCATCCAGATCACGTCGGCCGGGATGCGGCGTTTGCGGAATTCGTCGGCGATCTGCAGCACGCGCGTATCGGGCGTGTACGACCAGCGCGACTGCTGGTAGCCCAACGCCCAACGCGGCGGCAGCGGCATCGTGCCGGTGAGTTCCGCCAGCCCTTTGAGCACGGCTTGTGGCGAGGCGCGGTCGATCACGATCACCGGCATCGCAGGCCCGCTAGACTCGAACACGATGTCGCTGCCAGTGGCCAGCGTGGCGCGCCAGGTGGAATCGAACAGCACGCCGAACGCGCTGCCGTCCGGCCGCACGCCCAGCACCCACGGATGCGACTGGTAGAGCCGCTTGCCATCGTCCTTGGCGTACTCGAAGTTGTCGGTGTTCCACAGCGTGATGCTTTCGCCATTGCGGCGCAGCGGACCGGTGACCTCACCGGTGCCGTACAGGTCGGCGCCCTGCGGCACCGTCACGGTGACGCGGGTCTTGCCGTCGTGGCGATCGAAGCGCGGGCGGATCGGCCAGTCCGCGGGCACTGCACCTTCGGCCTCCGGCGTGCGCAGCAGCGCCAACGAATGCGGATAGGCCGTCACGCCCGGCGGCAAGAAGGCGGCGATACCGTCACCGATCCGTTCGGCCGTGACCTGCGTCGTTGCGGCAGGCGGAACGGGTGCTGTCGTGGCCAGCGTGGCGCCGGCGAACAAGCCCAGCGCGAAGGCGGTCTTCGGCAGCAGTCTCGACATGCGGCGCCTCTCGATTCCGTGGGGACGCCGGCCAGCTTAGAGCCTGTTCACGATCCCCGCACAGTCGAAGGGCAACGACGAAGCCCGCTCAGGGCTCCCAGATCATGTGCACGTCTGCTCGCGCGTAGTGCGAGCCAGCGCGCGGCGCGGGGTAATGGCGGAAGCCGACGCTTTCATACAGCGCCAGCGCAGGTCCGAGCAGGCGGCTGGATTCCAGGAACAGCTCGCGTGCGCCGAGCGTGCGGTACAGGCCCAGCGCCGCGTCCATCAACAGGCGACCGACACCACGACCACGCGCCTCGGGCGACACCGCCATCTTGGTGAGTTCGTAGACGCCGCCGCCCTCATGCTTCAGCGCAACGGTGCCGAGCGCACGCTCCGCCTCGTCGACCGCGAACAGGATGTGTCCGCCCTTCGCGAGAATGTGCTCTTCAGGGTTCCCGAGCACCTCGCGGTCGTAGTCCTCCACCACGAACCAGTGCTCCAGCCATTCGATGTTCAGCGTGGCGAACGCCTCGCGCCAGCGCGGGTCGTAGCCGACGATGCGGATGCCATGGGATTTCGTGGTCATACCCAGCTCCGCCGCTCACGCCCCACCCGTCGCCACCGGCCGCGAACGGTCGCTGACCCAGCCGCTCCACGACGGCGCATACAGGCGCGAACCGGCGAGCCCCGCGTGTTCCATCGCCAGCAGGTTGTGGCAGGCGGTGACGCCGGAGCCGCACATGTGCACGACTTCGGCCGGTGTGCGCGTGCCGAGCAAGTCTAGGAATTCGTGCCTCAACTCCGTTGCCGGCTTGAAGCGGCCGTCAGCGGCGAGGTTGTCGGCAAACGGACGGTTCAACGCACCGGGCACGTGGCCGGCGACCGGATCGAGCGGCTCGGTGTCGCCGCGATAGCGCGGCGCGGCGCGAGCGTCGAGCAGCAACGGCGCGGGCGTAGCATGCAGCGCGGTGTGGTCGAGCAGCACCTGGGCAGGATCGAACGACAGCGCAGCCGTGGTCGCCGCGCGTTGCGGCACGGCGGTTTCCGTAGGCAGGCCCGCTGCCTGCCACGCGGCATAACCGCCGTCGAGCACGGCCACGGCGTATTCACCGGCGAGGCGCAGCAGCCACCACAGCCTTGCGGCCGCGAGCGCGCCGTTCGCCGCGTCGTAGCACACCACCTGCAGGCCCGGCCGCCAGCCCCAGCGAGCCAGCACGGCGGAAAACGCCGCCGCAGACGGCAGCGGATGGCGGCCCAGGCCTTCCGGCTGGCGCGAGAGGTCAGAGAGATCGGTGTCCAACTCCGCATACACCGCGCCCGGGATATGGCCGGCCAGGTAATCGCGCCGCCCCTTCGCGGGATCGGCGAGGTCTTTGCGGCAATCGACGATCAGCACTTCGTCTGGCGGCAAGGCGGCGAGTTCGGCCGCGGAAATCAGCGTGGTCTTCATGCGCGTCCCATCCTCGTCAGCAGATTGAGCAGGATCGCCGCGGTGGCGCCCCAGATGCGATGCCCGCCGTGCACGAACTCCACCATCTCGCGCTGGTGGCCACGGTATTCCATGACATAGCGGCGCAGGTTGGCCGGTTCAAGGAAAAACGCCAGCGGCACCTCGAACACCTCGGCCACTTCCGCGGGTGCGGCGCGCAGTTGGGCGTTCGCGGCGATGCACGCCACCACCGGCGTGATGCAATAGCCGCTGATCGTTTCGAAACAGTCGAGGTAACCCAGCGGCGTCACCAGTGCGCGGTCGAGGCCGATCTCCTCCTCGCTCTCGCGCAGCGCGGTGGCCAGCGCGTCGGCATCGCCCGGATCCGTGCCGCCGCCGGGAAACGCCACCTGGCCTGCGTGCGACTGCAGGTGATTGGTGCGCACGGTGAGCACCAGCCGCGGTTGCACGCCTTCGCGCAGGCCGATCAGCACCGCCGCGGGCCGACGCTGCGTGTTACCCAGCAGCTCGCTCATCTCGGCGTGGTTCCAGCCTGGCGCGCCGGGTGGCGAGGACAGTGGCCGCAAGGCCTGCAACAGCGCATCGTTCATGGATGCGCACGCGCGGGCAACACCTCGCGCATCACGCGCAGCCGCTCCGCTTCGCTCATGCCGCGCCAGCGGCCGATCTCCTCGATCGTACGGCGGCAACCGATGCAATAGCCCTGGGAATCCAGCCGGCAGATGCCGATGCAAGGCGTGGCGGGGGATGGTGGTTCGGCGGGCGATTCGTTCGACATGTCCCACCATTTTAGAGCCTGCTTGATATCTCCGCATGGCTCGCGTTGGCTGCCAGGTGGCCGTAGCCCACCGGCCGGCAGATCAAGCCGCGTGCAGGCGCATGGCGGCCGCGGCAAGGCGACCCGAAGGGCCGGGTCTTTCCCTGGTCTGCGCGCAAACAGCTCCCGGCGCGGGCCATGCGGAGGTATCGAACAGGCTCCCGACGGCAGGGTCCCGCGCGATCAGGGCGAGTCCTGCTCCGCCGAGGGCGGCTTGATCGCCAGCAGCTCGATATCGAACACCAGCGCCTCGTTCGGGCCGATGCGCGGCAGCATGCCCTCCTTGCCGTAAGCCAGCTGCGGCGGGATCACCACCTTCCAGCGGTCGCCCACGTGCATGCGCGGGATCACGTCGCGCCAACCGGAGATCACATGGTCCACGGCGAAGCTCACTGGCGCGCCGTGCGCCCAGGTGCTGTCGAACTCGGTGCCATCCACCAGCATGCCGCGGTAGTTGATCACCACCGTACTGGTCACCGTGGGGCTGGCCGTGCCGTCGCCCCGCTTGATCACGGAATACTGGATGCCGGAGGGCAGCTGGACCACGCCGGGCTGCTTGGCGTTGCGCGCCATGAACGCGACGCTCTTGCGCGCATTGGCCTCCGCGACTTGCTCGAACTCGGCTTGCGCATCGGTACGCAGCTGCTGGTTGAAGGCACTCAGCTGCTGGTGCATCGCCTGCATCGACACGGTCGGCGGCCGCTTGTTGTAGGCGTCCTGGATCGCACGCTGCAAGGTGGCGATGTCGATCTCCGGGATGCCGGCCTGGGTGCGGCTATCGATGAACTGACTGCCGATCTGGTAGCCGATCGCATAGGAGAGCTTGGACTTGTCCAGCTTCACCGGAGCCGCCGGCTGCGGACTGGTCTGCGCATGGGCCGCGCCGGCCAGCAGCAGGCAGGGCAGCAGCCAACGCAGTCGTGTCATGCCGTTCTCCATCGCGACTCATGCCTCGCGCCGCATGCCGCGGCCGCTCCGGGATACCACATCGTAAGGGTTTCGCTTGGCGCATGCAGCGTCCACGCCTTGAGAAACCCGACAGCGGTAAAGGTTCCCGCTGCTACCATGCGCGTTTCGGCACAGTCGGAGTTTCCAGCATGGCCTATCGCAACCTCGAGATCGGCAACCGCGGCGCGGTACGCACCATCACCGTGAACCGCCCCGACAAGCTCAATGCGCTGAACCGCGACACACTCAACGAGCTCACCATCGCTTTCGCGCAAGCCGCGCAGGACGACGCCGTACGTGCGGTGGTGCTGGCCGGCGCGGGCGAAAAAGCCTTCGTGGCCGGCGCCGACATCGCCGAAATGAACGGCTACACGCCAGTGCAGGCGCAGGGTTTCTCACGCACCGGCCAGCGCCTGATGACGAGCATCGAGCGACTGGGCAAGCCGGTGATCGCGCGCATCCAGGGCTTCGCGCTGGGCGGCGGCATGGAGCTGGCGATGGCCTGCCACCTGCGCGTGGCCAGCGAAAAGGCGAAGTTCGGCCAGCCCGAGATCAACCTCGGGCTGATCCCCGGCTTCGGCGGCACCCAGCGCCTGTTGCGCCTCGCCGGCCGCAGTGCCGCACTGGAACTCTGCCTCATCGGCGCGACCATCAACGCACAGCGCGCCTACGAGCTTGGCGTCGTCAGCCGCGTGGTGGCGCCCGAAGCGCTGGACGAGACCGTCGACGCGCTGGCCGACCAGCTCGCCGCCGCGGCGCCGCTGGCCGCCGCCGGCATCCTTGACGCGGTGTTGCAGGGCGGCGAAACCTCGCTTGACCAGGGGCTGGAGTTCGAGACCCAGGGCTTCGCGCTGATGTTCTCCACCGAGGACATGCGCGAAGGCACCGGTGCGTTCCTGGAGAAGCGCAAGGCAGCCTTCAAGGGCGCCTGAGCCCGCCGCTCTCCCTTTCCCCGCTGGGGGAGGGAGTTTTCAGTGGTGCCCGCCGCGATACTTCTTCTCGCCCGCGGTGACCGCCAGATCCAGCCGATTCTCCGGCGGCGCCAGCGGGCAGGTGGCAAACGGCGTGAACGCGCAGGGCGGGTTGTAGGCCTTGTTGAAATCCAGCACCACCTTGCCCGGCTTGGTTACGCCGCCGGCAGGCAACGCGGCGTAAAGGAAGCGCGCCGCACCGTAGGTTTCCTTGCCCGAGGTCCGGTCGGCCAGCACGAAGAACAGCTCGCCACCTGGCTCCTCCTGGTACGGCAGCAGCTCGAAGGTATGGCCGTCGCGGTGGAACACTGCCTTGCCCGGCACCTTCACCTTGTCGATGGTGCCGATGGCGGTGCCGATCTCGAGATCGTGCTCCGGCACGAAGGGCACCCAGTCGGCCTCGACGCGCCAGGACGGATCGACCGGAAAATAGTCGATACCGAGAAAGTCGCGGCGCGCCTCTGCGTCGCTGTCCTTCACGCGCAATGCCATGCGGCCATCGCGTTCGATCACGTAGAAGTTCGCATTGCCGAAGCGCACGGTAGTGGGCGCGGCGTCCGCGCCGGCATGTATGTCGTCGATCAGCGCAGCCTCGGCGACGGACTTGCCGTCGACGGTGGCTCCGCTGTCCTTGTCCAGCGCGATGCGCAGCGCACCGTCCGTCGTCTGCGTCACGGTGCCGAGGTGCGCGGGGCCGGCCTTCAGCACGATGTCGTTGCCCGCGGCGCTGCCCACGCGGTTCGCGCCTTCGTGCAGCCATTCCAGCCCGATCAGGCTGAGCCAGCCATCTGGCCCGGTGAGCCGCGCCACGCGGTCGACGCGCCACTGTTCGATTTCATGCGTGTAGGACGACGGGGTTTCAGCGAAAGACACGGCGACGACTCCGAAAAGCGAGGCAAACAGGAAAGCGGCGATTCGCGACATGGGGACGATCCGCGGCAATGGAAGGCTTGAGTATGGACATCCAAATGCCGGATCGGCAAGCAAGCGCTGTCACCGCCCGCGCATGAACAAGCGATCCAGCTCCGACAGCGAAAGCTGCGTCCAGGTGGGGCGTCCGTGGTTGCACTGGCCGGAGCGCTCGGTGGCTTCCATCTCGCGCAGCAGTGCATTCATCTCGGGAACCGTCAGACGCCGCCCGGCACGCACCGAGCCGTGGCAGGCCATGGTGGAAAGCAGCTCGTTCTCCAGCTCCTGCAAGCGGCGCGAGCTGCCGTGCTGGGCGAGTTCCGCCAACACGTCGCGGGTGAGCCGGGTCACGTCGGCGCCTTCGAGCAGGGCGGGAATGCGCCGCACCACCACGCCAGACGGGCCGCTGCGCGACAGCTCCAGCCCCCAGTCGGCCAGTGCATCGGCGTGCTCCTCCGCGGCCGCGGCCTCTTTCGCGCTTACCGCGAGGTTGAGCGGCACCAGCAACAGCTGCGAGCGCAGGTTGCTGCAAACACGGCCGGCCTTCAGCTTTTCGTAGGTGATGCGCTCGTGCGCGGCGTGCATGTCCACCAGCACCAGGCCCTGCGCATTCTCGGCGAGGATGTAGATGCTCTTGAGCTGGGCGATGGCGTAGCCCAGCGGCGGCGCCTCGCCCTCCTCGGGGGCCAGCATCGGTGCGGCGACGGAGACCGCACGCGGCGGTTCGCCCAGCAGCGTGGCGTAGTCTGCCAGTGGTTCGTCGCGCACGCCCAGCGCCAGCCGGCTCTGGTCGGCGCGGGCGGGCCACGACGCGGCACGGGCCACGGCCGGCAGGCCCGGCACGGGCGCGTATGCGACTCCGGCGCTGGCGGTATTCATGTGCAGGCGCCCGTCGTCGGCCTGCGCGTGCGACTCCACCTGCCCCGCCCGGGTCTGCGCCAGCGCCTCGTGCAGGGTACGGAACAGGAAGTCGTGCACTAGTCGCTGCTCGCGGAAGCGTACCTCGTGCTTGGCCGGATGCACGTTCACGTCCACACCGGCCGGATCGAGTTCGAGATACAGCACGAAGGCCGGATGGCGGCCGTGGAACAGCACATCGGCATACGCCTGGCGCACCGCATGGGCGACCACGCGGTCGCGCACCAGCCGGCCGTTGACATAGAAATACTGCTGGTCCGCCTGCGAGCGCGAGGCCGTGGGAAGGCCCACCCAGCCGGACAGCCGCATGCCGGCGGCGGCGTGGTCCACGCGCAGGCTTTGCGCCGGGAAATCCTCACCCAGCACCTCGGCCACGCGCTGCAACTGCGCCTGTTCGTCGCGTGCGGCTTTCCAGATGCGCACCGGCTTGCCGTTGTGGGCGAGCCGGAACTCCACCCCGCCGCGCGCCAGTGCCAACGACTTCAGCAGATCGTCGATGTGGGCGAACTCGGTGCGTTCGGCGCGCATGAACTTCTTGCGCGCGGGCACGTTGTAGAACAGGTCGCGCACTTCCACGCTGGTGCCCGGCGGATGCTGCGCGGGCCGCGCGGCCTGCAGCTTGCCACCGTCCACCTCCAGGCGGAATGCGGCGTCGGTCTCGCGCCGGCGCGAGGTGAGCGCGAAGCGCGCCACCGAGGACACCGAGGCCAGCGCCTCGCCGCGGAAGCCCATGCTGGCGACGTGTTCCAGGTCGTCGAAGCTGCCGATCTTGCTGGTGGCGTGCGAGGCCACCGCCAGCGGCAGCTCATCGGGCGCGATGCCGCCGCCATCGTCGCGCACGCGGATCAGCCGCGCACCGCCGGCTTCGATCTCCACCTCGATGCGGCTGGCGCCGGCGTCGAGGCTGTTCTCGACCAGTTCCTTGACTACGGACGAGGGACGCTCGATCACCTCGCCGGCAGCGATCTGGTTGATGAGCTCGGGGGGCAACGGACGGATGACGGGCATCCGCGCACTTTAGCAGTTGCGCGACGCTCAGCCCGCGGGAATCGCCAGCACGGTGCCGGTACGCACGGCATTGCCGTCGATGTGGTTAGCGCTCTTCAGCGCACCGACGCTGATGCCGTACTGGCGCGCGATACTGCCCAGGCTTTCGCCTTCGCCCACGCGATGTACGTCGCGCACGTTGGCATCGGCAGCAGACGCCGTATCGTCGGCCACGGTGTCGGCGTCCTGCGGCTTGCCCGGCGCAGCCGAAGCCAGCTCGGTGCCGTTGCGGCGCGCGGCCTGGGCCGCGAACCAGGTACCTTGCGGCGGCGTGGACTCGAAATAATTCTTGATGCCGCCCATCACCGCCTCGGCCAGCGCCTTCTGGTGCGACGGATCGCGCAGCTTGCGCTCTTCGGTCGGGTTGCTGATGAAGGCGGTCTCGACCAGGATCGAGGGCACGTCGGGCGACCGCAGCACGACGAAGTTCGCGCTTTCCACGTAGCCGCGATGGGTGGGACCAAGCTGCCCCAGCGCCTTCAGCACGTTGCCGGCCACCGCGCCGCTGGCCTGGACCGCCCAGCCTTGCTGCATGTCCAGCAGCACCTTGGCCAGGCCGTCGCTCTTGTCGTCCAGCGAGACACCGCCGATCAGATCGGAGCTGTTTTCGCGGTCGGCCAGCATGCGCGCCGCCACCGAGCTCTTGCCGCGCGAGGACAGCATCCATACCGAGGAGCCGCGCGCATCGCCGCTGGTGAAAGCGTCGGCGTGGATGGAGACGAACAGGTCGGCGTCGTGCTCGCGCGCGATCTGGTAGCGGCGCGCCAGCGGAATGAAATAGTCACCGTCGCGGGTGAGGATGGCCTTCATGCCCGGCTGCTTGTTGATCTGCGCCGCGAGGTTGCGCGCCACCGCCAGGGTGACGTTCTTCTCAAGCGTGCCATCCGGCCCGTGCGAACCCGGGTCCTTGCCGCCATGGCCGGCGTCGATGCACACCACCACCTTGCGCTGGCCGTCCAGCAATGCGGCGGCCTGCTCGGTGATCTGGCGGGTAGCGCCAATGGTTTTGCCGCCGTGGCGCCCACTCACCGGCGCGACCGCGACGGTTGCCGGGCGCTGCGCAGCCACCGGCACGCTGGCCGGCGGCGGCGTCGCGACCGGCGCGGCAGCAGCCGTGGCCGCACCGCTGCCCGGCAGCAGATCCAGCACCAGCCGGTAATGGTCGCCATTGGCAGGCTTGAGCACAAAGCTGCGCACACTGCTGCCGGCGCTCATACGCGTGGTGAGCTGCAGGCGATCGCCCTGTCGGCTCTGGCTCATGCCGCGATAAAGGCCTTGCGCCGCGGGATTGGCGAAGCCGTCGGCCAGCTTGCTGCCCGCGAAATCCACGATCACCTGGTCGCTGCCGCGATCGATGCGGTAATCCGGGACGCCGTCCAGATCGAACACCAGCCGGGTATGGCTGGCATCGGCCCAGACTCGCACCGCCGTCACGTCGGCTGCGCGCGCGCCAGCTGGCGCCAGCACGGACGCCAACGCAACGATCAATACCCCACCCAGGCTGTTCAGGTAAGCGCGCATGTGGCGCATTGAATCGCAGGCATCCGTGGATTGCAAGAAGTTTTCCCTTGAATATCCATAACCTGCAGACCATTCATCAGCCGCCGTCTAGCTAAAGCTTGTAAGTCCCGCCTGAATCGCGGACACGGCAAATCCGGCGAGCCTCATCGAAGCCAGGATATTTTTTCCAATAGAAACCGTCACTTGCTGTGGCGACTCAGTGCGCGCGCACCAGAAAGTCGTGGCCTCGCGCGGTATGCGCCTGCAGCCTTGCCTGGCGGCCGTCGCCGGCATACGCCAGGTGCAGGGTGAGATCCGCCGCCGGCAAGGCGCCCCGGCCACGCTCGGGCCACTCCACCAGCACCAGCGCGGCTGGATCGGCCAGTGCGTCCAGCCCCAGCCATTCAAGTTCGCCCGGGTCGGCGATGCGGTACAGGTCCAGGTGCCAGGCCGACCGGCCCTGGGCGTAGTAACGCTCGATCAGGCTGTAGGTGGGGCTCTTGATGCGCTCGCCCACTCCGAGCGCCCCCAGCAGCGCACGGGCGAACGTAGTCTTGCCCGCACCCAGTTCACCGTGCAGGTTGATCACCATGCCGCCGCCATCCAGCGCCGCGGCGAAACTGCGGCCCAAGGCATGGGTGGCGGCCTCGTCGGCCAGGGTCCAGAGCCGCTCAGTCATCGTCGAGTCCATTGCCCAGGGCGCGCAAGGGCGCCAGCAAATCACTGGCAAGCAGGCCGCGCTCGCCGTGCCGCGCCGCACGATCGCCAGCACGCGCGTGCAATGCCGCGCCCAGGCACGCCGCCTGCCACGCCTCGCAGCCCTGCGCGAGCAAGGCGGCGATGATGCCGGTGAGCAGATCGCCCATGCCGCCCGAGGCCATGCCGGGATTACCCCACGGACAGACGGCTAGACGTCCATCCGGGTCGGCTATCAGGCTGCCTGCCCCTTTCAGTACCACCACGGCGCATTGACGATCCGCCAGCGTGCGCGCAGCGGCGAAACGGTCCGCCTCTACCTCGGCCACCGTGCTGCCGAGCAAGCGCGCGGCCTCGCCGGGATGCGGCGTCAGCACGGCCGGCTGCGTGAAGCGGCGTGGCTCGCGCGCCAGCAGGTTGAGACCGTCGGCATCGAGCACCAGCGGTTTGCCGCTATCCAGCGCGGTCAACCACAACGCATGGCTCCACGCGCCCTGCCCCAGTCCCGGCCCCACGGCCAGCACGCTGGTGCGGGCCAGCAGCGGCTCCAACGCCTGCGGACCATCCACGCCGTGCGCCATCAGTTCGGGCCGCGCGGCATTCAGGGCGAACAGATGCTCCGCGCGGGTCGCCACGCTGACCAGGCCGGCGCCGGCGCGCAGCGCGGCTTCGCCGCACAGGCGGATGGCGCCAGCCATGCCGTGCTCGCCGCCGATCGCCAGCACATGGCCGTTCATGCCTTTGTGCGCGTCGCGCGGACGCGGCGGCAGCTGCTCGGCGACCAACAAGCGGGCATCGGGCGACACGCCTTGCCACAACGACTCGGGCAGGCCCAGCACATCGAGTTCGAGCACACCGACATGCGCCGCGGCATGCCCCGTGTGCAAGCCGCGCTTGGCGGCGATGAAACTCACCGTGACGTCAGCACGGATCGCCGCGCCCGGCACGCTGCCGGTATCGGCATCGAGACCCGACGGCACGTCCAGTGCCAGCACCGGCGCACCGCTGGCACCGATCGCCCCGATCAGCACAGCTGTCGCCGGCTCCGGCGCACGACGCAGGCCGGTACCGTACAGCGCATCGACGTGCACGTCGGCTTCGGGCAGAGCCTCGCCGACCCGCCAGATCCGCACAGAGCCACCAGCATCCTTCCACGCCTGCCGCGCCAGGGCTGCATCGCCCGAAGACGTCTCGTCCAGCGCAAGCACTTCGGCGTGCAAACCGGCTTCCCGCGCCAGCGTCGCCAGCAGAAAACCGTCGCCACCATTGTTGCCGGGCCCGCAATGCACCGCGATGCGCCGCGCCTGCGGCCAGTGCCGGCGCAGACTGGACAGCGCCGCCCAAGCCGCGCGACGCATCAGCTCGAAACCCGGCACGCCCAGCCCCTCGATCGCATGGCGATCCAGCGCGCGCACCTGGGCGACGGTGTAGAGCTCGTGGCGGTGAGTAGGTGTCGGCATGCGGGGATTATAGGGATGCACTGCTTGAGCGCAGCGTTCGCCACAGCAGAGAGGCAACAGCGACGGCTACGAGCTTGAGGGCTTTGGCCACTGCTTCTGGCGCGCACGACGCGCGCCTGCTTTTCTGGGGCCCCTAGGCGGCGGTGAGGCGGGGACGACCAGGCCGCGCAGCGGGCGAGGCCAAGGATGGCCTCGCCTTATCGCGCGGGCAGGAGCCCGCTCGAAAAGCCCGGCCCCGCCTTACGGACTTGCCGGGCAGGATGCCCGGCAAGCGCCAACCGGGGTGTCGTTTCCTCTTGGTTACTTCTCCTTGACTGCGGACATCCTGCCCTACGCCCTGCGGGCCGGCTTCGCCGTTCGCTCGCGCTCCTGCGCGTGCGTGGACAAGCAAAGGAGAAGTAACTCGGGCGCCGACGGCGTCCGAAACGCTTTGAATCTCAGCATCCCACGCAAACGCCACACCAGCACCAGACCCCCGAACCACAGCCATGCACACGCACTACCCACCTACAATGTGCACATGCCCCCCCGCCCCGCCATCGACTACGCAACCCTCGCCCGCGACATCAAGCAATGGGCGCGCGAGCTGGGTTTCGCCGATGCCGGCATCAGCGGCGTGGCGCTGGGCGAAGACGAGCAGCACCTGGAACGCTGGCTGGCCGACGGCCACCATGGCGAGATGGACTACATGGCGCGTCACGGCGCAAAGCGTGCCCGCCCGGCCGAACTGGAGCCGGGCACGCAGCGGGTGATCTCGGTGCGCATGGATTACGTGCCGCCCGGCACGCGCAACGCCTGGGAGGTGATCCGCGACGGCGAGGCCGGCTACGTGGCGCGCTACGCACTGGGCCGCGACTACCACAAGCTGATGCGCAACCGCCTGCAGAAGCTGGCCGAGCGCATCCACGGCGTAGTCGGCGACTTCGGCTACCGCGCCTACGTCGATTCCGCGCCGGTGCTGGAAAAAGCGCTGGCGCGCAATGCGGGACTGGGCTGGATCGGCAAGCACACCGTGCTGATCAACCGCCGCGCCGGCTCGTACTTTTTCCTCGGCGAGCTGTACACCGACCTGCCGCTGCCGGTGGACGAGCCCGCCAGCGCACACTGCGGCTCCTGCCGGCGTTGCATCGACATCTGCCCCACTCAGGCGATCCTCGCGCCGTACAAGCTCGACGCGCGCCGCTGCATCTCCTACCTCACCATCGAGCTGAAGGGCTCGATCCCCGAGGAACTGCGCGCGCCGATGGGCAACCGCATCTTCGGTTGCGACGACTGTCAGCTGGTCTGCCCCTGGAACAAGTTCGCGCAGGACGCCGCCGAACCGGATTTCGCGCCGCGCCACAGCCTCGACGGCGCGAAGCTGGTCGAACTGTTCGCCTGGAGCGAAGAAGAATTCCTGAAGCGCACCGAGGGCATGGCGATCCGCCGCACTGGCTACGAAGGCTGGCTGCGCAACATCGCGGTGGCGCTGGGCAATGCACCGAAATCCTCCGCGATCCGCGATGCGCTGAACACCCGCGCCGGCCATCCCTCGCCCGTGGTGCGTGAGCACGTGGCCTGGGCGCTGGCGCAGCAGGCCGGCTGAGTCAGCCCTGCGTGGCGGGTATCCCGAACACCTGCCGCAGATAAGTCACGTAGGCCTCGTCCTCGCACATGTTCTTGCCCGGCGAGTCGCTGAGCTTGGCCACCGGCTGGCCGTTGCAGCGGACCATCTTGATCACGATGTTGAGCGGCACCGGCCCGGTGTCGTTGCTGAGGTTGGTGCCTACGCCGAAGGCCAGCAGGCAACGGCCGCGGAAGTGCTCGTAGAGCTGCATCACCTTGGGGATGTCCAGGCCGTCGCTGAACACCAGCACCTTGCTGCGCGGGTCGACGCGATTGGCGCGGTAATGCGCCAGCATGCGCTCGCCCCAGTCGAACGGGTCGCCGGAATCGTGGCGAGCACCATCGAACAGCTTGCAGAAATACATGTCGAAATCGCGCAGGAAGGCGTCCAGGCCATAGACGTCCGACAACGCGATGCCGAGGTCGCCGCGGTATTCCTTCGCCCAGGCCTCCAGTGCGGCCACCTGCGAGTCGCGCAGGCGCGGACCCAGCGCCTGGTGCGCCTGCAGGTATTCGTGCGCCAGCGTGCCCAGTGGGGTGAGCCCCAGCTTCTGCGCGTACCACACGTTGCTGGTGCCGGCGAGCTGGGTGCCGAGGCCGTCACGCAGCGCCGCCAGCACCTCCTCGTGCCAGAGCCGCGAAAAGCGCCGGCGGGTGCCGTAGTCCGCAATGCGGCAGTGCTCGTAGCCGGGGGTGTCGCGCAACAGCGCGATCTTCGCCTGCAGCCGGCGGCGCCCCTCGGCGAAGTCGTGGTCCGGCTGCGTGTTGCGGAAGTACACCTCGTTGACGATGGCCAGCAGCGGCACCTCGAACAGGATGGTGTGCAGCCAAGGTCCCTTGATGCGGATCTCGATCTCGCCGTTGCCCGCCTCCGCCGGCGCGATCGTCACGTACTTGGCGTTGAGCTGGAACAGCCCGAGGAAATCCACGAAATCGCTCTTGATGAAGCGCATCGCACGCAGGTAGTCCAGTTCTTCAACGCTGAAACGCAGCTGGCACAGCGCATCCAGCTCGCCACGGATCTCGTCGATGTACGGCACGAGATCGATGCCGGGATTGCGGCACTTGAAGCGGTATTCGACCTGCGCGGCCGGGTAGTGATGCAGTACCACCTGCATCATCGAGAACTTGTAGAGGTCGGTGTCCAGCAGCGATTCGATGATCATGCGTCGGCCGTTCGGCACGGCGGCGCCAACGGCGCCGAATACGCGATTATCCATGCCGGCGGCAAATCGCGGGCATAAAAAATCCCGGTAGCCAGGGGAGTAGCTACCGGGATTCGTCAGGTCGGCGCGTCAAGAGGGGAGAGAGGGGCCGACCCCCCGACGGTGCGATGTTTTGCCCCGTCTCCTGTCGCCTCACGGCGATACGTGATGCTTAGTGTAGCCGCTGCGGCGGAAGTTCAAGGAAACCGTGCAAAATGATTCAGTTTCCAGCCAGCCACCTGCAGCCTTGAAAAAGACGTGGGGGCGGCACCGCGCGATTACAATGCCGCGCCGAGGGAGATCCCATGAAACCGTTGCTGCGCTGCTGCCTGCTCTGGCTATGCCTGCCGCTGCTTGCCCATGCGGCCGAGCTGCGGATCGACCTCGGCCACGGCGCCAGGATCTGGACCACCGCGCAACTGCTGGCCCGTCCCGACGCCGCCGCCGTGACGATTCCGGACGACGTGGCGTTTCGCCACTCCATGACTTACCGCGCCGTGCCGCTGCGCGCACTGCTGCCCGGGCTGGGCCCGGATCAGCACCTGCAGTTCGTGGCCGCGGACGGCTTCGCCGCCGAGATTCCCGCCGAAACGATCCTCAACCGCCAGGGCGCGCAGGCCTGGCTGGCGGTGGAAGACCCGACACATCCGTGGCCCGCGCTGTCCGGGAGCGGCAAGGCTGCCGGCCCGTTCTACCTGGTGTGGACGGCCCCCCAAGCCGCCCGCATCGGTCCCGAGCAATGGCCTTACCAGCTGGCTTCGATTCGCGCGCTCCCCGATGTGGCCGCGCGTTTCCCGGCCGTCGTTCCACAGGCCGACGCCAGCGCCGAGGTGCGCCAGGGTTTCGCGGCGTTCAAGCGCAGCTGCTTTGCCTGCCACACGATGAACGGCGAAGGCGACGCGCAACTGGGGCCGGACCTCAACCTGCCGTACAACCCCACCGAATACCTGCGTGCCGACCTGCTGCGCGGCTTCATCCGCAACCCGCAGTCGCTGCGTCGCTGGCCGGAGGCGAAAATGCAGGGCTTTCCCACCCGGCAGGCACTGTCCGACGCCGACCTCGACGCAGTGCTGGCCTATCTGCGCTACATGGCGAAACACAAAGCGGCGCATTGAAACGCGCGACCAAAGATGGCCGCCCGGTTGATCTCGGCGATCAGGGATGCCCGCGAAGCAAGGCCTGCAACGCGGCATCACGCTCCACTTTCGGCTTGCGCGCCAGCGCCCGTACCCGCGCGTAGAACGCCGGCCACTGCGCGCCGCTCTCGCGGAACAGCTGGCCGAAGGCAGGCGTCCACTGGTCGTACAGGCCGAACGGCAGCAGCCGCGCGTTGTTGATCGGTTTGGCCACCCAGGCGTCGTAGCGATGGTCTTGCGGCCAATACGCGTCGCGCCATTCGGCGTAACGTTGGCGGAACGCAGCGATCTCGCGCTGTTTGCCCGTCTCCATCGCCTCGGCGTCCACGCCGCTGGCGTACAGCGCCTTCAAGCGGCCGCGCAGGTCCAGCACCAGTTTCGTGAAACCGTCGTCCATCGCCTTTGCGTGGCCGTCGTCCGGCGCCAGACGGCGTGCGGCGCGCCACTCCTGCAAGCCCTCGGTCTGCACGAATGTGGCGAAGGATTCATTGAACGCGGTGTCGTCCTTGGCGTAGACCAGCTGGTGCGCAAGCTCGTGGAAGATCGTGCCGGCCAGCTCGTCGTCATCCCAGCGCAGCATGCTGGAGAGGATGGGGTCGGCGAACCAGCCCAGCGTGGAATACGCCGACACCCCACCCACCCACACGTCGTCGCCCTTGCTCCGCATCTGCGTCGCGTCGGCCTCGGCAGCGGCCTCGCTGAACCAGCCGCGGTAAGCCACGCAGCCGGCGACCGGGAAACAGTGACGGATCGCCTCCACCGAGTAGCGCGGCGAGGCGAACACGTTCCACACCACGTAGGGCCGATCCAGGGCCACGTAACTGGTGTAACTGCGGTTGTCGGGCAGGTCCAGCCGCTGGCTGGCGAACTCGCGTGCGGCCAGCGCCAGGGTCAGGCGCCCAGCAAGCTTCGGATCGATGGCCGGGTCGCGCAGCAGCTTGCGCACCGGCTGCCGCTTGAACACCAGTTCGCCTTGCCCGTGCACCGCCTGCGCGTAATAGCGGATGCTGCCGCAAGCGCACAGGCCCAAGCCCATCGCCGCGAACACGATGAGCCTGGGCAGGTATTCGGGGACGGTCGCCGGAAACCGGATCATGCCGGCCATGATGCCGCAGCGGCCGGCTGGAAACTCAAGTCCGGTTCAAAGCCTCAGTGGTGATAGCCGCTGTTGCCATGGCTGCTGGTGTGGCTATGGCTGCCGTTCCAGTGTCCCTGGCCACCGCCACGCCAGCCACCGCCGTGATAATGGCGATAACCGCCGCGGCCGTACCACACCCCGCCGACCGTCACGCCCGGCGCGTAGCAGCAGCCGTACCAGCCGTCGTACCAACCGCCATACCAGCCCGGCGCCGCGTAGTAGCCGTCGCCGTATACGACGCCGTTGCCGTAATAGGCCGGACCGGCATACGGGGTGGCACGCACATAGCTGTAACCCGGGTCGTAGTAGCAACCAGACAGCAGCACGGCGAACGCGACAAGGACGAAACCGCTCAGCAGACGTTTCATGGCACAGCCTCCGTCGGAGACGATGGCGCCAGCCTGCGCCCGTTCGTTTGAACCGGCGCTGATGCCCTCGCCGGCCTGGGGTTCAGAATCGCGGCTGCAGCAGCGCCCCCAGGAAATGCGGCAACACCCGCCCATTCACCAACAGGGTGAACACTATGCCGTAGGCGGCGCCCCACAGGTGCGCACTGTGGTTGACGTTGTCCTGCCCGCGCCGATCCATGTAGATCGAATAGGCGGTGTACAGCACGGCGTAGACGATCGCCGGCATCGGTACCACGAACACGATGATGCGTTGCCAGGGCGCCAGCAGGATGTACGCGAACAGCACCGCCGACACCGCTCCCGAGGCACCCAGGCTGCGGTAGTTCGGGTTGCCGCGGTTCTTCAGATAGGTGGGCAGGATCGAGAACACCAGGCCACCGAGGTAGAACAGCGCGAAACCGAACGTGCCCAGCTGGCTGGTATAGAAACCTTCCATCACCCGCCCGAAGAAGAACAGCGTGATCATGTTGAACAACAGATGGCCGGCATCCGCGTGTACCAAGCCGTAGGTCACCAACCGGTGGTACTCGTGCCGGCGGCTGATCGCCGGCGGCCACAGAATCAGGTCGTTCATCAGCCGGCTGTTGCTGAACGCCACGAACGAGACGATGCAGGTGACCGCGAGGATGATGAGGGTGATCGGCATGGGCGTTTCCGCGTCCGGGTGACGAAGTGGCGCATCTTGGCGGCAGCACGGGCGCTTGTCGAATCCGCACCACTTCCGGCCGGGCCGGCTATCATGCGCGTTCCCCCACGAACCCTGCCATCATGCCCGCGCTGCGTTACCTTCATTTGGACGTCTTTGCCGCCACTCACGGCGGCGGCAATCACCTCGGCGTAGTGATCGGCGCGGAACACTGGAGCGGTGCGGCGATGCAGCGCTTCGCGCGCTGGACCGATCTCGTCGAGACCACCTTCCTGCTGCCGCCCGTCACCAGCGACGCCAGCTACCGCGTGCGCATCTTCACGCCGCACAAGGAGATCCCGTTCGCCGGCCACCCCAGCGTCGGCAGCGCGCATGCGGCGCTGGCCTGCGGACTGGTCCAGCCCACCGACGGCCTGCTTTGGCAGGAGTGCGGCGCCGGCGTGCTGCCCATTCGCGTCGAGGAAAGCCGGGCGGGAGGCGACGGCGCGGACCAGCGCCTGCTGCTGAAATCCCCCGGCGAGCGTGTGCTGCACACGGGTCGCGACGCGCATCCGCTGCTCGCCGCCGCGCTGGGTGGCATCTGCAGCGGCATGCTGCCGCCTGCCCTGGTCGACGGTGGCCGCCGCTGGTGGCTGGCCGAGGTAGAGAGCGAGGCCGCGCTGCGTTCCTGGAAGCCCGACCACAGCGCGATCGGCGCACTGGCCCACGCCAGCGACAGCATGGGCTTGTGCGCTTTCGCGCGCAGCACGAATCCCGCTTATCAACTGGTGGTGCGCGCCTTCCCCGCCGGCGTGGGCATCATCGAAGACCCCGCCTCCGGCGCCGCCAACGGCCTGATCGCCGCATACATCGCACACGCCGAACCACACGGCCCGCTGGCCGGCGGCTACGTGGTGAGCCAAGGCCGCGAGATCGGCCACGACGCCCAGCTCGTCGCCCGCATCGTGGACGGCACCGTGTGGATCGGCGGCCGTACCCACACCATCATCGACGGCACGCTGGACTGGAACGACGCGTGAGCTCCGAGGCGCAAATCCTCGTCGACGCCGATGCCTGCCCGGTCGCCATCAAGGAGATCCTGTTCCGCGCCGCCGAACGGGAACAGGTGCCGGTGACCCTGGTGGCAAACCAGTACCTGCGCACGCCGCCATCGCGCTTCGTGCGCGCCGTGCAGGTACCCGGTGGCTTCGACGTGGCCGACCACGAGATCGCCCGCCGTGTGGCCGCCGGCGACCTGGTGGTGACGCAGGACATTCCGCTGGCCGCCGCCGTCATCGAGAAAGGCGCACTGGCACTGCACCCGCGCGGCGAGCTGTTCACCCCGGAGACCATTGCCCAGCGCCTCGGCATGCGCAATTTCATGGAGGAATTGCGCGGCGCCGGCGTCGACACCGGCGGCCATGCGCCGTTCCACCCGCGCGACAAGCAGGCCTTCGCCAACCAGCTCGACCGCTGGCTGCAGCAGCGGCGCGGCTAACCCCCTGTTCGCGATCTCCGCATAGCCGGGGTCGCCTCGCCGCCGTGGCCGCTGCCATCCGGGCCGCGAACAGACGCTAACAACCGCGCTCGTCGAGGCGCGCGCGCCGCGCCGCCACCTGCGACAGCACGGACCAGTCCACGTCCTCGTCGCCATCGGCCAGCGCTTCCAGCAGGCTGTCGCGCAACACGCCGGCGAAAGGCAGCGGCACGCGCGCCGCCTCGCCGGCGCGCAACGCCAGCCCCACATCCTTGTAGCCCAGCGGCAGCGCGAAACCGGCCGGCTTGAAGCGCTGCGTGGCGATCAGCTTCGCGTAACCCTGGTAGGCCGGCGCGGCGAACAGGGTCGTCGTCATCACGTCAAGGAAATCCGCCGCGCCGACACCGTGCGCGCGCACCAGCGCGGACGCCTCGGCCATGCTTTCGATCGCCGCCGCCAACATGAAGTTGCCCGCGATCTTCGCCACGTTGGCGCGCTCGGGCGCCTCGCCCAGCGGCCACACGCGGCCACCCATCGCATCCAGCAACGGACGCACGCGTTCGATCGCATGCATCTCTCCCGCAGCGAGGATATTGAGCTTGCCGGCGGCGGCGACATCCGGCCGGCCAAACACCGGCGCAGCGACATAATCGACACCGCGCGCGGCATGCATCCGTGCCAGTTCCTTCGCCAGCGCCACCGACACCGTGGCATGGTTCACGTGCACCGTGCCGGGCGCCATCGCGCCTAGCACGCCGTCATCGAGGATCACCCCACGTACCGCGTCGTCGTTCGCCAGCATGCTCAGTACGGCATCGCCATGCGTCGCTTCGGCAGGCGTCGGCGCGACCGCCGCGCCCAGTGCGGCCAGCGGCTGCGTCGCTGCCGGCGAGCGGTTCCACACCGTCACTTCGTGACCTGCCTTGAGCAGGTTCGTCGCCATCGCGGCGCCCATCGCGCCTAGACCGAGAAAACCGACTTTCATGTGTTGCACTCCAAGGCTGGACTGATTTCGTGCAGTGAAACACCGGGGACGTTCAGCTCCTGCGAAACCGCGGCATCACGCCACTTCGCCCGCCGCATGACCCGAGGCCCAGGCCCACTGGAAGTTGTAGCCGCCCAGCCAGCCGGTGACATCGACCACCTCGCCGATGAAGTACAGGCCGGGAACCAGCTTGGATTGCATCGTGCTGGAGGAGAGACCGTCGGTGTCCACGCCGCCCAGGGTGACCTCGGCTGTGCGGTAGCCCTCGGTGCCGCTGGCGACGATGGGCCAGTCGTGCAGCTGGCGGCCGATCTCGTGCAACTCGGCATCGCGGTACTGGCGCATGGGGCGGCTCGGAAACCACTGCTCGCACAGGCGTTGCGCAAGCCGCTTCGGCAAGGCATCGGCCAGCACGTTCTTCAGCTCGGCCGCGGGACGCGCCGCGCGTTGCGCAAGCAGCCACGCGCCGAGCCCGGCGTCGGGGGCAAGGTCGAGGCGCAGGTCGTCACCCGGCTGCCAGTACGAGGAAATCTGCAGGATCGCCGGCCCGCTGATACCGCGATGGGTAAACAGCAGGCCGGCGCGGAACCCGCGCTTGCCCACCCGCGCCTCGGCCACGGGCAAGGCCACGCCGGCGAGGTCCTGGTAGTGCTCCTGATGCTTGCCGCTCAGGGTCAGCGGCACCAGCGCGGCGCGTAACGGCAGCACGGTGTGGCCGAACTGGCGCGCCAGTTCGTAGCCGAAGCCGCTGGCACCCATGCTGGGGATGGACAGCCCGCCGGAGGCCACCACCAGCGATTCGGCATGCACTTCGCCATGCGCGGTGAGTACAGCGAACCCTTCATCCGTCTTGCGTACGCGCTCGACGCTGCACTGGGTCTCGATGCGCACGCCGGCCGCGGCGCACTCGTCCAGCAGCATGCGCACGATCTGCTTCGACGAGTCGTCGCAGAACAACTGGCCCAGTTCCTTCTCGTGGTAGGCGATGCGGTGCTGCTCCACCAGTGCGACGAAATCCGCCGGCGTGTAGCGCGCCAGCGCGGACTTGGCAAAGTGCGGATTCGCGCTGAGGTAATTCGCCGGCCCGGCGCCGAGATTGGTGAAATTGCAGCGTCCGCCGCCGGACATCAGTATCTTCTTGCCCACCTTGTTCGCATGGTCGACCACCAGCACGCGGCGGCCGCGGCGGCCGGCCGCGATCGCGCACATCAGGCCCGCGGCGCCCGCGCCGACGATCAGCACATCCGTTTTCACCCTTCATGCCCCATGTTGCGCAAGGCGGGCATTATCGCATCGCGTACACTTTGCGCCTTCCCATCCGCGAGCCGCCGCCATGCCCTCCTTCGACGTAGTCTCCGAAGTCGACAAGCACGAACTGACCAATGCGGTCGACCAGGCCAACCGCGAGCTGACGAGCCGCTTCGATTTCAAGGGCACGGACGCGAAGTTCGAACTGGACAGTTTCGTGATCACGCAGAGCGCGCCCAGCGACTTCCAGCTGCAACAGATGCTGGACATCCTGCGCGGCCGGCTGATTTCGCGAAAGATCGATGTCCGTGCGCTGGACATCGGCGAGGTGGAGACCAATCTCGCCGGCGCACGTCAGAAGATCACCGTGAAGCAAGGCATCGAGCAGCCGGTTGCCAAAAAGTTGGTCGCCACGCTGAAGGAGGCCAAGCTCAAGGTCGAGGCGCAGATCAACGGCGACAAGCTGCGCGTCACCGGCAAGAAGCGCGACGATCTGCAGGCCGCGATGGCGGTGCTGCGCAAGGCTGACGTGGAGCTGCCGTTGCAATTCGACAATCTGCGCGACTGAGCGCACCCGCACCACGACACCGGTAGGAGCGCACCCTGTGCGCGAAAGCTCTGGCGCTTGATCGAAGCCAAAAGCTTTCGCGCACAGGGTGCGCTCCTACGGGGTGTCAGCCCCCCATCCCCGCCACGATGTTCACCGTGATCGCGATGATGAATACGTTGAAGAAGAACGCGATCACGCTGTGCAGCAGCGCCACGCGGCGCAGGTAGCGGCTGCTGATCTGCACGTCGGAGACCTGGAAGGTCATGCCGATCACGATGGCGAAATAGGTGAAATCCCAGTAGTCGGGCTTGGGGGTGTCGGGAAACTCCAGCCCGGCATGCTTCTCGCCGAAATCGCCGTAGAAGCCGTGCGCGTAGTGCAGCGCGAACATGATGTTGAGGAACAGCCAGCTCAGCACCACGCTGAGCGCGCCCACGCCCAGCGCGGGCAGGCCGCCGCCCTTGGCCGCGTGCAGCTCGGTGCCCAGCGCCACCAGCACCACGCCGGAGAGCACCACCGCGCTCCACAGGATGCCCCAGCGACCGGTGTCCTGCGCCTTCGCCTGCAGGCGCATGTGCGCGGGCGTGGATTTGTTGAACAGCCGCGCCAGTGTCAGCAGGTAGATCACCGCGGCCAGGTCGAAGCCCAGCAGGATCGCCGTGGCCACGCGCAGGCCCAGCGCGATCAGCACGGTGCCGGTGGCTACGAAGATCGCGAACGACACGCTGAGCCGTGGCCGCGCCGTCACATAGCGGAACGGCCGCCAGTGCCGCGGTTTCGTCGCGCCGTCCTTGCCGGCTGCCCTGCCGCTCAAGCGCGCAACTCCGCATACTCGGGGTGACGCTTCATCCAGGCCGCGGAGTACGAGCAGGCGGGCTGCACCTTCCAGCCTTCGGCGCGTGCGGTATCCAGCGCCCTGCGCACCAGTTCGCCGGCCACGCCACGACCGCCTACCGCCGAGGGCACCCCGGTATGGGTAATCGTCATCACGCCGCCGGCAAGCAGGTATTCGAGCACGCAGCGCACGCCTTCCACCTCCACTTCGAAGCGATGCTCGGCGCGGTCGTGTCGGATGTCGAGTTGCATGGCGATCTCCATGAGCGATGCCGCCAAGCATACGGCGCACCGCTCGCCGATGCTCAGGCCGCCAGTTCGTTCCGCGCCACCTCGCGACGGCGACGCACCGCCGCTGCCAGCTGTTCCAGCACGCGCATCGAGTCGTCCCAGCCGATGCAGCCGTCGGTGATGCTCTGGCCGTAGGTCAACGGGCGCTCGGGCAGCAGGTCCTGGCGGCCGCCGACAAGATGGCTTTCCACCATCGCGCCGACGATGCGCGATTCGCCCGCTTCGAGCTGGGCGGCGATGTCGGCGATCACGCGCGGCTGGTTTTCCGGGTTCTTGCCGCTGTTGGCGTGGCTGGCGTCGATCATCACCCGCGCCGGCAGGCCGGCCTTGGCTATTGCGGCGCAGGCGGCCTCGACGCTGGCCGCGTCGTAGTTCGGCACCTTGCCGCCGCGCAGGATCACGTGGCAGTCGCGGTTGCCGCTGGTGGCGGCGATGGCCGCCTGGCCCTGCTTGGTCACCGCGAGGAAATGGTGCGGATGCGAGGCCGCCTGCACCGCGTCCACCGCCAGCTTCACGTTGCCGTCGGTGCCGTTCTTGAAGCCCACCGGGCAGGACAGCCCCGAAGCCAGCTCGCGATGCACCTGGCTCTCGGTGGTGCGCGCGCCGATCGCGCCCCAGGCCACCAGGTCGGCGAGGTACTGCGGCGAGATGATGTCGAGGAACTCGCTGCCGGCCGGCACGCCCAGCGCGTTGATGTCGTGCAGCAGGCCGCGTGCGATGCGCAGGCCTTTGTTGATGTGGAAGCTGCCATCCAGGTCCGGATCATTGATCAGACCCTTCCAGCCCACCGTCGTGCGCGGCTTCTCGAAATACACCCGCATCACGATCTCCAGCTCGCCGCCGAGGCGCTCGCGCTGCGCCACCAGCCGCTGCGCATACTCCAGCGCCGCGCGGGGATCGTGGATGGAGCACGGGCCGATCACCACCGCCAGGCGATCGTCCGTGCCGGCGAGGATGCGGTGCAGCGCCACGCGTGCATTGCCCACGGTGGCGAGCGCCGTCGGCGTGGCAGGGCACTCGTCCATCACCTCGGCGGGCGTGGCGAGCGGGTTGATCGTGCGGATGCGCAGATCGTCGGTGGCTGACTGGGACATGGCGGCGGCTCCTCGTGTGGGGTGCGGCGGCCATGAAAAAAGCCGCCTCGATGTTGCTGGCGGCTTTCGGAATGGGGTTTCAGTGTTTCGTCAGGACGATCGCACCCATGCCTCCGCCAGCGGCTTCGGATAGCCATAAAACCAAAAATACTGGCGGGCGGTGTGGGTCATGGGAAAACAGTGATAGCACAGGCTTTCATCGCGTGCAAAGTCCTTTTGCGCATATCCGCGGCTTCCGCTAATTTCCGATGGACCGACCAGGGGACGCCAGTGGCCACGCTCATACCTTCCCGCAACAGCTGCCTGCCACGGATGACCGGCGGCGAGAAGCGCGTGTCCGAACGGCTGGAGCAGAAGCTCGAAGACGATTACCTGCTCTGGTACGACGTGCCCGTGGGCCCGCGCCAGCTCCACCCCGACTTCGTGGTGATGCACCCGCGCCGCGGCCTGCTGGTGCTGGAAGTGAAGGACTGGAAGGCCGACACCATCCGCCATGCCGACAAGACCCAGTTCACCCTGGTCACCGACCGCGGCCTGGCGACCGAGAACAATCCCCTGCTGCAGGCCCGCTCGTACGCCGTGACGATCAAGATGGCGCTCGAACAGGATCCGGCGCTGTGCCATCCGCAAGGCAGTCGCCACGCCGGCCAGTTGCTGATGCCCTGGGGCTTCGGCGTGGTGCTGGCCAACATCACCCGCAAGCGCTTCGAGGAAGGCGGCCTCGACCAGGTCATCGCGCCGCACCTGGCGATCTGCCAGGACGAGATATACGAGACAGTGGAGGCCGAGGCGTTCCAGGAAAGGCTGTGGGCGATGTTCCCGCAGGTCTTCCCGGTGGCGCTCACGCTGCCGCAGATCGACCGCGTGCGCTGGCACCTGTTCCCCGAGATCCGCCTGGAGCCGGGCAGCGGCCAGTTCGGCTTGTTCGCTGCCGAGAACAAGGAGGCACGCGCACTGGAGATTCCCGATCTGGTGAAGGTGATGGACGCCCAGCAGGAACAGCTTGCGCGATCGCTGGGCGACGAGCACCGCATCATCCACGGCGTCGCCGGCTCCGGAAAGACCATGATCCTGGGCTTCCGCGCGATGCAGCTGGCGCGCGCGATGAACCGGCCGATCCTGGTGCTTTGCTACAACAAGGCGCTGGCGGCGCGGCTGGAACAGCTGATCGGCGAACGCGGCCTCGGCGACAAGGTGCAGGTGTACAACTTCCATCGCTGGTGCCGCCGCATGCTGACCAGCTACCACGTGGAATTGCCGCCCAAGGGCGAGCACTTCTTCGGGCAGATGGTGGAGCGCGTGATCGAGGGCGTGGACAAGGGGCAGATCCCGCGCTTCCAGTACGGCGCCGTGCTGATCGACGAGGGCCACGACTTCGAGCCGGACTGGTACAAGCTGATCGTGCAGATGATCGACCCGGCCACCAACTCGTTGCTGGTGTTGTACGACGACGCGCAGAACATCTATGGCCAGGCCGACCGCCGCAAGCTGAGCTGGAAAAGCCTGGGCATCCAGGCGCAGGGCCGCACCACCATTCTCAAGCTCAATTACCGCAACACGCTGGAGATCCTCGCGGTGGCGCGCAACTTCGCCAGCGAGTTGCTCGCCGCGCGCAGCGACGACGACGACGGCGTGCCGCTGATCGCGCCGGAGAGCGCCGGCCGGCGTGGCCCACTGCCCGAATTGATCCGCACCGACAGCGCGCCGGCGCAGCTCGATGCGCTGATCGCCCAGCTGCGCGACGAACATGCCCACGGCCGCCCCTGGGGCGAGATGGCGGTGATCTACCGCAACAACTGGGAGGGCGAGAAGCTGTACGAGGCGCTGTCGCGCATCGACATTCCCTCCAGCCTCGCCGACGAGCGCGGCAAGCAGGCACTGTTCGTGGTGAGAGACAGCGTGAAGCTGCTCACCATGCACTCCTGCAAGGGCCTGGAATTTCCGTTCGTGATCGTGCCCGGCCTCGGCTCGCTGCCGCGCGAAGGCCAGCACGAAGCCGACGAGGCCCGCCTGCTCTACGTGGCGATGACCCGCGCGACCGAACGGCTGGTGCTGATCCATCACCTCGACTCGGTGTTCTCGCGGCGTATCCGCGACTCGATCAACGAGGTGCAGGCGCAGCTCGCACCGCCGGCCTGAGCACCCGTCTCGCCAGATTCACCTGGAGGGGCACAGGCTTTCCCGTGGGGCGCCATGCCTCGCCCACGGAGGAGTCCGATGAGACACATCGCCTGGCTCGCCACGCTCCCGCTGCTTGCGCTGCCGGCACTCGCGCTGGCCGCGGACGGCTATACCACCGGCAACGTCAACCTCCGCGCCGGCCCGGACCCCGGCTACCCTCTGATCGACACCATTCCGGCCGGCGCCCCGCTGGACATCCAGGGCTGCACCAGCGGCTGGGAGTGGTGCGACGTGATCTTCCAGGACGAGCGCGGCTGGGTCGCCGGCAATTTCATCCAGTACGACTACAACAACCAGTACGTGCTGGTGCCCCAGTACGGCGTGCAGATCGGCATTCCCATCGTCACCTTCGTGATCGGGACCTACTGGGACAGCTACTACCGCAACCGGCCGTTCTATCGCGAACGGGGCCGCTGGTACGCACGCCCGATGCCGCGGCGGCCGCCACCTTCGCCGGTGTATCGCCCGATGCCGCCGCAACGGCCGGCAGGACCGATGCCGGATCGCCGGCCGCAACCGATGCCGCAACGCCCACAGATGGCGCCGCCACCCGCGTCGCGGCCGGCCATGCCACCTCGCGCACCCGCTGCCCGCCGGCAACGGCAAGCCGGCAGCCGGCGAGCACGGCAAGCCAGTCCCCAACAAGGACAAGGGCGACCGCCAGGATCATTGAGTCCATCGGCAGGTCCCGGGCCGCGCCGCGGCCGGCCCGGGGCCTGCGCTAGACTGCGCGCACTTCGTTACCGGAAATCCACCGCATGCGCCTTCTTTCCGCCGCGTTCGCCGCTGTCCTGCTCGGCGCCTTCGTTGCCGCGCCCGCAGCACTGGCGGCCGACAAGGTCACTCAACTGCAGAAGATCGACCACGTGGTCGGCAGCGGCACGGTGGCGAACGACGGAGACGTGGTGCAGGTGAACTACACCGGCTGGCTGTACGACGCGAACGCGAAGGACCACCACGGCAAGGAGTTCGACAGCTCGCTGGACAGCGGCGAACCGATCAGCTTCACGCTGGGCGCGGGCCAAGTGATCGCCGGCTGGGACCAGGGCATCCGTGGCATGCACGTGGGCGGCAAGCGCACCCTGGTGATCCCGGCCCGGCTCGCCTACGGCAGCCGCGGCGCCGGCGAAGACATTCCGCCGGACGCCGCGCTGGTGTTCGACGTGGAGCTGGTTGGGGTGCACTGAGCGCAACATGCGCCGGCAACGGCGATAGCGACAAGGCTTCACGCCTCGACGGGGCAGCCATACTCCGCACCAGCCACCACGCGATTGCGGCCACCGCGCTTGGCCCGGTACAACGCGGCATCCGCTTCCTTGCACAGGCACTGCAAATCGTGGCCACAAGCGTCGGTGAAGGACAGGCCGGCGCTGGCAGATACCCCGACGACGACGCCGTCGTCCTCCACCCGGGTTTCCTCGATGGCCAAGCGGATGCGGTCGGCGATCACCATGCTTTGTGTGCGCGTGCACTCGACCAGCAGGATGCCGAACTCCTCGCCGCCCAACCGCCCGAACAAGTCCACCGGACGCAGGTGCTGCTTGCTGGCCACCACCACCTGACGCAGCACATCGTCGCCCACGGCGTGGCCATAGGTGTCGTTGATGTGCTTGAAGTGGTCCAGGTCGATGAACACCAGACAGGCCGTACCGGCACGCCGTTCCAGCAGGCGCAGCGTACGCTCGACCTCGCTCATGAAATGCTGGCGGTTGAAGATCGCGGTCAAGCCATCCAGGTGGGAAAGTTTCTTGAAGCGGAGTTGCGAGCGCTTGAGCCGGAACATCCAGAGCGCGGCGGAAACCAGCGCCATCAGCAGCAGCGCCAGGTACAGCCGATTGGTCTCGGCCGTCTTGGCATCCAGCGTCTGCCGCATGCGCAGCAGCGCGTTCTGTCGGCTCAGGCTCTCTGTCTCCAACTTCTGCAACAGCACGTGCTGTTGCACTGTCTCATAGGCCACCGTGCGTACATTGACGTCATCGAGATAGGCCTTGTCCAGCGCGACGTACTTTTCGTAGTAGTCGAGTGCGGCAGCGGTATGGCCCTGCTTCTTCTCGATGCGGTAAAGCACCTCGTAAGCATCCCTCGGCCAGTCGCCGGTTTTCTGCATGGCGACGACGGCCTGGGCCGCCTTCCGGGCGGCGTCATCGTCTCCGATAGCGGCCAGCGCCTGCGCTCGGAGCACCAGAGCCTCAAGCTTGTTGGCGGCATAGCCGTCGGCCTCGACTGAGGGTGCGATGCGATCAAGCAGTGCAAGCGCCTTATGCGGCTGCCCCGCAAGCCTGTACAGGTCGACAACAGTGAGCTGCAAGTCGGTACTGAATACCGGCACCTTGGCCGCTGTGCAGGCTTGGATGGCTTGCTGCAGCTCTGGGCTGTCGAGTTTGAGCCGATGCCCGAGGGAAAGCCCCGCGACCAGACTGGCGGCGGAATAGCATGAACTCTTGCCTGAAGCAGCCTCTGTCAGCGCTACACGGGCATATTGCACGGCCAGATCAATTTGGCCGGCCAAAGCTAGCGATTGGGAGAGATTCAACAGCATCGAGCGGCGAACCTCGGCGTCCGCGACCTTTGGCAAGCGCGCCGCGAGGCGATCGGCCAGTTCGAACGCCTCCGGGTAATGCCTGGTGAGCATAAGCTGGCTCAGAAGGGTAGCTGACGCCTTGTCAGCCAGGGCCCGGTTACCGGCATGTCGAATGATGTCCTGAAACAACGCCTCCGACTTCGGGTAATCGTTTTCGTACATGGCCTCCCATGCGTTCGAATACCGCAGCCGCCACAACTGATCCGACGTCAGTCGGGCAGCTTCCTGATTGAGCAAAGCCAGTTGTTGCAGGAAGCGCGGATGATCCACGGTCGCCAACGACTGGGTTTGCTCGAGATAGGTATCCGGGTCGGCAATGTGCTGGACGGCCAAGCCAGCCCGCCAGCACAGGGAACTGGCGAAGGCTACCCAAGCGGTCCATCGCTGCAGGTTGCGTGACCAGCGTGGCATGGATACACCTGTCGCTCTCAGCGCGATCGGCGACGCTTGGTGGAGGGCCGTGAAGGGCGATCGGGCTTGGGCGGCTCTGGCAGAGGAACGTTAGTCTCCTCTTCCTCATCATCCCCATGACCCGGGGCATTTATCTGGGGTACTTGCTCTACCTGTTGGATGCCCAGTTCCACACGCAATGATGCGCTATTGCCCAACTCCACCGCCAGCGTAAGCTCGACGCTTGCTCCTGCCTCCTTGAGCACGCATTTCAGCTCGTCGGGCGATGCGTAGCGCAGCGAGGCATCGCTGCCGATGGCTACCAGCAACTTGATCGTATCGGCCATGTTGTTTCCCCCTGTCCCACGATGAAGCAGCGCTCGTCGACCTAATCAGGCTTTTGGCTCACTCCAATCCAGTTCCAGGAGCGCAACTGCGTGCGTCTGGGGAACATTCTCTACTTCCATACTCCCGAGCATTTGGCGCAACGAGGCACCATTCCCCGATGCCACTGCCTTCTCGAACTCGGTGCTCGCCTGCGCCTGCTCCAGTACACCCTTCAGCTCGTCAGCCGAGGCATAACGCAGCGATGCATCGCCACCGATGGCTTCGAGCAATTCGATCGTATCGGTCATAACTTTCCCCTTCCGCGATTGTGTTGACACACATGTGCCGAGTAGGCGCCCGCTTCAGGCTGCAGCGCCGGTTTTCGCACTTATATCCAGCGCCTGCAGCCGCTCCAGCATGGCACGGTTTGGTTGCAAGGTCACTGCAGGCGGCAGCACCACGGGTTCCTCGGCGGTCAACAGCACCTCGGCCAGTTCTCGCAAAATAATGCGATTAATGCGCGGCCGTTCGATGGCCAGGGTGGCACCCCGGTAAATGATCACCTCGTGGTCCGGCGGGTAGTCCTGCTCCAGGCGCTCCGCCAGCAGCGCGCGGTAGCCCGGTCCATTGTCTAAAGGCCCTACAAAACGATTGCCGACCACTCCCATCTGCCACAGCACCAAATAGCCGGCCGGGTCGATGCGCCGCTCGCAATACAGCAACTGACTGGCCTCGACGTACTGACAGCCGTAACGGCCGGGATCGAAGCCAAGGTCGGCGTACAGGCAGTCCTCGGTGGAGATACCCGGCCCCATGTGCGCCCCGTAGCCTTCCGCACGGGCCTGTTCGATCAACTTGAGCGGCGAATCACGCAAAGATGCGCGGATAGCCGTAGAACACGCCGCAGACCCGCTTGCCGGCGCGCAGTTCAGCCATCATCAGCACCACCCACCGCGATACGTCCGCATGAGCGGCTTGCCCTCGGCGTAGTAGGGCTGCAGGCTGCGCACATCCGAGTGCATGCGCTTCAGCCACTCCTCCGCAATGGCATCGGAGAGCGCGGCAAATACCACCCCCGTCTGCGCGATATCGCTGCGCGCCAGCGTGTGAGGTGCGAGCCAAGTGTCATGCCCAAGCCCACGCAGCTCGGTCTGCCGCGAGCTGGTAAAGCAAGCGACGACGACCCACCGCTAGCCGCACTCAACGAATCAACCATTGCATCCCCCTTCCTTTTCCCCCAGCGCCGATGGTACGGCAATTCAGGGTTACAGCAGGCCCCGGTCGACGGAGCGCAAGTGCTGTTCACAGGTAGCGACTAGGCGGCACAGCACCTCGTCGCCCATGGAGTGGCCGTGGGTGTCGTTGATGCGCCTGAAGTGATCGAGATCGATGATCGCGACGCAGGCCGCGCCCTCCCGTTTCTCCAGCTGATGCAACACCCGCTCGACCTCACCCATGAAATGCTGGCGGTTGTAGAGGCGGTCAGGCCATTGAGTTGGGACAGCCGCCAAGCGCAGCTGCGAGCGTTTGAACCGGAACATCCGCAGCGCACCGAAGCCCAGCACCCGAAGCAGCAGGTACGACAGGTTGGCATCAGCCATCCTGGCTCCAGCGTCGCCGTACGCCCATGTGCGGCCATATGGTCGCTACAGCGCGTCAGGCCTCGGCGGGAATGCCACACTCGACATCGGCCGCCACGCGGTTGCGGCCGCCGCGCTTGGCGCGGTACAGCGCAGCATCGGCCTCACAACACAGGCGCTGCAGATCGTAGCCGTAGGTGTCGGTGAAGGCCAGGCCCACGCTGGTGGAGATCGCAATGGTGACCCCTTCGCACTCCACCACCGTCGCCTCCACCGCAAGGCGGATGCGGTCGGCGATCGCCATACCCTGTGCGCGCGTGCAATCAACCAGCAGGATGCCGAACTCCTCGCCGCCCAGCCGTCCGAACAAGTCCACCGGACGCAGGTGCTGCTTGCTGGCCATCACCACCTGGCGCAGCACCTCGTCACCCATGGCGTGGCCGTGGGTGTCGTTGATGTGCTTGAAATGGTCCAGATCGATGAAGACCAGACAGGCCGTGCCGGCACGTCGCTCCAGCAAGCGCAAGCTGCGCTCGACCTCGCTCATGAAATGCTGGCGGTTGAAGATCGCGGTCAGGCCGTCCTGGTGGGAGAGTTTCTTGAAGCGGAGTTGCGAGCGCTTGAGCCGGAACATCCACAGCACGACGGAGATCAGCACCATCAGCAGCAACGCCAGATACAGCCGATTGGTTTCCGCCGTCTTCGCATCTAGCGTCTGCCGCATGCGCAACAGCGCGTTCTGCCGGCTCAGGCTCTCCGTCTCCAGTTTTTGCGCCAACACGTGCTGTTGCACTGTCTGGTAGGCCATCGCCCGCGCGTTGACATCGTCGAGATAGGCCTTGTCCAGCGTGGCGTACTTCTCGTAGTAATCGAGTGCAGCGGCGGTATGACCCTGCTTCTTTTCGATGTGGTAAAGCACCTCATAGATGTCTTTCAGCCACACACCGAAATCACCGGATGGCCCCGCAGCAATAACGACTAAAGCTGCCGTCCGAGCATCGTCGTCGTCACCGATGGCTGCCAGTGCTTGCGCTCGGCAGACTAAGGCCGCCAGCTTGTTAGGGGTATAGCCATTGGCGTTGATTTCAGACGCAACCTGGTCGAGCAGGGCCAGCGCCTTGCGAGGCTGCCCCTCACGCAGGTAAAGATCCGCAAGTGTGAGTTGCAAATCTGCGCTGTACACCGGCACCTTGGCCGCCGAGCAAACATCAACGGCCTGTTGCAATTCCGGACTAGCTGGCTTGAGCCGGTGACCACTGGAGAGCGCCTGGACCAGACTTGAGGCAGAAAAACACGCTTCCTCCCCAGCAGCTGCGTCTGCCATCGCCATACGCGCATAGCGCACGGCTAAATCCGTCTGACCGGCTAGACCAAGCGATTGCGACAGATTCAGCAACAGCGAGAAGCGAACCTTGGTATCCGTGACCTCTGGCAAGCGCGCCGCAAGGCGATTGGCCAGTTCAAATGCCTCGGTGTAATGCCGCGTCAGCCCAAGCTGGCTAAGCAGCATGGCAGACGCGCGATCGGCCAGCAGCGGATTACCGGAATGTCGGATGATGTCCTGAAACAGCGCATCCGACCTAACGTAATCGCTTTCATACATAGCTTCCCACGCGTTCGAAAATTGCAGGAGCCACAATTGATCCGGCGTCAGCCTGGATGCCTCCCGATTGAGCAATGCCAACCGCTGAAGGAAGCCCGGGTGATCCACGGTCGCCAGAGCCTGGGTCTGCCGGAGATAGGTATCCGGATCGGCAATGACGGGGGAGGCGGCCAAATCCCCCCACCCACACAGACAGCTGGCGAGGCCCGCCCATGCGACATATCTCCGTAGGCTGCGCGACCAACGGGACATATGACTACACCGACTGTCTCTTTCAGCCCGAGGGACCGTTCTTAGCAGGAGGGGGAGAAGATCGATCGGGCTGAGGCTCTTCCGGCAGAGGAACGTCAGCTTCTTCTTCGTCATCCCCATGACCAGGCGCGTTTGTTTGAGGCGTTTGTGGCAACTGTTGAATCCCCAGTTCCACACGCAACGGCGCGCTATCTCCTGCTAGCACTGCCATCGTGAGCTCAGCGCTCGCCTGGACCTGCTCCAGCACGTCCTTCAACTCCGCAGTCTGCGCATAACGCAGCGATGCGTCGCTGCCGATAGTTTCCAGCAACTCGATCGTATCTGTCATGTTGTTCCCCCTGTTCTCATATTCGAACGCCCCTAACGCATCGTCCGCTCCTTCAGGCCGCCCTGCCCTCCTGTTCCTGCGCATCCAGCGCCTGCAACCGCTCAAGCATGGCACGGTTCGGCTGCAAGGTCACGGCCGGCGGCGGCACTACGGTTTCCTTGATGGTCAACGGCACCACGGCCAGTCCACGTAAGATGATGCGCCTAATGCGCGACCGTTCGATGGGCAGGGTGGCGCCGCGATAGATGATGGCCTCGTGGTCCGGTGAGCAGTCCCGTCCCAGCTGCGTTATCAGCAAGCTGGCCCAGTGTCGAAACGCCCTACGGAGCGATTGCCGCCCCCCCCTACCTGCCGAAGCACCAGATAACCGAAGAGGTCGACGCGCCGCTCGCGGCACAGCAGCGGCCGGCCTAGAAGTGCTAGCAGCCGTAGCGACCAAGGGGCGGAGCCGAAGTCGGCGTAAGGACAGCCCTCGGCAGAGATGCCCGACTTCGTCTCTGCATTATGAGCCTTCCGCACGAGCCTGTTCGATCACCTTGTGCAGCGAACGCGAAGATGCATGGGTGGCCCGTAGAACAAACCACAGACCCGCTTACGAGCGCGCAGTTCGGCCATCATCAGCGCCACCCATTCGCGGTGGTTTTTGATGCGCGGCCCGCCCTCCGCATCGCAGAGCTGCAGGCTGTGTACGTCAGCACTACAACCATCGCGAACTTGACACCTGCTTGCACCTACTGCAACACGCAAATCAACTCGCCAAGTAATGCGTAGCACAGCGGGACATCACTGCCGATGGTTACCAGCAACTTGGTCGTATCAATCATGTTGCCGCTGTTTCATGGCGAAGCGGCACTCGCTGACTTGGTCAGGCTTCTGGCGTACTTCAGCCCGGATCCAGAAACGTAACCGCGTGCAACTGGGGGGCATTTTCTACACGCATGCACCCAAGCAATTCACGCAACTGGGCACCATCCCCCGATGCCACAGCCTTTCCAAACTCTGCACTCACCTGCGCCTGCTCCAGCACGCTATTCAACTCTTCGGCGGGCGCATAACGCAGTGATGCATCGCTGCCAATGGCTTCCAGCAGATCAATCGTATCGTTCATGGTTCACTCCCCGTCTCCAATGAAACCAGCGCAGCCAGTCCGATCAGGCCGCAGACCTCGCCCAGTCCAATTCCAAGAGCGCAACTGATTGAATCTGGGGGGCTTGCTCTACCTGCTGAACTATTCCGTTGCATGAAAGCATTTGACGCAACAGCACACTATCACCGGATGCCATTGCCAGCGTGAGTTCGGCATTCGTCTGCGAGCGATTCAACGCACCCTTTAGCTCATCGGACGACGCATAGCGCAGCGATGCATCGCCGCTGATGGCTTCCAACAGTTCGATCGTATCGGTCATAGCCCTCTCTCCCCGGTAGAAGCCAGTACGCATTTGCCCGACTGGCTCGTGACTTATTCGGAGTCCAGGAACGCGGGCGCCTGTGTCGGAGGAGGATCAAACATGATCACCTGTTGTGTCGGCGGCGGGTCAAACATAATCACTTGATTGGGCCCATACATCATCTGGCGCAATACCTTACCGTCACCCGATGCTGCCGCCTTGGCGAGCTCGGTACTGATCTGCGCCTGCTCCAACATGCCCGTTAGCTCGTCAGCTGACGCGTAACGCAGCGATGCATCGCTGCCAATGGCTTCCAGACACTCAATCGTATCGGTCATATCGAACATGGCACTCCCCTATGTGTTTCCAGTGAATTGTGTCGACATCTAACGCATCTCGAAGACATCACCGCGACTTCTAGGCTGCGGCTCCAGTTTGCGTCACTGCATCCAGCGCCTTCAGCCGCTCCAGCATGGCACGGTTCGGTTGCAAGGTCACGGCCGGTGGCAGCACCACAGTTTCCTCGGCAGTCATTGGCACTTCGGCCAGCTCGCGCAGGGTAATGCGCTGGATGCGCGGCCGCTCGATGGGCAGGGTTGCCCCTCGATAAATGATGACCTCGTGGTCCATCGGGTAGTCCTTACCCAGCAGCTCCACCAACAAAGCGCGATAGGCCAGCCCGTTGTCAAAACGTCCCACGGAGCGATTGCCGATCACCCCCACCTGCCAGAGCACCAGGTAACCAGCAGGATCGATGCGCCGATCGCAATACAGCAACTGGCTGGCCTCGAAATGCTGACAACCGTAGCGGCCGGGGTCGAAGCCAAGGTCCGCATAAAGACAGTCCTCAGCGGAGATGCCCGGCTCCATGTGTGCATCGTAGCCTTCCGCGCGGGCCTCCTCGATCACCTTGTGCGGCGACCAGGCGAAAATCCCGGGATGACCGTAGAACACGCCGCAGACCCGCTTGCCCGCGCGCAGCTCGTCCATCATCAGCGCCACCCATTCGCGGTACGTCTTGATGCGCGGCTTGCCCTCGCCATAGTAGGGCTGCAGGCTGCGCACATCAGAGTGCATGCGCTTCAGCCACTCTTCCGCAATGGCGTCGGAAAGTGCAGCGAACACTACATCCGCCTGCTGAATATGACTGCGCGCCAGCGGGGTGAGATGTGAGCCTAGCGTCATGCCCAGCCCCACACAACTCAGTCTGCCGCGATTGGATTCCGCCAGCAGAGATGCCCCATCACCCGCGGTTTTCAATAGATCAACCATCCCCCCCCCCTTTTACCTAGTCGATGACTTTAGTCGCGCGATGATAGTGCAACTCCAAATTGCGACAAGGCATTGGTTACGTGCAACGAGCCACGCAAAGACCATACATTAGCTTGAACCCCCGGCTACCAGGGGCACACATCGTGCAGATACATGCGTCGAGGTACCGTCACATAAGTACCCCGGTCCGCGAGGGCCGCCCTCGCCGCATAGGCAACCCGATGGTTGGCCTCCTGGCGATCATGCCATCTGGTCGTCAGGGAGGATTGGAATAGGGCTCGCCTTTCCGTCGCATCTTCATGAAATTCATGCGTCAGGCCGCCATGGGATCCCCGACTCCGGTCACCACGCGGTTGCGCCCGTCGTGCTTGGCACGGTACAGCGCCGCGTCGGCCCCGGTGCAGAGGTGCTGCAGGTCGTAACCGGCGCGGTCGGTGAAGGCCAGGCCGATGCTCGTGGAAACCGTCACGGCCGCGCCGTCACGCTCCACCACGGCGGCCTCGATGGCCGCGCGGATGCGTTCGGCGATCGCCAGAGCCTGTTCGCGCGTGCAATCCACCAGCAGGATGCCGAACTCCTCGCCGCCAAGGCGGCCGAACAGGTCGACGGGGCGCAGGTGCTGTTTGCAGGCAGCGACCATGCGGCACAGCACCTGGTCGCCCATGGCGTGGCCATGGGTGTCGTTGATGCGCTTGAAGTGATCGAGGTCGATGATCGCGACGCAGGCCGCGCCTTTCCGTTTCTCCAGCTGGTGCAGCACCCGCTCGGCTTCGCCCATGAAGTGCTGGCGGTTGTAGATGGCGGTCAGGCCATCGAGGTGGGACAACCGCTTGAAGCGCAGCTGCGAGCGCTTGAGCCGGAACATCCACAGCGCGCCAAAGCCCAGCACCAGGAGCAGCAGCAGGAGATACAGGCGGTTGGCTTCGGCCGTCTTGGCGCCCAGCTTCTGCTGCGCAAGCAGCTCGGTGTTCTGCTGGCTCAGCTTTTCCGTCTCCAGCTTTTGCGCCAGCACGTGCTGCTGCACCGTCTCGTAGGCCATCGTGCGCGCGTTGATGTCGTCGAGATAGGCCTTGTCCAGCGCAGCGAACTTCTCGTAGTACCCCAGCGCGGCAGCGGCATGGCCCTGTTTCTTCTCGACCTGGTAAAGCGTCTCGTAGGCGTCTTTCAGCCACGCGTCGATGTCGCCCGATTTCCCTTCGGCGATCACGGCCAAGGCCAATCGCCTAGCCGCGTCGCCTTCGCCCACGGCAGCCAGCGCCGTGGCCTTGTCCACCAGCGCCGACAACTTGGCGGGAACGTAGCCGTTGGCATCGACACTGGGCTGGATCCGCTCAAGCAGGGCGAGCACCTTGCGCGGCTGCCCCTCGTGCAGGAGCTGGTCGGCGAGCATGAAATGCAGATTGGTGTTGTACAGCGGGGCCTTGGCCGCCGGGCAGTCGTCAAAGGCTTCCTGCAATGCCGGGCTGTCGGACTTGAGCCTTTTGCCGTAGTAAAGCGCCTCGACCAGGATCGACGCGGGATAACACCGGCTTTCACCAGCAGGAACGGTGGCCAACGCCATGCGCGCATAGTGCACGGCCAGGTCGGTCTGGCCGGCGGACCCCATCACCTGCGACAGGTTGGACAGCAGCAGGCGGCGATCCTTGGCGTCGGTGACCTGCGGCAGGCGTGCCGCGATGCGGTTGGCCAGCTCGAACGCCTCGGTGTAATGCCGGCTGGCTCCGAGCTGGCTGAGCAGCACGGCCGACGCATGGTTCGCCAGATGCGGATCGCCGGAGTGCTCGATGACGTCGTCGAGCATGGCCTCCGACTTGGCGTAGTCGCCCTGGTACATGACCTCCCAGGCATTGAGATAGCGCCGTTGCCACTGCTGGGCCGGCGTCAGGCTGGCAGCTTCGTCGTTGAGCTGGGCCAGCACCTGCAGGGATCGTGCGTGATCCGTGACCTGCAACTGGTAGATCTGCTTGATCAAGGCATCCGGGTCGGCGGCGGCGGCAAAGCCGGCCTGCCAACACAGGCAACCGGCGAGGCCTGCCCACGCGAGCCGGGTTCCCATGCCGCCGGATAGCCAAGCCATGCCCAACCCCCATGAACTCGTGCAACGACGTGTCGCACCCGGCCTCCGGCCCCAGCGACCTTCCGTTGCCCGCCCCCTCAGCCAGGCAAGCATCGCATGCCCGGATGGCCAAGTCATAGCACCCCACGCCGGCTCACCCATGCCTTCAGGCACGGTCACGCGGCCCCCCCTTGGTCGCTAGGCTAAATGCTTTTCTCGTGAGGACACACCCGTGCGCAAGCCGCTGCAGACGAGCTTGCTGGCAGCCCTGCTGCTGGCCGGATTCCACCCCCCCGCGCTGGCTGCCGACGGCAAGCCGCCGGCCGCGGCGGAAGCGCCTGGCACCAGCGACGGCTTCCACCTGCCGCCCTTCCCCGCCGACGCGCATGTTTCCCAGTCCACCGCCGCGGACGGCCGCACGCTGAAATACACCGCCACGGTAGGTTCGCTGCCGGTACGCGACGAAAAGGGCAAGGTGATCGCGCAGGTGATGTTCACCGCCTACACCATGCCCGGCAAGAACCGCCCGGTGACCTTTGCGCTGAACGGCGGCCCCGGCGCTTCCTCGGTCTACCTCAACCTCGGCGCGATCGGCCCGAAGAAGGTGAACTTCGGCGTGGAGGGCGACAACCCCTCCGACCCGGCCGTGCTGCGCGACAACCCGGGCACCTGGCTGGGCTTCACCGACCTGGTGTTCATCGACCCGGTGGGCACCGGCTTCAGCCGCGCGTTGGTGGACGACAAGCAGGCCACCAAGGACTTCTACAGCACCGACAGCGACATCCAGTACCTCTCGCGCATCGTCTACGACTGGCTGGTGAAGAACGGCCGCATGGAATCGCGCAAGTACCTGGTGGGCGAGAGCTACGGTGGTTTCCGTGGCCCGCGCATCACCGACTACCTGCAGACCCAGCTCGGCGTCGCGATGAACGGCGTAGTGCTGCTGTCGCCCTACCTCGACCCGGCCGCCTCGGACGACGAGAACGTCTCGCCGCTGCCTTGGATGCTCACCCTGCCCTCGATCGCCGCCGCCCACCTGGAGCGCGAGCACAAGCTCACGGCTGAGGCGATGCAGTCCATCGTCGACTACACCCGCACCACCTACGCCACTACGCTGATGGGCGGCCGCAGCAACACAGCCGCCACCGAGGCGATGATCGGAAAGGTCGCCGAACTCACCGGCCTCGACCCGCTGTTCGTGAAGCGCTCCGGCGGCCGGCTGGAAACCCAGGCCTATCTGCGCGAGGTGTACCGCGCCGAGGGCAAGCTGGGCAGCCGCTACGACTCCAACGTCACCGCCTGGGACCCGTTCCCCTATGCGCCGCACCAGCGCTCGGGCGACCCCATCCTCAACGGGATCATCGCCCCCACCACCACCGCGATGGTGAACTTCGTCACCCAGACCGTGGGCTGGAAGTACGACGGCCGCTACAACGCGCTCAGCTACGAGGTGGGGCGGCTGTGGCACGACGACGACGACGCCAACCTGGGCTCGGTGAAGCAGTTGCGCGAGTCGGTGGCGAACGATCCAGGCCTGCGCGTGCTGATCGCCCATGGCTGGGACGACCTCTCCTGCCCGTTCATGGCCTCGGTGCTGATCGTCGACCAGATGCCGGCGATGGGCGACCCCACCCGCGTGCAGGTGAAGGAATACCCCGGCGGCCACATGTTCTACGCCCGCCCGTCCAGCCAGGCCGACCTGCTGCGCGACGTGAAGGCCTTGTACGGCGCACCGTGACGCGACTTCGCCCCTCCCCCGCATGCGGGGGAGGGGTGCTTTCGCTCGAGCCGTTCACTTTCTGTGGTACCCGGCCGGTCGATGATTGCGCACGGTGCCGCCACCGTGCACCATCCCGATCCACCACATCCGCTGATGAGGTGTTCCCATGAAGTCCGTACTGACCGGTCTGCTCGCGCTCTCGATCACGCTCGCCACGAACGCCGCGAACGCCCAGACGAAACCGCACGCCCCTGCCTACACGCCGCTGCGCCCGGTTTCCGACTGCCTGCGCACCGATCGCATCAACGAATGGCACATCGTGAACTCGCGCACGGTCACCGTGCGTACCGGCCCCGACCGCTACCTGGTGAAGCTGCGGGCCTCCTGCCCGCAACTGAGCTACGGCGCGCCTACCCTGCTGTTCCGGGCCAGCGATGCGAACAAGGCGGTGGCTCCGTTCAGTATCTGCGGCGAAGCCGGCGAGTCCGTGCGCTCCACGCAACCGCCGTCCTGCCCTATCCAGTCGGTGCGCAAGATCGACAAGGCCGAGTTCGACAAGCTGGGCGCACATGCCGGCCGCAGTGGCAGCGGTGCGAATCAGCCTACCAAGCCCTGAGCCGGATCACCTGCCAAACGAAAAGAGCCCGGCATTAGCCGGGCTCTTTCTTCACTGCCAGCGGTGATGGCAATCAATCGCCATCGTAACCGTCGTCGCGCACATAGCGCGTGGGGTAGCCGTTGTCGTACACCACGGTGCGGGTAACCACACGCACCGGCGGCGCGTTTTCGTAAACCACGGCGGGCGGCCCGTAAACCACCGGCGCCGGCCCGTAATACACCGGCCGCGGCGCCAGCGCGTCGCTGACGATGCCCGCCACCGCGCCGGTGACGATCGCACCCGCGATCCAGCGGCCACCGCTCCAGTAACCGCCGTGATGGTAATAGCCACCATGCCAACCGCCGTGGCCCCAGCCGCCGCCATGACCCCAGCCACCGCCATGATCCCAGCCGTGCGCGGACGCGCTCAGCGGCATCGCCACTGCAGCGGCCACGGCCAGACCGATCGCCATCACCTTGCCGACATTGCGCTTGGACATGACATACACCTCTGTTGATCTGCGGTGCTGATGCTCGACTCCTGGCGCTTAATCCGGACTGAAGGGTTCAGTTTTTCGGATGCGCCCCATTCCACGGATTGAACGCCGCTTCAGCCTTCCGGTGACGCAGCAGCCAGCAGCCGTGGATATCGGCCCGGCGGGCGAAGTCGAACGGGATGCTGGCGGCGCTCCAGTCCTCGATATCGAAGCGCTCCGCCAGCGCTGCCTCGTCCAGTTTGAAGCGGCGGAAATTGTTGGAAAACACGATCACGCCGTCGTTGACCAGCCGCTCGCCGCAGGCCTCCAGCAGCGCCACGTGGTCGCGCTGCACGTCGAAGTCGTCGGCGCGCTTGGAATTGGAAAAGGTCGGCGGATCGACGTAGATCAAGCCGTAGTGCGCGCGGTCCTGGCGCAGGAAGGTCAAGGCATCGGCCTGCATCAGGCGGTGCTTCGCGCCGGTGAAGCCGTTCAGCGCGAGGTTGCTGGAAGCCCAGTCCAGGTAGGTGGCCGACAAATCCACGCTGGTGGTATCGCGCGCACCACCGGCCGCCGCGTACACGCTGGCGGTGGCGGTATAGGCGAACAGGTTGAGGAAGCGCCGGCCCGCCGCCAGTTCGCGCAGCTTGGCGCGCACCAGGCGATGGTCGAGGAACAACCCGGTGTCGAGGTAGTCGTTGAGGTTGACCAGGAACTTCAGCCCGCCCTCCGCCACCTCGACGAACTCGCCGCGCTGGTCGAACTGGCCGTACTTGGAGCCGCCCTTGCCGCGCTCGCGGGTCTTGATCGCGATGCGCTCGCGCGGCACCGCAAACAACTCGCCGGCAGCGCGGGCGATCTCGCGCAGGCGGATGCGCGCCGTCTCCGCGGGCACCTCGGCGGGTGCGCGGTATTCCTGCACATGCAGCCAGGGCTCCGCACCCTCACGCGCATAAACGTCGATCGCGGCGGCGTACTCGGGCAGGTCCTGGTCGTAGGCGCGCCAGCAGTGGATGTCCTCGCGCGCGAGCCGCTTGCGCAGATGCTTGAGGTTCTTCTCCAGCCGGTTCTTCAGCATCTGCGCGCCGGCAGACAACGGCTTCGGTTCGCGCGGCGCCGCGTCGCGTGGACGGATTTCGAACGTGAGCAGCTGGGTCTCCAGCGCGCCGTTGTACAGCGCGTATTTCTTCTCCGCATGCAGGCCCAGCGCACGCCCCAGTTCCGCATCGCCGGCCAGCACGGCCGCGCGCCAGCCCGCGAACTGCGTGCGCAGGCGCTCGCCCAAAGCGTGGTACAGCGCAGGCATCTGCGCCCGTTCGCCCAAGCGTTCGCCATACGGCGGATTGGTAATGACGAGACCGCGTTCCTCGCCCTGCGGCGGCGCGGCGTGCGCCATGTCGCGCTTCTCCAGCGTGAGGAAACCGGCGACACCGGCTTCCTGCGCATTGCGCTTGGCGGTCTGCACCATGCGCGGGTCGGCGTCGCTGCCGAAGAAGCAGCTGCGCAACGCCTTGAGTCCCGTTTCGGCGCGCTGCCGCGCCTCGTCGAGCAGGCTGCGCCACAGCGCGATGTCGTGCTGCTGCCAGCCGAGGAAGCCGTAGTAGTCGCGGCGCCAGCCCGGCGCCACGTCGGCGGCCATCAGCGCGGCCTCGACCAGCAAAGTGCCCGAGCCACACATCGGATCGAGCAAGGCGCCGCCCGCCGCGTAGGTTTCCGGCCAGCGCGCGCGCAGCAGCATCGCGGCGGCGAGGTTCTCCTTCAGCGGCGCCTCGCCCTGCAGCTCGCGCCAGCCGCGCCGGTGCAGCGGGCTGCCGGCGAGATCCAGCGACAGCGTGGCGCGGTCGCGCTTCAACCGCAGGTTGAGGCGTACGTCCGGCTCCTCGGTGTCCACGCCGGGGCGGGTGCCGCCCTGCTGGCGGAACTGGTCCACCACCGCGTCCTTCACCCGCTGGGCGATGAACTGGCTGTGGGTGAGCTTGCTCAGCGCGGTGTGCGCATCCACCGCCAGCGTGGCGTGCGCGGCGAGGTGTTGCGACCAGGCTATGGCCTGCACGCCGGTGTACAAAGCATCGTCGGTGGCGGCGTCGAATTCGGCCAGCGGAAGCAGGATACGGCTGGCCAGCCGCGACCACAGGCAGGCGCGGTAGGCGGTTTCCAGCGGACCTTCGAAATGCACGCCGGCCAATGCCTCGCGTACCTCCTGCGCGCCCAGCGCCACCAACTCGTCGCGCAACAGGTATTCCAGCCCCTTCGGGCAGGTGGCAAACCAGCGGCTCATGCCAGGGCTCCCAGCAGCGCGCCGAACTGCGCGACGATCATGTCCATGCTGGTCAGCAGGCGGTGGTCGTCGTCCAGCAGCAACAGCGGCAGGCGGTGGCGCGCGGCAAAGGCCTGCACGCCCTCCACCGGACACAACTCGTCGCGCCAGCCGTGGATCAGCAAGGTGGGCACGCCCGTGCGCAGCTCCAACGCCTGCGGGCAGCCGGGAATCGCCGGCGGCGTGGCGATCAGGAACAACGCCGCCACTGGCACCTGCAGCGAAACCAGGGCCGAGGCGAACGCCCCCATGCTCGACCCCACCAGCACCGGCGGCGTGTCGCAGGCGGCCGCGGCGGCACGCAGGCGTGCCACACGCGGCGCCACCGAAGCGGTGTAGCCCGCGGCATCGTCCGCACGGAAATCGGGGCGTTCGGTACGCCAGCCCAGCGAACCGGCCTGGGCAGCCAGCGTGCTGATCTTGGTGGCGCCCGGACCGGCATCCGAACCGTGCGAAAGAATGATCTGGCCGCGCATGGCGGTCTCCGGTACAGGTGGCAGGACGCTCATGATAGCTGGCCGCCATGCGAGACTAGCCGGATGCCCGCCTTTTCCATCCACGACCAGCCCCTGCCCTACGCGGCGAAACTGCCCGAGCGGCCTGCCGACGCGGTAACCCTGGTGGTGATCCACTGCACCGAATTGCCCGATCTCGCGATGGCACGCGAGTACGGCGAGAAGGTGCTGTACGACAGTGGCGCCGGCAACAGCGGCCACTACTACATCGACCGCGACGGCGCGGTGTACCGCTACGTGCCCGGTACCCGCGTGGCGCACCACGTGCGTGGCTGGAACCCGCAGTCCATCGGCATCGAGCTGGTCAACACCGGCCGCTACCCCGACTGGTTCGACTCGCACCGGCAGACCATGGCCGAGCCGTATACCGCGGCGCAAATCGCCGCACTGCAAGCGCTGCTGGCCCTGCTTCGCAGCGAATTCCCCAACTTGCGCCAGATCGCCGGTCACGAGGATCTGGACACCGCCCGCGTGGCGGCCAGCGACGACCCAGCCGCGCAGGTACCACGCAAACTCGACCCCGGCCCGCTGTTCCCGTGGGGCGCCATCGTCCCTGCCTGCGGACTGGAGCGGCTGCGCCCGGAGCTTGAGCGGTAGAAATACCCAAGGCGAAAAGCTCGCCATGCGAGGGCAGATTTTCAGCCGTTCGCAGCCTCGACGGGCTCCATGGGGCATAGCATCGACCGAAGGTTGCACTGCATGGCGGGCTTTGCCGCCCGAATGCTTTCTGCTGCCCGAACACCTAGACTGCGCCGACCTTCCCCCGGCTCGCGCCGCATGCCTGAGTTCACCGTCCAGACGCTGATGCGGTCGGCCACTGTCTCGGCGCACGACGTGCATTGCCGTGGCGAGTGCCGCCACCGCAGTGCCGAGGAATGCGCGAACGCCACCCAGCTGGTGTTTCCCTACCGCGGCCTGTTCCTGCGCCACGTCGGCAGCACGCAGTCGGTGGCCGACGCCAACCATGTGCTGTTCTTCAACGCCGGCCAGGGCTACCAGGTCAGCCATCCTACGACCGGCGGCGACGCCTGCCTGTCGCTGTCGATCTCGCAGCCGCTGCTGAGCGAGCTGGCGCCGGCAGCGCTGCTGCAGCGACGCGACGTCCCCGTGTTCCACGGCCAGTCGCTGCGCATCGACGAACGCGCCCAGGTGCTGGTGGCGCTGCTGCGCCACAGCCTGCGCAACGGCAGCATCGAGGCGCTGGAAGCGGAGAGCCTGGCGCTGACCCTGGTGTGCCGCAGCCTCGGCCCGCGCACCACCCACGCGCCCGGCGCCACCCACGCACGGCAACGGCTGGTGGACCGGGCCAAGCTGTTGCTGGCCAGCGACCTTACCCGGCGCTGGACCCTGGCCGACATCGCGGCGGAAGTCGGCGGCTCGCCGGTCTACCTCACCCAGGCCTTCCAGCAGGTCGAGGGGCTGCCGCTGTACCGCTACCACCTGCGCCTGCGGCTGGCGCAGGCACTGGACCGGATCGCCGATTGCGAAGACGTCGCCGCGCTGGCGCTGGACCTGGGCTTCTCCAGCCACAGCCACTTCAGCGCCGCGTTCCGCCAGGCCTATGGGCGTACGCCCAGCGAGTTCCGCCAGGCTGCGCTGACCCCGGGCGCTGCGAAGAGCTAAAGATCCTGACAGCCACCGCCAGCGGTGCGTGGTCTCATCTTGCTTGCCCGATCACGGGCATCACCGGAGCATCACCATGCAAGCGAAAGAAGCCACCTGCGCTGCCTGCGACTATCCGCTCGACGGCAACGCCATCGAGGTGACCATCGGCGGCCGCACCGTCGAAGTCTGTTGCGAAGAGTGCGCGCAGAAGCTGCGCGAGGCGGAAGCACAGTCGTGAGCAATGGAATCCTTTCACCCATGGCGCCGGATCTTGGTCGGCGCCGTTTCCTCGCCCTCGCCACGGCCGTCTGCGCGGCCGGCATCGCCGGCTGTGCCCGCTGGCCGCGCTCCACCGCCGCAACCGCTACAGCCATGGATGCCGCGTCGTTCCACGCCGCGCGCCGTTACAAGCACACTGCGTTCGGCGACATCGCCTACGTCGAGCGCGGCAACGGGCCGGCGGCGCTGTTCCTGCACGGCTTCCCGCTCAACAGCTTCCAGTGGCGCGGTGCACTGGGAAGGCTGGCGCCGTACCGGCGCTGCATCGCGCCGGATTTCCTCGGCCTGGGCTACACCCGCGTGGCCGAAGGGCAGTCATGCGCGCCCGCCGCGCAAGTGGCGATGCTGGTCGCCCTGCTCGACACGCTGGGCGTCCAACGCGCCGACGTGATCGCCAGCGACAGCGGCGGCGCCGTGGCCCAACTGCTGGTTGCCCACCACCCGGAGCGCGTGCGCAGCCTGCTGTTGGCCAACTGCGACACCGAGCAGGACTGCCCGCCGCCGGCCATGCTGCCGGTGATCGAACTGGCCAAGCAGGGGCGCTTCGTCGACGACTGGCTGGGCCACTGGTACCGCGACCATGCCCTGGCGCGCTCGGCGGCAGGCATCGGCGGCATGTGCTACGCCAATCCCGCGGACCCCAGCGACGAGGCCATCGATACGTATTTCGGGCCGTTGCTGGCGTCGCAGCACAGCCGCGACCTGGCGCACGCCTACGCCACCGCGCTGGAGCACAACCCGCTGGCCGGCGTTGGCCCCGCGCTGGCGCGTGCCACGATGCCGGTGCGCATCGTCTGGGGCGAGGCCGACACGATTTTTGCCCCCAACAACGCCGACTTTCTCGATCGCGCTTTCGGGCATTCGCAAGGTGTCCGCCGGCTGCCCGAAAGCAAGCTGTTCTGGCCCGAGGAACGCCCGGACGTGATCGCCGAAGAAGCACTCAAACTCTGGAAGGAACAGGCATGAACGCAGCCCGCTCCCATCGCATCGCGGTATACGGGCTTATGGCCACACCGGCGTTGCGATAACGCTGGGGGCTGTCGCCGGGGCGGAGGCGGACACCTCCTGGCACGGCCCCGGCGGGCACCCCGGTATACTGGCGAATCCCCGCCAAGGACCCGCCATGCGCGAAGCACACGTCAACGAACTGGTCGAGCTGTTGCAGCTCGAGCGGCTGGAGGACAACCTGTTCCGCGGCCAGAGCCGCGACATAGGCACGCGCTTCGTGTTCGGCGGGCAAGTGCTGGGGCAGGCATTGTCGGCGGCGCAGCAGACTGTCGACCCCTCGCGCGAAGCGCATTCGCTGCATGCGTACTTCCTGCGTGCGGGCGATATCGACGCGCCGATCGTCTACAGCGTGGAACGCGCGCGCGATGGCGGCTCGTTCTCCTCGCGGCGGGTGGTGGCGATCCAGCATGGCCAACCCATCCTCAACGGCTCGATCTCGTTCCAGATTCCGGAAAAGGGCTTCGAGCACCAGACCGCGATGCCCGAGGTGCCCGCTCCCGAGGACGTGGAGCCGATGCGCCCGCTGCCGGCCGACGAACTGGCCAAGCTGCCGGTGAAGCTGCAACGCTGGCTGGGCATCGACGGCCCGTTCGAGTTCCGCCTGGTGTGGCCGCGCGACGAGTTGCACCCGGTGAAGCGGCCGCCGATCCAGCACATCTGGTTCCGGCTGGCCGCGCCGATCAGCGATTCGGCCGTCCTGCACCGCGCCCTGCTCGCCTACGCTTCCGACTTCCACCTGATCGGCACCGCCACCCTGCCGCACGGCATCTCCTATCTCACCCACAACGTGCAGATGGCCAGCCTCGACCACGCACTGTGGTTCCACCGCCCGTTCCGGGTGGACGAATGGTTGCTGTATTCCTTCGACAGTCCCACCGCCCAGGACGGCCGGGGACTGGCGCGCGGGCAGATCTTCAGCCGCGACGGCCGGCTGGTCGCCTCCACCGCGCAGGAAGGCCTGATCCGCCTGCGCGGCGAGTAGGCAGGCGCTTGCTTATGGCCGCCAGGTACCTCGCGTTGCCATCGGGCCGGGTCTGTTTGCCCGCATGCCCGCGTCATCACTCCCTCGTGGACGGACGTCCACTCCTTCGTTCTTCCTTGGCCCGCGCGCAAACCGTTCCCGGCGCGGAGGCCATAAGCAGGTTCTGACATGCGCCAGATCTACACCTCGCCCCGCCCCGAAAACATCGACCGCGTGATCGCCCTGATGGCCGAGCACGGCATCGAGGCCTCGGTGGAAAACCGTTCCAACTGGCGCAAGCCCGGCCACCGCCGCTTCAGCTACCGCGAGCCGGACTACGACCGCAGCGGCTGGGAGCAGGTGTGGATCACTCGCGCCGACGACTATCCCCGCGCCCGCGCCCTGCTGCGCGACCTGGGCATCGAACCGGTGGTGCGCCACGGCCAGGACCTGGCCGAGGCGCGCAATCCCACGCCGCTGGCCCGGCGCCGGCACACCGTGGCGCGCGTTCGCCGCATCGTGATGCTGGCGATACTGGGCATCATCGCGATGATGACGCTGCGCTACCTTCACATCGTCTGACGCTTGCGCCATGCGGCGTGCGCCTGCCGCAACTCCGGCCTAGAATCCGGCCATGCGCTCCGAACAAGTCCGGCTGTTCCAGACCCTGCCGCATGCTTGCGGCTACTACGCCGAGCGCACGGCACAGAATCTGGTGATCGATCCGGCCGCGCCGCAGCTGGACCGGCTGTACGGGCCGGCGCTGGAACGCGGCTTCCGCCGCGCCGGCGGGCACCTGTACTTTCCGCACTGCCCGGAATGCCGCGCCTGCACGCCCTGCCGCATCGACGCGCTGCATTTCGAGCCCGACCGTTCGCAGCGGCGCTGCCTGAAACGCAACGCCGACCTCGTGGTGACCGAATGCCTGGCCGGCTACAACGCCGAGCGCCATGCGCTGTACGAGAACTACCTGCGCCAGCGCCACCCGGGCGGCGGCATGGACGAGGCCGACGCCAGCGACTTCCGCCGCTTCCTTACCGCGCCGTGGAGCCCTACCGTCTTCCTGGAATTCCGCCTGCGCGGGCGCCTGCTCGGCGTGGCGGTCACCGACATCTGCCGCAGCGGCCTGTCGGCGGTCTACACCTTCTACGACCCCAAAGAAGACAGCCGTGGCCTCGGCACCTTCGCCATCCTCAAGCAGGTGGAACTGGCCCGCCGCCGCAACCTGCCCTGGGTATACCTGGGCTTCTGGATCGAGGGCCACCCGAAGATGGACTACAAGCGGCGCTTCCGGCCGCTGCAGCTGCGCACGGCCGAGGGTTGGCAGCTCATGCCTTGATGTAGGAGCGCACCCTGTGCGCGAATGCTTTTGGCTTCGATCAAGCACCGGAGCATTCGCGCACAGGGTGCGCTCCTACAGATTCATGCCTCGGGTATTTCCGGATACGGAAACAGCTTCACCAGCGGCACCGAAATCCCGTCGTCGCCGACCACGCGGCAATGCGTGCGGTCGAGCTGGCGCGGGTCATCCACGCCGCAACTGTGAGCGATGATGCCCACCTCGTGCATCACGTTGTGCGCGTAGTTCGCCACCTTCTCGCTCTTGTCGGTGACCACCAGACCGCGTTGCAGCTTCGGGTCCTGCGTGGTGATGCCAGTGGGGCAGGTGTTGCGGTTGCACTGCAGTGACTGGATGCAACCCAGCGCCAGCATGAAGCCACGCGCGGAGTTGACGAAGTCGGCGCCCATCGACAGCGCCCACGCCACATCGTAGGCGGTGATGCGCTTGCCCGAGCAGATCACCTTGACGCGTTCACGCAAGCCCTTGACGACCAGCGTGTCGACCAGGGCGGGCAAGGCTTCGTGCAACGGCAGGCCCACGCCTTCCATCAAGGTCTGCGGCGCCGCACCGGTGCCGCCCTCGGAACCGTCCACGATGATGAAGTCCGGCGCGCTCTCGATGCCGCGCTTGCGCACCTCGTCGCACAGCTCCTCGATCATCGTCATGTCGCCGAACACCGCCTTGAAGCCGGTGGGCTTGCCGGTGAGTTCGCGGATATGGCGGATCGCGTCCAGCAGCTGCGGCACGTTGCCGATGTCCAGGTGCCGGTTCGGGCTCTGCGAATCCTGCCCCACCGGAATGCCGCGGATCTCGGCGATCTCCGGCGTCACCTTGGCCGCCGGCAGCAAGCCGCCCATGCCCGGCTTGGCGCCCTGGCCGAGCTTGATGCTGACCATCTTCACCTGCTTGTGCGCGCAGATGGCTTTGAGCTTGTCGTCGTCGAGCTTGCCGTCGGGGGTGCGCACGCCGTACTTGGCGGTGCCGATCTCGAACACGATGTCGCAACCGCCTTCGAGGTGGTAAGGCGCCAGACCGCCCTCACCCGTGTCCATCCAGATGCCGGCCTTGGCAGCGCCGTGCGACAGCGCACGCACCGCCGGCGCGCCGAGTGCGCCGAAGCTCATCGCGGAGATGTTGAAGAACGCGGCGTGGTCGTAGGGTTCGCGCGCGTAGGGGCCGATGCGCACCGGCTTGGGCTTCACGTGGTGGTCGCCCAGCGAAGGAAAGGCCGCGTTGACGAAGAACGGCACGCCTTCGCCGCGCAGGTCGCGGGTGGAGCCGAACGCGTTGGTGTTCTCCGCGTTCTTCGCCGCGCGGTACACCCACACACGCTGGGCGCGGTTGAACGGCAATTCCTCGCGGTCGCTGGAGAACAGATACTGGCGGAAGAACTCGCCCAGGCGCAGGAAGCCGTATCGGAAGTGGCCGATCACCGGGAAGTTGCGCAACACCGCATTGGACGTCTGGTTGCGGTCCACCACCCACACCGCCGCGATCACCACCACGGCCAACGCCAGCAGCAGCATGAACAGCGCCGCGAACGTTTCCACCAGCACCACCAGCCAGTGCGCAAAACCCGTCGATTGCATGTGCGACTCCCGTGCGTTGCAAGGACATACTGCTCGCGCTGAGCGTAGCTCGCGTGGTGGGCGAAGTCGAAGCATGCCGTCTCCCTCCCCCTGGCGGGGCGAGGGAGAAAATCATTACAACTCCACCTGCAGCTGCGCCGCCGCGCGCACGGCCTTCGCGCGCGCCGCCTCGATGCTGGCATCGCGCGCCAGCGTCACCGCCATGCGCCGGCGCCCCTTCACCTCGGGCTTGCCGAACAGGCGCAGCTGGGTGTCCGGCTCGGCCAGTGCCGCGGCCACGCCGTGGTAGCGCGGCGCACGGCCCTCGCCTTCCACCAGCACCGCACACGAGGCTGAGGGACCAAATTGGCGGATCACCGGAATCGGCAGGCCGAGGATCGCCCGCGCATGCAGCGCGAACTCCGACAAGTCCTGCGAGATCAGGGTGACCAGGCCGGTGTCGTGCGGGCGCGGGCTGACCTCGGAGAAGATCACGCTGTCGCCTTTGACGAAGAACTCCATGCCGAACACGCCCCAGCCGCCCAGCGCGTTCGACACCGCCGCGGCCTGGCGCTGCGCCTCGGCCATGGCCTTGTCGCTCATCGGCTGCGGCTGCCAGGACTCGCGGTAGTCGCCGTCTTCCTGGCGATGGCCGATCGGTGCGCAGAAACTGGTGCCGTCCTTGTGACGCACGGTAAGCAAGGTGATCTCGTAGTCGAAGTCGACGAAACCTTCCACGATCACCCGGCCCTGCCCCGCGCGGCCGCCGGACTGCGCGTAGTCCCAGGCATGCTGCAGTTCGGACTCGCCGCGCACGATGCTCTGGCCCTTGCCCGAGGAGCTCATCACCGGCTTGATCACGAACGGGTAGCCGATGTCGGCCACTGCACGGCGGTAATCGGCCTCGTTGTCGCAGAAGCGGTAGGGCGAGGTGGGCAGCTCCAGTTCCTGCGCGGCGAGCCGGCGGATGCCTTCGCGATCCATGGTCAGCCAGGCGGCGCGCGCGGTGGGGATCACGTGCAGGCCCTCGCGCTCCATCTCCACCAGGGTGGGCGTGTGGATCGCCTCGATCTCCGGCACTACCAGATCGGGATGCTCGGCCTCGATCGTACGGCGCAGCGCGGCGCCGTCCAGCATGTCGATCACGTGGCTGCGGTGCGCCACCTGCATCGCCGGCGCGTCGGCGTAGCGGTCCACCGCGATCACCTCCACCGCATAGCGCTGCAGCTCGATCGCCAGCTCCTTGCCCAGCTCGCCGGAACCCAGCAGCAGCACGCGCACGGCATGGTCGGAATGGGGCGTGCCGAAGGGTTTCATGGGGGTGCTCCGTCGTTGGGCGGGAGCGCATTGTAGGGGGAGCGCCGTGGTCGTCGCGCCATCGCAAGATTTTGCTGCGCTGCGCATTGACCGCGCCTCGGGGCCCGGCTCCACACTGATCGCACCCGTCCCCGCGGAGCCGTTCCATGGGTCATCCGATCGCCCTGTTCCGGTTGGCGCTTTGCCTTACCTGTGCGGTCGCCACGCCGGTTCTCGCCCAGGTCTCGGCCACCGCTCCCGCAAACACCGAAGACACCTGGATGAGCGTGCTGCTTGGCGGCCGCAAGATCGGCAGCCTGCACATCGAGCGCCAGCGCGACGGACAGACGGTAACCACCACCCAGACCCTGGCCATCCTGCTGACCCGCAACGGCAAGAGCATCCCGCTGGGCAACACGATCCGCAGCGTGGAAACGCCCGACGGCCAGCCGCTGGGCTTCGGCGCACGCAGCACGATGTCGGCGATGGACAGCACGGTCGAGGGCCGGCGCCAGCCCGGCGGCCGTTTCCGCGTCGACATCACCGTGGGCGGCGCCACGCGGCAGGAAACCATGGACTGGCCCGCGGGCGCCCTGCTTGCCGAGGGCCAACGGCTAGCCATGCTGCGTGCCAGCGCGCATCCCGGCGCACACTACGAACTGGCGATCTTCGATCCCGCCAGTCGGCAGGTGGCGCAGACGCAGGTGGAAGTGCTGGGCGAGGAAATGGTGACGTTGCCGGACGGTGCGCAATCGCTGAACCATCAGCGCCAGCGCTTGTTCCAGTCGCGCGGCGACCAGACGATGGATCTGTGGCTGGACAGCAGCGGCACAGCCCGCAAGGGACTGATCGGCATGCTCGGCCGTCGCCTGGAGATGCTGGCCTGCGACCCTGCCTGCGCGCAGGCGCCGGCGCAGAACGTGGACATGTACCGCGCGGCCACGGTGGATGCGCCGCGCCCGCTGACCGCCGACTTGCGCAACACCTTGCTGCGTTACCGCGTCCACGTGGACGGCGACATTGCCCAGCCATTCATCGACACCAGCGAGCAAGGCGTCACCGCGCTCGGGCACGGCGACTGGCAGATCGACATCGGCGGCTACCGCGCCAACGGCCAACCGCCGCCGCAGGCAGACGACCTCGCCGCGAACGCCTGGCTGCAATCCGACGCACCGGCGATCCGCGAGCTGGCCGTCCAGGCCATCGGCTCGGCACGCACGCCCGAGCAGAAAATGCGGCGCCTGCGCAGCTTCGTCAGCGACTACATCGTGCAGCACGGCCTGGACGTGGGCTACGCCTCGGCGCTGGAAGTGGTCGCCAACCGCCAGGGCGATTGCACCGAATTCGCCGTGCTGCTCGCGGCGATGGCGCGTGCCGCCGGCATTCCCGCGCGCGTAGTCACCGGCATGGCCTACGCGAGCCGCTACGACGGCCATTCACGGGTATTCGTACCGCACGCCTGGGTGCAGGCCTGGCTGGGCACGCGCTGGAAAAGCTATGACGCCGCGTTGCATCGTTTCGACAGCACGCATATCGCGATCGACAGCGGCGATGGCGATCCCTGGCACTTCTACGGCGCCACCTACCTGTTCGGCCGGCTGCGCATCGACAGCATCAAGTCTCCCGACGAACTGTTCGACACGCCGGTCGAGACATCACCCGCACCCAGCCCGCAGGGGCAAGGCATCAGCGGCAATGGCGCAGGTGGCGGCCGCTGAAGCCGTACCCGGCTCGCAGCGGGCGCCCTGCCACCGCACACGCGTCACTTGGAACTGGCTGCGGCGATGGACAGCAAGCGGCCGTCGCGCGCGTCGTACATCCGTACTGAGCCGTCCTGGCTGTTCGCCACCTGCAGCCATTCGTGGCCGCCCTCGACTTGGGGCATCCGCAGATCGAACGACGCCGCGGCCTGCAACGATGCGCCGTGGCGCAAGTCGCCAACCGACGCAAGCACTAGCACCACGCAGGCAGCGAACAAGGCGCTGGCCTGCAACCAGGTGTTCGACCGTTTGCGTACGGGGTTCATGTCGCCATGCTGCGCCCCGCGCATGGCAGCGTCATGACACGCGATTCAGTCGTCGGCGCAGCGCAGCGCCAGGCCCAGTGCGATCCAGCCGACCACGAAGGCCAAGCCGCCGAACGGCGTGACGATGCCGGTCCAGCGCGGCGCACCCAGGGCCAGTGCGTACAGGCTGCCGCTGAACAGCACGATGCCGCAAGCAAACGCCGCGATCGCGCAACGGCGTGCGCGTCCGCCGCCGAACCCCACCGCCAGGGCCAGCGCCAACGCGTGCCACACGTGGTATTCCACCGCCGTGTGCCACAGCTCGCGATGGGCAGGATCGAGCACACCGCGCAAGGCATGCGCACCGAATGCGCCGAGCAACACCGCGCTGGCACCAGCGATACCGGCAAGCAGGCCGGTACGGGATCGGGCAATTTGTCGCAGCATGGCCAGGCTCCGGATGCAGGCGGTCGTTCGGCGCAAGTGCTGGCGTATGCTTGGCGCTTGCGACCCTCGGATTCTTGCATGAAGTTCCCGCGCCTCCTGCGCTTCGCCCTGCTCTTGTTGCCATTGGCGGGCGCCCTGCTGCTGGCCGGCTGCCAGCGCGATGCATCGCTGCCGTTCAAGCTCACCAACATCAGCGGGCACATGCCGGACCTGCAGTTCCAGCTCACCGACGACAACGGCAAACCGGTGAGCGCCGCCGATTACCGCGGCAAGGTGCTGCTGCTGTATTTCGGCTATACGCATTGCCCCGACGTCTGCCCGCTGACCCTGGCCCAACTGCACGTCGCGTTGCAGAAGCTGGGCAAGCAAGCCGATGACGTACGCATCCTGTTCGTCAGCGTCGATCCCGCACGTGACACGCCGGCGGTGCTGCATGCCTATGTCAATGCGTTCGACAAGCGCGCGGTGGGTCTCACCGGCAACCCGCGCGCGATCGAGGCGCTGAGCAAACGCTATCGCTCGGCTTTCACCCGCGAACCGGCGAGCCAGGATGGCAACTACGAGGTCACCCACAGCTCGGCGATCTACGTGTTCGACGGCGACGGCCACGCCCGCGTGCTCTCCACGCCCGGCACACCGCAGGACGACCTGGTGCATGACCTCGATCTGCTGCTGACCCACGGAGCTGCCGCGTGAACCGCATCCTCCTGCCCGTGCTGCTCGCCGGACTGCTCGGCACCGGCCTGGCGCATGCCGCCACTGCCCCGCACGTCACCGCCAGCCACGCATGGATCCGCGTTCTGCCTGGCAATCTGCCGGCCGGCGCCTACGTCGTGCTGCACAACGACGGCGACCAGCCGGTCTCGCTGACCGGTGCCAGCAGCCCCGCCTATGGCGAAGCGATGCTGCACGAAAGCTCGGGCGCGGGTGGCATGAACCGCATGGCGATGGTCGATGCGCTGACCATCCCCGCCCATGGCACGCAGGCGTTGCAGCCCGGCGGCTACCACCTGATGCTGATGGACGCCAAGCATCCGGTGCAGCCCGGCGACACGGTGCGCGTGGTGCTGAAATTCGGCGATGGCGGCACGCTGCCAGTGGACTTCACGGCACGGCCGGCGAACGCGCTGGACGACGGGAAGTGAAGCGGAACGAGTGGCTGTCCTAGGCCAGGCTGTTCAATACTTTACTTTTTGCGATCATCCCTGATCGCGAAAATCAAACGGGCGGTCATCCTTGGCCGCACTATTCGATACTTTTGCGATCGTCCCTGATCGCGAAGATCAAACGGGCGGCCATCCTTGGCCGCACTATTCAATTCAATCCAGTGCAGTTCGGCGTGCCGTCTGCCATGTCTTGCGCGGCAAGCGCCCGCTGCGCGACAGCCGCAACCATTGGCGCAGCGCCATCAGGCCGCCTATGGATTCCAGCAGCGCCGCCGGCACCCAGGTGATCACGCCACCGATCATCTGTCCGGTGAGCACGTTGAAGGTGAACGCGCGGCCGCAGATCTCGAAGATCGGGTAAAGATCGCTGCGCGAGAATGTGACGATGGCGCCGGCCAGGATCTGCGGCGCCATCGTGATGCCGGGCGACAGCACGCGGATGCCGGCGCCCATGCGTCCCGGCGGGTGCGGCCGGTGGTCGAGGATCAGCGACCAGTAGACGAAGCCGCTCAGCAGCATCGTCCAGTTCATGAAACGGTAGACACGCCAGTCCAGCATCGCCAGCGTCTGCATCGACGGTACCAGCCAGATCAGCACGAAGAACACGAACAGGATCGATGCCACCAGCGGCTGGAACAACACACCGCTCAGCATGCGCCACGGCCACGAGCAACGCAGCGGCTTCAACCAGCGCAGCCGCCAGCGACGGGGCAAGCCGGCGCGCAGCGCGCTGACGGGGTACGCGGCGCAGATCAGCAGCGGCGTGAGATGGTGCAGCAGCAACTGCTGCAGGCGATGCACGAAGAACTCGTGCTCGGCGTAGAAATCCAGGTAGGTCTGCAGCGTGAGCCAGATGATCGCCATGCCGATCCAGAAGGTCAGCCGGCGGCCGCGACTCACGCGCAGGCGCCGACTGCCGCGCCAATACAGCACGCAGGTCAGCAGGAAGCCCGCGAGGAACACCCACGAGAACTCCCACGGCACGATCCATTTCAGCAGCGTCGCCATCAGCCCAGCATAGCGCCCGCGGCAGCATGGCCGTTGCGGCGGATTGCCGCCCGCGCCGCGGCCGTACTCACAGCCGCCGCCGGGTACGACGGATGCGGCGCCAGCCGTACAGCAGGCCCAGCAGCGCCACCAGCGCGGGTACCAGCACGATGTTGATCATCTTCAGACGCAGGCCCAGCGCATCGATCTCGGCGTTGAGCTGGTGCTGCACATCGCGCAGTTCTTTGTTGATCGCCAGCTGGCGCTGACGGAACTGCTCGATTTCGTGCCGTTGCTCGGTGCCGATGCTGCCGGCATGGCTGCCGCCCTTGCCGGGCTGCAGCTCCTCCAGCCGCTGCCGGGTCTCGGCCAGTTCGCGCTCCAGCTCCTGCTCCTTCTGCAGGAACTTCTGGTCGGCGACGTTGCGCAAGGCCTCCACGCGAGTGAACGGTCGCTGCGACGTGGAGCGGCCGCGGATCGACAACAGCGCCGAGGAGCCGCTGAGGTTGTCCACCAGGTTGCCCACGAAATCGCCGTTGTTCGCGAACGGCCGCATCATGATCTGGCCGAGGATGGTCTGCGGCTCCACCCACAGTCGATCGCTGAGCAAGTCGGTATCGGCGACCAGTACCACCTCGTCGCCGGGCGCGGACTGCGCCAGATGGCCGGGTTGCTTCGCGCGCTCCGGGAAGGCACTGGAGAAGCTGCCGCGCAGGCGCGCGGCGAACACGTAGCGGGTATTGCTTGGCTGGTAGTCCTGCAGCAGCAGCGACGGGTTGTCGCTGGCCTGCAGCACCCGCTGCACCGGCACCGCTTCGGCATCGGGGCCACTCTGCAGTAGCGGAATCAGCCGCGCACTCGCATTCGCAGCGAGGTCGAAGTGGCCGGCGGTGGAGAGGTCGATGCGCTGCAGGCTGGCGGTCGCCACGTCGTCGTGGTTGAGCGACTGATTGTCCAGCCACAGCATCGCCGGATGGCCGATGTTGTTGCCGCCCAGTTCGATGGTCAGCGCATGCGAGCGATCCAGCACCACCTGGTGCGCGTCGTAGCGCACACCCCAGGCCGCGAACAACCGCGGCAGGTCGGAACTGCGGTCGGGCAACGCACCGGTGGCGGGATCGGCGGGCGTGTCGTCCAGCTCGGCATCCGGATCGACGAACACCACCAGGCGGCCGCCACGCAGCACGTACTGATCGATCGCATACAACGCATCCGCCGACAGGCGCTTGGGATGGATCAGCAACAGCACGCGGATGTCCGCGCCGACCTGTTTGAGCTGGCCCGGATCGATCGCCTTCACGTCGAACAACTGGGCCAGTTGCTGCATCACCACCCACGGCTGCTGGCCCAGCACCGGGTTGCCCTCCACCGGCAAGGTGCTGATCACCCCGATGTGCGGCTTGCTGGTCTGGTTGAGCTCGTACAACAGCTTGGCGATGTCGTATTCGAGGAACGGATCGCGCGCGGGATCGAAGAACGGGATCGCCAGCGTGCGCTCGGGCGCCGCCCCCTCGGCCGCTTCGGCGTCGGCGCCACCCGGCAGCACGCCGCCGGCGAGGCCGAAGAACACCCGCTCGCCGTTGCTACCGCCGCTGGCCGGGGTGAGGCCGGCGCCCTCGGCGCTGGCCTCGTCGTCGGAGTACGGCACCGGGTCGACCACCTGCAACTGCACGCGCCCGTGCGAGCGGGCCGCGATCTCCTGCAGCATGTCGCGCACGCGCTGCTCGTAGCTGCGCAGCTTGGGCAGATCACGGGTCGCGTGCTCGGAGAAGTAAAGCGTGAGTCGCAGCGGCCGCTGCAGCTGATCGACGATCTGCAAGGTGCCCGGCGAGAGCGTGTACAGCTGGTCGGCGGTGAGGTCGACGCGCCGCGCGCGCAGCCAGTGCCCGCTCGATACGATCAACGACACGAACACCAGCGCCACCAGCGCCAGCGCACCGTACAGCGCGACGCGGCGCCCCAGGCGCAGCGGCTTGGTGAACACGTCCGGTAGGCGTAGGCGCAGCGCCATCAGCGCACCCGCTTCAGTTCGAGCAGCAGCACGCCGGCGAGCAGCCAGCCCACGATGCTCAGCGCGAAGTAGGCCAGGTCGCGCAGGTCCAGCACGCCGCGCGCGACCGCTTCGAAATGGCGCAGCATGCTCAGGTAGGCCAACGCATTGATCAGCTTGCGCGGCAACGCGCCGGAGAAGAAGTCCAGCACCTGTGGCTGCCCGGCCAGGATCAGCAGCACGCAGACCACCGCAGTGAGCACGAAGGCCACCACCTGGCTGCGGGTGAGCGCGGAGAGGCAGGCACCGATCGCCACGAAGCTGCCGGCCATCAGCCAGCTGCCCAGGTAGCCCGCCAGGATCACTCCGTTATCGGGCGCGCCGAGGTAGTTCACGGTGAGCCAGATCGGGAAGGTCAACGCCAACGCCAGCCCGATGAACAGCCAGGCTGCCAGGAACTTGCCCAGCATCGCCTGCCACAGCGTCACCGGCAGGGTCAGCAACAGCTCCAGCGTGCCGCCCTTGGCTTCTTCCGCCCACATGCGCATGGTGATCGCAGGCACCAGGATCAGATACAGCCACGGATGCACCACGAAGAACGGCTGCAGGTCGGCTTGGCCGCGCTCGTAGAAATCGCCGGTGTAGAACGTGAGGATGCCCGCCAGCACCAGGAAGATGACCAGGAACACATAGGCCATCGGCGTCACGAAAAAGCTGCGCAGCTCGCGCCGCATCACTGCGTTGACCGGGCTCATGCGCTCGCCCCCGTCGCGTCCTGCGCGGTGGTGATCTGGCGGAACACCTCGTCCAGCCGCCCGCGTTCGAGCTGGATCTCGGAGACTTCCAGCCCCTGCTCACGCAGCAACTGCTCCACCGGCTCCAGGATGCGTGTACCCGGCTTCGGGAACACGGTGATGCGACCGTCCAGCGGATCGACCTCGATCGACGCCACCTGCGGCAAGCGCCCCAACATCTCCTGCGAGACGCCGCTGCCGGGCGCGCTGAACGACACGGCGCCGTGGTAGCGCGAACGCGCCTCCAGCTCGGCGGGCGTGGCGTCGGCCAGCAGCCGGCCCCGCGCGATGATCACCACGCGGTTGCACAAGGCATGCACTTCCTCCAGCAGATGCGTGGAGATCAGGATGGTGCGCTCGCGCGCCATCGCGTCGATCAGCTGGCGCACCGTGTGTTTCTGGTTGGGGTCGAGGCCGTCGGTGGGCTCGTCCAGCATCAGCACCGGCGGATCGTGCAGGATCGCCTGGGCCAGTCCGACGCGTCGGCGCAGGCCTTTAGAGAGCGTGTCGATGCCCGTCTCCAGTACATCCTCCAGCTGCAGCCGACCCACCACCTCGTCGAAACGCCGCCGCCCCACTTCCGCGGTGAGCTTGCGCATGCGCGCGATGAACACCAGGAATTCGCGCACCGTCATCTCGCCGTAGCTGGGTGCCCCCTCGGGCAGGTAGCCCAGCGCGCGGCGCGCGGCCAGCGGATCGCGCTGCACGTCGTGGCCGCAGACCCGCGCCGTGCCGCTGCTGGGCGCCAGGAACCCCGCGATCATGCGCATCGCGGTGGACTTGCCCGCGCCGTTGGGGCCGAGCAGGCCCAGCACCTGGCCGGGATCGGCGCGGATGCTCAGCGCGTCCACCGCGGTGAGCTGGCCGTAGCGGCGGGTGAGTCGTTCGGTCTCGATCATGGACGGGCGCGTTGCGAAATCATCTGCAATGTACCGCAAGGGAGCAGGAAGGTTCAGCCGCGCCGGCACAATGCCGCAGACAAACAAAAAGGCCCTTCCGGAGAAGGGCCTTTCGTTGAAGCGGCAAGCGCGCGCTCAGTGCTTGCCAGCGGGCGCTGCAGCGGTGCTTGCAGGCGCCGGTGCACTGCCGGCGGCAGCCGGGCCTGCCACGTCAAGCGTCGGCTGCTTGATGCCGGCAGCCTGCTCCGGGGTCTGGTCCGGCGTATTGGTGGTCGGCAGGTACACATCGAATTCGGCGTAGCTGGTGATGTTGCCCTGCGCGTCCTTCATCTCCGGCTTGGCCATGATGTCGTAGCTGCGGTTCACCACGTCGTCGAACTTGTAGCCGTGGGTCAGCGCGTAGGCCTTCAGCTCATCGCGGGTCGATCGTACGCCCACGAACGTGCCGTTCCATACGCCTTCCAGCGCGGGACCGCCGAAGGCCAGGGTGGCGCGCACGTCACCGTCGACCACAAGGCGACCGAACTTGTCGTGATCACCCGGCTTCAGCGCCTCCGCGGCAGCAGGGGCAGCAGCGGTGCCGGCATCGGCCGGCGCGTTGTTGTCCAGCGCGGGCGGCGTCGGTGCGGTGAGCTGCTGGGTCTGGCCGTTGACATTCAGCGCGCTGGAGTCGATCGGCATCGCCACGTCGTAGGTATAGGTGGTATCGCCGTAGTTGGTGGTGAATACGATGCGCGGACCGGTGACATTCACTCCCAGCTTCTTCGCTGTGGCCTGAATCTGCGAAATCGCCTTGCTGACAGAGCCGGTGTAGGCGTCATTGCCGTCCTTGAGCTGGATCGTGACGGGCACCAGCAGCACCGGGGTCGGATCGGTCTGGCGGATGTACGGGATCAAGTCCTTGTAGTCGACGTTCGGCACCGAGGCCAGCACGTTCTGCAAGTTGTTCAGGCCGAACTCGATGAACGAATCGGGATCGCCGTGGATGTACAGGTTGGCGAAGCGGTTCACCAGGTTCCAGCCGTACTTCACGTCATACGACCAGGTGACGTTGGTCAGCTGGTTGCGGCTGCCCTGGCGCTCCAGCGCGAAGGTGAAGGTCTTGTCGTAGCCCTTCCAGCCGTTCTCCAGATCCCACACGATCTGTGCGGTCTTGGCAGTGCCGTCGACCTTGTTGAAATCCGGGGTGGCGCTGTCGACGGTCAGCGAGCCATTGCCCGCCCGGACATCGCTGCTGGTCCAGCTCACTTCGGCGCCGGGGCCGAAGGCCTTGCCGGAGTAGTTGTACTTGATGTGCGCGTCGTACGAGTTCAGCACCGAGAACTCGGGCAGGCGGTGGAAGTTGTCCAGCACGTCGTAAACCTGGCGCATGTCCTTGCCGATGACCATCGAGCGCTCGATGTGGCCAGTGCCGGGCATGATCACCGCGGCCAGCACGCCGATCGCGGCGACGATGACCAGCGCCATGAGAAATTCAAGAACACGAGCACGCATCATTCCAGGGGTCTCCGAGCGATCTGTTACGCGGTACGCAGGTATTGCCCCAGCCGTCGCGCGAACCATTGCAGGGCTCGATCGCGGGGAGATGACCGGGGGTCGGCAAACGCCGAAGAACTGGATGTTACTTGCTCATGCGCCGGAACGCCATCGGGTTCCGGCAAGCCGTATGGACGGCCGCAAGGCCTTGTTGCGACTGGCTTGTCGCCCCAAGGCCGGCATTGCGCCGCAGCATCCGCCGGCGCATGGAGGCGCCTCCGGGAGCCCTCAGACGATCCCCAGCTCCAGCGCCTTCAGCACGGCCCGGGTGCGGTCGCGCACCCCCAGCTTGGAGAGGATGTTGGAAACGTGGTTCTTCACCGTGCCCTCGGCCACCTTCAGCGAGTTGGCGATCTCCTTGTTGGAGTAGCCACCGGAAAGCAGACGCAGGATCTCGGTCTCGCGCTCGGTCAGCGGGTCCGGCTGCTCCAGGCTGGTGAACTGGTTCTGCATGCGGCCGACGCCGGCCAGCAGGCGCTGGGTGACCATCGGCGCCACCAGCGAGCCGCCGGCGGCCACCGTACGCACCGCCTCCACCAGCTGCTCCAGCGACACGTCCTTGAGCAGGTAGCCGCGCGCGCCGGCCTTCAGGCCTTGCAGCACCAGCTGGTCGTCGTCGAAGGTGGTGAGGATGATCGTGGGCGGCAGCTCGTTGCGCGCGCCAAGCGCCTGCAGCACCTCCAGCCCACTCATGTTGGGCATGCGCAGGTCCAGCAGCACCACGTCGGGCTTGACCCGCGGGATCTCCTGCACCGCCTGCGCGCCATCGGCGCACTCGGCCACCACACGGATGTCCTGGGCCAGGTCGAGCAGCGAACGCACCCCCTGGCGCACCAGGTTCTGGTCGTCGACAAGACAGACGGAAATCATCGCGGATCCTCGAAGCAGTCGTCGTTCCGGCACGCCGGCGAACGACAAAGGGAACAATGCGGCGTCCGAACCGACGCATTCTGGCATGTGAAAACCGCGTAACGCGAACCCGGAACGTGCATCAGGGCACACTCAGGGCGGGCGGCTCGACGCGCGAAGGCGCATGCGCCAGCTCGGGCTGCTCGCCCAGCGGCAGGCGCACGGTGAGCGCGAAACCTTCGCCCGGGGCGGTATCCAGCACCATGCTGCCGCCGAACTCGGCCAAGCGCTCGCGCATGCCGGACAGACCGTTGCCCGCCTCCGGCTGGGCGGCACCGCGGCCGTCGTCGCGCGCATGCAGGCCCAGCAGGCTGGGCCCGGCATAGGCAAAGGTCAGCCACAGGTTGCGCGCGCCGGCGTGCCGCGCGGTATTGGTGATGATCTCCTGGGCGCAGCGCAGCAGCACCTGGGCGCGGCGCGGGTCCTCCACGCTGAAGCGCGGCGGCATGCTCACGTGCACCTTGAGCCCGGGCACCCCCTCGGTAAGGCTGCGCAGGGCCTGGGTGAGATCGATGGCGTCGTCCTGGCGCAGCTCGCTCACCGCCTCGCGCACGTCGGCCAGCAGATGCTTGGCGGTGGCCTGGGCCTTGCGCACGTGTGCGCCGGCATCCTCGTTGCAGACGTGGCTGGCCACTTCCAGGTTCAGGCTCAACGCAGTGAGGTGGTGGCCGATCAGGTCGTGCAGCTCGCGCGCGATGCGCATGCGCTCGGCCAGCCGGCTGGACTCGGCCAGCAACGCGCGGGTGGCGCGCAGCTCGGAGTTGAGCCGGCGCAACGCCTCGCGCTCCTCGGTCTGCCGGCTGGCTACCACCGAGGCGATGAATGCCAGCGCGCAGATGCCCAGATAGATGATGGTCTGCAGGAAAGCCAGCATCAGCGTGGGGTATTCGGGAAAGCGCGTGAACACCGCCACCAGGCAGACGTTCTGCACCACGATGCAGATCACGCCCAGCCAGAACGGCAGCAGCCACGGCAGTACCATCGCCATCACGGTCAGGAACATCGCGGTGAGGCCGCTGTGGCTGTACCAGCCGATCGCCAGCGAGGCGAGCGTCATCAGCATCAGGCCGAGCAGGCGCAGCCCGAGATGGCGCCGCGAGCCGAGATCGTAGGTCACCGCCCAGTACAGCACGCCGAACACCAGGTAACACAGCGACCACAGCAGCAGCGCGAAATTCGGGCGATGCAGCAGGACCAGGCGATCGGTCGCCCAGTGCGTGAGCAACGGCGCGCCCACGCATAGATAGGTGAACAATCCGGCGTAACGCAGCAGCCGGATATGGCTGAAATTGACCTGAGGCATACCGCACATCATTGGGCACGCGCCGGCCCCGTGCAATGCGCGGGAAGTCATCCCTGCCGAAAGACATGCCGCTGTTTTACGAAGCCTTTACATGCGGCGGCGCGAGGTGTGTCGAGGTGCGTCGCATGGCATAATGTGCCATTGCTGCGCGGCCCTGCCGGCCGCGGCCCGTCCCATCCCTGCGGAGCAACGAATGGCCCTCGCCATCCGCGACGTCACCGAGCACGACCTGGACGCCGTGCTGGCCCTCAACAACGCCGCCGGTCAATCCATCCTCGCCCTCGATGCCGCGCAACTGCGCTACTTCTTCGAGCGCGCGGACTACTTCCGCGTGGCCGAGATCGACGGCCACCTCGCCGGCTTCCTGATCGCGCTGCGCGAAGGCGGCGACTACCACAGCCCCAACTACCGCTGGTTCAGCGAACACTACCCCGCGTTCGTGTACATCGACCGCATCGTGATCGCCAATGCCTACCGCCGCCACGGCCTCGGCCGCATCTTCTACTGCGACGTCACCAGCTACGCCGAAGTGCGCGTGCCGCTGCTCGCCTGCGAGGTGTTCCTGGAGCCGCGCGACGACGTTGTCGTGCTGTTCCACGGCACCTACGGCTTCCAGGAAGTGGGCCAGCAGCGCATGGCTTCGCAGGAGCGCCAGGTGAGCCTGCTCGCCAAGGACCTGCCCAGCTACGCCTATGTGCGCGACACCTGGCTGGAGCACGGCGGCCTGCCCGACGTGCCCTGGCTGGCTGAACGTCATCGCCTGCTGCCGACCAATCAACCACGCCGGCATGCCGGAGAGCGCCACGCATGACCGCTGCCCTGGATACCACCGATGCCTGTGACCTGCGCTTCGGCCAGGTCGGCATCGCCAACGTGCGCATCAAGCGCGTGGACGCCGCCGCACTCTGCGAGGAACTGGAGCGCCGGGTGCGTTCCGCACCGCAGCTGTTCGCCCGCGCCGCCGTGGTGCTGGATCTCAGCCACCTGCTGAAGCTGCCCGACGACGGCGCCGTCGACGCGCTGCTGGAAGCCGTGCGCAGCGCCGGCATGCTGCCGGTCGGCCTGGCCTACGGCACCAGCGAGACCGAGGCGCTGGCCAGGCGCATGGGCCTGCCGCTGATCGCCAAGTTCCGCGCCGCCTACGAACCGGCCGGCGGCCACGCCGCGGCCACGCCGGCGGCCGCCCCCGAGCCGGTCGCCGCGGCGCCGGTACGCGAGGCGCCCGCGGCCGAACCCGCTGCGCAGGAACGGACGCAAGGCTCGTTGCACCACGACGGCACCGTGCGTTCCGGCCAGCAGATCTACGCACGCGACCGCGATCTCGTGGTCACCGGTACCGTTGCCAACGGCGCCGAGGTGATCGCCGACGGCGACATCCACGTTTATGGCGGTCTGCGCGGCCGCGCCATGGCCGGCGCCCAGGGCGATGCCGACGCGCGCATCTTCGTGCACGACTTCCGCGCCGAGCTGGTGGCCATTGCCGGCCACTACCGCGTGTTCGAACAGATACCGAAAGACCTCGAAGGCCAATCCGTGCGATGCTGGCTGGAAGGGGAAAAACTGCTGCTGGCCAAGCTGTGACCAGCCACTTCTGCAACAACCACAACGACAAGAACATTCCCGGGAGATGGTTCCTTGACTGCTGAAATCATTGTTGTCACCTCGGGCAAGGGCGGCGTCGGCAAGACCACGACCAGCGCCTCGCTCGCCACCGGCCTGGCGATCGCCGGCAAGAAGGTCGCGGTGATCGACTTCGATGTCGGCCTGCGCAACCTCGACCTCATCATGGGTTGCGAGCGCCGCGTGGTGTACGACTTCGTCAACGTCGTGCACGGCGAGGCCACGCTGAAGCAGGCGCTGATCAAGGACAAGCGTCACGAGAATCTCTACGTGCTGGCCGCCAGCCAGACCCGCGACAAGGACGCGCTGACCCAGGAAGGCGTGGAGAAGGTGCTCGACGGCCTGTCCGAGGACGGCTTCGACTACATCGTCTGCGACTCGCCCGCCGGTATCGAGAAGGGCGCGCACCTGGCGATGTACTTCGCCGACCACGCGGTGGTGGTGGTGAACCCGGAAGTGTCCTCGGTGCGCGACTCCGACCGCATCCTCGGCCTGCTCGCCAGCAAGACCCGGCGCGCCGAGCGCGGCGACAGCGCGATCAAGCAGCACTTGTTGCTGACCCGCTACAGCCCGGTGCGCGTGGCGAGCGGCGACATGCTCAGCGTCAAGGACGTCGAGGACATCCTCGGTATCAACGTGGTGGGCGTGATCCCGGAATCGGAACAGGTGCTGGCCGCCTCGAACTCGGGCGTGCCGGTGATCCTCGATCCGAATTCGCACGCCGGCCAGGCCTACAGCGACACCGTGGCCCGCATCCTCGGCGAGGAGCGCGTCCTGCGTTTCCTCGACGCGCCGAAGAAAGGTTTCCTGCAACGCGTATTCGGAGGCTGACCCGATGGGCATTCTCGACTTCCTGAAGCGCAAGCCCGAGCCCACCGCCGGCCTGGCCAAGGAACGCCTGCGCATCATCGTGGCGCAGGAGCGCTCCACCCGCGGCGCGCCGGACTACCTGCCGCTGCTGCGCAACGAGTTGCTCGAAGTCATCAAGAAATACGTCCACGTCGACCTCGAGGCGATCAACATCAACGTCGAGCGCGACAGCGGGCACGAAGTGCTGGAGCTCTCGGTGGCGCTGCCCGAGGGCAAGGCCGCGACCACGCCGGCCACCTGACCTCCATCGTCGCCCGCCGCGGCGGGCGACGCTCCACCATGACCGACGCCCGAACCGAACCCGGCGTGCTGCGCCTCGCCGACATCGGCGAAGCCGCGCCGGCCGCCCTGCTCGCCCGCTACGGCCTCGCGCTGCAACGCGTGGCCGACGGCGTGCCCATTCCAGGCAGCTACTGGGGCGACGAGGAGGCCGGCATCATCGGCCATGCGGTCTATGCGCGCGGCGACACGCCGGTGCACTCGCTGCTGCACGAGGCCTGCCACCTGGTCGTGCTGCCGCCGGAGCGGCGCGCCGCCGTGCATACCGACGCCACCGACTCGATCGAGGAAGAGGACGCCACCTGCTACCTGCAGATCGTGCTGGCCGATGCCCTGCCCGGCGTGGGCCGCCTGCGGCTGATGGCCGACATGGACGCCTGGGGCTACAGCTTCCGGCTCGGCTCCACCCGTGCCTGGTTCGAGCAGGACGCCGGCAACGCACGATGCTGGCTGGTCGCACGCGGCCTGCTCGCGCCCGACGGCAAACTTCCCGCCGCTGTCGACGCTACGATGCGTGCGACCGGCTGACATTCCCGACCACCCACTCCACAGGCCCGCCGTGGCGCGACCCCCGCACGAACCCTTCGATCTCGACCACCTGCGCCGCCGCGTAGCCCGCGGCCTGATGCGCATGCTGTTCGGCGCGCCCGCGCAACCCAGCGGCAAACCGCTGCCGCGCCAGGGCATCTACCGCATCCTGGTCTGCCACATCAGCCACACGCTGGGCAACGCGCTGCTGCTGACGCCGCTGATCCAGGAACTGCAAGCTACCTGGCCCGGCGCCGAGATCGATATCGTCACGCGCAGCCAGGCCGGCGGCGAGCTGTACGGTCACTATGACCGCGTCAGCCAGGTGTTCCAGTTGCCTGCGCACGGCTTCGGCCATCCGCGCCAGTGGCTGCGCGGACTGCGCGGCATGCGCAAGGCGCACTACGACCTGGCGATCGACGTCGACCCGCAATCGCAGACCGGCCGCCTGCTGCTGCTGAAAGCGCGCGCCACCTGGACGCTGGGCTTCAGCGGACCGAAGAAGAGCGGCAGCGTGACCCACGCGGTCGAGGTGCCCGAGCACGTGCAGAGCAAAGGCCAGCGCCCGGTCTACCTGCTGCGCCAGGCGCTGGGCGCCACCGCCGAGGCCGACTATCCCGTGCCCGATATCCTCCTGGACGACGCCGAGCGCGCCCGCGGACGGCGCGTGCTGGATCGCGTGCTGGCGACGGCACCGGCCGCGGCCGCGCAGCGCAAGACCATCGGCGTGTTCGCCAATGCCACCGGCCCCAAGCTGCTCGGCACGGATTGGTGGAACCCGTTGCTGGCGACGCTGGAACAGCTGCGTCCGGATTGCCGGCTGGTGGAAATCGTGCCGATGAACGGCCGCTCCATGCTCGACTCGCGCTATCCCAGCTATTTCTCCACCGACCTGCGCCAGCTCGGCGGCGTGCTCGCCAGCCTCGACGGCTACCTCAGCCTCGACTGCGGCATCATGCACCTGGCCTGCGCCTCGCGCGTGCCCACGCTGGGCATCTTCACCACCACCCGCGCCGACGAATGGGGCCCCTACGGCCCGGGCAACCACGTGATCCACGCCTACGGCCTCGCGCCCGAGGCGGTGGCGCGCGAGCTCGCCAAGCACCTCTGATCCGGGTATCGGCTTCGTGCCCTGTGGCACTGCGCGCAGGCGCCGTGCTGCGCTAGGCTTCGTGCCTCGCCGTGCCGCCACGTGCGGATGCGGCCCATCACGCCATGGGAAAATTCTCGATGAAGCCGCTCACCCGGATCGCCTGCGCCATTGCCCTCGCCCTGCCGCTGGGCAACGCCGCCTTCGCCGCACAAGCTGCGCCCATGGCGGCGGCCACCGCGACCTCGCCGGCCGACCAGACCTTCATGCGGCTGGCCGATCACTACTTCGACGATTACTACTTCCCTGCCAACCCGAGCACCGCCACCGCCGATGGCCTGCATGCCTGGGATGGCAAGCTGGAGGACTACTCGCGCGCCGGCGTCGACGCCAACATCAAGGCGCTGAAGCAGTGGGAGGCGCGGGTTGCGGCCGTCGACCCGAAAATGCTCAGCCAGTTCGTGCAGGGCGACCGCGAACTGGTGCTCAACAACATCCGCAGCAGCTTGCTCACGCTGGAAACGATCCGGCCGTGGCAGAAGAACCCCGACAATTATTCCAGCGGCATCACCAGCAGCGCGTTCACCCTGATGGAGCGCAAGTTCGCATCGCCGGAAACGCGGCTGCGCGCGCTGATCGCCCGCGAAAAGCAGATGCCTGCAGTACTGGCCGACGCCCGCAAGAACCTCGACAACCCGCCTGCGATCTACACCCAGATCGCACTGGAACAGCTGCCCGGCCTGGTGAGCTTCTTCCAGCACGACGTGCCTTCGGCCTTCGCCGACGTCAGCGACGCGGATCTCAAAAAGCAGTTCGCCGACAGCAACGGCGCGGTGATCAAGGCGCTGCAGGATTACCAGGCCTGGCTGAAGACCGACCTGCTGCCGCGCTCGCACGGCGACTTCCGCATTGGCGCGCAGGCCTTCCGCGACAAGCTGAAGTACGACGAGATGGTCACCTTGCCACTGGACCAGCTGGTCGCGATCGACATGGCGAACATGCGTGCGAACCAGCAGCAGTTCGCCAAGGTCGCGCATGAGCTCGACCCCGCCAAGACGCCGCAGCAGGTGCTGGCCGAGCTGGCCGCCGACCATCCCGCGCCCGACAAGCTGCTCGATGTGTTCCGCGGCAGCCTCGACAAGCTGGTCGATTTCATCAAGCAGCATCACGTCATCACGGTGCCGTCCGACGTGCGGCCCATCGTGGAGGAAACGCCGCCGTTCATGCGCGCCACCACCTTCGCCTCGATGGATACGCCCGGGCCTTACGAGACGGTGGCGAAGGAGGCGTACTTCAACGTCACCCTGCCCGACCCGTCGTGGGACAAGCAGCGCACCGACGAATTCATGGCGCAGTTCAACTACCCCGTCATCAACAGCGTGGCCACGCACGAGGCCTACCCGGGCCACTACATCCAGTTCCTGTGGATGCACCACCTGGACGATCGCGTGCGCAAGTTGCTGGGCGCGAACACCAACGTGGAAGGCTGGGCGCACTACTGCGAACAGATGATGCTGGACCAGGGACTGGCGCAGTTCCTCTACCCGCACGACCGTCGCCAGCAACTGCTGCTGCGGCTGGGCCAGTTGCAGGACGCCTTGCTTCGCAACGCGCGCTTCGTCGTCGGCATCAGGCTGCATACCGGCCAGATGACGATGGCGCAGGCTGAGGATTTCTTCGTCAAGGAGGGTTACCAGTCGCACGCCGTGGGCGAGGTGGAAACCAAACGCGGCAGCTCCGACCCCACCTACCTGTACTACACGCTGGGCAAGCTGGAGATCCAGAAGCTGCGCACCGACCTGCAGGCGAAGCAGGGCAAGAACTTCAACCTCGAACACTTCCACGACGCCTTCATGCAGCAAGGCTTCGCGCCGATCGCGATCGTGCGCAAGGCCATGCTGCACGACGACTCGCCGGTGCTGTGACGCGGCATATCGTCCATGCCTGCTTGCCGGGCATGGACGATAGGGGGAGTCGAGGTTCCAACGGACGCGGCCACGTGCCGCCATGGAGGACGACATGAGCAAGCGCAGATTGGTCGTGCTGTTCGACGGCACCTGGAACAAGCCCGAGTCGAACACCAACGTGGAACGCCTGCGCCGGTTGATCGCAGCACGCGACGCAGCCGGCATCGAGCAACTCATCGAATACATTCCCGGCGTCGGCGTTGCACCGGGCATGGCCCACCTGCTCGGCGGTGCGTTCGGCTACGGCCTGTCCGGCAACGTGAAAGACGGCTACCGCTGGCTGTGCGCGCAATGGCAGCCCGGCGACGAGATCTGGCTGTTCGGCTTCAGCCGCGGCGCCTACACCGCGCGCAGCCTCGGCGGCCTGATCCGCAAATGCGGTCTGCTGCGCCGCGATGACCACGGCGGCATCGCCGACGATGCCGTGGCGATCGCTTACGCGTTCTATCGCGACACCGCGATCAAGCCCGGCGACGACGCCGCGGTGACCTGGCGCGCCGCGCGCTCGCTGGAGACGGACATCCATTTCGTCGGCGTCTGGGACACCGTCGGCGCACTGGGCATTCCCGGCACCGCCGCCTGGTTCCCATTTGCCCGCACGCACTACCAGTTCCACGACACCGATCTCAGCTACATCGTCAAGCATGCCTACCAGGCGCTGGCGCTGGACGAACACCGCGCCGACTTCGTGCCCGCCAAGTGGACGCGCAACCCCGCCATGCTCGCCCCCGGCGAATCGCTCACCGCGAAAAAGCCCGAGCAGGTCGAGGTCGAGCAGCGCTGGTTCGTGGGCGCGCACGCCGACGTGGGCGGCGGCAACGACCACGACGGCGCCAGCCGCACGCCCGACCCGTTGCCGGACCCGCCGCTGGCGTGGCTGCAGCGAAAGGCGACGGCGGCGGGGCTGGCCTTCAGCGAGCTGTGCGCGCCGGCGCCCGATGCCGCCTCGGGCGTGCCGCGCGACTCCTACGGCGAATTCATGGGCGGCGTCTACAAGCTGTTCAAGCGGTCGTTCGACCGGGAGATCGGCGACGGCGTCAACGAAACCGTGGACGATTCCGTGTGGCAACACAGCCGGTTCGCGACCGACTACCGCTCACCGACGCTGGCGCAGGCCCTGCGCGACGACGTGATCGACGCCCCGCCCGGCGTGGCTTGACCAAGGCCCCGCCGCATCGGCTAGCATGCCGATCCATGAGGGAGATGGCATGCCTCCCGTTCCTGTCCCGGGACGAACCGCTCCAGTGCGAACGCACCGAAGCTGATGATGCCTGCACCACCGGATTCCGGCGGCGCAGGCGTGCCTGTCGCTGCGAACCTTCGCCATATTGACAGGAGATGCCCGACGTGAGCTTTGCTGGATTCGTTGCCGTGGGCCTCGGCGGCATGCTGGGCTGCTGGCTGCGCTGGATACTCGGCGTACTGCTGAACCCGGTATTCCCGACGCTGCCGCTGGGCACGCTGGCGGCCAACCTGGCCGGCGGCATCGCCATGGGCCTGGTGATGGCCGTGTTCAGCCATTTCCCGGCCATGCCGCAGGCCGTGCAATTGTTCGCGACCACCGGCTTCCTCGGCGGCCTGACTACCTTCTCCACTTTTTCCGCCGAAGCCAGCACGCTGCTGCTGCGCCGGCAGACCTTGTGGACCTTCATCCACGTGATGGCTCACCTCGCCGGTACGCTTGCCCTGACCATGCTCGGCATCGTCCTTGTGCGCAGCGTGTTGCACTGACATGTCCATGCCGGACACGTCGAATCACCGAAGCGCCCGACGGGGGATAGCGCCGTGAATCTCTCCGGATTCCTCGCCGTGGGGCTGGGCGGGCTGCTGGGTTGCTGGCTGCGATGGATTCTGGCCGTGCTGCTCAACCATCTTTTCCCCGACCTGCCGCCAGGCACCCTCGCCGCCAACCTCATCGGCGGCCTGCTCATGGGCTGCCTGATGGGCGTATTCGAGCGCTTCCAGACCTTGCCGCCCGCGGCGCGCCTGTTCGCCGCTACCGGCTTCCTGGGCGGCCTGACCACTTTCTCGACGTTTTCGGCCGAAGCCAACACCTTGATCCTGCGTGGACAATACCTGTGGTTTGGTCTGCACGTGGCGGCCCATCTCTTCGGCACCCTGATCCTCACATGGCTTGGCATCTTCCTTGTCCGAAGCATCCTGCGCCGTTCCGCGGGCGCGCACTGACTCGAAGGAGACGGCAATGACTCCGCAAACCCCGATCGACGGTGTGCAGCTGCGCTTTTATGTGCACATGCACGCGCGTCACGACGGCTTGCTGGTCTCCGAATGGCTGCTGGAGCTGGCGAAACGACAGAAGCTCGGCGGCTGCTCGGTGTTCCGCGCCATCGCCGGCTTCGGCCGCCACGGCGTGCTGCACGAGGAGGCCTTCTTCGAACTGGCCGACGACCTGCCGGTGGTGGTGGAGTTCCTGCTGCGCGAGAGCGAGGCCGAGGCACTGCTGCAACAGGTGCGCGACGCCGATGTGTCGCTGGTCTACGCGCTGGTACCGGCGCGATTTGGCCTACTGGGCAACGAGGGGAACCGATGAGCCAGGATTCACTCAAGCAGCGCGCCGCCGAGTTGCTGGAACTCGCCGGCATACGCATCGACGGCGACGCGCCCACCGACATCCGCGTACACGACGAACGCATCTACGCGCGCGTGTTCGCGCACGGCTCGCTGGGCCTCGGCGAGGCCTATATGGACGGTTGGTGGGATGTCGACGACCTGATCGGCTTTTTCACCCAGCTGCTGGGTTCGCACGTGGACGCGCAGCTCAGGACGCTGGACACCTTGATCGCCCATTTCAAGGCACGTTTCGTCAACCTGCAGCGCGGCGAACACGCCTTCGAAATCGGCAAGGCGCATTACGACCTCGGCAACGACTTGTTCCAGGCCATGCTGGGCAAGCGGCTGGTGTACTCCTGCGGCTACTGGGCCGAGGCCGGGAACCTCGACGACGCGCAGGCGGCGAAGCTCGACCTGATCTGCCGCAAGCTGCGGCTCGAGCCAGGCCAGCGCGTGCTCGACATCGGCTGCGGCTGGGGCGAAGCGCTGAAGTACGCCGCGGAAAACTACGGGGTCAGCGGCGTGGGCATTACCGTGTCCGAGCAGCAGGCCGCGTTCGCCCGCGAACTGTGCAAAGGCCTGCCGATCGAGATACGCCTGCAGGACTACCGCGAGGTCGACGAGCCGTTCGACGCGGTGTATTCCATCGGCATGTTCGAGCACGTCGGCGGCAAGAACTATCGCGCCTACTTCGAAACTGTGCGGCGCTGCCTGAAGCCGGGCGGCCTGTCCGTACTCCACTGCATCGGCAGCAACGGCACGCCCGCGCAGCCCGACCCGTGGATCGAGAAGTACATCTTCCCCAATTCGATGATCCCCGCAATGAGCCAGGTCGCCAGCGCGCTGGAGAACCTGTTCGTGGTCGAGGACTGGCACAACTTCGGCCCTGACTACGACCGCACCTTGATGGCCTGGCGCGCCAACTTCGACGCCGCCTGGCCGGAGCTGTCGAAAAACTACGACGAACGCTTCCGCCGCATGTGGCACTACTACCTCGGCGCCTCCGCCGCGGTGTTCCGCAGCCGCCGCGACCAGCTCTGGCAACTCACCCTGAGTCCGGGTGGCGTGCCGGGGGGTTACCGAGTGCCGCGTTGAGGTTGAGATCTCGATGTTCTGACGGAGATCAAAGGCCGTTTCGGGCGCTTGCCGGCGCCCGAAACCGCTTTGGAATTAGCGAAAACACAAGAGCAAAAGCCCCCGTCAAGCTGTCCCCCACCCTCCCAATCTGGCACCATCGGCCGGTTATCCGCGCGAACCGCGCGCCTGCCGACACATCTGCATGAACCTGCAAGCCAACTACGAACAGATCCCGCTCAAGGAATACGCCGAGCGCGCCTACCTCGACTACTCGATGTACGTGGTGCTGGACCGCGCCCTGCCTTTCGTGGGCGACGGCCTCAAGCCGGTGCAGCGACGCATCGTCTACGCGATGAGCGAACTGGGCCTCGCCGCCACGGCCAAGCCGAAGAAGTCCGCCCGCACCATCGGCGACGTGATCGGCAAGTTCCATCCGCACGGCGACACCTCGTGCTACGAGGCGATGGTGCTGATGGCGCAGCCGTTCTCCTATCGCTACCCGCTGGTCGACGGCCAGGGCAACTTCGGCTCGCCGGACGATCCCAAGAGCTTTGCGGCGATGCGCTACACCGAGAGCAAGCTCAGCCCGATCGCCGAGGCGCTGCTGGGTGAGCTGGGCCAGGGCACGGTGGACTGGGTGCCGAACTTCGACGGCACGCTGGAGGAGCCCTCGTGGCTACCCGCGCGCGTGCCGCACGTACTGCTCAACGGCTCGATGGGCATTGCGGTGGGCATGGCCACCGACATCCCGCCGCACAACCTGCGCGAACTGGTGGCGGCCTGCATCCGCTTGCTGGACGAGCCCGAGGCCACGGTGGCCGAGCTGTGCGAACACGTGCGCGGCCCGGATTACCCGACCGAAGCGGAAATCATCACTCCGCGCAACGAGCTGCTGGCGATGTACCAGAACGGCATCGGCTCGGTGCGCGCCCGCGCGGTGTATGTGCGCGAGGAAGGCAACATCGTCATCACCGCGCTGCCGCACCAGGTCAGCCCCTCGAAGATCCTCGAGCAGATCGCAGCGCAGATGCGCGCGAAGAAGCTGCCGATGATCGAGGACTTGCGCGATGAATCCGACCACGAGAACCCGATCCGCCTCGTGCTGGTGCCGCGCTCCAGCCGCGTCGACGCCGACGAGCTGATGCCGCACCTGTTCGCCACCACCGACCTGGAAAAGAGTTTCCGCGTCAACCTCAACATGATCGGGCTGGATGGCCGCCCGCAGGTGAAGGATCTGAAGAAAATCCTCACCGAATGGCTGGCGTTCCGCACCAGTACGGTCACCCGCCGGCTCAACCACCGCCTCGCCAAGGTCGAGCGTCGCCTGCACCTGCTGGAAGGCCTGCGCATCGCCTACCTCAACCTGGACGAGGTGATCCGCATCATCCGCACCGAGGAAGAGCCGAAAGCCGTGCTGATGGCACGCTTCGGCCTCAGCGAAGAGCAGACCGACTACATCCTCGAAACCCGCCTGCGCCAGCTGGCCCGTCTTGAGGAAATGAAAATCAACGCCGAGCGCGACCAGCTCGAAGAGGAACGCGCGCGCATCAACGTGCTGCTGAAATCGCCGGCCAAGCTCAAGGGCCTGATCAAGGACGAACTGCGCGCCGACGCCGAGAAATACGGCGACGCGCGCCGTTCGCCGCTGGTCGAGCGCGAAGCGGCGCAGGCGCTGGACGAAAGCGCGCTGGTGGCCAGCGAGCCGGTCACCGTGGTGTTGAGCCAAAAGGGCTGGATCCGCGCCGCCAAGGGCCACGACATCGACGCCGAGGGCCTGAGCTATCGCGAGGGCGACGGCCTGCTCGCGGTGGCCAAGGCACGCACCACCCAGCAGGTGGCGGTGATCGACGCCACCGGCCGCAGCTATTCCACACCCGCACACACACTGCCTTCCGCGCGTGGCAACGGCGAGCCGCTCACCGGCCGCTTCACGCCGCCGGCCGGCGCCAGCTTCGACGCACTGGTCGCCGGCGACAACGACACCCGCCTGATCCTCGCCACCGATTTTGGCTACGGCTTCGTCACCCGTTTCGAGGCGCTCACCGGCCGCAACAAGGCCGGCAAGCAGATCATCAGCCTCAGCGACGGCGCGAAGGTGCTGGCGCCGCAGGCCAGCGCCGATCCCGCCCGCGATCGCATCGTGGTGGTGACCAGCGAAGGCCACCTACTGATGTTCTCGGTGGCCGAATTGCCGGAACTGGACAAGGGCAAGGGCAACAAACTGATCGACGTACCGAAGAAGCAACTCGTGGAAGGCGAGCGCGTGGCCGGCATCGCCGTGGTCGCCGAAGGCAAGGGCGAAGTCACCATGTACGCCGGGGCGCGCAAACTCACCCTGAAATGGGCGGATCTGGTCGAGTACGGCGGCAACCGCGCTACCCGCGGCGGCTTGCTGCCGCGCGGCCTGCGCCGGGTCGAGCGGATCGAGACCACGGGCTGACGGAGCGGACCGGAACTTCCGGCCGCGACCGGCCGTCCAAGACCATGGCGTGTCCTCCGTGACACAGCGTCGCGCGTTGTACACGCCATCCCCCGGAGCATCGCCCCATGAAACGGCTAGTCATCGCACTCTCCACCAGCCTGCTGGCCACCGCGGCCTTGGCCCAGACTGCCAGCCAGCCGCTCAACCTCAAGCTGCCGCCGCAGAACGATCTGCCGCCCTCCGACCTTCCCGCCCATAGCTCAAGCGCGTCCAAGCCTGCCACCAGCACTACGCCGGGCATGTATTACGGCGACACCAGCGGCACCACCAACGCCGCGGACGAGCACACCGCCAGCGCCCAGCACTGCGACGATTCCACCTACAACCAGGCCCAGATGCACGGCAGCGTGGGCATGGGCGTCGTGGGCGGCAACCACATGAGCGGCAACTACCAGACCGGCACGGTGAACATCACCAAGAACCTCGGCGACTGCGACCACCCCACCGGCGGCGTCAGCTTTTCGGTCGGCGTGGGCCAGGGCAACTTCCACGGGCGTGGGTGGTAGGTCTGCGCGGCGGCAGCTGCTGGGTACCATCGCGCTGACCGACACCGATTGACCGGAAGGAACGGCTGAATTCCGCCGACCGCGGCCTTGCCCGAAGCCAAGGCGATCCGAATTTCCGCGTGCCTGTGCGAACATGCGCCGCCAGGGCAGCGCCAGCGTGCCCGTCCTACGCCCGACGGTGACAGGCCTTTGGTACGGCGCGCGCCGATTCACGCCATCTTCGACGGCGAACGTTTCAGCATCCGGCAACCAGGAAGCCACCACGGTGACGATTCGAGCGCTGCACCTCGCTTTCCTTCTCGTAGTTCTGGCGCTCATTCCTTCGCTCGCATTCTCTCAGGAAGCGAAACGCGGCGCCGTCAGCCAGATCGCGCTCGGCGGCGGGCACGCTTGCGCCATCACGCAGGAATCGGCGCTGTACTGCTGGGGCGGGAACAAAGACGGCCAGGTCGGCAGCGGTCAGGCAGGCGCCGATGTCGTGGCGCCGGCATTGATTTTTCCCGACGGCGTCACCCAGGTGGCTGCCGGATTCGACGACACCTGCGCCATCGTGCGCGGCGCATTGTGGTGCTGGGGCAACAATGGTGTCGGCCAGGTCAAGGCTGGACTGGGTGCACACGTCGACAAGCCGGCGCAGATCCTGCCGAACAACGTGACATCCGTTGCCATGTCGCGCGGCGGGGTCGACCAAACCTGCGCCATCGTCGCGGGTGCGCTGCGTTGCTGGGGCTTCGGCGCCAGGAAGCCCGATGCGGAAATCTTCCACGCTGGCGTCACAGCCGTCGATGTGAGCAGCTTGCAGGATTGCGCGATCGTGCGCGGTGCATTGATGTGCTGGGACAACACCAACAAGGCGCCTCCGAAGGAAATGCTTCATGCCGGCGCAACGTCGGTCGCCGTTCGCTCCCATCGCGCCTGCGCCCTCGTCAGCGGCGCATTGTGGTGTTGGGGCGACAACGCCGACGGTGAAATCGGCAACGGCCAGAAAGGAGACTTCGTCAGCCAACCCGTACGCGTGCTCGACTCGGGGGTAAGCGCGGTCGCCATCGGCGACAATCATGCCTGCGCCATCCGGAACGGTGCGTTGCTGTGCTGGGGCAACAAGTCCAGCTTCGCCGGACAGTATGGCGGCCAGCACCTCCCGGGCATCGTCCCGAAGCCCACGGTCATCATTCCGGGCGGGGTCGGCGCGCTCGCTGAAAACTACTTCGACGACTTGTGTGTCGTGGTCGCCGCCAGGCTCCGCTGCCGCAGCGTTCCAGGAGGAAACCAACATCACCAGATACTGCGCTGGCCGAATGTCGATACCAGCAAGCTGCCGCTCGATACCGGCATCGGCGACATTGACGCACTGGCCCCGGATACGCCCGCGAAACTTGCGGTACCGGAGAAGCAGGCCTTGGACCAGCTCGCCGCCTTGGTCGCCAAGCGGCTGAAAGGCGCGCTGGTCTCCGAAGGAAACAACGTCTATCGCGTCAGCCGGGCCGATATGGCAGTCGATCACGGCGTGCTGGTGCCGACACTGGTGACTCTCCCGCTCTACCCCATCCGCCGCGCATCCGAGGACAAGGCAAATGGCAGCCTGCTCCGATTCCACGCGACCTTGCCCGAAGGCGCGGTGTGCGGCAAACCCGAACCATCCTATGTGCGGTACTGGATGAGCTGGAGCTACGGTCTCTACGTGCAAGCCGATGACCGCTTCACACTGGCGGCAGACGCATTCCATGACCTGGCCCGTTGTCGTCACTGGTATTTTGGAGCGGCTGGTCGCAGGACACCACCTGGTCCGACAAAGGCGCGCCTGCCACCGACGGGGTGTTCCGAAGATTCAACGCCTGCGCCGACACCATCGCGCGCGAATGGTCGCGGCAACCGTTCAAGACATTGCGCGTCGACGCGGTGGATGGGAACGACCCAAGCCCCGCGGACTGGACCTCGGAGATCGCGCCCCACGCCGGCGATGTGTTCTATTCCGACTTCAGCGAAGCTGCCAACCGCGTGGTCGTGCAAGCCCGGCGTGGCATGCGACAAGAGGATTTCCGTGTCGAAGCCCGCACCGTGAGCATGGTGCGTTGTGTCCACGATTGGCTTCCCGCGTGGAAACACGGCAATGGATGGGCGTGGGAACTCGTAGGCGACGGATCCACATACACCTTGCCCGACTGGGTGCGCGAACAGATGGATGCCGAAACGCCTGCCTTGCCGCCGTATTCGCCAGACGACTTGCTGCGCGCCATCGCGGCCGCACCGCAAATGCAGGGTTACCGGATCGACAGCGCACAGAAGGTAACCGAGGACTGCGCACCGGCGGTCTGGGGCGACGAATTCACCGTCTACTACCGGTCGAAAGCCATCCAGCACATCTATGTCGCCAATCCGCGTGAGCCCACGAAGCAACCCGTCCACGAGGGGCCATCCGACCTGGCGTTGCGCTTGGCCAATCGTGCGGGTATCGCCGCAGCGCCGAAGTACGCCATAGCCAAGCCATGGACGAACGATCCGGCACGCACGCTTGTCGCACTTGCACTGCCCGAGGCCGATGCCGGGTCGACGGCCGATGCGGATGGGCAATCTTTCGCGCTCGAGCTGCTGGTGATGGATACCCGTACTGCAAGGGTTCTTGAGCGCTATCACGAAAACAACGCCTTCAACGCCGATGCGTTTTCGTTCAGCGGCATCGACCTGGACACGACCCACGATGACCCGGTCGAACCCGGCCATCGTGCCATCGGTCTGCTCGCCAACTACTCGCACACCGGGGCGACCGACGCGGACGTGCAAACACTGCGGCTGTTCCTTGCCGACGACCACCTGTCGCCGCTGGCCGGGCCGATCGTGATGTCGGTTCAAAGCTCGAATCGGGGGGCGGCCTGTACCGACCTTGGCACACAGACCGAGCGCAGCATGCGCATCGGCACCACGCGCACGCATGACCATGCCGACCTGATCGTCGACGAAGCGGTGTCGAACCTGGAACCGGCCGCCGGTTCGGGCTGCCCGGGCAAGCCATCGCCGCCGAAGCGCAAAAGCTGGACACTACACTTTGACGGCCACACGTACCCGGTTCCGAATGGTCTGAGATGGTGAAGCGATGCACGGCGAATACAAGATGCCTGGCGGCAAACTGGTGGTGGTCGACCTCGCGCTGCGCGACGGCCGGCTTGCCGGCGTACAGCTGAGCGGCGATTTCTTCCTGGAACCGGACGCGGCACTGCCGGCCATCAATGCTGCGCTGGAAGGCCGGCCGGCCGACACCGGCGACGCCATGCTCGTCGCCGGCATCGATGCCGCCCTGCCAGCAGGCACCACGATGTATGGCATCTCCAGCGAGGCGATCGTCGTAGCGTTGCGCCGTGCACTGCAGGAAGGGGAACCGACATGAGCCGCAGCAACTGGCGCGACCACGACTGGCAGCTGGTCCATGCCGTGCCGCAGGCGCCGCTGCTGCACATGGCGCTGGACGAGGCGCTGCTGGCGGAAGTCGCCGAGGGTCGCCGCCCGCCCACGCTGCGGCTGTGGGAATGGGCTGCGCCTGCGGTGGTCATTGGCCGCTTCCAGTCGCTGCGCAACGAAGTGGACGGCGATGCTGCGCGGCGCCACGGCATCGATGTGGTGCGGCGCATCTCCGGCGGCGGCGCGATGTTCATCGAACCGGGCAACACCATCACCTATTCGATCTACGCGCCGCTGTCGATGGTCGAAGGCCTGAGCTTCCAGGAATCCTATGCATTGATGGATTCATGGGTACTGGAGGCGCTGCGCGAACTGGGCATCGAGGCCTGGTACCAGCCGCTCAACGACATCGCCTCCGCCGCGGGCAAGATCGGCGGCGCCGCGCAAACCCGCCGCGGCGGTGCGCTGTTGCATCACGTCACCATGGCCTACGACATCGATGCGGCGAAGATGCTCGACGTGCTGCGCATCGGCCGCGAGAAACTCTCTGACAAGGGCACCGCCAGCGCCGCCAAGCGCGTGGACCCGCTGCGCAGTCAGACCGGCCTGCCGCGCGCGGCCATCGTCGAGCGCATGCTCGCCACGTTCCGCCGCCTGCACGGCCTCGCTGATGGTCCCCTGCGCGAAGAGGAACTGGCCCAGGCACAGGCCTTGGTGCGCGACAAGTTCGGCACCGGGACCTGGATCGCCGACGTCGCCTGACGCCATGCAGCGCCCTGCGTTGCGACGCAGGCTTACCCCACCGGCTTCACAAGCGGGTGCACGACCACGATTGCATGCGCCCATCCTTGTAGGGCATCACGCCGTGGAACGGGCGCGCGTCGGCGTCGAACACCAGCGGCAGGAAATGGCGGTCGCCTTCCCACATCGGCAGCTCCATCAGCCGCTCGCGCTCCACCCATTCCAGCGTGCCTTCGTGGTTGCCGCCATGCGGCTCGCCGCGGAACTGGTCGATCAGGAAGATGAAGCCCAGCCAGTCCTCGCCCTGCTTGCCGAAGCCGGGCCAGTTCAAGGTGCCGCGCAGCTGCATCGACAAGCATTCGATGCCGGCCTCCTCGCGGATCTCGCGGCGCATGCAGGCGGCGATGTCTTCGCCCGGCTCCATCTTGCCGCCCAGGCCGTTGTACTTGCCCAGGTGTTGGTCGTCGGGCCGTGCATTGCGGTGGATCATCAGCACGCGTGCGCGGTCGGGCGAGAGCACGTAGCCGAGCGTGGCGACGATGGGGGTGTAAGGCATGGCGAAACGGCCGGGGAAAGCGGCCATTCTAGCGGCTTTGCACCGGACAGCCCGCCCACCCCGGTGCCGGACTTGCGCCGACCGGCACCGGGCGGCGACCATCGGCGGATGCGCTCGATGCCCTGCCCCTCCTCAATGGCCCGTACCCGTCGCTGGCGCTGGCTGCCTGCGTTGATGCTGCTGGCCGGCATGGCCGGTTGCGGCGCGTCGGCGCGCGCGCCGAGCAGCCGCGAGCTGGGCTTCGACGGCCAGAACTACCGCGTGGTGACGCTGGACCTGAAGCACGAACCGCTCACCCTGCACTGGCGCGACCCGGCCAGCGGCGATGCCTACGGCGACATCGAAACCCTGCAGCAATGGGGCGAGGCACACGGCCAGCGCCTGCTGTTCGCCACCAATGCCGGCATCTACGACCGCCAGAACGCGCCGCTCGGCTTGTACGTGGAGAACGGCAAGACCCTGGTGCCGCTGAACATGGCGCACGGCAATCCCGCCTCGGGCAACTTCTCGCTGCTGCCGAACGGCGTGTTCGCGATCTATCCCGACGGGCGCGCCGCGGTGCGCACCAGCGCTGCCTTCAAGGCCGACGGCAAACCCGTGCGCTGGGCCACCCAGTCCGGCCCGATGCTGGTCATCGACGGCCAGCTCAACCCGCAGTTCGTGGACGATTCCGGCAGCCTGAAATGGCGCAGCGGCGTCTGCGCGAAGACACCCACCCAGGTGGTGTTCGCGGTGAGCGAGGTGCCGGTGAACTTCCACAGCTTCGCGCGGCTGTTCCGCGACGGGCTGGGCTGCCGCGACGCGCTGTACCTGGACGGCAGCATCTCGCAGATCTTCGTCAACGGCGAAGGCTATGCCGGCTCGCCGGCCTTCCTGGTCAGGCCGTACGCGGGCATCTTCGCGGTATTCGTGCCGCCATGAAGCCGCGCCGCCTCCGCTGGTGGCACGTCATGTTGGCCAGCGTGGCCATCCTGCTGCTGGCAGCGTCGGGCACAGGCTGGTACCTGCTCGCCGGCAGCCGCGCCCGGCTGGACGGTCAGGTGTCGACGCGCGGCGTGCAGGCACCGGTCGAAATCCAGCGCGACATGCTGGGTACGGCCACGCTGACCGGCCGCAGCCGCGACGACCTCGACTTCGCGCTGGGCTACGTACATGCGCAGGAGCGCTATTTCGAGATGGATCTGACGCGCCGCGTCTCCGCGGGCGAATTGGCCGAACTGGTCGGCCCGGCGGCACTCCCTACCGATCTCAACCATCGCCAGCACCGCTTGCGCGCCGTAGCCGAAGCGGCCTATGCGCAATTGCCACCGGCCCAGCGGCAGCAGCTCGATCGCTATCGGGACGGCGTCAACGCCGGTCTCGACGCACTGCGCGTGCAACCCTGGGAATACCTGTTGCTGCGCTCGAAGCCCAGGCCCTGGCGTTCGGAGGACACGCTGCTGGTGCTTGCCGCGATGTACCTCGACCTCAACCACGACGGCCGCAACATGCGCGAGCTGCGCATCGCCGAGATGCACGCGACCCTGCCCGGCCCGCTGGTGGATTTCCTGCTCGCGCCGGATCCGACCTGGGAGGCGCCGTTGCAGGGGCCGCTGTCGCCGCAGCCGGTGCCGCCCGATGCCGGCACCTTCGACCTGCGCACGCTGCCCGCGGCGAAACCCGTCGCCAGCCTCGCTGCCGTGCTGGCACCCAGCCGCGACACGCACCGGCCCGGCAGCAACAATTTCGCGGTGGCCGGCGCGCTCACCGGCACGGGTGCAGCGATGCTGGCGGACGACATGCACCTGGCGCTGCGCGTGCCCGACATCTGGTTCCGTACCCGCTTGCGCTACCCCGACCCTGGCGCCCCGCACGGCGAACGCGACGTGGCCGGGGTGAGCCTGCCTGGCACACCAGCCGTGGTGGTGGGCTCCAACGGCCAGATCGCCTGGGGTTTCACCAACAGCTACGGCGACTGGATGGACTGGGTGCGCGTGCAGCTCGATCCGCACGATCCCTCGCTCTACAAGGTGCCTGAAGGCTGGGCCAAGCTGCAGATGCACGAGGAGATCATCCGCGTAAAGGGCGCAGCCCCGCACAGCTTGCAGGTGGAAGACACGCGCTGGGGCCCGGTCCTGGCGAAAGACACCGACGGCACGCCGCTGGCACTGGCCTGGATCGCCCAGCAGCCGCGCGCCTACAACCTCGGCCTGATGCAGCTGGAACACATCGCCAGCGCCGCGGCCGCGCTCGAGCAGGCCCCCACCTTCGGCATGCCGCCGCAAAACATCCTGGTGGCCGACCGTGCCGGCCACATCGGCTGGACCATCGCCGGCAACGGCATCCCGCTGCGCAACAGCCAGGATCCACTGCTCCCCGCCGACTGGTCGCAACCCGGCAGTGGCTGGGCCGGCTGGGTGGCGCCGTCACAGTATCCACGCGTGCTCGATCCTGCCGACGGCCGGCTGTGGACGGCGAACAATCGCACCGTGGGTGGCGCTGCCCTGGCCTTGCTCGGCGGTGGCGGCCACGACCTCGGTGCGCGGGCGCAGCAGATCCGCGACGACTTGTTTGCCCATACGGGCTTCACGCCCGGCAACCTGCTCGACATCCAGCTCGACGACCGCGCTGCGTTCCTCAGCCGCTGGCAGCGCCTGCTGCAAGACACCTTGGCCGACAGCAAGGAACCCGCACTGCGACAGTTGCGCGAGCTCACCGCCAGCTGGCGCAACCGCGCCGATCCGGACAGCGTGGATTACCGGCTGGTGCGTGCCTTCCGCCGCCAGGTGCACGACGCAGTGCTTACGCCGTTCGCCGCGCGCGTCAATGCGAAATTCCCCGACTTCGCCTGGCCCGATCTCGGCAATCCCGAGGCCGCGGTGTGGATGGTGATACAGCAGCAGCCGATGAACCTGCTCGATCCGAAATACGCGAACTGGCATGCCCTGCTGCTCGACGCCGCGCGCCAGGTGGCCGATACGCTGGGCAAGGAGCCGGGTGGACTCGCTGCACGCCGCTGGGGCGAGGTCAACCATGCCGGGATAGCCCACCCGCTGTCCCACGCCCTGCCCGGCTTCGTGGCGCACTTCCTGGACATGCCGGACGACGAGCTGTCCGGCGATGACAACATGCCGCGCGTGGCGCGGCCCGGCTTCGGCGCCTCCGAGCGCTTCGACGTGTCGCCCGGCCACGAGGCGCAAGGCGTGCTGGAAATGCCCGGCGGCCAGAGCGACAACCCGCTGTCGCCCTATTACGGTGCCGGCCACGGCGACTGGGTGAACGGCCGCCCCACGCCGCTGCTGCCCGGCCCCGCGCAGCACACGCTGACGCTGGCGCCGATGCACTGAGCTGCCCGACTCAGGCGATGCGGTAGTCGAACGTGTACGAATGCCCGCCCTGTGCGTCGATGTGGATCGTCAGCGTGCCGGCCAGGCCGGCCAGTTCGCCGCTGCCCGAATCCGGCACCACGCCTACGACCAGCGTGGACGCGCCGCGATCCATGGTGCCCGAGTGCTGCAGCACGAATGCGCCGCGCCGGCCGTGCAGCGTGCCGACCACCCGCTCCATCGCCACGTAGCCAGCCGAACCATCCACGGCGCTGCGGTACGCCAGCATCTCGCCGAGGCTGTGCGCCTCGAGGTCGCCGCCGAATTGCTTGTCGATGCTCATGCGGCCCAGCCCGCTGTCCGCGAGCGCCGGCGGCTGCGGCTCCAGTTTTACCGTAAACGTACCGCTGGCATGCATGGTTCATTCTCCTGGCGGATGGGCACGATCGTGCGACGGCACCGCCTCTGCGATGATCGCCTCCTGCGTATTCCAACACCACCGACGTCCCGATGATTGGAAAAACACGACGCCCCGCGCCAACCACCACCGATGCACCACGCGGTGTGCTGCATACGCAGCTGGGCGACGGCGCGTTCGAGCACGCGCGGCAGACGCCTGCGCCAGCGCTGGCCGCCTGCGTCGAGCATTACTGGTGCGTACGCTGGGATTTGCGTGGCCATCCGCCGCAGTTGCAGGAAACGCTGCCGCATCCGAACGTACACCTGGTGGCCGAGCACGGCGAAGCGCGCGTATGGGGCGTGCACGATGGCCGCTACCGCCGCATGCTGGAAGGTCGCGAAACCGTGTTCGGCGTGAAATTCGCGGCCGGCGGCTTCCACGGCTTCCTGCGTGGACCGGTGGGTGCGCTGGCAAACCGCTCGCTACCAGCACGCGACGTGTTCGGCAATGGCATCGACGCCATCGTGCCTGGTTTGCCGGCATGCGCGGACATCGCCGCGATGGCGGCGCTGGTCGAGCCGCTGCTGCTGGCGCAGCTGCCTCCGCCCGATCCGCTGGCGGCGCAGGCGCGTCTGCTGGTGGCGCGGGCGGCGAGTGATCGCGAACTGCTGCGCGCGGAACAACTGGCCGAGCACGCAGGCATCGGGCTGCGCGCACTGCAGCGCCTGTTCCGCGACTACGTGGGCGCCAGCCCGAAATGGGTGATCCAGCGCTACCGCCTGCACGAGGCGGTAGCACAACTGCAGGCAGGCCACACACTGGACTGGGCCGGACTGGCGCTGGCGCTCGGTTACTACGACCAGGCCCATTTCATCCGCGACTTCCGCCGCCTGGTAGGCCGCGCGCCAGCGGACTACGCGCGGTGCCAGCGCACTGGCTGAGGCGCTAGATGTCTCAGACGTCGAGCTGCATGCCCGGCTGCGACAACGTGACCGCGACGCCGAAGCGCTGCTTCAGCGACGCCGCCAGGGCCTCGCGCGCCGGGTTCTCGCCATGCGCCAGCGCCACCGGCGGATGGTTGGGACTGGTGCCGTACCAATCCAGCAGACTCTGCTGGTCGGCGTGCGCGGACAGGCCGCCCACGGTGTGGATGTGTGCGTGCACCGAAATCTCTCCACCGAACATGCGCACCTGCTTCACGCCGTTCACCAGCAGACGCCCCAGCGTGCCGGCGGCCTGATAGCCGACGAAGATCACGTGATTGCGCGCGTAGGCGAGGTTGTTCTCAAGGTGGTGGCGCACCCGTCCGCCATTGGCCATGCCGGAACCGGCGATGATGATGGCGCCGCCGTGGATGCGGTTGATCGCCTTGCTGTCGTCCACGCTTTCGCTGACGCGCAGGTTCGGCAGCTTGAACGGCTTGATGCGCCCGCGCCACACCGCGGCCGCCTCGGCGTCGAACAACTCCTCGTGGCGGTCGTAGACCGCCGTCACCTTGGCTGCCATCGGGCTGTCGAGGAAGATCGTCCACTTCGCGAGGTTCCAGTCCTCGAAGTGTTCGGCAAACCAGTACAGCAGCTCCTGGCTGCGTCCCACCGCGAACGCGGGAATCACCACGTTGCCGCCGTCTGCCTGTGCCGCGGCGAGGATCTGCCCCAGCTCGGCCACGGTGGCGGCGCGATCCTTGTGGTTGCGGTCGCCGTAGGTGGATTCCATCAGGATCAGGTCGGTGCGTGGCGGCGATGCCGGGTCGCGCAGGATGGGCGTGCCACGCATGCCGACGTCGCCGGTGAACAGCATCGAGCGACCGTCCGCGCGCAACTCGATCATCGCCGAGCCGAGGATGTGCCCGGCCTCGTGCAGGCGCACGGTCACGCCGGGCAGGATTTCCGTGTCCACCTCATAGGCCAGCGGGTGCAGCTGTTGCTGCGCCGCGGTGACGTCGGCGGCGGTGTAGAGCGGCGCGACGTCCGGCTGGCCCGGCGCATGCTCGCGATTCTCGCGCTCGGCGTTGTGCTCGGACAGCGAGGCAGCGTCGAGCAGCATGATCGGGAACAGGTCGCAGGTGGCCGCCTGCGCGTAGACCGGCCCCTTGAAGCCGCGCTTGACCAGCAGCGGCACGCGGCCGATGTGGTCGATATGCGCGTGGCTGATGACCAGCGCGTCGATCGAAGCCGGATCGAACGCAAATGGCTCGGCGTTGCGCGCATCCGCCTCGCGGCCGCCTTGCACCATGCCGCAGTCGAGCAGGATGCGCTTGCCGGCCACCTCGACCAGATGGCAGGAGCCGGTGACTTCACCGCCCGCCGCGCCGTGGAATTCGATACGCATGCTTCGCCTCCGTTGCTAACACTCGATGAAGATATCGCCGTACTCAGTCCGGCAACAGCCACTCGCAGATCGCCTGATACAGGTCGGGCAAATGCTCTAGCTGGGCCACGTCCACGCATTCGTCCACCTTGTGGATGCTCGCGTTGACCGGCCCCAGCTCCACCACCTCGGCGCCCAGCGGTGCGATGAAGCGGCCGTCCGAGGTGCCGCCGCCGGTGCTTTGCTCGGGCTGCGTGCCGCACAGCTCGCGGCACACGCCCACCACCACGTCGCGCAGCCTGCCGCCCGGCGGGGTGAGGAAGGGTTCGCCCGAGAGATTCCACTCAAGCGCGAAATCCAGCCCGTGCCGGCGCAGGATCGCTTCGGTGCGCGCGCGCAGGTCTTCCGCGCGGCTGGCGGTGCAGTAGCGGAAATTGATCAGCGCGACGAGCTCGCCGGGGATCACGTTGTTGGCGCCGGTACCCGCATTGAGATTGGAAACCTGGAACGAGGTGGGCGGAAAATCCGTGTTGCCCTCGTCCCAGCGTTCGGCCGCCAGCTCGGCCAGTGCCGGCGCGAAAGCATGGATCGGATTCAACGCTTTTTCCGGGTACGCCACGTGCCCTTGCACGCCACGCACGGTCAAGGTGCCGGAGAGCGAACCGCGACGCCCCACGCGGATCAGGTCGCCCAGCACCGCCTTCGCCGACGGCTCGCCCACCACGCACCAGTCGATGCGCTCGCCGCGGGCGCGAAAACCTTCGGCCACCTTGCGCACGCCGTCGAGGTTGGTTGGGCCTTCCTCGTCGCTGGTGAGCAGCAGCGCCACACGGCCGCTATGCCGCGGGTGCGCCGAAACAAAGCGCTCCAGCGCGACTGCCATCGCCGCCACCGCACCCTTCATGTCGGCGGCGCCGCGGCCGTATAGACATCCATCGCGAATGACCGGTTCGAACGGCGGACTCTGCCACGACGCTTCCGGCCCCGTCGGCACCACGTCGGTATGGCCGAGGAAGGCCAGGGTCGGGCCCGGTTCTGCCGAAGCATGATCGCCGTGCACGGCCCAGAGGTTGTCCACCTCGCCGTGGCGCAGGTGTGCGATGCGGAAACCCGCCTGCTGCAGCCGTTCGGCCAGCAGCACCTGGCAACCGGCGTCGTCCGGCGTCACCGAACGGCGGCGGATCAATTCACAGGCAAGGTCGAGCACATCGGACATGGTGGCGCAGATGGCGAACGGGGATGCCGCAGCATAGCAGTGCGCAAGGCATGCCCCGATCTATTCGGCGCATCCCGCGCTCAGCCGGCGAGCACCGTTCCCAGCAGGTGGCCCACGCCGTAGGTGATTGCCGCCGCGGCCACGGTGATCGCGAACTGACGCGCGATCGAGAACAGCATGCCGCGCCCGGTGAACAGCGATGTGCCGGTGCCGATCACCGCCAGCCCCGCAGTGGCGGCGGCGGCGCTACCGAGCAGCGCGGCATGGCCGTGCAGGAACAGGTACGGCGCCACCGGAAACGCCGCGCCGAACGCGAACAGGCAGAACGAGGACAGCGCCGCGCCCCACGCCGAGCCGCCCAGTTCCTCCGGGTCGACGCCGAGATCCTCGCGCACCACGGTATCCAGCGCGGCGCGCGGCGTCTCGGCGAGATGCTCGGCCAGGTGTTCTGCCTCGGCGTGGCCCAGTCCTTTATCGCGATAGATGCCGGCGATGTGGCTCACGCCATCTTCGGGTGCCACTGCGAGCCGTTCGGCGCGCTCGGTGATCTGCGCCTGGTAGAACTCGCGCGAGCTGTTCACGCTCAGCCACTCGCCCAGCGCCATCGAGCAGGCGCCGGCGACCAGCCCGGCCAGGCCGGCCAGCAGCACGGCGCGGTCGCTGGCGGCGGCGCCGGCCATGCCCATCACCAGGCTGAGGTTGGAGACCAGGCCGTCGTTGGCGCCCAGCACCGCGGCACGCAACGTATTGCCGCTCTGCGCACGATGGTTGTGGCCGCGCGCAGTGCGCAGGTGTGGCGGTACGAAGTGATCGCGATGGCCGCTGCGGTCCACCGGCGTCGCATCGTGATCGGCATGTTCCAGCCGCACCACGGTGGGCATCACGAATTCGGTGCCGAAGGCCTGCGCGAACCAGCCCAGTACGCGTATGCGCAAGCCGATGCGCGGCGACGGCACGGCAGCGCCGGACTCGCGCAGGCGCGATTCCCAGAACGCTGCGTTGACCTGTTCGCCGTCGGCGATGCGCCGGTACACGCGCGCCAGTCGCGGGTCGGCCGCCAGCTCGGCCAACCGCGCGTACAGCGCGGCGTTGTCGCGCTCGATGCGCAGGTTGATGCGGTAGTGGCGGATACGGTGGTCGCTCATGGCGTCAGCCTTCCAGTTCGTCGTCGCGCTGGCCCAGCCACAGCAACATCGCCAGCAGCACGATGGCGAAGCGGAACGCACTGGCGATGCCGTTCCACTGGCTGGACATCCACATGCCGAACCACTCGCCGCCGATCGCCACGAAACCACCCAGCCACAGCAGCACGCCGGCGGTCAGTCCCAGCACGGCGACGCGCTTGGCGCGCTGGAATGCCGCTGCCGTGCACCGCCGGGCGCGCCACAGCCGCCACGTGCCCAGCCAGCACAGCACGGCGGCCAGCGTCTCGACCGCAATGATCAGCGCATAGGCCGCATGCTGTAGCAGCGGCGAATGGATGGCGCGGTAACCGATGTGCGCGCTGGGGAAGATCGTGTCCATCGCCAGCACATGCTGCACGAACGGCCAGTTGCTGCCGTAGTCACTGAGGTTGCCGAAGGCGACCAGCGCAATCCACAGCGCGATCGCCGCCAGCACCGCGATCTTGCACAGGCGCACGAGCATCCGTCAGCGACCGAACAGCTTCTTGAAGCCGTTATCGCTGAAACCCACGCTGACGCTGCCGTCTTCCTGCAGCACCACCGGGCGGCGGATCAGCGCCGGATATTCCTTCAGCAGCAGGGTCCACTCGGGATCGCTGCCCGGGCTCTTGCGCTGCGGCAGCAGGTTGCGCCAGGTGGTGGAGGACTTGTTGACCAGCGCTTCCCAGCCGCCTAGCTGCTGGGCCCAGGTCTTCAGCGTGGCCGCCGGCACCGGGTTGGCGCGGTAGTCCACGAACGTGTACGGCACCGCGAAACGGTCCAGCCAGTTGCGTGCCTTGCGGCAGGTGTCGCACGTGGGCAGGCCGTAGACCGTGGCGCTCATTCGCCGCTCCTCAGCAGCTCGTTGATCGAGGTCTTCGAGCGCGTCTTCTCGTCCACCTGCTTCACGATGATCGCGGCATACAGGCTGTGCGAGCCGTCCTTCGCCGGCAGGCTGCCGGCCACCACCACGCTGCCGGCAGGGATACGACCGTAGCTGATTTCGCCGGTGGCGCGGTTGTAGATGCGCGTGGACTGGCCGAGGAACACGCCCATGCCAATCACGCTGCCTTTCTCCACCACCACGCCCTCGACCACTTCCGAACGCGCACCGATGAAGCAGTGATCCTCGATGATGGTGGGGTTGGCCTGCAGCGGTTCCAGCACGCCGCCGATGCCGACGCCGCCGGAAAGGTGCACGCCCGCGCCGATCTGCGCGCAGGAGCCGACCGTGGCCCAGGTGTCCACCATCGTGCCCGGCCCCACGTGGGCGCCGATGTTCACGTAGCTCGGCATCAGCACCGCATCCTTCGCGATGTGCGCGCCGCGGCGCACCAGCGCGCCGGGCACCACGCGCGCGCCGAGATCCTGCAGCTCCGCATCGTTGCCGTGACCGAAGCGCAGCGGCACCTTGTCAAAGGCCAGCGCCGGGCCGCCGTCGACCACGCGGTTGCCGTTGATGCGGAAATACAGCAGCACCGCCTTCTTCAGCCACTGGTTCACCTTCCAACCGCCCTGCCCGTCCGGCTCGGCCACGCGGCGCTCGCCGGATTCCAGCAGATCGAGCACCTGGCCCAGCGCGGGACGCAGATGGGTTTCGATCTCGGCCTGGGTCAACTCGCTGCGGCGCTCGAAGGCGTCGTCAATCAGGGATTCGATGCTTTGCATGGCAAATGGACGTCCAAATCGTCGATGAAAAACCGCCCCATTGTGCCTGCCCCGGCCGCACGGGGAAACCGCCGGCGCACGCGGCACCGCAAAACCGCGCCCGATGCCGCTCTTGCACGGCACCGACGGGCATCGCGCGCCGGCTAGATCAGCGCAAGCAGGATCGGTACGGCGATGCCGGCGATGAAGGCGGCGCCGACGCGCCCGGCATGGCGCGTGTACCGCCAGGCCAGGTACAGGCCGGTAAGCGTCGACAAGGCCAGCGCCAGCGCGACGAGCGCGGTGAAGATCTTCAGCGGCAACGGATTCCTTGCGCGCGGCGCGGCGGCCTCGCCGACGGGGCGCGGTGCCGGCACCGGCGCGGCTTCCGCCGTTCGCGCGGCCACGGAATCGGCGGCCGGCCGCGGCTTGCGCGCCGGCATGTCCATCGTCTGTTTCTTGTGCAGCTGCGCCGCCACTGCCAGCCATTTCGGTGGCGCGTAACTGCTGCCGCGCGTTGTCTCGTGGAAGCTGAAAGTCTGCAGCCCGCCGGTGATCGCGAAGAACAGCAAGGCCGGCGCGGTGAACACCCCCAGGTACAGATGCACCTGGCGGCAAGCCTTGAGGAAGCGGTGGCTCAATGACATACGAACACTTTATAAATGAGAATGGGTGGCATTCAAACAGATTGTGCCACCCCCGGTAAAGCAGCCTCGCCTGACCAGGTCGGTATCGCAAGCGATCGACGCCCCGCGCGCCATGGCCTGACGCGGCCATCGCGGCATCTGCGCCCGCCCCATTCAAGTTTTGCCGCCCCCGGTCGATACCGGTCACGGCAAGGTCCCTGCCTGCCAGTCCATGCGCGACTGGCCGCCGGAGCCCGGCCGCCAAGAGCGTGTGATGAACGAGAGGGCCTTCGCCGTAAACAAGCAGACGGAATGCTACCGACGCTTCGCCCGGATGCTGGCGCTCGTCGTGTGCTGCCTGGTGACCGGCCTGGCGTTGGGCACCCCCGCTGCCGCCATCGTCGCGCCAGCGGTGCCGAGCGAGACGGGCCTGCCCTTCATCCACAACTTCGACCCCAGGAGCTACGGCGCCGCCGCACAGAACTGGTCGCTGGCGCAGGACCGGCAAGGGGTGATCTACGTGGGCAACGTCGACGGCGCCGTGCTGGCCTACGATGGCGCGCGCTGGCAGCGCATCCCGGTACCCAACCACGCCGCGGTGCGCTCGCTGGCGCTGGGCGCGGACGGACGCATCTATGTGGGCACGGTGGGCAACCTGGGCTATCTGGCACCAGACGCCTCCGGCCAATGGGCCTTCGTCTCGCTGCTGGACAAGATCCCGTCTAGCGAGCGCGATTTCGCCGACGTGTGGTCGATCCACCCCAGCGCCGACGGCGTGTTCTTCGCCACCACGACACAGCTGTTCCGCTACCGCGATGGTGCGATGGACGTATGGAAGCCCAGGACTTCCTTCCATCTGAGTTTCCTGGTCGACGGCACGCTGTACATCCGCGAGACCGGCCTGGGTCTGATGCAGCTGGATGGCGAACGGCTGGAGCTGTCGCCCGGCGGCAACCGTTTCGCTGACGAGAAGATTTACGCCTTGCTGCCCTGGCGCGGGCCAGGCGCGCAGCCGGGCGACCTGTTGGCGGGCACGCGCACGCAGGGCTGGTTCATCCGCCATGGCGACACGTACCGGCCCTGGGCCACCGAGGCCGATGCGGCGATCCGGGAGGGCCAGCTGTACAACGCGACCTGGCTGGCGGATGGCCGGCTTGCCGCGGGCACGCTGCGCGGCGGCCTGTTCCTGCTCGACGCCCAGGGCCATCTGCTGCGCACGCTGACACGCAGCAGCGGCCTGACCACCAACATGATGCTGGCGCAACTCCAGGATCGCCAAGGTGGCCTGTGGATCGCCGCCGGCAACGGCATCACCCGTATCGACATCGGCTCGCCGCTGACCCATTACGGCGAGCGCGCCGGGCTGCCTGGCGGCGTGCTGGCGCTGGAACGCCACGCCGGCACGCTTTACGCCGGCACTGCCGAGGGCCTGTACCGGCTGGTGGATGGCGCCAATGCCCATTTCGAACCGGTGCCGCGGGTGCCGGGGCAGATCTGGGGCTTCGCCGAGGTCGACGACCAGTTGCTGGTCGCCAGCAGCGACGGCGTGTTCGCCGGCACCGACCGCAGCTTCCGGCAACTGCTCGATACCCGGCAGAACGCACGCTCGACCTCTGCCCTCGCGCTGCAGCGCTCCGCACGCAACCCAACGCGCGTGTTCGTGGGTTACCAGGACGGTATCGGCACGCTCCGCCGGGTCGGCCAGCGATGGATCGACGAGGGCCGCATCGCCGGCGTCCGCCAGGAAGTACGCACGATCCGGCAGGACGCCGATGGCGGCCTGTGGCTGAGCCTGTGGGTTGGTGGCGCGATCCGCCTGGGCCTGCCGCTGGATTGGCAGGGCCCGCGCGACCCGCAGTCGGTCAAGGTCGAGCGCTTCGGCGCCGACTCGGGATTGCCGGCGGAACAGAATGACCTGGTCACGGTCGACGGCCAGCTGCGCTTTATCACCGCACACGGCATCTACCGCTTCGACCGCAGCAGCGCCCGCTTCTCGCTCGATCCGGCGCTCGCAGAGCTGTTCCCTGACGGCCCGCAGCAGGTCGACGTGTTGCACCAGGATCGCCGCGGCGATCTGTGGATGTACGCCGCCACCGACGCCGGCGGGTCGCGGGAGTCCGGCCACGCCACCTATACCGGCAAGGCTTGGCGGTGGCAGGCTACGCCGCTGCAACCGCTGGCCGGTATCGACATGTCCGCGTTTCTGGACGACGCCGATGGCACCGTATGGATCGGCGGCGACAAGGGCGTGTTCCGCTACCGCCCCATGCAAGCCGTACCAGCCGACGCAACCCTGCACACATTGCTGCGCATGGCGTCCGGACGGGACGCCCCCATGTTGTTCGCCAACCATCCCGCGACGGCCGACGCGCCGAAGATCCCCTACGCACAGAACACGATACGCTTCGAGTTCGCGCTGCCCAGCTACGACCACGCCGAAGCCAACCGCTATCAGGTATGGCTGCAAGGCCTGGATCGTGGCTGGTCGCCATGGAGCGGCGACGCCTACCGCGACTACACCAACCTCCCGGAAGGCCGCTATCGCTTCCACGTGCGCGCCCGCAACGTGTACGGCCAGCAAAGCCAGGAGGCCACCTTCGATTTCCGCATCCTGCCGCCGTGGTATCGCACGGCCTGGGCCTGGCTGTTGTGGATCGCATCCGGCGCGCTGGCGCTGAGCCTGCTCATGCGCTGGCGCTCGGCAGCACTGCGCCGGCGCATGAGTGCGCTGACCTCGCTGGTGGCGCAGCGCACCGCCGAACTGGCGCGGGCCAACCAGGCGCTGCAACAGGCCAACGAGGCGCTGGCCCAGCAGATCATCACCGACCCGCTCACCGGCTTGAAGAACCGCCGTTACCTCAACGACCACATCGAGCACGATCTGGCCGCCGCCCGCCGGCACAACCGCGATCCGCAGGCATACAGCCCGGGCCACCCGCCGCACGCGCGGCTGCTGTTCCTGATGGTGGACATCGACCACTTCAAGGAGATCAACGACAGCTACGGCCACGCCACCGGCGACCGCGTGCTGCTGCAGTTCCGCGACGTGCTGCTGTCGGTCACCCGCGAGTCCGACACGCCGGTGCGCAGGGGCGGCGAGGAATTCCTGATCCTGGCCCGGCACGCCCCGGCAGAGGCCGGGCCGCAGTTCGCGGAGCGCATCCGCGCGGCGGTGGCCGCCCATCGCTTCGATCCGGGCGACGGCCAGCGCCTGCGGCTGACCTGCTCGATCGGTTTCGCCAGCTATCCGTTCTTCGCCAGCGCACCGGACCAGCTCCACTGGGAGCAAGTGGTGAACATCGCCGACGAGTGCCTGTACGCGGCCAAGCGCCGCGGCCGCAATGCCTGGGCAGGCGTGGTGCCGATGGCATCGCCGCCGGCAGGCAATACCCTCGATGCGCTCCGCGAGACGCTGGATGGCTTGCCCGAAGCGGGGCCGTTGCCTGTGCTCGCCTCCTGGGCCAGCACCGAACCGGCGGAGGCCTGAGATGCCGCGGCGCCCGATCGATGCGACCGAACTGATCATCGGCCGGCCCATGCGCTTCAACGCGTACGACGCGCGGGGCAACCTGCTGCTGTGCCTCGGCCAGGTGATCGGCAGCGCGGCGCAACGGGAGATGCTGTTGCAGCACGGGCTGTTCTACGGCTCCGAAGAGGAATGCCGCGGCCCGCTGCCACCCCTGCTGGCGGTGCCGGCGCCATCGCCGCTGGCGCGGCTGCTGCGCGCGCGCCGGCAATTGCAGGCCTTGCTGACCGACCCGGCGCCGGCGGATTTCCCGACGGCATTGGCGGGCATCGCCGAACACGTGCGCGAAGCCTGCCGGGTCAACCCCGACCTGGCATTGGCCAGCATCATGCTTTGCACCGGTGGCCAGCACAGCTGCCGCCACGCGGTAAATGTCGCGATCGCCTGCCAGCTCACCGGCACGGCGCTGGCGCTGGATGCCGCCGAGCTTGCGGCCACCGTTTCCGCCGCGCTGACGATGAACATCGGCATGTCCGACCTGCACGACGAACTGCTCGCCTGCGAAGGCCCGTTGTCCGATGCACAGCACGCGGCGGTGCGCGCACATTGCGAGGACGGCGTGGCGCGCCTGCGCGAGCTCGGTATCGCTTGCACCACCTGGCTGGACGCTGTGCGCGACCATCACGAGCGCGCCGACGGCAGCGGCTACCCCGTTGGCAAGCGCAACGAGGAGGTCGGTCGGCCGGCACGCCTGCTGGCTTTGGCGGATATCTATTGCGCGCGTATCTCCGGCCGCAGCTACCGGTCGCGGCTGCAGCCGACGCAGGCGCTTCGCTGGCTGTTCCTCAACGAGGGCGCGGCGCTGGACGAAAACATGGCCAGGGTGTTCATCAAGACGCTGGGCATCTACCCGCCCGGCGCCGGGGTGCGCCTGCGCAACGGCTCGCTCGCGGTAGTGATCCAGCGCCGGCCTGCCGGCCACCAGCCTGTCGTGGCGTCACTCACCACGCACGACGGCTTGCGCCTGCGCTCGCCGATCCGGCGACCTGGCGACGTGGAAGCACATGCCATTGCCGAGGTAGTGGACCTGCCGGCGCAAGGCATCGAAGTCAGCATGGAAGCGCTATGGGGGATCGACGCCGAGGACTGATGCCGCGCCGCGCGAGCTGGCATCGTCAGGCAACCTGCCCCAGCCGCGCCCGCAGCGCCTGCAACAGCCGCTGCTGCTGCGCTTCGTCCAGCGGCGCATCGTGCCGGTCGGTGAGCTGGAAGAAATCCTCCACGCGCTCGCCGAACGTGGCGATGCGCGCATCGTGCACGCGCACCGTACAGGCCACCAGCACCTGTGCTACCGCTGCCAGCAAGCCGGGGCGGTCGCTGCACACCAGCGCCATGCGGGTGCGCCCGTCGACTTGCCGGAAGTCGATCCGCGGCGGCATCTGGAAATGCTTGAGCTGGCGCGACATGTTGCGCCGTGGCGGCAGGATCTGGCCGCCCTGCGCCAGCGCGCGCTGCATGCGTTGGCGCAGTTCCTCCGCGCGCGCCGCGCTGGCCGGCTGCTGGCCGTCCGCCTCCAGCAGCAGGAAGGTGTCCATCGCCATGCCGGCGTTGGAACCGAGGATGCGCGCCTCCACCACCGAGAAGTGCAGCCGGTCCAGCATCGCGGTGACGCTGGCGAACAAGCCGTCTCGGTCGGGCGTACAGACGAACAACTCGGTGCTGCCGCGCACCGAGAGCGGATGCACGGCGACCAGCGGCCACACCCCGTCCGCGCGGATGATGGCCGCGGTCTGCCAGGCGATCTGCTCGGGGCGGTGGCGCAGGAAACTGGACTCGGGAAACGCGCGCCACGCCCGTTCGACCACTGCCGCATCGATGCCTTCCGCCTGCAGCAGGACCAGCGCCTGCGCACGGCACGCCTCCAGGCGCGCCGCGGCATCGCGTACCGGCTGCGTATCGCTGTGCAGCGCATGGCGGGTGGCTGCGTAGAGATCGGCCAGCAGGCGATCCTTCCAGCCATTCCACAATTTCGGACTGGTGCCGATGATGTCGGCCACGGTGAGCAGGTAGAGCCGGCCGAGCCGCTCGCGGTCGCCCACGACATCGGCGAAACGCTGCACCACCTCGGGATCGGTGATGTCCTGACGCTGCGCGGTGGTGCTCATCAAGAGGTGCCAGCGCACCAGCCAGGCCACTTGCTCCCCGTCGGCCGCCGGCAAGCCCAGCTTGGCGCAGAACGCGCGCGCGTCGTTTTCGCCCAGCACCGAATGGTCGCCGCCACGGCCCTTGGCGATGTCGTGGAACAGCCCGGCCAGCAGCATCAACTCCGGCTGGTCCAGCGTGGGCCAGAGTTCGCAGGCGACAGGGAACTCGGCGCGTGCCGCGGGATCGGCGAAGCGCGCCAATTGGCGCAGCACGCGCAGCGTGTGCTCGTCGACCGTGTAGACATGGAACAAGTCGTACTGCATGCGCCCGAACACCTGACCGAACGCGGGCAGGATCGCGGCAAGCAGGCCGTGCCGGTTCATCCGCCACAATGCGTCCACCGCCGGCGCGCCGCGTCGCAGCAGGCGCAGGAACGCAGCCAGCACTTCGGGATCGCCGGCCAGCTTGCCGTCGTGCTGCGCGGTGGCCTGGTGGATGCGGCGCATGGTGTCGGCGGTGAAGCCGATCAGGCCCGGCTCGTCCAGTCGTGCGATGAAGATTTCCACCAGCGTCGCCGGGCGGCGCGCGAACAACTCGGGATCGCGCACGGCCAGTCGCGTGCCGTAACGCACGAAATCCTCGCCCACCGGCTTCGCCTCGCCGGGCGGCTCCAGCAGTTCGACGAAGCGTTCGGCGATCTGCACGCCCAGCCGCTCGACCTGGCTGGCCGCGCGGTAATAGCCCTGCATGAACTGCTCGACGCCGAGATTCTTCTCGTGCTCGTCCTCGAAACCCAGCCGCATGGCCAGCGCGCGCTGGTAGTCGAACAGCAGGCGCTCCTCCGGCCGCCCTGCTTCCAGGTGCAGCGCCCAACGGTAACGGCGCAGCGTGGCTTCGGCTTCGCAGAGGCTGGCACGCTCGGCAGGATCGAGCAGACCAGCGTCCTGCATCGCCTCGAAGCCGCCGGCGTGCGCCAGGCGGCGCCCCAGCCAGCGCAGCGAATCGAGCGTGCGCAAGCCACCGGGGCCGTCCTTGAGGTTGGGTTCGAGATTGCTGGCGGTGTCGTCGTAGCGCGCATGGCGTGCGTCGCGCTCGGCCAGCCGCGCGGCGAGGTAGTCGCGCGGCGGCCACAATGCCGGGTCTTCCACGATGGCGCGCAGCGCCGTCTCCAGCGTCGCATCGCCGGCCAGTCGCCGCGCATCGAGCAGGCTGGTGAACACGCTGGCGTCCGCGGCGGCGAGCGCACGGCACTGCGCCGGCTCGCGCACTGCGTGCCCCACCTTGAGGCCCACGTCCCACAGCGTGGCGAAGCACTGCTCCAGCGCGCGCAGGCGCGCCGGCTCGGGCTGTTCGTCCAGCACCAGCAGGTCCACATCGGAATGCGGGAACAGCAGGCCGCGCCCGAAACCACCCACCGCGAACAGCGCCGCGCCGCTCACGTCGCCCAGGCAGGCCGTCCACACGTGCACCACGATGCGCGCCACCGCCTCGCCGCGCCGGCGCGCCAGCGCGCTGACGTCCGCACCATCGCGAAACGCGGCGGCCAGTGCGCGATCCACGTCGCCCAGCAGCTGTCGCAGCGCGCGCCGCGCGTCGGCCGACACGCCCGAACGCGGCACGGCCGGCGGCAGGCGTGGCAGGGGAGGAAGCGCAACGCTCATCAGCGGGATTCGGTGCGGCGGGAAGGAGCTGTCAGTCTGCCACGCCGCCCGACCTTATCTGCAGAAACACACTCTGTGTGCGATGGCCTTTCGCTCTGGAACCCATCGCGCACAGGGCGCGTCCTACGCATCCGGCCAGGGCGTGAGGATCTCGAAGCCATCGGCGGTCACCGCGATGGTGTGCTCCCACTGTGCGGAGAGCGAGTGGTCCTTGGTGACCACGGTCCAGCCGTCGGGCAGTTGCTTGGTGTGCGGCTTGCCGGCATTGATCATCGGCTCGACGGTGAAGGTCATGCCTTCCTTCAGCTCCACACCGGTGCCGGGCTTGCCGTAGTGCAGCACCTGCGGCTCGTCGTGGTAGACCTTGCCGATGCCGTGACCGCAGTACTCGCGCACCACGGAAAAACCCGCCGCCTCGGCATGTTGCTGGATCGCATGACCCACATCACCCAGGGTGGCGCCGGGGCGCACTGCGCGGATGCCGCGCATCATCGCCTCGTGGGTGGTCTCGACCAGCCGCTTGGCCAGCACCGAGGGGGTGCCCACGAAGTACATGCGGCTGGTGTCGCCGTGCCAGCCGTCCTTGATGACGGTGACGTCGAGGTTGACGATGTCGCCGTCCTTCAGCACCTTGCCGGGGCTGGGGATGCCGTGGCAGATCACGTGGTTGACCGAGGTGCACAAGGTCTTCGGAAAGCCGTGGTAGCCCACGTTGGCCGGAATCGCCTTCTGCACATTGACGATGTGCTCCCAGGCCAGCCGGTCCAGCTCCTCGGTGGTGACGCCGGGCTTGACGTGTTCCTTGAGCATGGCCAGCACCTCGGCGGCCAGCTGGCCGGCCACGCGCATGCCTTCGAGGTCCTGGGGGGATTTCAGTGTGATTGCCATAATGGAAGCTCAGATGGCGACGCCAGCCCTGCCAATCAATACAGCATCCGCAGGCAACTTGCCGCCGCGCCGGCGTACCGGCTATAATCTCGCAGTTTTGCAGACCGTCGTCGACTCGTTCGACAGGCGCGCACCGCAAGGCGAAACGGGATTGTAACCGCGCCGCGGTACAAGCCCAAACCAACGCCACACACGCATCGGCACCGCCTTCGGGGTGCCGCAGCCGTCTCCGCCACACAAGGAGGCCCTGCGGTCGAAGCCGGGGATGCGTGGAGGTCCCAACCCCCCGGGCCACACCAAAAAGGCCCAATGCAAGGAGTTACACCATGGCTCAAGTCACCATGCGCGAAATGCTCGAAGCCGGCGTGCATTTCGGTCACCAGACCCGTTACTGGAATCCGAAGATGGCGCCGTACATCTTCGGTGCCCGCGGCAAGATCCACATCATCAACCTCGAAAAGACCCTGCCGCTGTTCACCGACGCGATGAACTTCCTGTCGGGTCTGGCGCAGAAGCGCGGCACCATCCTGTTCGTGGGCACCAAGCGCTCCGCCCGCGAGGCGCTGATCGACGAGGCCAGCCGCGCCGGCATGCCCTTCGTCACCGCGCGCTGGCTGGGCGGCATGCTCACCAACTTCCGCACCGTGAAGCAGTCGGTGGGTCGCCTGAAGGAGCTGGAAGCCGCTGAGACCGACGGCAGCTTCGAGAAGCTGGTCAAGCACGAAGTGCTGGCTCTGCGCCGCGAGCGCGAGAAGCTGGAGAACTCGCTGGGCGGCATCAAGAACATGAACCGCCTGCCCGACGCGCTGTTCGTGATCGACATCGGCCACGAAGACATCGCCGTGCAGGAAGCCCGCAAGCTGGGCATCCCGGTGGTGGCGGTGGTCGACACCAACTACAACCCGGAGCTGGTGGACTACGCGATCCCGGGCAACGACGACGCGATCCGCGCGATCCAGCTGTACGCCCGCGCTGCCGCCGACTCGATCCTGGAAGGCAAGGCTGCCGCGCCGGCCGCCGCCCAGGGCGACGCCGATGAGTTCGTCGAGCTGGACGAGGAAGGCAACCCGGTCGCCAAGGCCGAGCGCAGCGAGCGCAAGCCGTCCGCACCGCGCCGCGACGCCGCCCCCCGCAAGGGCAATGGCGCGCCGCGCCGCGAGGGTGGCCGCGACGGCGCCCGCGCCCCGCGCGACGCCAAGTAAGCCGGTCGGCGGCGGGTAACCGCCGCCGGCATCGACAAGCCATACCGGCGTCGTGGCGCATGCCGTCACGATGCCTCCAAGCATGCGAGGAATACCGATGAGCAATATCTCCGCCCAACTGGTCAAGGAACTGCGCGAGCGTTCCGGCGCCGGCATGATGGAATGCAAGAAGGCGCTGGTCGAGAACAACGGCGACATCGACGCCGCGATGGAGTGGCTGCGCAAGACCGGCATGGTCAAGGCCGAGAAGAAGGCCGACCGCATCGCCGCCGAAGGCCGCATCGCTGCCGCCCAGGCTGACGGCAAGGCCGTGCTGGTCGAGGTCAACAGCGAGACCGACTTCGTCGCCAAGGCGCCGAACTTCATCGAGTTCACCAACGCTGTCGCCGAGGCCGCCCTGAAGGCCAGCGCCGGCGACATCGACGCCGTGAAGACTGCCGCCTTCCCGGGTGCCGCCAGCATCGAGGAAGCCGCCAAGGCGCAGACCGCGACCATCGGCGAAAAGATCGAAGTGCGCCGCGCGGCGCGCGTCGAGAACGATGGCCCGCTGGCCACCTACTCGCACGGCGGCAAGATCGGCGTGATCGTGGCGCTCAAGGGCGGCTCGGACGAGCTGGCCAAGGGCATCGCCATGCACGTGGCGGCGATGAACCCGCCCTACGTGAAGGCCGAGGACGTCCCCGCCGACTTCATCGCCAAGGAAAAGGAAATCGCGCTGGCCGCGATGTCGGACAAGGAAAAGAACAAGCCGGCCGACATCCTGGAGAAGATCGTCTCGGGCAAGATCAACAAGATCGTCTCCGAGGTCACCCTGGTCGGCCAGCCTTACGTGCTGGACACCAACGTCACCGTGGGCGACGCGCTGAAGAAGGAAGGCGCCGACGTGGTCTCGGTGGTGCGCCTGGCCGTGGGCGAAGGCATCGAGAAGGTGCAGGAAGACTATCTGGCCGAAGTCGCCAAGGCGATGCAGGGCTAAGCCCTGCATCGCTGCGCCCATGCATGGGCGCACGCGAAGCGGAGTCCGGTTCGCCCTGCGAACCGGACGAGTCAAAAAAGGGGCAGGAGCCCCTTTTTTGACCATCAGGCACGAACGCTCTTGCCTTGATCCTTCAAGCGCCAGAAACGAAAAAGCCGCGGAAAACCGCGGCTTTTTCGTATTTCGCTTTTCCACCTGTAGTTACTGACAATCGCCATCAGTATCGGAAAGAGCGTCCTCATATTCGTCGTGCGCGTCTTTAGCGTCCTGCATTTGCGAGTCGCAATCATCGCTGCCATCAGAGTTTGCGAGGCATTCCCTCAGGTCGTCGGCAGCGCGCTTAGCTTTTTCTTGCTTGTCAGCCAGGTCTTCGCACTTTTGAGATGTGTATCGCGGCTTTGCCAACATAGCTTGCACAAGCTGCACTTCTGCTTGCTGGTCTTTTGTTAGAGAAGACCAAGCTACTTTACCTGTGACGACTTCTTGGTAGAGCTTGAAAGCCCCATTCATGGCGGAGTTTTGATTTTGAGCGGAGGCTGACATGGATGCCATAGCGGCAAGAATGATAGTTGCCATAAGTAGGCATTTCATTTTCTCCCCCTGTTTCAGTTAGCGATGTCACACGTTCTAACTTCTAACTAGCTCGTGTCCAATGCACCGGACAGCTCACCCGCGCAACGCCTCCACCGTAGGCGCCACCTGCGCCTCGCGCCCCAACTCACAACCCAGCGCCTCCAGCCTCTGTGCCAGTCGCACCGCATCCGGCGCGCAGACCGTGGTGTGCCCTACCTTGCGGCCGGCGCGTGCCGACTTGCCGTAGTCGTGCCAATGCGCGTCGACACCGCGCAGCACGGGCGCCGCATCGGGCAGTTCGCCGATCCAGTTGAACATCGCCGACAGCCCGCGTGCACCGGTGTCGCCCAGCGGCAGGCCGAGTACGGCTCGCACGTGGTTCTCGAACTGGCTGGTATGCGCGCCTTCGATGGTCCAGTGGCCGGAGTTGTGCACGCGCGGCGCCATTTCGTTGCCAAGCAGCTCGCCGTCCTTCACGAACAGTTCCAGTGCGAACACGCCCACGTAGTCCAGCCGCTCGGCCAGCGTGCGCGCCAACGCGGTGGCACGCGGCTGCAGCGCAGCTATGTCGGGCGCCGGCGCCAGGCTCATCGACAACACGCCGTCCACGTGCCAGTTGCGGGTCAGCGGCCAGGTGCGGAAATCGCCGTCGCGGCCACGCACCGCGAGCACCGAGAGTTCGCGCTGGAATGGCACGAAGGCCTCCAGGATCAAGCCGTGCTTCGCCGCCTGGTTCCCGAGCGCGGCCCAGGCCGCGTCGGCATCGGCTACCGACTTGAGCCGGAACTGGCCTTTGCCGTCATAGCCAAGCCGGCGCGTCTTGAGGATCGCCGGCGCGCCCACCGTGGCCAGGGCGCGATCGAGGTCGGCGCGGGTATCCACCGCCATGAACCCCGGCGTGTCCAGCCCGCACTCGCGGAACAGGGTTTTCTCGGCAAGCCGGTCCTGCGCCACCGCCAGCGCCTGCGGGTTCGGGAACACCGCCACACGCCCGGCCAGCCATTGCGCGGTTTCCGCCGGCACGTTCTCGAAATCGAAGGTGACCACGTCGACCTTGCGCGCGAAGTCTTCCAGCGCGGCGTAGTCGGTCCAGTCGGCCTTGACCAGCGGCGCCACCTGGCCGGCACAGGCATCCGCAGCACTGTCCACCACCAAGGTGTTGACCCCCAGGGGTGCGGCCGCCAGCGCCAGCATGCGCGCCAGCTGGCCCCCGCCCAGGATGCCGAGCACCGGTTGGCGCGATGCACTCATGCGCGCGGGTCCGGCTGGTCGAGCACGGCCTGGGTCTGCTTTGCGCGCCACTGCTCCAGTGCCTGGGCCAGGCGGGGGTCGTGCAACGCCAGAACCGCCGCAGCAAGCAGGCCGGCGTTCACCGCGCCGGCACGGCCGATCGCCAACGTGCCCACCGGTATGCCGGCCGGCATCTGCGCGATCGAAAGCAGGGAATCCATGCCGTTCAACGCCTTGGACTGCACTGGAACGCCGAATACCGGCAGCCGAGTCTTGGCCGCCAGCATGCCCGGCAGGTGGGCGGCCCCGCCGGCACCAGCAACGATCACCTGGATGCCGCGTCCGGCCGCCTGTTCGGCGTAGCGAAACAGCAGGTCTGGCGTGCGGTGCGCGGATACCACCTGCACCTCGTGCACCACGCCCAGCTCGGTCAGCACTCCGGAGGCATGCTCCATGGTTTCCCAGTCCGAACGCGACCCCATTACCACGCCAACTCGTGGCGTTTCCGTCGTTGCTGTCATGGTCCGGCCGTCCAAAAATGGTTATTGTACGGGCTTTCCGGACCCGCAACGATTTCGCCCATGGACAAGCGCCTGCTCGATATTCTGTGCTGCCCAGTTAGCAAGACGCCGGTGCGCCCGTTGGGCCGCGCGGAACTGGACGCGCTGAACGGCGCCATCGCGGCCGGCGGTGTGATGACGACGGCTGGCAGCCCCGTGCGCGAGCGCCTCGATGAGGGCCTGATCACCACCGACCGCAAGCTGGTTTATCGTGTCGACGACGGCATCCCCGTCATGCTGCCCGAAGAAGGCATCGGCACCCTCCAGCTGAACAATTTCCCGAGCGCCCCCTGAGTTCCCGTCCCCACGCCCCGAACCCTCGTCATCGGATCGACGACCAGCCCGCAGGACGCATCCGCGCCAAAGACAACCTCCCGGTGTGGCCATGAACGAAGCTTTCGAACCGCCCAAGATCGTCCCCCTGGCGCCGCGCCTCGACGCCTCGGGCGAGCGCGTCGGCGAGTTGCTCAACGCCGTGCGCGGCATCGCCGGCAAACGGTTGCAGCAATGCCTGGGCAACCTGTTCGAGCATGTGGACGACGCACTGTTCGACCTGGCCGAGAAGGCCGAGAACAACGCCAGCCAGACGCACTACTTCGATGGCATGCGCGAGGTGCGCAAGCGCCGCCCGGCGATCGAGCGCAACTTCCTCACCACGGTCAACCGGGAACTGGGCAACTTGGCCAGCCGCGCCGCGCCGTCGGCATCGTCGCCGGCGATGGCCGAACTGTCGCTGGTCGCCGACTCCGAGCTGGAGGAATCGCTGGCGATCACCAGCATGAGCAGCAAGCACGAGAGCCGGCTGGTGCGCGATCTGTTCGCCATCAACCAGCGCCTGTCGGTGATCTGTGGCGGCCGCAAGATCGAAGATTCCAGCAATCCGGTCGCCCCGGCGGCGCTGTCGCAGGCCTTTCGCCAGGCGCTGAAGGAGCTGGGCGCGGACACGCGCGTGAAGCTCCTCATCTACAAGCTGTTCGATCGCTACGTGCTATCCACGCTGGAGGAACTGTACGCCGAGGCCAACGCCGAGCTGGCGCGCGCCGGCGTACTGCCGCAGCTACGCCCGGTCGCACCGCGCGGCGCCCCCGGCAGCACACCGGCGGGGCAAGCCGGCGCGACCGGTACCGGCGCGGACGAGCTGGTCGACCCCGCGGCCGCCGAATTGCTGCAGACTCTGCACGGCTTGTTCGTCGCGCGGCGCGGCACCGCCATGCCCCATGTCCAGGCCGGCGGTGGGCCGCCGCCTTCCAGCAACGAGCTGCTGGGCGCGCTCAGCCTGCTGCAGACCCAGCTGGCCGCCGGCGCCGCACCGGTGCACGCCATGGCCGCCGAAGTCGGCAGCCTCGAACGCGACATGGTGGCCCAGCTCAAGGAGCAGTTGCTTGCCCAGCTCGCCGCGTTGCGCGGCGCACGGCCCAGCCACGTCGCCAGCATCGACGAAGACACCATCGACCTGGTCGGCATGCTGTTCGAGTTCATCCTCGACGACCAGACCCTGCCGGCCGAAATGCAGGTGATGCTGGCGCGGCTGCAGATCCCCTACCTCAAGGCGGCGATCCTCGACCGCAAGATGTTCGCCCACCGCCAGCACCCGGCGCGCCGCCTGCTCGACGCGCTGGCCGAGCAGGCCAAGGGCTGGTCGCCGGAATCCGACCGCGACGGCCGGCTGCACGACAAGGTCAAGAGCGTCGTCGACCAGCTGCTGCACGAGTTCGACGACGACATCGGCATCTTCGAACGACTGCTGCTGGATCTGCAGCAGTTCCACGAACTCAACCGGCGCCGTTCTGAACTGGCCGAACAGCGCGTGGCCGAATCCACCCGCGGCCGCGAAAAACTGGAGCAGGCGCGCCGCCGCGCCGCCCGCGAGATCGTCGAGCGCATCGACGGGCGCAAGCTGCCGCCGCTGGTGCACGAGGTGCTGGCACGGGCCTGGGCCAACCACCTGGTCCTGGTGTTGCTGCGCCAGGGCGAGGACTCGTCCGAGTTCCGCGACGGGCTGCGCTTCGTGGACGATTTCATCGCCAGCGCGCGAACACCGCAGGACGCCGCTGCGCGCCAGCAATTGCGCCATCTGCTGCCCGGCATCGAGCGCGCGCTGCGCCGCGGCCTGGCCAATGTGGCGTTCCAGCCGCAGGACATCGAACGCCTGCTGGCACAGCTGCGCGACTGGTACGGCCAGCAGCTGGGCGAACCGGCGCGCGAGCCCGCCGCCCCTGCCCCCAGCAGCGCCTCCGCGATACCGGAAAGCATCCAGCCCATCGTCGTCGCCGACGAGCCTGCCGAACCGGACGAGCTGCCTGAAGAAAGCGTGCCCGTCGCTACCGACAGCCCCGAGTGGCAGCAGGTGGAGGCGCTGCAACCCGGCACCTGGCTGGAGTTCCAGCTGCCCGACGAACCGATGGTGCGGGCCAAGCTGTCGTGGATCAGCCCGATGAGCGGCCGCTACCTGTTCGTCAACCGGCGCGGCCTGAAGGTGGCCGATTACGCACCGCAGGAACTGGCTGTGCTACTGATCGGCGGCCATGCCCAGGTACTGGCCACCAATGCACTGTTCGATCGCGCGATGAGCGCCATCGTCAGCCGCCTGCGCCAACCCGACGCCCCGAACCCGAATATCGACACCGAATGAATGCCAGGCTCCCGTTCGACCCGCCGTCCCCCGAACTGATTGCTGCCGATGTAGAACGCGCCTTTGCCGAGGATCTCGGCAAGGGCGACGCCACCGCCGAGTTGTTGCCGGCCGGTGCCGCGGCTGCGGCTGCGCTCACCTGCCGCGACGACGCGGTGATCGCCGGGGCTCCGTGGTTCGATGCCTGCTTCCGGCGCATGGATCCGGCCGTGCACATCGACTGGCAGGTACGCGATGGCGAACGCGTGGCCCCCGGCACCGTGATCTGCCGGCTGGCCGGCCACGCCCGCTCGCTGGTGAGCGCCGAACGCTCGGCATTGAATTTCCTGCAGCTGCTGTCCGGCACCGCCACGGCCACCGCCGCCTATGTGGCCGCAGTGGCAGGCACAGGCACGCGCGTGCTCGATACCCGCAAGACCATCCCCGGCCTGCGCCTGGCGCAGAAGTACGCGGTGCGCTGCGGCGGCGGCCACAACCACCGGATCGGCCTGTACGACGCGATCCTGGTCAAGGAGAACCACATCATCGCTGCCGGCGGCATCGCCCCCGCGGTGATGGAGGCGCGTCGCCTGCACCCCAGTCTGCTGCTCGAAGTCGAGGTGGAAAACCTCGATGAGCTGCAACAGGCGCTCGCCGCCGGCGTGGATCGCATCATGCTCGACAACTTCGACGTGCCGCTGATGCGCGAGGCCGTGCAGCTCACTGCCGGGCGCGTGCCGCTGGAGGTATCCGGCAACGTCGACCTGGACACCATCGGCGGGTATGCCCGCACCGGCGTCGATTTCGTCTCGGTAGGCGCCTTGACCAAGCACGTCCACGCGGTCGACTTGTCGCTGCGGCTGCGGCTGGACTGATCCGAATCGCAGGGCAGGTACCGCCTTGCGTGCCGCCCTGCCCGCCCACACACTGCGGGACATGGGCAACGTCAACGACCTGCTGGTGCTGCTGGCGCTGATCGCCGTGATCGGGCTGTGGCTGAAATCGAGCGTGGCGCGCGAACGCGCGGCCACCGAGGCGCGGCTGCAATGCGAGCGCTACGGCCTGCAATTGCTGGACGAAACCGTGGGCCTGCGCGCGCTGCGCCTGCGCCGCGTGGACGGCCGGCGCCGACTGGAGCGCTGCTACGGTTTCGAGGTGAGCATCGACGGTGCCGACCGCGAGCAGGGCTCGTTGTGGATGCTGGGCAACACCATGAGCGAACTGCGGCTGCCCACGGTAGTGCTTACCCCGCCCGAACCCGCGGCGACGGCCAAGATCGTCGACCTGGAACCCCGCCCCGCACTTCCCCGTTCGAGCGAGTCCACCGCCGATCGCTCAGGTGAACCCGCGCCCGGCAGCAACGTCGTCCCGCTGCGACCGCCGCGGCATTCCGGCGGCGACCGCCTGCACTGAGAGCCCGTGGCGCCTACTTGATCACACGCAGGTGCGGCGCACCGCGCTTCGGCTTGTCGTCGCCGGTGCCGCCGCTGGGGCCGGACGGCGGCTCGTCCGGTGCCGGCGCGGGCGGCGGCGTATCGCCCCCCTCCTCGTCGGTCGGGAACATCATGCCCTGCCCGTTCTCCTGCGCGTACAGCGCCAGCACCGAACCGATCGGGATGCGCACCACGTGGCTGACGCCGGAGAAGCGCGCAGAGAAACCGATCCAGTCGTTGCCCAGCTCCAGGTTCGCCACCGCGCGCATCGCGATGTTCAGCACCACCTGGCCGTTCTTGATCACCTGCGGCGGCACGCGCACGCCCTCGCCGCTGGCATCGATCAGGAGGTACGGGGTCAGGCCGTTGTCGCTGATCCAGTCGTAGATCGCACGCAGCAGGTACGGGCGATTGGAGGTCATCGGGTGGGTTACTTCGCTCATCAGGGACGCATGGCCTTTTCTTGCTCGGTCATGCTGCGCGCAAAACCCTGGCTATGGAAGAGCCGTTCGCCGTAGTCGAGGATCGGCTTGCCCTCGCGGCCCAGATCCACACCCAGCCAAGGCAGCCGCCACACCACCGGCGCCACCAGGCAGTCGGCCAGGCTCATTTCGGGGTTGAGGAAGAACTTGGCGGCCTTGAACAGCGGCAATGCGGCCAGCAGGTGGGCGCGCAGGCGCTTGCGTGCCGGCTCGGCGGTGCGGCCGCCGGCGCGGATGGTATCGACCTCGGTCAGCCAGTCCTTTTCGATGCGCACCGCGGCCACGCGCAGCCGCGCGCGGGACAGTGGATCGATCGGCATCAGCGGCGGGTGCGGGTAGCGCTCGTCGAGGTATTCGCACACCACGCTGGCGTCGTACAGGGTGAGGTCGCGATCGACCAGGGTCGGCGTGCTGCCGTAGGGATTGAGGTCGAGCAGGTCCTCGGGCGGCTTGCCGGGATCCACCAGCACCCGGTCGTAGCTGACGCCCTTGGCGGCCAGCACCAGGCGGGCACGATGGCACTGGATGTCGTCGGCCGTGGTGTAAAGGGTGAGTGCGGTACGCGAGCGGGCGCTTGGAACCATGCGCGGAATTCCCTGTTTCGGTTGCACGGATGCGGCAGCCGTGGGCCGCCGCATCCGATGGGTGTTTCTCCCGGGGTCAGTGGACGTCTTTCCAGTATTCCTTCTTGAGGACGTAGGCCAGCAGGGTGAACAGCGCCAGGAACAGCAGCACCCATACGCCGTAATGGTGCCGCTGCAGGGCCGCCGGTTCCGAAACGTACTCCAGGAAGTTCACCAGGTCACGCGTCGCCTGCTGGTACTGCGCCGGGGTCAGCTTGCCGGGATTGCCCAGCTGCAGCTTCTCCACCTCGTCGCCACCGGGCTTCATCACCGCGGTCTGCTGGCCCTGCAGTTCCCACAGCGGGAACGGCATCGCTGCGTTCGGCAAGGTGGTGTTGTTCCAGCCGATCGGGCTCTTCGGATCGAGGTAGAAGGTGTTGAGGTAGGTGTAGACCCAGTCGGAGGTCTTCGCGCTCACCTCCAGCGACAGGTCCGGCGGATCCTTGCCGAACCACTTCGTCGCGTCCTCCGCCGGCATGTGCGAGATCACGGGATCGTCGAACTTGGCGCCGGTGAAGTTGAGGTTCTGCATCACCTGCTGCTCGGTCAGCCCGAGATCGTCGGCGATGCGCGAGTAGCGCATGTACTTCAGCGAGTGGCAGCCCACGCAGTAGTTGAAGAACAGCCGCGCGCCGCGCTGCAGCGAGGCCTGGTCGCCCACGTTGGAGCCCGACGCCATCAGCTGCCCTTCGCCCTCGGCGCGCGCCGCCTGCTGGCCGGCGACCAGCAGGCCCAGGACCAGCGCGACCGCAGGAAGGATCCGTTTCATCAAGAGCGTCGGCTTAGTCATGCATCGTCACCCGATCCGGAACCGGCTTGGTCTTTTCCCAGCCGAAGTGTGTGTAGGCCCACAGAAACGCGAAGAAACCGAAGTAGATCAGCGTCATCGTGCGGCCGAACGCGTTCTCCCAGGTGGTGAGGTCGACGTTGCCGAACCAGGCCGGGATCACTTCCGCGGTGATGCCCGCACCCACCGAACCCAGGCCGAAGAACGCGATCACGAACAGCGTCAGCCCCACCTTGTAACCGGTGCCGCGGTAGCGGATCGACTTGACCTTGCCGCGGTCGAACCATGGCAGCAGGAACAGCACCGCGATCGCGCCGAACATCGCCAGCACGCCCCATACGGCGGTGCCCGCGAATGACGGGATCATGCGCACGATCGCGTAGAACGGGGTGAAGTACCACACCGGCTTGATCTCCGCCGGGGTGACCAAGTTGTTTGCGGCGATCGAGTTGTCGTGCTCGAGGAACCAGCCGCCGAAGGTCGGCGCGAAGAAGATGATGAAGGCCGCCACGATCAGGAAGAAGCCCACCCCGGCCAAGTCCTTCACCGTGTAGTACGGGTGGAACGGGATGCCGTCGACCGGAGCGCTCGCGCTCCAGCGGTTACCCTTCGGGCCGTGCTTGACGTCGACGCCGTCGGGGTTGTTCGAGCCCACTTCGTGCAGCGCCGCCAGGTGCAGCACCACCAGCAGCAACAGCACGATCGGCAGTGCGATCACGTGCAGCGCGAAGAAGCGGTTCAGCGTGGCGTCGGCGGGCAGGAAGTCGCCCATGATCCACTCGACCAGGTGGCCGCCGATCACCGGGATGGTGCCGAACAGCGACACGATCACCTTGGCGCCCCAGAACGACATGTTGCCCCACGGCAGCACGTAGCCCATGAAGGCCTCGGCCATCAGCACCAGGAAGATCAGCATGCCGAGCAGCCAGACCAGTTCGCGCGGCTTCTTGTACGAGCCGTACATGATGCCGCGGAACATGTGCAGGAATACCACCACGAAGAACAGCGAGGCACCGGTGGAGTGCATGTAGCGGATCAGCCAGCCCCACTCCACGTCGCGCATGATGTACTGCACCGAGTCGAAGGCGCCTGCCGCGCTCGGGTTGTAGTTCATCGTGAGGAAGATGCCGGTGACGATCTGGTTGACCAGAACCAGCAGGGCCAGCGAGCCGAAGTAGTACCAGAGGTTGAAGTTCTTCGGCGCGTAGTACTCGGTCATGTGCTTGCGGTACACGGGCGCGAGGCCCGGCGCGCGCTCGTTGACCCAGTCGCCGATGCTCGAAAATACGTTCGCCATCACGCGGCCCCCTGCGGATCCACGCCGATCTGCACGGTCGTGTCGTCGATGAAGTGGTACGGCGGGATCTCCATGTTCTTCGGCGCCGGCACGCCCTGGTACACGCGGCCCGCCATGTCGTAGCGCGAGTGGTGGCAGGGGCAGTAGTAGCCGCCCTGCCAGTTCGGATCGAACGGCTCGGGCTTGATCTCGCCGACGTAGTTCGGCACGCAGCCCAGATGGGTACAGATGCCGATCATCACCAGCCACTCGGGCTTGATCGAGCGCGTGTCGTTCTGCGCGTACTTCGGTTGCTGGGCGGCGGAGGCGCCGTCGGACTTCGGGTCGACGAGGCGCGGGTCCTGCTTGGGCAGCGCCGCCAGCTGGGTCGGCGTGCGGTTGACGATGAATACCGGCAGGCTGCGCCAGCCGACGATCAGTTGCTGGCCCGGTTCTATCTTCTTGAGGGACTGAGTGACCGGTGCTCCAGCGGCCTTGGCTCGCGCGCTGGGTTCCCACGACTTGATGAAGGGCACAGCCACCGAGACGATTCCAACACCACCAACCACCGCAGTGGCCGTCGTGAGAAACCGGCGGCGGCCATGATCGACGACTTCGTTCGCCATCAGGCTCTCCGGTACTTGATGCGTCAGGAAGGGCTTTCGCCCCAGCAATAGATTGGAACCCCTAAAAATCGCGTTAGTCTAGCGTCAGCCCATACACCGTACAATAAAAGTGCCGCGGCGTATCGACGCTCCCCCGTCGCCAGCCTACCCTACCGTCCGCCCGCCCGTCACGGATTGCACCACCACATGAAACATGCCGCCGGCACGCTCGCCTTCCTCGCCCGCTGTGTCGTCATCGGCCTGGCGGCGGCGTTCGTGATCAGCCTGTTCTGGCCCGGCAGCGGCGAGCGCCTGCGCGCGCGGCTGGGCCTGCCCGGCGCACCGACCGCAGGCACGCCGAGCGTGGCCGCACCGGCCTCCTATGCCGACGCGGTCGCCGACGCGGCGCCCTCGGTGGTGAACATCTATGCCAACAAGATCGTCAACGAGCGGGCGATCAAGATGTACGACAACCCCATCCTGCAGCAGCTGCTCGGCGGCACCCTCACCACCTACGCACGGCGCGAGCAGACCCTGGGCTCGGGCGTCATCGTCAGCGCGCAAGGCTACGTGCTCACCAACTACCACGTGATCTCGCACGCCACCGACATCCAGGTGCTGCTGTACGACGGCCGTGTGGCCAAGGCCACCGTGGTCGGCACCGACGAGGAGACCGACCTGGCCGTGCTGAAGATCGACGCCGGCAACCTGCCGGTGATCCGGCTCGCCGAGCAGAAGCCGCGCCCCGGCGACGTGGTGCTCGCGATCGGCAACCCGCTGGGCCTCAACCAGACCGTGACGATGGGCATCGTCAGCGCGGTGGGTCGTCAGTTGAACACCTCCAGCGCCGAGGACTTCATCCAGACCGACGCGGCGATCAACCTCGGCAATTCCGGCGGCGCGCTGGTCAACGCCGAGGGCAGGCTGGTAGGCATCAACACAGCGCTGATCGGCAAAGCCGCCAATGCCGAGGGCATCGGCTTCGCTATCCCGGCGGGCACCGCCAAGCGGGTACTCGACCAGATCGTCGCCACCGGCCACGTGGTGCGCGGCTGGCTGGGGGCGGACTACACCTTCGTGCCGGTGGCCGCGAACAGCGGCCTGCCCGCGGCCGCGCGCGGCGCCCAGGTCTCCGACGTGTACCCCGGCAGTCCCGCCGCGCTGGCCGGCATCCAGCCACGCGACATCCTGCTGCGCATCGGCGACAACGACATCCGCGATCCGGCCGACCTGCGCCGGCGCGAGTCGACGATCAAGCCGGGCGCCAAGGTGGCGATTTCCGGCCTGCGCAACGGCAGCCCCTTCCATACCGAAGCCACCCTGACCGAGCGCCCGCCGATGAGCGTGGAAGCCGCCAGCAGCAACATCCAGTGATTCAACCCGGGCGCGCCGCCGCCAATGGCGGATGCAGGGCCGCCTCGTAGCGCTTGCGCAGGGTGTCCACGCGTTGCACGTAGACCTGGGTTTCCGCATACGGCGGTATGCCGTTGTAGCGCTGCACCGCACCGGGGCCGGCATTGTAGGCGGCGGCCGCCAGGTGCTCGTTGCCGCCGAAGACATGCAGCAGCAGGCTGAGATAGCGCGCACCGCCGCGAATGTTCTGGCCGGTGTCGAACGCGTCCAGCACGCCCATGTCGCCAGCGGTGCCTGGCATCAGCTGCATCAGCCCTTGTGCGCCCTTGAGCGACAGCGCGCGCGGGTTGTAGGCGCTCTCGGCGTGGATGATCGCGCGCAGGAAAGCTTCGTCCACGCCGTACTCCACGCTGGCCGCACGGATCGCGTCGGCGTAGGCGGTGAGGTTGAGCGACACGCTGCCCCAGTGGACGGTCGAGTGCAGGTTGCAGGCGAAGCAGGTGGCGATGTAGGTGAACAGCATCTTCACCGTCTGCGCGGCGCGGCCGGCGGGCGGAATATTGGTGTATTCCACCCCCCCGTCGGCGCGGACGATCCGGTATACCGCCCCGCGCAGCACGCGGTCGCCCGGCGCCGTGGCGGCCGGCACGTCGGACGGCGCGGCGGCACCGTTCGATTGCTGGTACGTCCAGCGCCCGCGCAAGGCAGCCGGCACGTCAGCAGCAGCAGGAACCGCCGCGGCCAGCGGCAACGGGTCGGCCGGCTGCAGCTTCGCGCTGCTCAGCACGCCGCCTTGCACGGAAGCCAACGAAGCCACCGCGGTATCCATCTTTGGCCGGGTACCCACGACCGCGCCTTGCACATGATGCAACGAGGTCACCGGTGCGCGGCGCGCCGGCGCGCCGTAGCTGCCCAGCTTGCGGCAGTCGTGATAGCCCGCGGTACTGCCGGTGAACACCGTCTCGCCGTTGGCGCCGGTGCAGCGATACAGATTGCCCGCATGCGCCCTCGGCAGCCACAGCGCTGCCGCTAGCAAGGCGCAGCCCAACGCGATCCGACGCGGGATCGTGCTGGATGACGGGGAGCCCGCAACGGGCCGGCCGGCGCTCCCCCCGTGGCGTACGGCATCGGACATGGCCGCAGTGTGCCGCCGCGCGACTTCCGCGCCAAGAGCGAATCCGCCGTTCCGTGCGGTATGCACGTCGGGAGGGCGCTCCAAGTGCTTGATCCGACTCGCCGCTTGCTGGCAGCCCATGGCGGGTCGGCGTAAACTGCACGGTTCGGCGCCATCCACGCCGCGCCCCTGCGAAACCACGGTAACCAGCACCATGAGCGGCAAACTTTTCATCAAGACCCACGGCTGCCAGATGAATGAGTACGACTCGGCCAAGATGGCCGACGTGCTCAAGGCCTCGCATGGCCTGGAGCTGACCCAGGACGAATCCGAGGCGGACGTGATCCTGGTCAACACCTGCTCGATCCGCGAGAAGGCGCAGGAGAAGGTGTTCAGCCAGCTCGGCCGCTGGAAGGAGCACAAACAGGGTGGCCGGCAAGTCCTCATCGGCGTGGGCGGTTGCGTGGCCTCGCAGGAAGGCGAAGCCATCATCAAGCGCGCCCCGTTCGTGGACCTGGTGTTCGGCCCGCAGACCCTGCACCGCCTGCCCGAACTGATCGAGTCGCGCCGCGAGAGCGGCAGGCCCCAGGTGGACATCTCCTTCCCCGAGATCGAGAAGTTCGACAAGCTGCCCGAGCCACGCGCTGAAGGCCCCACCGCTTTCGTCTCGATCATGGAAGGCTGCTCCAAGTACTGCAGCTACTGCGTGGTGCCCTACACCCGTGGCACCGAGATCAGCCGTCCCTTCGACGACGTGCTGGTGGAAGTGGCGCAGCTCGCCGAACAGGGCGTGCGCGAAGTGAATCTGCTCGGCCAGAACGTCAACGCTTACCGCGGCCCCATGCACGATGGCGGCATCGCGGACCTGGCCGTGCTGATCCACGCCATCGCGCAGATCGACGGCATCGGCCGCATCCGCTTCACCACCTCGCATCCGCTGGAGTTCTCCGACTCGCTGGTCGAGGCTTATGCCAGCGTGCCGAAGCTCGCCAACTTCCTGCACCTGCCGGTGCAGGCCGGCTCGGACCGCATCCTCGCCGCGATGAAGCGTGGCTACACCGCACTGGAGTTCAAGCAGAAGATCCGCAAGCTGCGCGTGGTGCGCCCGGACATCTGCATCAGCTCGGACTTCATCGTGGGCTTCCCTGGCGAAACCGACGAGGATTTCGAGAAGACCATGAAGCTGATCGAGGACGTCGGCTTCGACCAGAGCTTCAGCTTCATCTTTTCCGCGCGCCCCGGCACGCCGGCCGCGAGTCTCGCCGACGACACGCCGATGGCGGTGAAACACCAGCGGCTGGAACGCCTGCAGGCCGCGATCAACGCCAACGCGAAGACGATCAACGAGGCTATGATCGGCACCGTTCAGCGCGTGCTGGTGGAAAAGCCGAGCACCAAGAACCCGCACGAACTCGCTGGCCGCACCGAGAATATGCGCTACGTGAACTTCCCCGGCGACGCGCGCATGATCGGTCGCTTCGTCGACGTGCTGATCACCGAGGCAATGAGCAATTCGCTGCGCGGGCGTGTGCACGCGCTGGCCGAGGAAGCCGCCTGATTCAAAAGCCCCTCTCCCTTTGGGAGAGGGGTTGGGAAGAGGGTCTGGGGCTTGCGCAACGCTGCAATGACACGCTCCGCCCGCACCCTCATCCGCCTGCCGGCACCTTCTCCCGGAGGGAGAAGGATCCACCCTTCAAGTCCTTCATCAAACCCATGACCCCAGGCCTCAACGAACGCGACTTCGCCCTCGATCCGGAAGACAACGCCCGGCTTGCCAGCCTGTGCGGGCCGTTCGACGAGCACCTGCGCCAGATCGAACTGCGCCTGGGCGTGGAGATCGACCACCGCGGCAATCTGTTCCGTGTGATCGGCGAGGAAGCCGGCGCGCGTGCCGCCGAGAAGGTGCTGCGCACGCTGTACACCGTCACCGAGAACGAAACCCTCAACGGCGCGAAGATCAATCTGCACCTGGCCGAGTCGGGCGTGGACGCACTTGCGGACGACGCGGGTGAAGGCGCGCAGGACGTCGTCATCAAGGTGAAGCGCGGCGTGATCAAGGGCCGCGGCCCCAACCAGGCGCGCTACCTGCACGCCATCTCGCGCCACGACATCAGCTTTGGCGTGGGTCCGGCCGGTACCGGCAAGACCTATCTTGCCGTGGCCAGCGCAGTGGAAGCGCTGGAGGCGAACCGCGTGCAGCGCGTGCTGCTGGTGCGCCCGGCGGTGGAAGCCGGCGAGAAGCTCGGCTTCCTGCCCGGCGACCTCACCCAGAAGGTCGACCCCTACCTGCGCCCGCTGTACGACGCGCTGTACGAGATGCTCGGCTTCGAGAAAGTCGCCAAGCTGATCGAGCGCAACGTGATCGAGATCGCGCCGCTGGCATACATGCGCGGCCGCACACTCAACGACTCCTACGTGATCCTCGACGAAGCGCAGAACACCACCGTCGAGCAGATGAAGATGTTCCTCACCCGCATCGGCTTCGGCTCGGTGGCGGTGATCACCGGCGACGTCAGCCAGGTCGACCTGCCGCGCAACGTGCGCTCCGGCCTGCGCCATGCGGTGGAAGTGCTGCGCGGCGTGGACGGCATCAGCTTCACCTTCTTCACCTCGCGCGACGTGGTGCGCCACCCGCTGGTGGCGAAGATCGTGCGCGCCTACGAAGCCTTCGAGCAGAAGGACGAGGACACGAAGTGAGCATGGCGACGGTGCACCTGGGCTACGCGGTGCCACGCGCCGGCATTCCCTCGGCGGCCAGCTTCCGCCGCTGGGTGGAGGCCGCGCTGCACGGCGCGAAACGGCGCAAGGCGACCGAGCTTTCCATCCGCATCGTCGACGCCGAAGAGGGGCGCGCGCTCAACCGCGACTATCGCGGCAAGGACTACGCGACGAACGTACTTTCGTTCGAGGCCGAACTGCCCCCGGACCTGAAGCTGCCGTTGATCGGCGACATGGTGATCTGCGCCCCCGTGGTGGCACGCGAGGCTGTCGAGCAGGGCAAACGCGCGCGCGACCATTGGGCCCACCTCACCGTGCACGGCACGCTGCATCTGCTCGGCTACGACCATATCGTGGAGGCGGAGGCCGAGGCGATGGAGGCGCTGGAGACGCGCATCCTCGCCGGGCTGGGCATCGCCGATCCCTATTGCGACTGATTGCCCCCTCCGGGAAGCGGGGAACGGCCATGGATGGTCCTGCTTTGCAGGGGCGAGGAAGAGGACTGGGGTGAGGGCCCACGCTCGCCCTGGCTCCACCGGCAAACCCGGCCTTCCCAGAAGCCACCCCCATCCCATCCATGCAGATAACGGCGAGAGCCGCCCCCTCCCCCTGCCCTCTCCCCAAGGGGGAGAGGGTTCAAGCTGCGCGCCATCACCCTGAATCGTCACACCATTTCCGCTAGACTCGTGTTCCCGCCCGCCCCCGGGCAGTTGCAAACCGAGTAATGAACGACGACCCCGGCAGTACCAGCGGCCCGGCCCATCGCACCTGGTGGGATCGACTGGGCCATCTGTTTTCCGGCGAGCCGCGCAACCGCGCGGAACTGATCGATGAGTTGCGCACCGCCCAGGTCAACGGCCTGCTTAGCGCCGACACCCTGCCCATGCTGGAAGGCGCGCTCAAGGTCACCGAACTGAGCGTGGACGACGTGATGGTGCCGCGCGTGCAGATCGTGATGATCGCCGCCGACGCACCGCTCCAGGACATCCTCGCCGCCGTGGTCGAATCCGGCCACTCGCGCTTCCCTGTGCACGGCGAGGACAAGGACGACATCCTCGGCGTGCTGCTGGCCAAGGACCTGCTCAAGTTCTTCGGCAACGGCACCGACTTCGACATCCACGCGATCCTGCGCCCTGCGGTGCTGATCCCCGAGTCCATGCGCCTCAACGTGCTGCTGGCCGAATTCCGCCGCAGCCGCAACCACATGGCGATGGTGGTGGACGAATACGGCGGCGTGGCCGGCCTGATCACCATCGAGGACGTGCTGGAGCAGATCGTCGGCGAGATCGACGACGAGCACGACGACGAGGAAGAGCCCGCGCTGATCCACGCCCAGGCCAACGGTTCGTGGCTGGTGAGCGCGCTCACGCCGATCGAGGACTTCAACGAGGTGATCGGCTGCAACTTCTCCGACGAGGAGTTCGACACCATCGGCGGCCTGATCACCGCCGAGTTCGGCCACTTGCCCGAGGCGGGCGAGGAAGCCAGCGCCGGCGAATTCCTGTTCCACGTCACCGAGGCCGACGACCGGCGCGTGCAGCAATTCCGTGTGACGCGCCGCGAGATCTGACCCTGTAGGAGCGCATCCCGTGCGCGAATGCTCTGGCACCTGATCGAAGCCAAAGGCAATCGCGCACAGGGTGCGTTCCTGCACTAGGACCACCATGCCCCCGCTCGCCAAGCTGCTTTCCCTGCTCGCCTTCCTTCTGCTGGCCGTCGCCCCGGCCCGCGCCAGCGTCGTCAACGCGCCCGGCGCGAACCTGGAAGTCTCGCTGGTCACCTACGGGCCGGGCGACGTCTACTGGGAACGCTTCGGCCACGACGCGCTGGAACTGCGCGACACCGTCAGCGGCGAGGCGGTGAACTTCAATTACGGCGTGTTCGATTTCAACGAGAAGAACTTCTTCCTCAACTTCGCGCGCGGCCGCATGCACTACCTGATGGATGCCGAGCCCACCGTCGACGAGGAGAGCTACTACATCCAGGTGGGCCGTTCGATCACCCGCCAGCGCCTTGCGTTCACGCCCGAACAGGCCGCCGCGCTGCGCGATTTCCTGTTCTGGAACCTGCGCCCCGAGAACGCCGGCTACAACTACGACTACTACGTCGACAACTGCACCACCCGCGTACGCGACGCGCTGGACAAGGCGCTCGGCGGCGTCATCAAGGCAGGCCTCGCCGCGCAGGCCGGCGGCATGAGCTACCGCCAGCAGACCGACCGCCTGATGAGTGCGCAACCCTGGCTGATGCTGCTGCTCGACCTCGGCCTCGGCCCCTACGCCGATCAGCCGATGAACGCGTGGAGCGAAAGCTTCCTGCCCTACGAGTTGCAGGCCAAGCTGCGCGGCATCCGCGTACCCGACGGCCGCGGCGGCACCCAGTCACTGGTGCAGAACGAAGAACTGCTCTCACCCAACCGCCTGCCGGCGCCCCCGGCCCAGGCGCCGGACCTGCGCCTGCCGCTGGGCGCGTCGGGACTCGCCTTCGCCGTCCTGCTCGTGGCAACCACACGCCGCGCCCGACTCGCCCATGCCCTGCTCGCCACGCTCTATCTCATCGTCGCGGGGCTGGTCGGCCTGCTGCTGCTGACGCTGTGGACACTCACCAGCCACCACTCCGCCTGGGCCAATGCGAACCTACTGCTGTTTAGCCCACTCGCCTTCCTGCTGCTGCGCGCCGTCTGGCGCGCCCGCCGCGACATCGCGCCCTCGCGCTTCGCCAACACGGTGCTGATCCTGCAACTCGCCGCCGCGCTCGTCGCCGTGCTGCTGCACCTGCTGCCCGGTACCGTGCAGCAGAACCAGCCCTGGCTGCTGTTCGCGCTACCGGCGTGGCTAGCTCTAGCGTGGAGTTTGCGGCAAACGACCCACAGTTGAAGAAGCGCACTTCATTTCGTGGCCGAAAATCGGCTCGATGACACGTCGGTCGTATCATCCTTGCCGACCACGCCGAGTCCAAGCTTCTGCGCCAGCACTGGCCACAGAGTGGCGGCGAAACTGCCAGTCAAATGCTGCGAGTCGCGAAAGACTACCCTTCCCTGCCGTTGCGCCAAGCACATCCCTGCCGGGCAAACCTGCTGATTCATATCCAGCATACTGACGTTAGCGAACCGGGCTGCGGCACGCCCCAGCCAGAGATACAATCGTTCCGCATCGAAATTCGCCTCTGCCGCGCCGCAGGTTCGTCGCAACCCCAGCCGCACCACACGGTGCGCCTGTTGCGCCAGGCAGTTCGGCCCATCGAAGGGCAGCCGCGGCGTATCGCGCAAAATGTAGATGTGGCCCGAAGCCGGACTCAATACGCCAAGCACCCTGGCGGTGCCATCGATCCACTGTGTCTGGGTGAATTCATACCCTGCACTGCCGAGCAGCAACACATCTGGCTTGAGCGCAGCCACCTGTTTCAAGGCATTCCCACGCCACGTTGCACAAACTGTGTATGCCTTGCCGATACTGTGATCAAAGATCGGCTCATCTACCATCGGGCAGGACGACTTGGTAACTACCAACAGACGCCAACCTGGCCGGTCGAACACCTTGGCGGCCGCAGGGAACCACTGCGCGGCATGGCTATCACCCATCAGCACCGCCGTATGTGTCGCATCGGTCGACCCGAATGCGCAGATGCGCACCCGGTCGCTGCGATACCAGTCGTCACATCCCATATCGTAAATCGCCGGCGCATCGTAATGCGCTGCCGCGTAGTTCTGCGCTAGCGGCTCCAGCATCGGCATGCTGGTCTGGTTGTACCAACGCATGCAAAGGCCGTTGGCCAGCAGCATGAGCGCCAAGGCACCGAAGATCGCCATGCGCGGACGCAACAGCCATTCGCGCCAATTGCGGATCGGCACCTCAATGAACCGGCAGGAGATCCAGGCCAGAAGCAACGAGAGCAGAACGCAGCACATGCGACAGATCGGCGAGTCCGATCCTGTGAGTGCCCGCCCCAGCAGCAGGATTGGCCAATGCCACAGGTACCACGAGTAGGAAATTCCACCAAGCCACTGCAGCGGCCGCCACGACAGCACGCGCGACACGCCGCCCGGCGTCGCGGTCACACAGCCTGCGGTGATAATGCAGGCCGCCCCTAGCGTCGGCAGCACCCCATAGGCGCCTGGATAAGGAATGTCGGCACTGCCCCCCCCTCCGGCCACTGCAATCAATGCCAGGCCCAGCCATCCCATCACACGCGGTGCCGCGGGGTGGCGCTCCCACCACGGCGCGCCTGCAGAAGCACTCGGCATCTGGTAGCACAGCCAAACCAGCGCACCTGCAGCGAACTGCCAGGCACGCATCGGCATCATATAGAACGCCAGCTGCGGTGCCGTGTATGTCAACAGTATGCAGCTCACCAAGCTGGCCACCACTATTGCCCACATGTGGATTTTCAGGCGAGCGAGGTCACGCGTGCCGTTGCGTCCAAGCAGCAATACCAGCAAGGCAGGCCATACCAGGTAGAACTGTTCCTCCACGCCCAGCGACCATGTGTGCAGAAACAGGTTGGTCTCGGTGCCTGGTGCGAAGTAGTTCAATCGGGCAAAGGCGAAATGGATGTTGCTCAACCACAACGCTGCCATCGCGGCCGCGGACGATTGTCGCTGCTGCTCCGCCGGAGCCAGCAAGAACGCCGCAAGCGCCCCGACCACCAGAAGCATGACCAACAACGCCGGCAGCAGGCGGCGCAAGCGCCGTACGTAGAATTCCGCAAGCCGGAGTCGCCCCGTGTTCGATACCTCCTGCACCAGCAGGCCGGTGATCAGGAACCCGGACAGTACGAAGAACACATCCACGCCCACGAAGCCGCCGCGCAGCCATGGCACCCCAGCGTGTACCGCCACGACCAGCAGGATCGCCACGGCGCGCAAACCTTCGAGATCGGCCCGATAACCCAGCCGATATTCGTGCCCCCTCATCTGCCGCGCCCCTGTCAACCGAACATGAATGTGACGATGGTACAGGGCCTGGACGCTACTGGCTTATCCGCAGCCGTGAATGCCAAGTCCCCCCAAGGTACCAAATCACGACCCCGGCATTGCCCTGATACTTGTCGCGACGGCATCATGCAGACATGCCTACACCAGCCACAACCGACCCGGCCGAAACCCGCATGGTGGTCAACTGCGTTGCCTACCGCAGCGACGGCAGTCGCATCGGCGACGTGGGCATCGACGCGATCAGCGACGTGCTGCAGGAGCCGGACACCTTTGTGTGGGTCGGCCTGCACGAGCCGGATGCCGCATTGCTGCTGAAACTGCAGGAGGAGTTCGACCTGCATGACCTCGCGATCGAAGATGCGCAGAGCGCACACCAGCGCACCAAGATCGAGGCCTACGGCAACTCGCTGTTCATCGTGGTGCAGACCGCCCAGCTCGAAAGCGGCCACATCGCGTTCGGCGAAACGCACATCTTCCTCGGCGCGCGCTATCTGGTCACCGTGCGCCATGGCGCCTCGCTCTCCTACGCACCTGCACGACGCAGTTGCGAGCATACGCCCGACCTGTTGTCGCTGGGCCCGAGCTACGGCTTGTATAGTGTGCTGGACTTCATCGTCGACAACCTGATGCCGATCGTGCGCGACTTCCGCGAGGAGTTGCAGGAGCTGGAGCAGGACATCTTCGCCGCCAGCTTCAACCGCGATACCGTGCGCCGGCTGTACGACATGCAGCGCGACCTGATGACGCTGCGCCTCGCCGTGTCGCCGCTGCAGGATGTGATCAGCCAGCTGGTACGGCTGCATCCGCAACTGATCCCCGACGAACTGCGTGCCTACTTCCGCGACGTGCACGACCACGTGACGCGCGTGAACGATGCGATCAGCGCGATGCGCGAGATGCTCACCGCCGCGATCAGCGTGAACCTGTCGCTGGTCACCTTCGGCCAGAACGAGGTGATGAAGAAACTCGCCGGCTGGGCCGCAATGCTTGCGGCCCCCACCCTCATCACCAGCTGGTACGGCATGAACTTCACCCACATGCCCGAGCTCGCCGAAGCCTGGAGCTACCCGGTGATCATCGGCGTGGTGATCTGCGTGGTGGGCGGCATCTACCTCGCGCTGAAACGGGCGAAGTGGTTGTAGCCCCAACCCTCCCCGTCGACAGGGAAGGTTGGGGTACTCCGGTTTATTGCTTCGCCTTCGGCTCCGCCGTCCACTGCTTCAGCCACGCGTTCACGGTGTCATGCCACAGCACGCTGTTGTGCGGCTTGAGCACCCAGTGGTTCTCATTGGGGAAAGTGAGGAACTCGCTGGGAACGCCGCGGCGCTGCATCACGGTGAACGCGCCCAGCCCCTGGGTGATCGGGATGCGGAAATCGTTGCCGCTGTGCACCACCAGCATCGGCACACGCCAGTCCTTGACGTGGTCGACCGGGTTGAACTTCTCGTAGTTGGCCGGCACCTCGTATTGCGGGCCGCCGTTCTCGCGCTCTTCGAACCACAGTTCCTCGGTGGCGTAGTACATCATGCGCGCGTCGAACACGCCGTCGTGGTCGATCAGGCACTTCCACGGCTGGTTCCACACGCCGGCGATCCAGTAGGTCATGTAGCCGCCGTAACTCGCGCCGAGTGCGCAGGCGCGGTTGCCGTCGAGGAAGCTGTATTTGTCCAGTGCGGCCTGCCAGCCGAGCTTCAGATCCTCCAGCGGCTTGCCGCCCCAGTCGCCCGAGATGGAGTCGGTGAACTTCTGGCCGTACCCCGTGGAGCCATGGAAGTTGATGGTGACCACCGCGAAACCCTGTCCCGCGTAGGTCTGCGGGTTCCAGCGGTAGCTCCAGCCGTTGGTCATCGCGCCCTGCGGGCCGCCATGGATGATGAAGGCCACCGGGTACTTCTTGCCGGGCTGGTAACCTGCCGGCTTCACCACATAGCCCTGCACCGGCTCGTTGTTCCAGCCCTTGAAAGTGAAGAACTCGAAGTCGCCCTCGTGCGCATTCTTCAGCAAGGCGGTGTTGTAGTGGGTGACCTGCTTGAGGTCCTTGCCGTCGGCATTCGTGGTGTAGAGATCGGTGGGGCGCTTGAGGTCGTTGCGTGCAAGCAGCAGTCGCGAACCGGCCAGCGAATAGCTCTCCACTTCACCGTCGCCCACCAGCTGCCGCACCTTGCCGCTGGCCGTCTCCACCGCGAACAGCGGATGCTGGCCCTTGTCGTCGGCGGTGACGTAGAGCGTCTTGCCGTCGGCCGAAATGCCCATGCCGCCCGGCGAGCGATCCCACTGCGGGTCGATCTCGCGCTTCGCGCCGGTGGCCAGGTCCAGCGCCATGATGCCGAAGCGGTCCGCCTCGAAACCCGGCACCTTCATTGCGAGGTAGTACAGCGTCTTGCCATCCGGCGAAGGCACTGGGTAAGCGTCCCATGCCTTGTTCTCGGCAGTGAGGTTCGCCGGCACCGCGGAGCCGTCGGCCGGCACCTTGTAAATATCGAAATTGGTGGACCACGGTTCGCTGCGGCCGGCGATGCGCACGCCGAAGTACACCGTCTTGCCATCGGGCGAGAACGCGAATTCGCTGTCGTCGCCGAACGGCTTGCTGGGCACGTCGCCGTCGATGCCGCGGCTCAGCAACGTTGACTCGGTGGGCAGCTGGCCCTTTTCATCGAAGCGGCCCAGGTAGAGCTGGTTGCGCGTGCCATCGGACCAGGTATCCCAGTGCCGCACGAACAACTTCTTGTACAGCGTGCCGGTGGCCTTGTCCGCCGCGCGCTTGTCCTGCATCTGCTTGGTGCAGGCCAGGGTGTCGCAGTCGGTGAACACCGCGTAGGAAAGCAGCACGCTCTTGCCGTCCGGCGACAGCTTGTACGCCTGCACATCCAGCACGCCATGGCTCACCTGCACCGGCGCGAGGCTGGTGGGCGGACGATGGCCGCCAGCCGCCAACAGGTCTCCCACGCTACGCCGCCACAACTGCACGACGCCGTTCACCGGCGCGAGGAAGTACAGGCTGCGCCCATCGGGTGACCAGCGCGGCGTATTGGCGGCCATGTTCACCACGCTACGCGGCTCGCCGCCATCCAGATCCTGTATGTAGATCGCGTTGACACCCTTGTTCGCCGCGTAGTCGGTGCTGCGCACACTGAAAGCCGCATGGCGCCCGTCTGGCGACAGCTGCGGATCGGAAACACGCTGCATCATCACCAGGTCGCGCACGTTGAACGGATGCGGCGCGTGGTCCAGGGTGATCGCGGTATCCACCGGCGCGACGGTGTCGGTGTCCGCAGCGAGTACGGGCGAAGTCGCCAGTGCCAGCAGCAACGCGATGGTCAGGGCGTTTCTCATGGTTGCTCCGTATGGTGATTCAAGGGCGGCAAAGAGGGTAAGCAGGCTGGGTTGGCGAGGCAAGCAAGACGATCCGCATTTCGCACGCGGACCCGATGCACGATGACAGAAATACTGTTTATGCTTCGTCCGCCCTTCTTTCGCACCGCCCCGCCAATCAGATCACGCCATGTCACGCTGGAAAGCCGCAACCATCCATCTCGTTATCAGCCTCACCCTTGCCGTAGGTGCTGGCGCCACCTTGTATTTCCTATGGTTTCAACCGCCCTGGTTCAGGGTCGCAGGCGCCAGCACGTTGATGCTATTGCTGATGGGCGTGGATGTCTGCATTGGCCCGCTGCTGACTCTGCTCGTGGCCGACCCACGCAAATCAAGGAAACTGCTTCGGCTGGATCTTGCCATCATTGCCACGATGCAAGCCGTGGCCTTTGGCTACGGTATCCACGTCATGGCTGCCGCGCGCCCGGCCTTCATCGTTGCGGAAACGGACCGCTTCGTGTTGGTGGCCGCTGACGAAATCAGTGACGCAGACCTGGCCCAAGCCAATCAGCCTGCCTTTCGCACCCGCTCATGGGTCGGCCCCACACTGGTGGGCGCCGTGCCCCCAATGGGCGATGCCGCCCTGGCGCTGACCCTGCAAGCGATCTCCGGCGGCAAGGACATCGACAGACTCCCCAAATACTACGTGCCTTACGATCAGATGATCGGCAAGTTCATTCCCCACGCCAAGACATCAGACCACCTTACCAAGGCCACGCCTGCACAACGCAGGCAACTACAACAACTTCAAGCCACCATCGGCGAAGGCCCCTTGCTGGCGTTGCCGTTGCAGAAAAGGCAGCGTGGCGGCCAGGACTTCACTGTCATCCTTTCTCCGCGGACGAAAAAACCCGTGCTGGTTCTGGCCCTCAATGCTTGGTAGTGCAACTTGGGCCACTGGTCATCAAACGCCAAAACTGCCCTGACAAGTCACTTATTGACGCAACTCGTCACTGCATTCCATGAGCGCCTGCGCTCATATTTGCGCAGGCCACGCCAACCTACGCCATCCAAATAGACTTTCGTGACCGCATGCACAGCACACAAGTACCCCGGCGTGAGGCAATAGGGACGGCGATAGTCATGGCACGCTCAGTGCTTCGATACCGCCAGCTTCCTGGTTGTTCCTGACCATGAGTCGTGAGGGTTCGATCCCGCCTAGGGGGTATCGGGGCCGGAACCCGGGGGGCCACAACGCTAGCTAGCCAAACAGAGGAACCACCATGAAGAACCTGCAGAAAGGTTTCACCCTGATCGAACTGATGATCGTGGTCGCGATCATCGCCATCCTGGCGGCCATCGCGCTGCCGGCCTACCAGAACTACACCGTCCGCTCCAAGGTGTCGGAACTGGTCGTGGCCGCCGATGCGTGCAAGACCTCGGTTGCCGAGTATTACCAGTCCCAGGGCACTTTCCCCCCCAGCATGAACAGTTCGGGTTGCCTCAACCAACAGAGCAAGTACGTAACCAGCTTGAGCGTCGGCGCAGGCACCGGCGTGATCTCCGTCACGGCCTCGGCCGACCCGGGCCTCACCACCGCTGTTCAAGGCAAGGTATTCGGGCTGACACCGGCCGCCCAGGGGGCTGGCCTGCCGCTGTTGTGGACATGCAACACCGCACCCACCAGCATCCCTGCGCAGTACCTGCCGGCCACCTGCCGCTAAGCGGTAACATCGCTTGACTGAGACGCCGCCTCCGGGCGGCGTCTTTTTTTCCGTCGCCAGCGCAGGCTGGTAACCATCAAGCCACCAGCCTCGAGCCTTGCCATGAACGATTCGCCCACCTTGCCCGCTCGGACGGCCTGGATGCTGCCGGCACTCGCGCTGTTGTGCGTACTGGCCTATCTCGCCGGCCTCACTGGCGGCTTCCAGTTCGACGATTACCCGAACATCGTCAACAATTCGGCGCTGCTGGCGATCGGGCACACCTCGTCAGACTGGCTGGCAATCGCCTTGTCATCGGACACCACCGCGCTGCGTCGCCCGCTCAGCATGCTGTCGTTTGGACTGAATGTGGCCTGGTTCGGCATGAGTCCACTGGCTTTCAAGCTGGTCAATCTGCTGATCCATCTGTTGAACGTCGCGCTGGTCTACGCGATCGGCCGTCGCCTGGCGGTGCACCTGCTGGGCAGCAGCTCGCGCCACCCGGGCATCACCGCCAGGAACATCGCGCTGCTGGCCGCCGGCCTGTGGCTGCTGCATCCACTGAACGTGAGTGGCGTGCTCTACGTCGTGCAGCGCATGAATGAGCTGTCGGCACTGTTCACCCTTGCCGGCCTGTTCTCCTACACATCGGGTCGCGAACGCATGCTCCGCGATGGGCGTGGTCTGGGTTTTGCTCTCGGCGGACTGATCGGTTTCGGCCTGTTGGCCGTCTTCAGCAAGGAAAACGGTGTCCTGGTCGTTGCATACGCCCTGGTGATTGAAGCCACGTGTTACCGGTTTGCCACGCCGCGGCACGATCAAAGTACGGGGTTGAAAGCATTCTTCTGCCTGAGCGTAGCGTTGCCGATCGCACTGTTCCTGGCCTACTTGGCACAGCATCCACACTGGCTGCCAAACAGCTACGCCGTTCGAGATTTCACGCTGTATCAGCGGCTCCTGAGCGAAGCCCGCATCCTTTGCGATTATCTGCTCTGGATTTTCGTGCCCATTCCGGCATGGATGGGTTTGTTCCACGACGATATAGCGACATCCACTGGCTTGTTCTCGCCGTGGACGACCTTGTTGTCGATCGTGTTCCTGATCGCCTTGATCGCAGTGGCCTGGAAATGGCGCAGGAGCAGCCCCGGCCTGGCCTTCGCCGTGGCCTGGTTCCTGATCGGCCAGTCGATGGAATCGACGATCCTGCCACTCGAACTTGTCTTCGAGCATCGCAACTACCTGCCGATGGCTGGCTTGCTGTTGGGCGTCGTATGCCTGCTAGCATCGTGGGTCCCGAGGCAGTGGCCGGCGCGCACACTGGGCATGGGTTGCGCGGCACTGCTGCTAGGCATGGCCGGCTTGACGGCAGTCCGCGCGGCCAGCTGGGGCGGGAGTGCCTTGAGCCAGGCGCTGGTCGAAGTGCGGCATCATCCAGCTTCTTCGCGCGCACAGTACGAGGCAGGGCGTGCAATCGTCATCGATGGTGCCATGAAGGGCACCCGGGCAGAGGCCGAGCAACTGGCCCTGCCATATTTCGCCCGCTCCGCGGCGCTCGACAAGCACCAGGTCTACCCTGCCGCCAGCCTCGTCTTGCTCCTGGCCAGCCGTGGTGAGGTTCCCGAATCCGTCATCGCCGACCTGGCGGATCGCCTGAGACAGACGCCGAACTATGTGCAGGCCAACCCGTTCCTGGACATGCTGATCAATGCCAGCCAGCAAGAACTCTCGTTGTCCCCATCTGACATGTCGAGGCTGGTGCAGGCCGCGTTGGCAAACCCCCATTTCATCTATTCCGTTCGCGCGATGATTCTCAACAACTACGGCGCGTACCTGTTCAATGTGGCGCATGACCAGCAGGCAGCCATCAGCCTTACGGCGGCCGCGGCGGCGGAAGATCCACGGAACCCGTATTTCCAGCTCAATCTGGCCAAGATAGCGCTGGCAGTGGGGCAGCCGAACGAGGCCACCCGACATCTTGCGCTGGCCGAACAGCTCAACAAGGCCGGCCTCTATGACCGCCAGATCGAGGAGATGAAGTCGCACATCCCATCGGCAGCGCGTTAGACACTTGCTACCCTGCACCGATTGCGAGGATCGATGGGCTGCGCCGAATGATGTCACTCCGCCTCTGTCGTCGGGCAGGCCCATGGCTGCTGGTCATAGCCTTGCTCGTAACCACGATCGTCTACTGGCCTGGTCTCTTCGGCGACTGGCTGTTCGACGACTACCCCAACATCGTCAACAACCCCGGCGTGCAACCGCACGAAGTCAGCGTGCCGGCGCTGGTGCGCGCCGCGCTGTCCTCGCCAGCCAGCGAATTCAAGCGGCCGCTCGCCTCCCTGAGCTTTGCTGCGAACTACCTGGCAGGCGGACTGAATCCCTGGGGCTGGAAACTGTTCAACCTTGTCGTGCACCTGTTGAACGGCGTGCTGGTATTCCTGCTCGCAAGGATGTTGCTGTTGGCGGCAACGCCCTCATCCTCTTCGACGCAGGCGAAAGATGGAGAGAGATGGCAGGCGGATATCGTCGCCACACTGATCGCGGCAGGATGGATGTTGCTGCCGATCAACCTGACCGCCGTGCTGTACGTGGTGCAGCGCGAGGAGAGCATGGCCAACCTGTTCGTGCTGCTGGGACTCGTCGGATATGTGGCGGGACGGCGGCACATGCTGCGTTCCCGCGAAGGAGGTGGGTGGTGCGGCTTCGTGCTCTGTATCGCCAACCTCATCTTGGTCACCATCGTCGGCCTGCTGACCAAGGAAACGGCGGCGATGCTGCCGCTGTATGCATTCCTGATCGAATGGATACTGTTCCGCTTCAGCCGTGCATCACTCCTCGCAGAAGAGCACCCTGCGCACGATGACGCATCGACCGAGGCATCCATCACGCATGGAACCCGCCTAGGCACGAAGCAGGACTGGCGGATTGCCGGTTTGTTCGTGGTGGTACTGGCATTGCCGCTGCTGATAGGATTGATCTGGCTGCTGCCCAACGTGCTGAGTTCCGCCAGCTGGGCCACGCGCGATTTCACCCTGGGCACGCGCCTGCTCAGCGAGGCGCGCATCATCTGCGATTACATCGTGTGGACGCTGCTGCCTACGCCGCACGCACTGTCCTTCTACCACGACCAGTTCCGCATCTCGACCGGCATACTGTCGCCATGGACAACGCTGGCTGGCCTGCTCGGCATCGCCGCGCTGATCGCGCTGGTGTTCTGGCTGCGCCGCCGACAGCCGCTGGTGGCGCTGGGGATTGCCCTGTACCTTGGCTGCCATTTGATGACTGGCACCATCATCGCGCTGGAGCTGGTCTACGAGCACCGCAACTACTTCGCCAGTTTCGGCGTGCTGCTGGTCGTGATTCCCTGGCTGGCAGCCATCCCACCCTGGGCCGTGCAACCCTCTGCGCATCGATACCACTGGCTGCAGCCCCGGCGCACGCTGCTTGCCTGCCTGCTGCTGTGGTGGATCGGACTGACCGCTGCTACCGCCTATGCCTGGGGCGACCCGCTGCGGCTGGCCCAGCAACTGGCTGCGCGAGCGCCGGATTCGCCACGCGCCCAATACGAACTTGGCCGCACCTACATCATCTACTCGCACTACGACCCAGCCTCGCCGTACACGCAGCTGGCCTATGCGCCTCTGGAGAAGGCCGCGAGCTTCCCCGAATCCTCGATCCTGCCGCAGCAGGCGCTGATCTTCATGAACTCGCGCATGGACCGGCCGCTCAAGCCGCAGTGGTGGGACAGCATGATCGCCAAGCTCAAGGCACGGAAGCCCGGCGTGCAGGACGAAAGCTCATTGGCTGCACTGGCGCAATGCGCCCGGGATGGCGCCTGCCCGCTGCCCACCGATCGCATGGTGCAGGCGTTCGAGGCCGCGCTGGACCACCCCGGGCCCAGTGCCCGGTTGCAATCCACCTACAGCGACTATGCATGGAACGTGCTGGGCAACCACGCCCTGGGCCTCCACATGATCCAAGGCGCCGTGAAAGACGCCCCGAATGAGCCCGCCTATCGCATTACCCTGGTGCGCATGTTGGTGGCAGCCGGCAGCATCGACAAGGCACGCGAAGAGCTTCCGCCACTCTATCGCTTGAATGTCGGTGGCCGATTGGACCGGAACCTTTCTGAACTACGCTCATTACCGGGCATGTCCGAAGCGCCAGGCCACAGTGGTACCACTGGCCATGCGTACTGACCCGCTCCACCGACCCAGCCAAGTGAAGCTGTAAAATCCATCGAGCGCAGGGCAGACATAAAGATGAGGCACTTCCCTGAGCAGCAAATTATGGGTTCATCAGGCAGGGGGAGGCTGCAATGGCCGCGCCAAGGTGTTGCCGGCAGCGTGGTATCGAACCGAAACGCAGCGCCTTGGTTGCTGTAAAAGCATCCGCCTCTCCCACCTGGGGGCGTTTGCCGCCTCGGGAAACATCACTACCATAGCCAAAGCCAGCCAAGAACGATCTGAAGCATCCAGCGGAGGCACCTTTTTGCCCGACAATCCCATCTACGTCACCCAGCCCTTCTTGCCCCCGCTGGAGGAATTCGTCCCGTATCTTGAGCGTATCTGGCAAAGCCACACGCTCACCAACGGCGGACCATTCCATCAACAGCTGGAAGAGGCGCTGTCCGAGTATCTCGGCGTCAAGCACGTAGCGCTGTTCGCCAACGGCACATTGGCACTTATCACCGCCCTGCAGGCCCTGCGCGTCTCCGGCGAGGTAATTACTACGCCGTATTCGTTTGTTGCCACCGCTCACTCGTTGCTGTGGCGCGGCAACAAACCTGTCTTCGTCGATGTAGAACCCAGCACGCTCAATCTGGATCCGGAGAAGATCGAGGCCGCCATCACGCCGAACACCACGGCCATCATGCCGGTGCATTGCTATGGCAATCCCTGCAATGTGAAGGCGATCCAGAAGATCGCCGACAATTACAACCTGCGCGTGATCTATGACGCCGCACATGCCTTCGGCGTGCAGGACGATGGCGGCAGCGTGCTTCGCCACGGCGATCTTTCCGTGCTCAGCTTCCACGCCACCAAGGTATTCAACACCTTCGAGGGCGGCGCCATCGTTTGCCACGATGCCAAGACCAAGCAGCACATCGACCACCTCAAGAACTTCGGTTTCGTGGACGAAACCACCGTGGTCGCACCAGGCATCAACGCCAAGATGAGCGAAGTGAACGCGGCTTTCGGCCTGCTGCAGCTCAAGCACATGCCGGAAATCCTGCATCGCCGCGCAGCCATCGACGCCCACTACCGCGAGGCGCTCCATGGCGTAAAAGGTATCCACTGCCTGCCGCAAGCCGGTCAGCATGTCGCCAATTACGCCTACTTCCCCATCCTGGTCGAGCCGGACTACCCGCTGAGCCGCGACGCGCTTTACCAGAAACTGAAAGCCCACGGCATTTTTACCCGCCGCTACTTCTATCCGTTGATCGCGGATTTCCCCATGTATCGTGGCCTGCCCTCGGCGGGACGCAGCAATCTCCCGGTTGCGGCGGCGGCAGCTGACAAGGTGCTTTGTCTACCGATATATCCGACTTTGACCGACGCGGATGTTCAAAGAATCGTCGCGCTCTTGATCGATACGTCTGGTGCCACATGACAATCCATTCGGGATGGATGAGCGCCGGCGCAGTCGCCACCGGGGACGCCCCTCCGGGCGTAACCCTGGCGGGCAACTCGGCGCACGCTGGCCAAACCGCGGTACCGCGCCTTGTCACTCAAGCATAACCTCGCCGCGAACTACCTCAGCCAAGGCTACATTGCCGTCGTGGGCGTGGTGCTCGTACCGCTGTATCTCAAGTACATGGGCGCCGAGGCATACGGCCTGGTCGGCTTCTACGCGATGTTGCAGCGCTGGTTCAACGTGCTGGATATGGGGCTCACGCCGACCATGGCGCACCAGACCGCACGCTTTCACGGCGGCGGCCTGAGTGCACTGGACTATCGGCGGCTGGTGCGCACGCTGGAAGGTATTTTCTTCGCCGTGGCACTGTTTGGCGGCGGGCTGTTGTTCCTCTCCGCGCATTGGGTAGGTGGGCATTGGCTGAAAGTCCGGTCCCTGCCGCTCAGTGAAGTCGCCCTGTGCCTGCAGATGATCGCCATCATCGTCGCGCTGCGATGGATGGGGGGCCTGTATCGCGGCGCGGTGACCGGGGCGGAACGCCAGGTGTGGCTCAGCGTCTTCACATCGCTGGTGGCGACATTGCGCTTTGTGGCTGTAGTGCCGGTGCTGGTCTATGTGAGTGCAGCGCCCACGGTGTTCTTCGGCTTCCAGTTGGGCACGGCGGTGTTCGAAACCGTCGGGTTGATGTGGATGACTGGCCGCTTGCTGCCCCAGGTGACACACAGTCAAAAGCTGACATGGGATTGGACTCCGCTAAAGCCGGTACTCGGCTTCGCGCTCACCATCGCCTTCACCTCCACTGTGTGGGTGTTCGTCACCCAGTCCGATCAACTCGTGCTCTCCAAGCTGCTGCCGTTGGCGGACTATGGCTACTTCACCGCCGCCATCCTCGTGGCCAGCGGACTGATGATTGTTTCCGGCCCCGTCAGCAACGCCATCATGCCGCGCATGACGAACCTGGAAGCCCGGGGCGATCACACGCAACTGATCGCCATCTACCGCCAGGCGACGCAGCTGATCGTCGTCACCGCGATTCCGGCCACATTGGTGCTGACATTCTTTCCGCGCCAGGTGTTGTGGGCATGGACGGGCGACACCGTGCTGGTGGACAAGGTGGCATCCGTGCTCCGCCTGTACGCCCTTGGCTACGGCATCCTCACCGTAGGCGCATTCCCTTACTACCTGCAGTACGCCAAGAGCAACCTGCGCCTTCATCTCGTCGGCAATATCTTTTTCGCCGTGCTGCTGATCCCGTCCATTGTCTGGTCCGCCATCCACTACGGGATGATCGGCACCGGCTGGGCCTGGCTGGCTTCCAACATCATCTACTTTCTGCTGTGGACGCCCCTGGTGCACCGCCGCTTCGCACCCGGCTTGCATTGGGACTGGACATGGCGGGACGTTGCGCGCCCTTCCGCGCCTGCACTGCTGGTTGCTGCAGTCGCCGCATGGTTGGTTGCATGGAGCCCGAACCGCACATGGCTAGCCATAGAACTCGCTATAGCCGGCGTCGTATTCATGGCACTGACCTACTGGCCTGCCGACCGCCTGGCCTTCTTCCATCGACTCGACACACTGCGCCGGGCAAAACGTGATGTCGCCTAAACACCAGAACCAGCCGTCCGGCACGCCGAAGGTTTCCGTCTGTGTCGTTACCTACAACCAGGAAAAATATATACGCCAGTGCCTGCAAAGCATTGTCGACCAGGACACCGATTTCGACTTCGAAGTGATCGTGGGCGACGATTGCTCAACCGACGGCACTCGCGCCATCGTGTCGGAATTTGCCGAACGATACGCAGGGATCGTGAAGCCGTTGTTCCATGAAAAGAACCTGGGTGCAGGCGAAAATTACAAAGAAACTCACGACCGCGCGGCAGGCGAGTACATCGCGCACGTGGATGGCGACGACTATTGCCTGCCCGGCAAGCTGCAGTGCCAGGCGCAAATCCTGGATGCCGATCCGGGATGCAACATTGTCTGGCACCGCATGCAGATTTCGACGAATGACGAAAAGCTCCATAACGGCCCGCCGCACCTCCCTGACGACAAACTTTCACGTCTGCGGCTCGACCGCGGAGATATTCTGCAGTTTATTTCCGTGGGCCTGAACAGCTCGAAGATGTACAGGAAGTCGGTTCGCGACTATGCGATTCCGTCATTTCCAGTCGTCGACTACTACGCCAATGTCGAACAAATACGAGACGGATACGCGCGATTCGCCACCGGCGGATATTACGGCGTATATCGGACAGGCATCGGAATTTCCTCGCAGGGCCGGAACACGAGGGATATTCTGCGCGAATGCTTTCTGCTGTTTTCCCGCAAATACCCCAAGCTCCGTGCACGCACAAATGCAGCCGCGTTGACATACCTTGTGGCTGACCTCCGCCAAGCCAGGCCGACATGGCTGATGTTCCTCATGACATCCGTCCAGACGTTCAGCTTTGCAGGCCTGCCACGCTTCCTTCGCGGACTTCGTTTCATGCACGCGTTGCGGGTGCGCAATGTTTGACTATATCCGTTCCGACCTGTCGGCCATAACAAACCGCGCCAGCGGATTCCGCGCCTTCAGGGCTGCGCTGTGCACCCACACATTCCACATGACAGTCCTGATCCGATTCGGCTGCTGGAGCCGATCCAGGCTCGGCGCACCAGGCAACGTCATTGGCGCCATCACCGAGTACCTCATCCGCGTCGTATACGCGAGTGACATTTCCTGCAAGGCAAAAATCGGACGGTATTTCCACGTCATGCACGGCCAAGACATCGTGATTGGCTCGGAAGTGGTTATCGGCGAGCACTGCAAAGTATTCAACTCCGTCACTTTCGGAAACAAGGACACCGAGGATCCGTCAGGCAATGCACAGCCCAAAGTAGGCGATAACTGCGTCATCGGCACAGGCGCAAAGCTGCTTGGCGGAATATCGATAGGAGACAACGTACGGATCGGCGCAAACGCCGTTGTCCTCAGGGATGTGCCGAGCAATACCGTTGCGGTGGGCGTTCCCGCGAGAGTCATAACGCACACGTCGACCAGCACGACAGCGCGCGCATGACTGTGCGCGCGTGAAGTGCCGCCCATGACTCACTTCGCAGATCACCCGCGTATCTCGTCGCGCAACTGTCAAACCGAGCAGCTCCGCGCCGGGGATCGGCGCTAGTCGCGACCGCTGACGCTCACGCCATCCAGCAAAGCCAAGTAGTTCGGCGCCACAGCTCCAGGATGGTGGGCGGCAACGACTGCTTCGAACCCGGATGATGGCCGCTCCACCGTCGCGTCCATCACGTGAGACAACGCCACGGCATCGCCAACAGGCACCAGACGGCCGTAACGGCCACCGTCGAGAATTTCGCGTGGGCCATGCTCGCAGTCTGTCGCTACCACCGGCACACCCAACGCCAGGGCTTCAAGCAGCACGTTCGGATAACCTTCCCAACGCGACGAAAGCACCAGCATGGCGGCATCTGCCAGCGCCCGAAACGGATTGTCCAACGCCCCCGGAAGTGACACGCGATCGGCAAGACCGAGTTCGCGAACCAGACTTTCCAGCCTGTTGCGTTGCTCGCCCTCCCCCACGATGGCAAGGCGATGGCTGTGAAGCAATTTGCTGGCCGCGTACGCGCGCAACAGGAGGGGGTAATCCTTGGCTTCGGTCAATCGCCCGAGCGCGATTACATAAGGAGTGCCTGCCATTTCCTCCAACTCGGGACCGGTGTGGGCGAGATGGCGCAACCGCTCCTGGTCTACCGGATTGTGTACGACATGGATGCGATCACCCGCCAGACCCAGGCCACGCAAATCCTGCGCGACGCCCGCCGACACCGCGACCAGTTCGTCGGCGCGTCCATAGAGCCAGCGCATCGCCTGTCGTTTCAGGACACTCTTCGTGTTGGCGAGGCTGGACGCTTCGCGCAAGACGAGACGTGTACAGATGCGCGCTCGCATGCATGCCAATACCGCTAACAGATTCGTGCCCGTCATCGTGCTCAACACAGCCTGCGGCTTGACCGTGCGGATGAGCGATACCAACCTGGGGAGCGCTTTCCATGCCAGCGCAAGGCCTTTGGCCGCCTCGCCGGCAGCGATCAACTCATGCAGCACCACGGTGCCCGGAACTGCCGCACTTAGCGGGCCGCCTCCCAGCAGTGCAACCACATGCACTTCCCGCCCTGCAGCCTGAAACAATCCGGCCAGTTGCAACAGCACACGCTCACCGCCACCCCGCTCGAGGCTCGGCAGGACGAGCAATATGCGGTCGGCGCGAGCAGTCACGCAGTCATCCGGCGGCATCTGCGCGCCAGCGCAGATAGGAATAGGACAACCAAAGCGGCTGGGAATGATCGGCGCGCCCTGCGCGGTGCTCACTCAACAACGCACGCAGCCCTGCAGCATCCACGACACCGGTGTCGTTTGCATCCACCAGAGCCAGCAGCTCATCCCCCAACCAGTTGCGCAGCCAGTGGCCGACCGGCGAAGCGAACCCCTGCTTGCGGCGGTCCCAGATGAAATCCGGCACACGACCTTCCATGGCCGCTCGCAGCAGGCGCTTTCCGCGCAGTCCCGAAAAGTGCCATTGCCGAGGCAGGCGAATCACAAACTCGAACAGCGCCTTGTCCAGAAAGGGACTACGGGCCTCGAGCGAGAACATCATCGTCGCGCGGTCGACTTTCTGCAGGATGTCCTGGGGCAGATAGACCAGGCAATCCATCATCAGCATGTGCCTCAACTCGTCCGGGTCCTCGGGCCACGGCAGATCGGGCATCGAATTACCCGCGCCAAGCCCGGGCACCAGTTGCGCGAGCGTTTCTTTGCGGATGGCTGGCGGCCCGATGTAGGCATCCCGGTCTTCCCGCGCCAGCCGCACGAAAAGGTGCGCACGCTTCAGGAGGCTGCCGCTGTGGTGCGCGTAGGGTTCGGGCGTCGCCAGTACACTGCGCTCGATGATCGAACGCAGCGGCGCCGGCAGCCGACGATACCGTTGGCGTAGCAGGCGTCCCGCGTACCTGGCGTAGCCTCCGAAGATTTCGTCGCTGCCATCGCCCGTCAGCACCACCTTGACCTGCTGGGCCGCCACCGAGGCGACCAGCGCGCTGGGAACCAGAGAGGAGTCGCCGAACGGCTGCCCCATGCGGCGCGGAAGCTCTGTTGCGAGCGTCGCCGCGATATCCGGGCTGATCTCTTCGGCCGTGTGCAACGTGCCCAACTCGGCTGCCGCCCGCGCCGCCGGCGCACGCTCATCGAAGGTCGGCTCGGCAAACCCTGCCGTAAACGTGCGCAACCTGCCGAATCCCGATGCCTGCGCAAGCGCGCATACGGTCGTCGAATCGACGCCGCCGGAAAGAAAGGCTCCGACTTCGACGTCGGACGCCAGCTGACGCCTGCGCACGGCTTGCGTCAGCAGCTCGCGAACCTGCTCGGCAGCCTCGCCGAAGCTGCCGGTCCAAGGCTCGACCGATGGCGCCCAATAGCGTTCCTGGGCCATGGAGCCGTCTGCGCCCAGCCGCAGCGTGTGTGCCGGCATCACTTCCCTGACACCTGCCAGGCAAGTCGTACCGGGCAGCGCGTAGCCGTACCGGAAATAGTCGGCGATGCCCGCGGCATCTTCCGTGGGAGCCGCATCCGGGACCAGCGCTGCCAGTGCTGGCAATTCGGAGGCGCAGGCGAACAGTCCATGCTCGCGGCGGTAATACAGCGGCTTCTTGCCGAAGCGATCCCTTGAAAGCAGCAAAGCGCCGGAAGCGACATCGTGCAGCACGAACGCCCACATGCCATCCAGACGTTCGACAAACCCGGCCCCTTCCGTGACCAGCCCGGCCAGCAGCACTTCGGTGTCGCTGTCATCCCGGAAATCCCATCGCCCCGCCAGCCGCGCGCGCAATTCCCGGTAGTTGTAGATCTCGCCGTTGAATACCAGGACCCAGCGCCCGCTGGGGTCGCGTATCGGCTGGTGACCGCCCTTGAGATCGATGATCGCGAGCCGCGTGTGTCCCGCAACGAAATCGCTGCCGGCAAAGCAACCGGATTCGTCGGGACCGCGAAGCTTGAGCCGCTGCAAGGCCGCATCCATGCGTTCGCGGCGTTCTCCAGGCGAAAGCGCCGGAGCGCGAAGAAAGGCTATTCCGCACATGAGGAACGCGGCCTCCCGCCTGGCGTCAATACCGTCTGGAACAGCGCTTCGTAGCAGCGCGCCGTATCCGTCCACATTCCGATCCGGGTACGCGCAAATGCCCGCGCCCGGTCGCCCCGGCGGCGAAGCTCTACGCGATCGGCCGCTGCCTGATCCAGCGCAACAGCCAGTGCATCCGGATCGTCGACTGCGACCAGCCAGCCGGTATCGCCGTTTCCGACCATGCCCTGCACGCCCTCCAGATCGGTGGAAATCACCGGCAAGCCGCCGGCCAGCGCTTCCACGACGACATTGGGCCGCCCCTCCGATCGGCTGGAAAGGACGAACACATCCGCTTCGGAAACGTATTTCGGCATGTCGGTTGCCGGCACGGCCCCGACAAACGTGAAACAGGAAGACACGCCTCGGGAAGCCGCCAAGGCAAGCAGCGGTTCCCGTTCGGGCCCACTGCCAACGATAGATACATGCATGTGTTCGCGATGGCGTGCACGGGCGACAGCTTCGATCAGCACATCGAAGCCTTTCAGATGGATCAGATTGCCCACCGCCAGCACTCGCAAGCCCGTACCGTCGGATGCCTTCCTGTCGATCTGGAAGAATGCCTCATCGGCGCCATTGAGGCAGGCATGGATGTCGGCCGCGCGATGCGGGAATAGCGCGCGCAGCCGCTCGGCCATCGCCTCCGAAACGCAGATCACGACACGGCTGTTGCGCACCGCCAGGCCGAGAGTCGCCCGATCCAGCCACGAGCGTGTCGCGCGCGCCACGTCGCTGCCCCGCAAGGTCGTGATCACCGGCCTCCTCCGCAAACGTCCGGCAATGCCCGCCATGGCTCCGCAGATGGCCCAGTTGGCATGGATCACGTCCGCGTCGCCCGCGCGCGACAGGCAACGCCAGAACAAGCCGAGCAGCAACCCGGGCAGCAGCGCTATCTGCCATGGCGCGCGCCGCAGGCCCGTAACGACTCCGCCAGCCCCCTGGGCCAGGGCGCGCCACGCCCTGGGCGCGTAACGCACCGCATGCACGCGAATGCCTGCCGCCGCGTCGTCGTCGAATGTCGCCTCCATGCGCTTCGAATCGCCGGGGCAGATCACATCGATCGCGCATTCAACCGACAGGCGCCGGTACAGATTTTGGACGAATACGCCAGCAGAACTGCCCGGATACAGCGGATACGACGTCGTCAATGCGAGCACGCGCATTTTTTTCATGACCGCATCACGCAGATCGGCCTAGGCATCGCGCCGATAGGTCAACGACGTGATCTGCTCCGAAATCAGGCCGATCAGGAAAATGATCACGGAAGCGCTCCACAGCGCCACGCTGACCAGGCTGAGGCGATGGAATTCGAAAAAGGTATAGGCCCAATACGCCCAGCCAAGCGCGAAGAACGCGACGGCGGTGGGTGCGAACAGTTTCAGTGGCGCATACAGGGTCGCGATCTTGAAGATGATCAGCAGGAACCGGAAACCGTCGCGCACCGGCTTGATATGGCTTTTACCCACCCGACCGGCGGCCTTGATCGGCAGGTACGCCACCGGAAAGGCGCTGCGGAAGAAAGCCATGGTGCTAGTAGTGGGGTAGCTGAACCCATTGGGCAGCAGATAGAGGAACTCACGGAACTTGTCCGCGCGCGCGGCACGGAACCCGGAGGTGAGATCGGCCACCGCATGGCCCGTCATGTGGGTAGCCAACCAGTTGTACAGCGTATTGGCCAGGCCACGACCCACGCCGGCCTGGCTCTCCCAGTCACGGGCGCCGACCACCATGTCGTAGCCCTCGTCCAGCTTGGCCAACAGGCGCGCCACATCGGCCGGATCGTGCTGGCCATCGCCGTCCATGAATACCAGCAGGTCGCCGGTCGCGGCGCGGGCACCGCGTTTGATCGCCGCGCCATTGCCCATCGAGTAAGGCGAACTGAGGCAGGTCACACCCGTTTTGGCGCAAACCTGGCGTGTGTCGTCGGTCGAACCGTCGTCCACCACGATGATCTCCGCCTCGGGGTGGGCGGCGCGCAGGCGCGGCAGCAAGTCGGCGAGGGCGGGGGCTTCGTTCTTGGCTGGCAGGATGATGCTAAGGCGGCTCAACGGTCGGCTCCCCTGGATCGCAGCGAATCATAACGTGAAGCAGGCGTCAGGACTGCGGTTCCGATCCCGCCGCATGGGTGACCTGCGGGGCAGACTGGGGTAGATTCGGCGCCAGAAAGGCTCGGGGACCGCCATTTCATGTCATCTGCAATGCAAACACCGCTCGTTGGGCTGACCGGACTTGCACGCCGGCTGGTATCCGAAGGGCTGTTGCCAGAGGCCGATGCGCGCCGCGCCGTACAGGAGAGCAGCCAGCAACGCGTCACCCTGACCTCGTGGCTGCTGGACCAGAACCTGGTGGACGGACTGCGCCTGCTGCGCCTGTCCTCGCTGGAGTTTGGCATGCCGGTGCTGGACGTGACTGCGCTGAGCCCCGCGCAGCTTCCGGTCAACCTGATCAGCGAGGCCTTGCTGACCAAGCATCGCGCCCTGCCGTTGTTCCGGCGTGGCAAGCGTCTGTTCGTGGGCATCGCCGATCCCATGCAGCTGGATGCGCTGGAGGAGATCAAGTTCCACTCCAACTGCATGGTGGAACCGATCCTGGTCGAACGCAGTCAGCTGAATCGCGTGATCGACACCGCGCTCAGCAGCATGCACGACGTGATGCCCGACATGGGCGGCGACGACCTGGAAGGCCTGGACACCGAGGGCGGCGACATCGACGAGGCGCCGGGCGGCATCGACGCTACCGCCAACGACGATGCCCCGGTGGTGAAGTTCGTCAACAAGGTCCTGGTCGACGCGATCAAGCGCGGCGCCTCGGACATCCACTTCGAACCGTTCGAGAGCCATTTTCGCGTGCGCCTGCGCATGGACGGCATGCTACGCGCGGTGGCCAGCCCGCCGCTGAAGCTGGCCAACCGCATTGCTTCACGCCTGAAGGTGATGGCACAGCTGGACATCGCCGAGAAGCGCGTGCCTCAGGACGGGCGCATCAAGTTGAACCTCAGCAAGAGCCGCGCGATCGATTTCCGCGTCAGCACCCTGCCTACGTTGTTCGGCGAAAAGATCGTGCTGCGTATCCTCGACGGCTCAGCCGCAAAGATCGGTATCGAGAAGCTGGGCTACGAACCGGAGCAGCAGAAGCTCTACGTGGATGCCATCCACAAGCCGTACGGCATGGTGCTGGTCACCGGCCCCACCGGTTCGGGCAAAACGGTGTCGCTGTACACCGGCCTCAACATGCTGAACACGGCCGAGCGCAACATTTCCACCGTGGAGGATCCGGTCGAAATCCGCGTCGAGGGCATCAACCAGGTACAGCAGAACGCGAAGCGCGGCATGACCTTCGCCAGTGCCCTGCGCTCCTTCCTGCGCCAGGATCCGGACGTGATCATGGTGGGCGAGATCCGCGACCTGGAAACCGCCGAGATCGCGATCAAGGCTGCCCAGACCGGCCACATGGTGCTGTCCACCCTGCACACCAACGACGCCGCACAGACCGTGGCGCGCCTGATGAACATGGGCATCGCGCCCTACAACATCACCTCCTCGGTCACCCTGATCATCGCCCAGCGCCTGGCCCGCCGCCTGCACAGCTGCAGGAAGCCGCAGAACCTTCCACCCCAGCTCCTGCTAGCCGCCGGTTTCACCCAGCAAGACATCGATGCAGGACTCACACTCTACGAGGCGGTGGGCTGCGACGAGTGCAACGAGGGCTACAAGGGCCGCGTCGGTATCTACCAGGTGATGCCGATGCTGGAGGACATCCAGAGGATCATTCTGCAGGGCGGTAACGCGCTACAGATCGCCGAGGTGGCCAAGGCCGCCGGCATCAACGACCTGCGCGCTTCGGCCCTGCTCAAGGTGAAGCAAGGCCTCACCAGCCTTACCGAGATCGACCGGGTGACCAAGGACTGATTGGATCGGTCCCGCCGCGCGACGGACCCGGCAGTGAAGCTGCGGCCGTCACCACGGTTTGACGGCCCCGGAATGGCCTAAGCTACGCTACAAGAATGGTTCCGCGGCCCGAAGGGTCCGCCGGAACGCACCATAGGGGGACAGCGCATGGCCACGGTTTCCGCAACGGCAAAGAAGGACGCGCGCTCGCTCGGCGCCGAACGCACTGAAGTCAGCAAACTCACCGTGTACGAGTGGGTGGCGCTGGACAAGCGCGGCAAGCGCATGAAGGGCGACATGCCGGCGAAGAACGCTTCGCTGGTGAAAGCCGAACTGCGCCGCCAGGGCATGAACCCGCAAACGGTGCGCGAGCGCGCCAAGCCGCTGTTCGGCTCCGCCGGTAGCACGGTCAAGCCACGCGACGTGGCGGTGTTCAGCCGTCAGATCGCCACCATGATGACCTCGGGCGTGCCGATGGTGCAGTCGTTCGACATCATCGCCGACGGCCAGAAGAACATCCGCTTCAAGAACATGTTGCTGGACGTGAAGCAGGGCCTCGAGGGTGGCCAGGCGCTGCACGAGGCACTGGGTCGCTACCCGGTGCAGTTTGACGAGCTGTACCGCAATCTTGTGCGCGCGGGCGAATCCTCCGGCGTGCTGGACACGGTACTGGATACCGTAGCCACCTATAAGGAACGCACCGAGGCACTGAAAAAGAAGATCAAGAAGGCGCTGTTCTACCCGATCATGGTGGTGGCGGTAGCTTTCCTGGTCAGCATGGTCATGCTGCTGTTCGTGGTACCGGTATTTGCGCAGACCTTCCACGACGCCGGCGCCGCCCTGCCCGCCCCTACCCAGTTCGTGATCAGCGCCTCGGAATTCATGAAGACTTGGTGGTGGCTGGTGATCCTTATCATCGTCGGCAGCATCGTGAGCCTAGTGGCCGGCAAGCGCCGCTCGGTGAAGTTCGCTCATTTCCTCGACCGCGTGACATTGAAGCTGCCCGTGTTCGGCAAAATCATGCGCGAATCGGCCATCGCCCGCTTCGCCCGTACCCTTGGCGTGACCTTCCATGCCGGTGTACCTCTGGTGGAGGCGTTGGACTCGGTATCCGGCGCCACTGGCAGCGTGGTCTATGGCGACGCCGTTAAGCAGATTCGCGACGACGTTTCAGTAGGCCACCAGCTGCAGCTGGCGATGCGCCAAACCAACCTGTTCCCTAACATGGTGGTGCAGATGACCGCGATCGGCGAGGAATCCGGGTCACTGGACAGCATGCTGTTCAAGGTCGCCGAGTTCTATGAGGAGGAGGTCGAGAACGCGGTCGACACCCTGTCCACCCTGCTCGAACCGATGATCATGGTGATCCTCGGCGTGGTCGTGGGCGGCATGGTGATCTCGCTGTATCTGCCGATCTTCAAGCTCGCCGGCACCGTCGGCTGACGCGGCGGTGCCCACCACGTAAGCTTGGGCGCCTCGCAGCTGCCGACCGACACACATGCCCGATTTGCCGCTGACCGCCTGGGTCGCCCTCGCCGCCGTGCTCGGCCTGCTGGTGGGCAGCTTCCTCAACGTGGTGATCCTGCGCCTGCCGGAACGCATGGCCGCCGAATGGCGGCGCGAAGCACGCGACGTGCTGGAACTGGAAGCCGATGGCGAGACACTGCCCCCTGGCATCGTGCGCGAGCCTTCCCACTGCCCCCACTGCAAGCATCCGTTGTCGCCGGCGGACAACATCCCGCTGTTCGGCTGGTTGTTGCTGCGGGGGCGCTGCCGCTACTGCAAGGTGAAGATCTCGGCCCAATATCCGCTGGTCGAGCTGCTGAGCGGCGTGCTTTCCGCCATCGTGGTCTGGAAGCTCGGCCCGACCTGGCCCGCGCTGGCCGGCCTTGCGCTCACCTGGGTACTGATCGCGCTTTCCGGCATCGACTTCCGTACCCAGCTGCTTCCCGACCAACTCACCCTCCCGCTGCTGTGGCTGGGCCTGGTGCTGTCACTGAAGCCCCTGTTTGTCGCCGCGCCCACGGCCATCCTCGGCGCAGCGATCGGCTACCTCAGCCTGTGGAGCGTGTACTGGGTGTTCAAGCTGCTCACCGGCAAGGAGGGCATGGGCCATGGCGACTTCAAGCTGCTGGCCGCGCTGGGTGCCTGGATGGGGCCGCTGGCGCTGCTGCCGATCATCCTGCTCTCCTCCCTCGTCGGAGCCATCGTGGGCGGTTGCCTGATTGCGATGAAACGCCACCATAGCGACGTGCCGATGCCATTCGGCCCGTTCATCGCCATGGCCGGCTGGACGTGGTTCGCATTCGGCGACAGCTTGTGGCAAGCCTATCGGCACGCCTTCGGCCTGGCCTGATGAACATGCGCAGTCTCGTCGTCGCCCTTACCGGCGGCATCGCCGCCGGCAAGAGCGCGGTGACGCGCCGCTTCGCCGCGCTGGGCGTGCCCGTGCACGACGCCGACGTGGCCGCGCGCGAAGTGGTCGCCCCGGGCAGCGAGGGCCTGGCCGCGGTGGTTGCCGCCTTCGGCATCGAGGCGCTGGATGCGGAAGGCCGGCTGGACCGTCCGGCGATGCGCCGTCGTGTGTTCGCCGATCCGGCCGCACGGCAGGCGCTGGAAGGCATCATCCACCCCCGCGTGCGCCACTGGCTGCACGAACGCGCGCTGGCCGACACCACGCCCTACTGCCTGCTGGCGATCCCGCTGCTTGCCGAGAACATCGGTCACTATCGCTGGGTCGACCGCGTGCTGCTGGTCGACGCCCCGGTGGAGCAGCAGCTGGCCCGATTGGTCGCCCGCGACGGCATCGACGAAGCGCTGGCCCGGCGCATGCTGGCGCAACAGGCGCGGCGCGAGGAGCGGCTGGCGCTGGCCCACGACGTGATCGACAACAGCGGCGACGAAGCAGCACTGGATGCCGCGGTGGCGACGCTGCACCAGCGTTATCTGGCGCTGGCTGCCAGCCGTTAGCCGCCGGCTGGCCGGGTTATCCCGGCAAGTGGGGGTAAGCCGAGAAATCCAGCCGCGCGCTGCCCCCCTCTACACGCAATCGCGCCGGCACGCCGAACGGCAGCGTGAACTTGTCCGGCACGTGGCCGAATGGCAGGCCGTCCAGCACCGGGATACCGGCCACGCGGCGGATCTGCGCGAAGCCCTCAGCCAGTCCGTAACCGTTGTCGTAGACGCTGTGCCGGCAATCGGTGAAGTCGCCGAGGATCAAGGCACGCTGCCGCCCCAGCACACCGGACAGGTGCAGCTGGTACAGCAGCCGCTCGATGCGGAACGGCGGTTCGCCCACGTCCTCCACGAACAGGATGCCGCCGTCGATGCGCGGGAAATACGGCGTGCCAAGCAGGCTGCACAACATCGCGAGATTGCCGCCCCACAACGGACCTTCGAGATCCAGCGCATGCTCGCCGCTGCTGCTCCAATCAGCGCAGCCCTGCGGCGCGCGCACCGTGCGCCAGAAATGCGGCACCGTCAGCGCGCTCGGGTTCTCCGCCCCGAAATCGGGCCCGAGCATGGGGCCGCCGAACGTGACCAGGCCGCTTTTCGCATGCAGCGCCATCTGGATCGCGGTGAAGTCGCTGTGCCCCACCAGCACCGTGTCCGTGCCGGCCAGCCGCTCGCGCAGCGCGTCGTAATGCAGATGTTCGAGCAGGCGCGTGGCGCCATAGCCGCCGCGGATCGCCAGCGCGACATCGGGCAGCGCGTCCAGCGTGGCGAGCGCATTGAGATCGGCGGCACGCTCGCTGTCGCTGCCGGCATAGCGCAGCTCGGTGCGATCCAGCACCTCGAGGCCATCCAGCTCGCAACCGCTTTCATGCAGACGCGCCACGCCGCGCGCCATGGCGACGCGGTCGTGCGGGTAACCGGAAGGGGCGATCAGGCGGACGCGGGTGGCGGGCATGGAAGTCGTCGGGCTGCTTGGATGCCCGGATTATGCGGGTATGGGGCGTCCGAGACATGGCCTGCGCATGGCACATACGGGCGATTCAGCAGAACCGCACCCTGTGCGCGAAAGCTCTGGCGGTTGATCGAAGCCAGAGCTTTCGCGCATGAGGCGCGCTCCTACACGTGCGCCACCACTTCCAGGCCGAAACCGGCCAGCCCCACCAGCTTGCGCGGTGTACCCAGCACGCGCAGCTTGTGCACGCCGAGGTCGGCCAGCATCTGCGCGCCGAGGCCGAGCTGGCGCCATTCTTGTTGCTGTGCGTCTTCGGGCGCCAGCGTCGCGGGCTGCCTCTTGAGCCGGGCCAGCAGCGCTTCGGGCGTGTCCTCGCCGGAGAGCACCAGCAACACGCCGCGACCTTCGTCGGCGATGCGGCGCAGGGCACTGGTGACAGTAAGGCCGAGGTCGTCGCGTTTCAGGTGCAGCACGTCGGACAAGGTGTTGCGCACGTGCACGCGACTGAGCACCGGCGCGCCGTCGTCCACCGTGCCGCGCACCAGGGCGTAGTGCAGGCCGCGGCGGATCGCATCGCGGTAGGCCACCAGCCGGAACGCACCGAACTCGGTCTCGACTTCCTCCTCATGCACGCGCTGGACGGTCTTCTCGGTTTCCAGCCGGTAGCGGATCAGGTCCGCGATGCTGCCGATCTTCAGGCCGTGCTTCTGCGCGAACACTTCCAGCTCCGGGCGGCGCGCCATCGAGCCGTCCTCATGCAGGATCTCGATCAGCACCGCCGCCGGCTCCAGCCCGGCCAACGCGGCGAGGTCACAACCAGCCTCGGTATGGCCGGCGCGGGTCAGCACGCCCCCAGGCTGCGCGGTAAGCGGGAAGATGTGGCCCGGTTGGGAGAGATCCAGCGGTTTGGCATCGCTCTTCACCGCCACCTGGATGGTGCGCGCGCGGTCGTGTGCCGAGATGCCGGTGGTGACGCCCTCGGCCGCCTCGATCGAGACGGTGAAGTTGGTGTGGTACTGAGAGGTGTTGTCGCTGACCATCGGGCGTAGGCCCAGCTGCCGCGTGCGCTGCTCGGTAAGCGTGAGGCACAGCAGGCCGCGCGCCTCGCGCACCATGAAATTGACGTCTTCGGGCCGCACCATCTGCGCGGCCATCACGATGTCGCCTTCGTTCTCGCGATCCTCGTCGTCGAGGATCACGACCATGCGACCGGCGCGGATGTCGTCGAGGATTTCGGGGATGGTGTTGAATGCCATGGGAGTATCCGTGTATTGGTTCCCTTCTCCCGTCAGGAGAAGGTGCCCCGAAGGGGCGGATGAGGGCTTGGGCGAAGCGAAACACTGCGCTACGCCCGTCCCCTCCCAGCGGGAGGGGCTTCAGGTGTTCAAGCGAAGCCGTGCTGCTTGAGGAACGCTTCGTCCAGCTTCGGCGCCTCGCCGCTGCCGATCAGCCGTTCCACGTAGCGTGCGATCACGTCCACCTCGATGTTCACCGCGTCACCCGCACGCTTCGCGTGGAAGGTGGTGCGCTCGACGGTGTGCGGGATCAGGTTTACGCCGAAGCGGTTGCCGGCCACTTCGTTGACGGTGAGGCTGGTGCCGTCGATGCAGACCGAACCCTTGGCGGCGATGTAGCGCGCAAGGTTCGACGGCACCTCGAAGGTCCAGCGCTGCGAACGCGCGTCCGGCGTTATCGAAACCACTTTGCCCAAGCCGTCGACATGGCCCGAGACCAGATGCCCGCCCAAGCGGTCGGCGAGGCGCAAGGCCTTCTCCAGGTTCACCGGATCGCCCGCCTTGAGTTTGCCCAGCGTGGTGAGCGAAAGCGTCTCGTTGGAAACGTCGGCGGCGAATCCGCGCGCCTCCAGGGCTACGGCCGTGAGGCACACACCGGACACGGCGATCGAGTCGCCTAGTTGCACATCAGCAAGATCGAGATCGGCGGTATCGACGTGCAGGCGCAGGTCGCCGCCGCGTGGTTCGAGCCGCACGATGCGGCCCACGGACTGGATGATGCCGGTGAACATGTCAGCGCACCTCCGGAAAGGAGGTGGAACGACGGAACGACGGAATGACGATCATGAAACGTTCTCCGCAGCAAAAGCGAGAACGCCTCAAGGCATGAGGCCGGCGCGATGCCGGAGCAGCGCGCCAAACCGTCTTCTTTTATCCGGACTGTAACCGTCGGCCCCGGCATTCGACCGGATCTGCTGACCCCGCGACGATCGTCGCGAGCGCTCGCGGGCTCGCCCCTGGGGGCCTACCGCCGGTGGGGAATTCCGCCCCGCCCTGAAGACGTTGAATGTGATGCCGGCCTCGACGGCCGGCGGCAGGAGTCTAGCACCAATGGCCGCCGCGCCAGCGGCTGGTGGCACGACGCAGCGTTCCCGATAGTGCACGATGCGCCGCTCAGAGCCTGCTCAGGGCGGCGCAAATTCCAGTACGGCGATCTCGCGACCCAGCATCATCGTTTGCTGCGGGTGGCCAAACGCTGCCAGCTTCGCCTCGAAGCCCGCAAGGCTTTCGCGCTGCCCCAGGGCCGAGCGGCCGTTCACCGCCCATACGCGGCTGCCCTGCTTCCAGCGCGCCACCGCCAGGTCGAGCCGGTCGGTCAGCACGACCTTGCTGCCCAGCGGCGGCAGCCCCCGCGGCCGCAGCGTTTCCAGCATCGCCGGTGCGTTCGGATCGGCGGTGTAAATCGTGTCGCCGGGGCGTGTATCTGTCGCCAGCATGGCGGCGGTGTGATCCCAGCGCGGCTTGGTCTCGATGCGATAGACCGGCCACAGGTTGTACAGGCACAACAACGGCAACACCACCGCCACGGCCGGCCGCCACCGACGCGGCAAGGCGGCGGCACCCGCGCCGGCCAGCACGAAGAACGGCACCGCACTCCACAGCAGGTAACGCGGCACCAGCATCGGCTTGACCACCGATACCGCCAGCAACAACAGCGGTAGCACAGCGAACCCCAGAACCAGCACGCGGCCGTCCAGGCGCCCGCGCAGGCGGAACAGCCCCAGTCCGCACAGCACGGCCACGCAAGGCGACAGCACGGCCACCCCGGCCGGCATCAGGCTGTACTGCACCACGGCGGCAGGACGCATCAGGTAGGTACTGCCGGCCACCACCCACAGCCCGTGCCAGCTCAGTCCCGGCACCCAGTTGAAGGCATCGAGCATGCGTCCGTTGCTGGCCACGCATATCGCCACGTAGAACGGCAGGCTACACACCAGCACCAGCAGTTGTGCGCGCAGCCAGCCACGCTGGAATTCGCGCACCAGGGCTGGCGGATGCGTTGCGCGCAGGCGACGCCAGATGCAGAACAGCGCCACATTGGAAACCAGCAGCCACGGCAGCGCGTCGCCCAGCAGATCCAGCGCACCAATGGTCCCGACGAGCCAAGCCGCCCAGTCCGGCCACAAGCCGTCCGGATGGCGCCATCCCAGGGCGGCGCGTGCCGGCCGCTGCGCCAGCCCCACCAGGCCCCACAGCGCGGCTGCGATCAACAGCAGCAACAGCGCATAGGAACGCGCCTCCTGGCCGTATTGCACCTGGGTCGGCGCCAGCGCCATAAGCAACGCGGCCGCGCAACCCGCGAAACGCCCGCCCACGCGCCGCCCGATCGCGTACACCACGCCCACCGAAAGCACGCCGAACAGCGCCGACGGCAGGCGCAGCGCGGCGAAGTCCGGCTGCGCCGGCACCAGCGAGCGCAGCAGCAGGAAATAATTGGGCATGTGCCGGTTGGCGAAGCTGTCGGCGATCAGCGCCGTGGTGTCCAGATGGATGCGCTGGTAGGTGAACACTTCGTCCAGCCAGAACGATTGATGGCCCAGACGGATACAGCGCGCAGCCAGCGCCAACAGCGACAACAGCCCCAACCACACCCAGTCGCGCACCGACCAGTGGTCGCCACCCAGCGCAGGCCGATACCCGGTCGCCAACGACGGCGGGGCGGCACGCGGGACGGTATCGGCACAGGTCAAGAGCATCGGTGGGCGACCGGATCGGGGGAGTCGTCAGCCATCCAACGCCACGGATGTTTCAGCGTTGTCTCCACCGTTCGCGAGGTTGGGCGCCATTCAGTCTGGTAACAACGCCGGAGATCGCGAACCGGCACTTATGCCGGCTGCGGCCGCAAGCGCAGCCGCCAGTCCGCGCCAACCTGGCGCTGCTCAATCACGGCGAGCTTCCAGCGCTCGGCCATGGACGCCAGCGGCGGCAGCGCCAGCAGCGGGCGGGCCTGATCGCCGAGCAGCACCGGCGCGACGTACAGCAGCAGTTCGTCCGCCCAGCCACCGGCCAGCAGGGCGCCACCCAACCGGGCACCCGCTTCGACATGCAGTTCGTTGACATCGCGTTTGGCCAGCAGCGCCAGCACGGCAGGAAGGTCGAGCGCGCCGTCGCGCTCAGCCACTGCCACATGTTCGACATGGTCGAAGTATTCGCCGTCCGCGATCGCCTCCGCACCATGCAGCAACAAGGTGGGCGCGGAGCCGTCCAGCACGTGGCTGCCCGCAGGTGTGCGCAGGCAGCGGTCCAACACCACCCGCAACGGCGGTGCAAAAGCTTCATCCTGCGGTAGCCGCACGGTGAGGCGCGGGTTGTCGGCCAGCACGGTACCGCTGCCGGTAAGGATGGCGCTGCTGCGAGCGCGCCAGCGCTGCACGTCGGCGCGGGCGGGCTCGCTGGTAATCCACTTCGATTCGCCGTTCGCCAGCGCAGTGCGACCGTCCAGGCTCATCGCCAGCTTCACGCGCACGAATGGGCGGCCGCGCTCGATGCGGCTGAAGAAACCGATGTTCAGTTCGCGCGCCTGGTCGCGCAGCAGGCCGGTATCCACGGCGATGCCGGCGGCACGCAGCTTTTCGATGCCGCGTCCGGCCACTTGCGGAAACGGGTCTTCCGCGGCGATCACCACCCGTGCCACGCCGGCGGCGACCAAGGCATCGGCACACGGCGGCGTGCGGCCGTGATGGGCGCAAGGCTCCAGCGTCACATAGGCGGTGGCGCCGCGGGCGCTTCCGCCGGCCTCGCGCAGCGCGAACACCTCGGCGTGCGGCTCGCCCGCGCGCTGGTGCCAGCCGCTGCCGACGACCTCGTCACCATGCGCGATCACGCAACCCACGCGCGGGTTCGGATGGGTGGTGTACAGGCCGCGCTCGGCGAGGCGCAAGGCGTGCGCCATGTGTTGGTGGTCGGTGACGGTGAAGCTCATGCTGGTCTTCCTCTCCCCTCCGTGGAGAGGACTGGGATGAGGTGCCGAACCGGCGACAGTGTCGCATCGGTGCGCGCTCAGGACACATGCCGGGGCAAGAGTGGCCCCTCACTCCAACCCTCTCCCCGGAGGAGAGAGGGAGCAAGGAGCTCAGCCCTTGCGGCCGCGGCGCGACTCCACGCCCTCGCCGGCGAGCAACGAAAGCTGCAGTTTCTCCAGCTCCGGCAAGTCATGCTCCAGGCGCGCGATTTCCTCGAGGAAGGCCTGCACGTCCTCGAACTTGCGGTAGACCGAGGCGAAGCGCACATAGGCCACCTGGTCCAGCTTCTTCAGCTCGCGCATCACCAGCTCGCCCACCTGGCGCGACGGCATTTCGCGTTCGCCGCTGCGACGCAGATCATTGATGATTTCGCGTACCGCCGCATCCACCGCATCGCTGGCCACCGGGCGCTTCTGCAGTGCGCGCTCGAAACTCACCCTGAGCTTGCGCTCGTCGAAAGCCTCGCGCCGCTCGCCGCTCTTCACGATCGCCGGCAGCTTCAGCTCCGCCGTCTCGAAAGTGTTGAAGCGTTCGCCGCAGGCGGGACACTCGCGGCGACGGCGCACGGTGGCGCCGTCCTCGGTGAGCCGCGAGTCGATCACGCGGGTGTCTTCGTGCTGGCAGAAGGGGCAGTGCATGCCTCAGCGGGTCAGCCGTACACCGGGAACTTCTTGCACTGCGCCTCGACCTTGCCGCGCACGGCGGCAATCACCGCCTCGTCGTTCGGCGCATCGAGCACATCGCAGATCCAGTTGGCCAGGTCCACGCAGTCGCTTTCCTGGTAGCCGCGGGTGGTGACGGCGGGCGTGCCCACGCGCAGGCCGGAGGTGACGAAGGGCTTCTGCGGATCGTTCGGCACGGCGTTCTTGTTGACCGTGATGTGGGCTTTGCCCAGCGCGGCTTCCGCGTCCTTGCCGGTGACGCCCTTGCCGATCATGTCGATCAGCATCAGGTGGTTTTCGGTGCCGCCGGAAACGATCTTGTAGCCGCGCGCGATGATGGTCTTGGCCATCGCCTGGGCGTTCTTCACCACCTGCGCCTGGTAGGCCTTGAAGGCCGGCTCCAGCGCTTCCTTGAAGGCCACCGCCTTGGCGGCGATCACGTGCATCAGCGGGCCGCCCTGGATGCCGGGGAAGACGATGGACTGCAGCTTCTTCTCGATCTCTTCGGCCGCCTCGCCCATGCCTTGCTTGCTGGCGACGATGATGCCGCCGCGCGGGCCGCGCAAGGTCTTGTGGGTGGTGGAGGTGACCACGTGGGCATGCGGCAGCGGGCTGGGGTACACGCCGGCGGCGACCAGGCCGGCCACGTGCGCCATGTCCACGAACAGCCAGGCACCGACCTTGTCGGCGATGGCGCGGAAGCGCGCCCAATCCATCACCTGCGAATAAGCGCTGAAACCGGCCACGATCATCTTCGGCTTGTGCTCGACCGCAAGGCGCTCGACCTCGTCCATGTCGACGATGCCGTTGGCGTCCACGCCGTACTGCACGGCGTTGAGGATCTTGCCCGACAGGTTGACCTTGGCGCCGTGGGTGAGGTGGCCGCCATGCGCCAGCGACATGCCGAGGATGGTGTCGCCCGGCTGCAGCAACGCGAAGTACACCGCCTGGTTGGCCTGCGAGCCGGAGTGCGGCTGCACGTTGGCGTAGTCGGCGCCGAACAGCTGCTTCACACGGTCGATCGCCAGCTTCTCGGCCACGTCCACGTATTCGCAGCCGCCGTAATAACGCTTGCCCGGATAGCCTTCGGCGTACTTGTTGGTGAGCTTGGAGCCCTGCGCCTCCATCACCCGCGGGCTGGCATAGTTCTCGGACGCGATCAGCTCGACGTGGTCTTCCTGGCGCCGGCCTTCGTCGGCGATGGCCTGGGCCAGCTCGGGGTCGTAACCGGCGATCGTGCAGTCCTTCGGGAACATTCGGGCCTCTGCGAGTGGGTGTGCGGGGATGAATCCCGAAAGTGTAACGCTGCCGGGAGGTTGCAGCCACTGCCCACCGCGAGGCGACGGTGCAGGGCCGACACCATCACGTAGCTGATGATCATCAGCAACAGCCATGCGCCCAGCTTGCCGAACGGCACCAGGTGCCAGCCCAGCCGCTGCGAGGGATAGAGCCATGCCTGGCTCAAGGTGCCAGCGTTCTCCGCCAGCCAGATGAACAGCGCGACCAGCACGAAGCCCAGCAACAGCGGCATGCGCCGGTACACACGGCGGATGCGGAAATGGACCCAGCACGGCCCGAACAGCCATGCCAGCGCCGCGAACAGCAGCGACCGCGCGTCCGGCAGGTAGTGGTGGGCAAAGAAATTGAGGTAGATCGCCGCCGCCAGCGCCACCGTGGCGCCGAACGGTGGGTGCCGGGTGAAGCGGAAGTCGAACAGGCGCCAGGCGCGGGCGATGTAGCTTCCGATCGCCGCGTACATGAAGCCGGTGAACAAGGGCACGCCGCCCAGACGCAGCAGGGACGGCTCCGGGTAGCTCCATGAGCCCACCGCCGTCTTGAACAGCTCCATCGCCGTACCCACGGCGTGGAACAACAGGATCACCCTTGCTTCCTCGCGGCTCTCCAGCTTCGCAGCCAGCAGGATGCCCTGGATCGCCAGCGCCGCCAGGGTCAGGAAGTCGTAGCGTGCCAGCCAGGCGTGCCGCGGATACCAGCGCCAGCTGACCAGCAGCAGCGCCACCATCAGGCCGCCGAACAGGCAGGCCGAGGCCTGCTTGAACCCGAAGCAGAGGAACTCGTACACGCCCGCCGCCACGTGGCCACGGGTTCGTGCCCAGCGCCCAAGCCGCCGGTCCAGCCGCATGATCGCGGCCGCGTGCCCCGCCATCGATCCGCCCATACCCTGCCCCGCCTGCCTCCAAGACCGCACAGCCTGGGCGCGGTATCTGGCGCTTGCGGGCCCCGCCATGGCGGGGAAAGGCCCTATCGGCGATAATTGGCGGTCTTTGTTTCCCTTACCTGTGCCGGGCCGCTGTCGCGGCTTGTGGATCGCCTTCAGGAGCGCGCATGCAATACATCTACACCATGAACGGGGTGAGCAAGATCGTTCCCCCGAAGCGCCAGATCATCAAGGACATCTCGCTGTCGTTCTTCCCCGGCGCGAAGATCGGCCTGCTCGGCGTCAATGGCGCGGGCAAGTCCACCGTGCTGAAGATCATGGCCGGCGTGGATACCGACTTCCAGGGCGAGGCGCGTGCGCAGCCCGGCACCAAGGTCGGCTACCTGGCGCAGGAGCCGGACCTGAACCCGGAAAAGACCGTGCGCGAAGTGGTCGAGGAAGGCGTGTCGGTGATCCTCGACGCACAGAAGCGGCTGGAAGAGGTCTACGCCGCCTATGCCGAGGAAGGCGCCGATTTCGACGCGTTGGCCAAGGAGCAGGAACAGCTGGAAGGCATCCTGGCCGCGAACGACGCCCACGCACTGGAGCGCCAGCTCGAAGTGGCCGCCGACGCGTTGCGCCTGCCGGCGTGGGACGCCAAAGTCGGTCCGCTGTCCGGCGGCGAGAAGCGCCGCGTGGCGCTGTGCCGCCTGCTGCTGTCCAAGCCGGACATGCTGCTGCTGGACGAACCGACCAACCATCTCGACGCCGAGTCCGTCGACTGGCTGGAGCAGTTCCTGCACGACTACCCCGGCACCGTGGTGGCGGTCACCCATGACCGCTACTTCCTCGACAACGCCGCCGAGTGGATTCTCGAACTCGACCGCGGCCGCGGCATCCCGTGGAAGGGCAACTACACCGAGTGGCTGGAGCAGAAGGACGCTCGCCTGAAGCAGGAAGCCAACCAGGAGAAGTCGCGCCAGAAGGCGATCGAGAAGGAACTGGAGTGGGTGCGTTCGGCCGCCAAGGGCCGCCAGTCCAAGGGCAAGGCGCGCCTGGCCCGCTTCGAGGAGCTGAACTCGGTCGACTACCAGCGTCGCAACGAGACCAACGAGATCTTCATCCCGCCGGGCGAGCGCCTGGGCCAGGAAGTGATCGAGTTCAAGAACGTCACCAAGTCGTTCGGCGACCGCGTGCTGATCGAGGACCTGTCGTTCAAGGTGCCGCCGGGCGCGATCATCGGCGTGATCGGCCCCAACGGCGCCGGCAAGTCCACCCTGATGAAGATGATCATGGGCAAGGAAACGCCGGATTCGGGCGAGGTGAAGCTGGGCCACACCACCAAGCTGGCCTACGTCGACCAGTCGCGCGACGCACTCGACCCGAAGAACAACGTGTGGCAGGAGGTATCCGGCGGTTCGGACATCCTCACCATCGGCAACTTCGAGATCCAGTCGCGCGCCTACATCGGCCGCTTCAACTTCAAGGGCACCGACCAGCAGAAGATCGTCGGCAGCCTGTCCGGCGGCGAACGCGGCCGCCTGCACATGGCCAAGACCCTGCTGCAGGGCGGCAACGTGCTGCTGCTCGACGAACCGTCCAACGACCTCGACGTGGAAACCCTGCGCGCGCTGGAAGACGCCCTGCTGGAATTCCCCGGCAGCGCGATCGTGATCTCGCATGACCGCTGGTTCCTCGACCGCATCGCCACGCACATCATCGCGTTCGAAGGCGACTCGCACGTGGAGTTCTTCCCCGGCAACTACAACGAGTACGAAGCCGACAAGAAGCGCCGCCTCGGCGACGAGGCCGCGAAGCCGCATCGCGTGAAGTACAAGAAGCTGGCGTAAGCATGCTTCAAGCCCCTCTCCCGCTGGGAGAGGGGTTGGGGTGAGGGTCCGGCCGGAGCACACCACCAACTCAGCCGAAAAGCTTCATCGCCCCGCTCCGCCCGCACCCTCATCCGCCCCTGCGGGGCACCTTCTCCCAGCGGGAGAAGGGAAACCTGGAACGGAGCCTACGATGCACTTCATGCAATCCCTGCAAGACGCATGGAACCGCAACCAATCGCTGGTCTGCGTCGGCCTCGATCCCGAACCTGCGAAATTCCCGGCACACCTGAAGGGCCGCCCTGACGCGGTGTTCGAGTTCTGCCGCGACATCGTCGACGCCACCGCCGACCTCGTCTGCACCTTCAAGCCCCAGATCGCCCACTTCGCCGCGCTGCGCGCCGAAGATGCACTCGAACGCCTGATCGCGCATATCCACGACCGGCATCCCGGCGTGCCGGTGATCCTCGACGCCAAGCGCGGCGACATCGGCAGTACCGCGCAGCACTACGCCAGCGAGGCCTTCGAGCGCTACCGCGCCGATGCGGTAACGCTGAACCCCTACCTCGGCCGCGACTCGGCGCAGCCCTTCCTCGAGCGTGCCGACAAAGGCGTGATCCTGCTCTGCCGCACCTCCAACCCCGGCGGCGCGGACTTCCAGGCACTGGACTGCGGCGGCGTCCCCCTCTACCTACGCGTGGCCGAAACCATCGCCCGCGACTGGAACGCCAACGGCAACTGCGCCCTGGTCACCGGCGCCACTTGGCCCGAAGAGCTGGGCCAAGTGCGCGACGTGGTGGGCAATATGCCTCTGCTGGTGCCCGGCATCGGCGCCCAGGGCGGCGACGTGGAAGCTGTGCTGCAGCATGGCCTCGCCGCCGATGGCGCCGGCCTGATGATCAGCTCCTCGCGCGCCATCCTCTATGCCGGCAGCGGCGAGGACTTTGCCCAGGCCGCACGAGCGGCCGCGCAGGCATTGCGCGACACCATCAACCGCCATCGCGCCTGATCGCTGCGCGCGGATCGACGCATGCAAAACACGCAGCTCGACCACCGCGCGTACCGGCCCACCGGTGCGAAGCGCGCGCTCTGCCTGCTGGCGCACAACGTCCAGCGGCCCGCGAACGTGGGCAGCCTGTTCCGTATCGCCGACGCGCTCGGTGTGGAGAAGCTCTTCCTCACCGGGCGTTCCTGCACCCCGGCGCATCCGAAAGCCCGCAAGGCCGCGCGCACTACCGAGCAGCGCGTGCCCTCCGTCCATGCCGACGATCCGCTGCCGATCGTGGCGGCGCTGAAGCAGGCCGGCTACCGCATCGTCAGCCTTGAAATCAGCTCGACCAGCATCGACCTCGCCGAACTCCCCGTCGTGCCCGGCGACCGCATCTGCCTGGTCCTGGGCAACGAGAGCGCCGGCGTCTGCCAACCGCTGCTGGATGTCTCGGACGCCACCGTGCACATCCCGATGTGCGGCGAAAACTCTTCGATGAACGTCGCCAGCGCCTGCGCCATCGCCACTTACGTCATCGCACGCAAGCTGGGATGATCCGGCAAGGGTGAGAGCACCCGATCCGCCGGCTGCGTGGAGCCCCGTTCATGCGCACCAATCGATCCATCCCGAACGCCACCGTCATTCCCGTGCTCGGCTACGCCGACGTGCGTGAGGCGGCCGACTGGCTGTGCCGGGCGTTCGGGTTCCGCCCCAGGCTGCGCATCGGCGACCACCGCATCCAGCTCGTCTACGGCGACGGGGCGATGGTGGTCAGCGACGCCGGCCCGGAAAGCGGCGAACAGCCGCCGCGGCAATCCGTGATGGTGCGAGTGGACGATGCCGACGCCCACCATGCGCAGGCCGTGGCCGCCGGGGCGCGCATCGTCCGCGAGCCGGCCAGTTGGCCCTACGGCGAGCGCCAGTATTCGGCCATGGATATCGGCGGCCATCTATGGACGTTCACGCAGACGGTGGCCGATGCGGACCCTGCCAGCTGGGGCGGCGAACTCGTCGAACAGTGAGACCCGCGGCCGGCCCGGCGGTACGCCGCGGGCGGCCCCAGCGCTTTGTCCGCCGGCCCCGCCCCCGTACAATTCAAGGCTTTGACGCCAGATCCCGCACCCGGCCGGTGCGCGCCATCGCGAGTCCCCATGGAAAAGAGTTTCGAACCCGCCCAGATCGAGTCGACGTGGTACGCACGCTGGGAAGCCAGCGGCGCGTTCAAGCCGTCGGGCCAGGGTGAGCCCTACTGCATCCTGCTGCCGCCGCCGAATGTCACCGGCACCTTGCACATGGGCCACGCCTTCCAGCAGACCGTGATGGACATGCTGGTGCGCTACCAGCGCATGCGCGGCATGAACGTGCTGTGGCAGGTGGGTACCGACCATGCAGGCATCGCCACCCAGAAGATCGTGGAGAACCAGCTCGCCGCCGAAGGCAAGACGCGCCACGACCTGGGACGTGAGCCGTTCGTGGAGCGCGTGTGGCAGTGGAAGGAGGAATCCGGCTCCACCATCACGAACCAGATGCGCCGCATCGGCGCCGCCGCGGATTGGTCGCGCGAACGCTTCACCATGGACGAAGGCCTGTCCGCCGCGGTGCGCAAAGTGTTTGTGGAGTGGTACCGCGCCGGCCTGATCTACCGCGGCAACCGGCTGGTGAACTGGGACCCGGTGCTGGGCACCGCCGTCTCCGACCTGGAAGTGAACAACGTCGAGCGCGACGGCCACATGTGGTCGATCCGCTACCCGGTCGCGGGCAGCGATGAATCGCTGGTGGTCGCCACTACCCGTCCGGAGACCATGCTCGGCGACGTCGCCGTGGCGGTGCACCCGGAGGACGAACGCTACGCCCACCTGATAGGCAAGACGCTGAAGCTGCCGCTGGCCGGCCGCGAGATCCCGGTGATCGCCGACGACTACGTCGACCGCGAGTTCGGCACCGGCTGCGTGAAGATCACCCCGGCGCACGACTTCAACGACTACGCCATCGGCCAGCGTCACAAACTGGCGCCGATCACCATTTTCACGCTGGACGCCAAGGTCAACGACAACGCGCCGGAGGCTTACCGCGGCCTGGACCGCTACGACGCGCGCAAGCGCGTACTGGCCGACCTCGAAGCCGCCGGCCTGCTGGTCGAAACCAAGGCACACAAGCTGCAGGTGCCGGTGAGCCAGCGTTCGGACGCGGTGATCGAGCCGATGCTCACCGACCAGTGGTTCGTCGACCTCACCTCGAACGTGCAGCAAGATGGCCGCCCAGGTGGCCGCAAGGCGATCACCGAACCGGCGCTCGATGCCGTGCGTTCGGGCGACATCACGTTCGTGCCGGAGAACTGGACCACCACCTACACGCAGTGGCTGGACAACATCCAGGACTGGTGCATCAGCCGCCAGCTCTGGTGGGGGCATCGCATTCCGGCGTGGTACGACGAGGCGGGCAACATCTTCGTGGGCGAGGACGAAGCGGACGCGCGCGCGCATGCCGCCGTCGCGCCGGTCGGCGCTCTGAAGCAGGACGAGGATGTGCTCGACACCTGGTTCTCCTCCGCGCTGTGGCCGTTCTCCACCCTGGGCTGGCCGCTGGATGGCCCGGTGAAGAACGAGCGCGGCGAAGTCGTCGCCAACTGGCAGGCCGACAAGATCTTCCTGCCCAGCGCGGTGCTGGTCACCGGCTTCGACATCATCTTCTTCTGGGTCGCCCGCATGGTGATGGCGACCAAGTACTTCACCGGCCAGGTGCCGTTCCGCGAGGTGTACATCAACGCCATCGTGCGCGACGCCGAAGGCCAGAAGATGTCCAAGTCCAAGGGCAACACCCTGGACCCGCTGGACCTGATCGACGGCATCGAGCTGGAACCGCTGGTGGCGAAATCCACCAAGTCCCTGCTGATTCCGCAAGTGCGCGAGAAGGTGGAAAAGCGCATCCGCAAGGAATACCCCGAAGGCATCAAGGCCATCGGCACCGACGCGCTGCGCTTCACCTTCGCCGCGCTGGCCAGCTATAGCCGCACGATCAACTTCGACCTGAAGCGCGCCGAAGGCTACAAGGCGTTCTGCAACAAGCTGTGGAATGCGGCGCGCTTCGTGCTGATGAACCTGCCCGAGGGCCAGGTTCCCGCGGCGGCCGGTGCGCCGGCGACCGAGGCCGAGCGCTGGATCCTCACCCGCCTCAAGCAGACGCTGACCGAAGTCGAACAGCACTTCGTCTCGTATCGCTTCGATCACCTGGCGCAGGCGCTGTACGAGTTCGTGTGGAACGAGTACTGCGATTGGTTCCTCGAACTCTCCAAGCCGGCACTGAACGGCGACGATGCGCAGGCTGCCGCGTCCACGCGCCACACCTTGCTGGTGGTGCTGGAAGCCGTGCTGCGCGCGCTGCATCCGGTGATCCCGTTCATCACCGAAGAGATCTACCAAGAGGTGGCGCCGCGCCTCGGCCTTGCCGATGCCAGCGTGTATGCACGCCCCTACCCGCAGGCGGCGGACTTCGCCTCCGACGACGCGGCTACTGCCGAGATCGAATGGTTCAAGGCCGTGCTCTCGGGCATCCGCAGGATCCGCTCGGAGATGAACATCGCGCCGGGCAAGACCATCCCCCTGCTGCTCGCCGGCGGCGAGGCCACGGATCGCGCGCGCACCGCGAAGTTCGCCGCACAGATCGCCTTCCTCGCGCGAACCGAAGCGCCGCAATGGATCGAACCGGGCGCCGCGGAGCCCGCCGCTGCGGCCGCCGTGGTGGGCTCGCTGCGCGTACTGATCCCGCTGGCCGGGTTGATCGACCTCGGCGCCGAGCAGGCGCGGCTTGCCAAGGAGATCGCCCGTGTCGAGGGCGAGATCAGGAAGTGCGAAGGCAAGCTGGGCAACGCGAACTTCGTCGCCAATGCGCCGGCCGAAGTGGTGGCGCAGGAACGGCAGCGCATCGTGGAGTGGAATACCCAGCTCACGGCGATGCGCGAGCAGGCTGAAAAGCTGAAGGATTGACCGGCTTCGCGCTCTCTCCCCATCGGGGAGAGGCCTGGGGTGAGGGGCCAATCTTGCAGCAGAAGCCCCCCCCCTTTACCTATTTCTCGATATGGCCTTCGGCCATATCGAGCCCCATCACGATCGCGTCCTCGCGCCCGTCTTTCGCCGGGTAATAGCGCGGGCGCCGGCCGATCTCGCGGAAACCTATCGACTCGTACAAGGCCTTCGCCAGCGGGTTCGAGGGCCGCACTTCCAGGAACACGCGCTGCGCGCCGCTCCAACGCGACACGTCCAGCAGGCGACCCAGCAGGTGCCTGCCCAGCCCGCGGCCGCGGTATCCGGAGGCGATGCAGATGTTGAGCACGTGCGCCTCGCCCGCGCCCACCGAGAGGATGCCGTAGCCGGCCAGTTCCTCGTCGATGCACAGCACCCAGCACGGATGCCCCGCCTTCAGGCAGTCGGCGAAGATGCCCCGCGTCCACGGAAAGTCGTAGGAATCCTGCTCCACCGCCGCGACGTCGTCGAGGTCGTCCAGGCGCATCAGGCGCATGTGGCTGGCCGGACGGGCGACCGCGACCATGAGTTCAGCGCCCTGCCGCGGCCAGGCTGCGGCGCAAGGTACGCAGCGCGATCCAAAGCCGCCGCTTGGCGGCGGCGTCGCCCAGCAGGCGAGCCGGTTCGTCCACCAGCACGATCTGCGCCTGCGCCGTGACCTGCATCGGCAGGCTGCGCCCCAGGGCATGCGCTTGCGCCTCGCCGCAGGCCAGGTAGGCGCGCGCCTGCGGCACCGCGATTTCCTCCTGGCCGGCTTGCACCTGCACGCGTGCGGCACGTGCCAGCGGCGCGCCGCCGCTGGTCAGGGCGCGTCCCAGCAGGTCCAGCTCGCGAGCGCCGCAGGCCACCGGCAGCAGCACCACGCAATCGGCATGCGTGGCCGTTGGCGAGGGTTGTTCATCCACCGGCAGCTCTACGCTGTCCGTTGCCACCTGCCGACACTGCCACGGCGTAAGGCCCAACGCATGCAGCACCCGCGCGCGGTGCGCGGCAGTCACCGATGCGACGGCCGGCGCGCTCACGCCCGCTCTCCTCGCCGCGGCCGGCGGCGATGGCCGGCCAGCCCCCACAAGGTGAGTGCCGGGCCGGAAAGCAGGTAGATCGTGAAACCGGCCAGCAGCACGCGCGGCGGATCGAGGGAGAGCACCAGCAGCAGCAGCAGCGCCACCACGACCCACACGAAGGGCACGCGCTGGCGGTCGCCCAGCGGCAGCGATTTGAAGCTGAAATAGCGGAAACGGCTGACCATCAGCAGGCCGGGGATCACCGCGATCCACGGCGTGACGAAGCACAGGTCGGTCCCCGGAACCGACCACTTTTCCATGCTCCACACGAAGGACATGCACACCGCGGCCGCGGCCGGGCTGGCCAGTCCCTGGAAGTAGCGCTTGTCGGCCACCCCCACCTGGGTGTTGAAGCGCGCCAGCCGCAGCGCGGCGCAGGCGGCGTAGATGAAGGCCGCGGCCCAGCCCAGCTTGCCCCACAGCGGGCCGAAGTCGCGCAGCGTGGAGAGCGACCACGTATACATCACCAGCGCCGGCGCCAGGCCGAAGCTCACCAGGTCCGACAACGAGTCGTACTGCACGCCGAATTCGCTCTGCGTGCCGGTGAGGCGCGCCACCCGGCCGTCCATGCCGTCCAGTAGCGCGGCGATGAACACCGCCACCGCCGCATCCCCGAAACGGCCGCCGATGCTGGCGATGATCGCGTAGAAGCCGGCGAACATCGCCCCGGTGGTAAACAGGTTCGGCAGCAGGTAGATGCCGCGGTGCCGGGGCGGGCGTACGGGCAGGGAGTCGCTCATGGATCAATCCGTGACAGGATGCGCGCAGTTTAGAGCCTGTTGGATGTCGCCGCATGCCCCGCCCCGGGAACGGTTTGCACCCGGACCAGGGAAAATCGACGGCACGCGGGCGCCTGACGCAGGCCATGTTGTGACATCGATCAGGCTCTCGATCATCGCCCGCTTGAGTCCGGACGGCCCCGGCGGTCTACTAGTGCACCATCCGGGGGGGGGGGATTCGCCCGGACATCTTCCGCGCTTGTCTGGAGAACTCCATGCCTCGTTCGCTGATCGCCGTGGCGCTGCTGCTGATCGCCCCGCTGGCCGCCGCCCAGCAAATCTACAAATGGACGGACGCCAAGGGCACGGTGCACTACTCGCAATCCGCGCCCACCGAAGGCACCCGCTACCAGACGGTGAAGCTGGCCGGCGGCGTGGAATCCTCCGATACGCCGGCACCGCAGCCGGCTACCAGCAATACCTCCGCGCCGGCCAACAGCGCTGCCCCGGCCCCGATGACCGACACCCCGGCCAATCGCGCCAGGCTGTGCGCCACGCTGAAGTCCAACCTCGCCACCCTGCAGGCCAGCGGCCCGGTGGTGATGCAGCAAGCCGGCAAACCCGCCGTGCTCAGCGACGACCAGCGCAAGCAACAGATCGAAACCGCCAACGCGCAGTATCGGCAGTACTGCGCCGGGCAATAAGCCACCACCAGGCTGCGGACCCGCGATCGCGGGTTCCGCAGCGCAGCACGGCGCACCGCTATAATCTGGCTCTTTCAACGCCGGAAACCGCCTGCATGCGCCTCAGCCAATTCCATCTGGCCACCGTCAAGGAAGTACCTGCCGACGCCGAGATCGCCAGCCACCAGCTGATGCTGCGCACCGGCATGATCCGCAAGCTCGCTTCCGGCCTTTACACCTGGTCGCCGCTGGGTCTGCGCGTGCTGCGCAAGGTGGAAAACGTGGTGCGCGAGGAAATGAACCGCGCCGGCGCCATCGAAATGCTGATGCCCACGATCCAGCCTAAAGAGCTGTGGGAGGAGACCGCCCGCTGGGCGAAATTCGGCCCGCAGCTGCTGAAGATCAAGGATCGCAAGGAACAGGAATTCTGCTACGCGCCCACCGCCGAGGAAGTGATCACCGATTACGCGCGCAACGAGCTCAACAGTTACAAGCAGCTGCCGGTCAATTTCTACCAGATCCAGACCAAGTTCCGCGACGAGATCCGCCCCCGTTTCGGCGTGATGCGCGCGCGCGAATTCCTGATGAAGGATGCTTATTCCTTCCATCTCAACCAGGATTCGCTCGCCGAAACCTATCAGGCGATGTATGACGCCTATGCGCGCATCTTCACCCGGCTTGGTTTGAAATTCCGCGCGGTGCAGGCCGATACGGGCGCGATCGGCGGCAATGCAAGCCACGAATTCCAGGTATTGGCCGATTCGGGCGAAGACGCCATCGTGTTTTCCGACGGCTCCGATTACGCCGCCAACGTCGAAAAGGCCGAAGCGCTGGCGCCGACCACGTTGCGCCACGCTCCCTCCGCCGAATTGACGCGAGTGGACACACCCAGCCAGAAAACCATCGCCGAAGTCAGCGCCTTCCTCAAGGTCGCGCCCTCGCAATGCGTGAAAATCCTGCTGGTACGCGGCAAAGACGGCCTGGTGGCACTGTGCCTGCGCGGCGACCACGAACTCAACGAAGTGAAGGCTGGCAAGCTGGCGGAACTGCCCGATGAATTCGAGCTCGCCGGCGAAGAGGAAATCCTCGCCGCTATCGGCGCCCGCCCCGGCTTCATCGGTCCAGCCGGCCTGCCCGGTTCGATCCGGGTGATCGTGGACCGCAGTGCGGCCGTGCTGGCCGACTTCGTCTGTGGCGGCAACGCCGACGGCACGCATTACACCGGCGCCAACTGGGAACGCGACGCCCGCATCACCCGCGTCGAGGACATCCGCCAGGTGGTCGAAGGCGACCCCTCGCCCGACGGCAAGGGCACCTTGCGCCTGGCCCGCGGCATCGAGGTGGGCCACGTATTCCAGCTTGGCGCCAAGTACGCGGAGGCACTGGGCGCCACCGTGCTGGACGACCAGGGCAAGGCCAAGGTCATGCTGATGGGCTGCTACGGCATCGGCATCAGCCGCATCGTGGCGGCGGCGATCGAGCAGTGCCACGACGAGGCCGGCATTGTGTGGCCGGAGGCGATGGCGCCATGGCGCATGGCAGTGTGCGTGATCAACCCGAAGGGCAATCCCGAGATCGCCGCCGCCGCCGAGTCGCTGTATCAGGAGCTTTCGGCGCGCGGCATCGAAACCGTGCTGGACGATCGCGGCCTGCGCCCCGGCGCCATGTTCGCCGACATGGAACTGATCGGCATTCCGCATCGCGTAGTGGTCAGCGAGCGCGGCCTCGCCGCCGGCACGCTGGAATACCGCGCCCGCCACGAAGCGGAAAGCCGCGCGGTGACCCGTGACGAACTGTTCGGTTTGCTCGACTGAAAACCACCCGTCATGAACACAACAAACGGCCGCCATGCGCGGCCGTTTGTTTTCATGCCGCGAACGCCATGCCGAATTCGATTATCCCGCGTAATGGCGAAATAGAATGTCCGGCACCCGCGACATTGGTTTTTTGTGAAACCATCTGCTTTGCAAATATGGATTATTTGCGCAAGAATGGCCGCCGCACCGGTAATGCCAGCCGCCATGCATTCAACCGGTTCACCAAAATTCTCATCGTAACGGGAGCTTTCGATGGCCATCGATATCAAGAATCTCAACCACAACCAACTCAACGACCTGATCAACAAGGCGCAGTCGCGCCAGACCGAATTGCGCAAGGAAAAGGTTTCCAAGCTGCGTGAAAAGGTCCATGCGCTGATCAAGGCCGAGGGTTACAGCTTCGACGACATTTTCGGCGGCGCCCGCGGCGGCAAGCGCCGCAGCGGCGGCACCGTGGCTCCGAAGTACCGCAATCCGGCGAATGCCGAGCAGACCTGGTCCGGCCGCGGCAAGCGTCCGCGCTGGTTCAACGAAGCGCTGAAGGCCGGCAAGAAGGAAAAGGATCTGCTGATCTGATTCGCGATACTCCCGCTCGTCATGAAAACGCCGACCCTCGGGTCGGCGTTTTTTTATGGGCTTTCGCAGGTGGAATTTTGCGAGCCCCCATCTCCTTTTCCAGTCAGCAGAACGGGGCATCGACGCCCTTTTTTCACTTCTCGCAGGAGAGATGAAGCAAACAGAGCAGTTAGCTCGACCCTCTTCGACGCATTCGTAACCGACAGCCCGCGAATCCGATATGCGCCGGATTACAGGGAGCGACGCGGCGATACCAACAGCTCACCGAACAGCAGGCCCGCCACCAGCGACACCAACAGGGTAAGCAGCAGCAGGGCCGTGTCCATGCCAAGGCTGGTGTCGCGCTCCAACAGGAAGGATACGCTGCGGAAGCCCACGCTGCCCGGCACCAGCAGCAGGATGCCCGGTTCGCGGATCACCGCGCCCGGCCGTTTCGATATCCGCGCATACAGGTTGGCCAACGCGCTGACCAGCAGGCCGCCGATGAACACGCCGAATGGCGCGCTGGGCAGGCGCCCGGAAAATTCGCCGCCCCAGCGCGTGGCGAGATAGCCGGCGATCACCGCCACGACCACGGCCGGCCAGTCGCGCCGCGCGGCGCGGAACAGCATCGCGAACGCCACCGCCGCCACCAGCAGCGCCGGCCAGTCGGTCCACCCCGGCAACGGCGGCAGCGCGAAATCGCGCGCATGGATACCAAACGCGGCGCAGACCTCGGTGGTCGCCACCGTGCCAAAGACCAGCTTCAGGAGCGTCGCCATGGCGCCGCCCAGGCGCGCCATGCCCGATACCAGGTGTCCGCTGGATACCTCGCGCACCGCTGTGGTGAGCGACATGCCCGGCACCAAGATGATCAGCGCCGCCAGCACCACCGATTTGATCGCCAGCGGCACCACGAAGGCGCTGACCAGGATCGCCACCGCGGTCGCCACGATCGCGCTGATCGCGTCGCTGGCCACTGCCAACCGCGGGCGCGTGGCGGACAGGAGGGTGATGCAGCCGATCAGCACACCGACCACACCGGCCACCACCAGATCCACCCATGAGCTGTGCAGGAACAATGCTGCGATGCTGGCGGCGGACAGGCCATAGCTGGCGACGGTATTGATCTTCGCCTTGCGCGTATCCGGCGCACCCAATTCGCGCAACAGCCGGAAACCTTCGCGCAGGTCCAGTTCGCCTGCGATCACCCGGTCGGCGATGTCGTCCGCCTCGCACAGACGCGCCAGGTTGATGTCACCGGGGGCGAGCCGCATCACCTGGGTGGTTTGCGCCACACCCTCATCGCCCTGCCCCAGGTCGGAGAAGGAAATGATGATCGCGGTGGGGCTGGACCATACGTCGGCCTGCAGGCCCAGCCGCCGCGCACTGAGATCGATCGCCATCTCCAGTCGCGGTGCCGAGGTGCCGTACTGGTGCAGCCGCCGCGCCAGCTCCAGCAGAAAGGCGATGCGCGTGTTCAGCGCGGCGGTGACAAGAGGCTGGGCGCCCGCGACCGGTACGTTCATGCGTAGAGCCTGTCCGATGCCCCCACGTGGCCCGCGCCGGGAGCTGTTTGTGCGTAGGCCAAGGAAGAACGAAGGCACGCGGGGAGAGTCCATGGATGGACTCGGCTTTGAGGAGCGAGGAGTGGACGTCCGTCCACGACGGAGTGATGACGCAGGGATGCGGGCAAACAGACCTGGCCCCGGAATTCATAGGTGCAGGGGTTGCCTTGCGGTGGCCGCCATGCGGCAGCGCGCAGCTTGGCCTGCCGACCAGGCAGGCGCTGCGCCACGCGCCACCACCTGACAGCCACGGCAACGCAACGCGGGCTATGCGGAGGCATCGGACAGGTTCAAAGCGCGCACCTTGAGCGTGGTGCCGTCCACCGCCACCACTTCCACCGTGCTGCCCAGCGGCAGGTCAGGCCCGCTGACCAGCCACTGGCCATCGCCCACGCGCACCTTGCCGCGACCGTTGACGATGGCCTCGACCAACTCATAACGCTGGCCGATCATCTGTTCGGCGCGACGGTTCAGCCGTTCGCCGCCGGGCGCGCGACGTTCGATCCGCGGTCGCAACCATCGCGCATAAGCGAAGCAGGCAGCCAGCGCCAGCACGGCAAACAGCACGGCCTGCAACAGCAAGCCCATGCCGGGAATCAGCCACAGCAACACGCCCATCGCAGCGGCAGCGATGCCGATCCATAGCAGGAAATAGCCGGGCACCATGACTTCGCCCGCGATCAGCAGCAAGGCGAGGATCCACCACAGGTAGTGTGTTGCGATCTGTCCGAGCATTTGAAAATCCTGGCTATTGGCTCCCCTCTCCCGCTTGCGGGAGAGGGGTTGGGGGAGAGGGCGCGGCTTCCACGAATTGCCTGATTCGTTCGAGCACGCTTTCCGTCTGGTTCATTACATCGTGATTCCAGAAGCGCAGCACGGTCAGCCCCTGCCCCGCCAGCCACGCATCACGTTCACGATCATAGGCGACTTGATCGCCGTGTTGGCTGCCGTCGAGTTCAACCACGAGCCCCTGCTCCATGCAGACGAAATCGACGATATACGGGCCGAGCGGTTTCTGGCGCTTGAACTTCAGGCCGAGGAAGCGGTGGGCGCGCAGGTGGTACCAGAGGCGTTGCTCGGCTTGAGTTGGGGCCGAACGCATGGATTTGGCGTGATCCAGGTTGGTCATGCCTGCTTCCTCCGCGAAAAGCGCCCTCTCCCCCGCCCCCCTCCCGCAAAGCGGGAGAGGGGAGAAAAGCGCGTCAGCGCGACGGCGGCATGGCCCTGGCAGCAGCCTGCTGCTGGCCCAACGACTCCTTGGCCAGCTCGGCAATACCGGCCATCGCACCGATCACGCCGGTGGCTTCGATCGGCAGCAGCAGCATCTTCTGGTTCGGCGACGCGGCCATCGCCTTCAGCGCATCGACGTAGTTGTTGGCGACGAAGTAGTTGAGCGCATTGACGTTGCCGCTGGCGATCGCGCTGGAAACCATGGTGGTGGCCTTGGCTTCGGCCTCCGCAGTGCGCTCGCGCGCCTCGGCGGCGCGGAACGCGGCTTCCTTCTCGCCTTCGGCGGCGAGGATCACCGATTGCTTGGCGCCCTCGGCCTTGAGGATCGCCGCCTGACGCAGGCCCTCGGCGTCGAGGATGTTCGCGCGCTTCTCACGCTCGGCCTTCATCTGCCGCGCCATCGCGTCCACCAGGTCGCGCGGCGGGGCGATGTCCTTGATCTCGATGCGATTGACCTTGACGCCCCATGGGTGGGTCGCCTCGTCCACCACGCGCAGCAGCTTGGCATTGATCGCGTCGCGCTGACTCAGGCTCTCGTCGAGGTCCAGCGAGCCGAGCACGGTACGGATGTTGGTCATGATGAGCGCCAGCGAGGCCTGCTCCAGCTGGGCCACCTCGTAGGCGGCCTTGGCGGCGTCCAGCACCTGGTAGAACACCACGCCGTCCACGCGCACCACGGCGTTGTCCTTGGTGATGACGTCCTGCGAGGGCACGTCCAGCACCTGCTCCATCATGTTCATCTTGCGCCCGACCGACTGGTAGATCGGAATCAGCAGGTGCAGGCCCGGCGTGAGCGTGCGCGTGTATTTGCCGAAGGTCTCCACCGTCCACTCGAAACCCTGCGGCACGATGCGCACCATCTTGAGCAGCGTGACGACCACCAGCACCACGATGACCAAGGCAAGAAACTGTCCCATGACCTGCTCTCCTTTCCCCCGATGAGAGTTGCAGTATAGGCGGGCCGGCGGGCTGCCGGGAGACGATGGCAGGAGCGCGCCCGGTGCGCCGAAGGCCACCTGCGAAGAGGTCTTGTCGCGCGCCGGATGCGCTCCCGCACGGCTGCTCAATGCCGTTCCGTGCGCCCCTCCGCCCAGTCGTACAGCAACGGCAGCAGCAACAGGGTCAGCAGGGTCGAGGTGACCAGACCGCCCACCACCACGGCAGCCAGCGGGCGCTGGGTTTCCGCGCCGACGCCACTGGAGAGCAACATGGGCAGCAGGCCCAGCACCGCCACGCCGGCGGTCATCAACACCGGGCGCAGGCGCAGCGCGGCGCCACGCAACACGGCCTCGCGCACGCCCATGCCTTGCTTGCGCTGATCGTTCAGGAAGCTCACCAGCACGATGCCGTTCAACATCGCCACGCCGAACACCGCGATGAAGCCGATCGCCGAGGGCACCGAGAGGTACTGCCCGGTAAGCGCCAGCGCTATCACGCCACCCACCGCCGCAAAGGGCACGTTGGCGAGGATCAGCGCCGCCTGGCGCAGGGAATTGAACGCGGTGTAGAGCAGCACGAAGATGAAGCCGATCGTGATCGGCACGATCAGCGCCAGCCGTGCCATCGCACGACGCTGATTCTCGAATGCGCCGCCCCATTCGGTGCTGTAGCCGACCGGCAACCGCACCGCCTGCGCGATCCTGGCGTTCGCCTCCCTGACGAAGCCGTCTATATCGCGCCCGCGCACATCCATCTGGATCACCGCCTGCCGGCGCAGCGACTCGCGGCGGATGAAGGAGTAGCCTTCAGCCACCTCGACATCCGCCACCTGCGCGAGCTGCACCAGCGCACCCGAAGGTGTACGGATCGGGATGCGCCCGATCGCCTCGGGCGAGGCCTTGTCGGCGTTGTCCAGCCGCAGCGCGATATCGAAACGCTTCACGCCGTCGAGCAAGCTGCCTACCGCTTCGCCGCCGATGCCGTTCTTCACCACGGCGAGCACGCCGTCGACGTTCAGCCCATAGCGCGCCAGCGCGTCGCGATCCACCTGGATGCGAACCTGGGGCTTGCCGAGGTTCGCTTCCAGCGCGAGATCGGCCACGCCCGGCACCGTGGCCAGCACGTTCTTGATGCGGCCGCTCAGACGATCCAGCTCGGCCAAGTCGTCGCCCTGGAGCTTCAGGGCCAGCGTGGCGCGCACGCCAGAGATCAGCTCCTCGATGCGCATCTGTATCGGCTGGGTGTAGCTCACCACCGCTGTCGGCAGCGCGGCGGAAAGTTCGCGCTGCATGTCGGCTTCGAGGCTTTCCAGCGTGGCGCCCTTGCGCCATTGCGACTTTGGCTTGAGCGGCGTGTACACCTCCATGTAGTTCACATCCGCCGTCTCGCCCTTTTCGGCGCGGCCGATCATCGCCAGCGTGGTGTCCACCTCGGGGAACTTGCCCTTGATGAGCGCGGACACCTGCTTCGAGATGGCAATGGACTCGTCCAGCGACGCCGAGGGTATCGAGGTCACTCGCCACATGATCGCGCCCTCCCTCAGGTTCGGCATGAACTCCTTGCCGAGGAAGGGAAACAGGGCAAGGCTGGCGACGAGCACGCCGCCCGCGATGCCCAGCACGCGCCTGCGATGGCCAAGCGACCACACGAGCAACCTGCCGTAACCGCGCTTGAGCCACGCCACCAGGCGCGTGTCCTTCTCCTCGCCCGGTTTCAGCACCAGTGCCGCCAGCACCGGGATCAAGGTCAACGCCAGCAGCAGCGAACCCGCCATGGCGAAGGCGATGTTGAACGCCATCGGCTTGAACAGCTTGCCCTCCAGCCCTTCCAGACTGAACAGCGGCAGGAACACCACGATGATGATGCCGATGGCGAACGCCATCGGTTTGGCCACTTCGCGCGCGGCTTCCAGTACCGCGGTGCTGCGATCCAGCGGCAGGCCGCGCGCCTTCTGCTCGGCCATCAGGCGAAACGCGTTCTCCACCATCACCAGCGCGCCGTCCACCATCATGCCGATACCGATCGCCAGACCCGCCAGCGACATGAGATTTGCCGAGAGACCTGCCTGCTCCATGCAGATGAAGGCGATCAGCATCGCCAGCGGCAGCGCCACCACCACCACCAGTGCGCTGCGCAGTTCGCCCAGGAACAGGAACAGCACCAGCGCCACCAGCAGCGAGCCCTCGATCAAGGCACGCTGGGCAGTGCCCACCGCGGCGTTCACCAGGTCGGTGCGCTCGTACACCGTCTTCAGCGACACCCCGGGCGGCAAGTTGGCGGCGAGTTTCTTCAACCGTGTCTTCACGCCATCGACCACGTTCTTGGCGTTTTCGCCGATGCGCGCAAGCGCCATGCCAAGCACTACTTCCCTGCCATCGCGCGTCACCGCGCCGGTGCGCGGCGCATCGGCCTCGACAACGCTGGCCACGTCGCGCAGATAGACCGGCGTACCACCCTCGCTCTTCAGCACGATGCGACCGATGTCGGCGGCATTGCGCACCAGCCCCAGCCCGCGCACCAGGTATTGCTCGCGGCCCACGTCGACGAAGTTGCCGCCTACCTGGGCATTGTTGGCCTGCAGCGCATCGATCAGATCCTTGAAACCGAGCCGATGCGCGATCAGTTTCATCGGATCCACGCGCACCTGGTATTGCTTCTCCCGCCCGCCCCACGAAATGACGTCGTCCACACCCGGCGCAGTGCGCAACGCGAGGCGCAGGTTCCAATCCTGCAACGTGCGCAAGTCGATGTCCGAGGGCGCGGCCGCCTGGTCGTCGCCGCGTTCCACCGTGTACCAGAGCACCTGGCCCAGGCCCGAGATGTTCGGCCCCATCGCCGGCTTGCCATAGCCCGCCGGCAATTGCTCGGCCACCTGCTGCAGGCGTTCGTTGACCAGCTGGCGGGCGAAATAGACGTCGGTTTTGTCGCTGAAGTTCACCGACACATACGACAGCCCGAACAAGCTGGTGGAGCGGATTTCCTCCACGCCTGCCAGGCCGCCCAGCGCGGACTCCACCGGCGTGGTAAGCAGTTGCTCCACATCCTCGGCGGCCAGGCCGGGCGCCTCGGTATAGACATTCACCTGCACCGGCGTCACGTCGGGGAAGGCGTCGATCGGCAACTGGCGCACGGCCTGCACGCCGAGGAAGGCGATCGCCGCGAAGGCGATCAGCACCAGCAGCTTGTAGCGCAGCGAAAGCGCAACGAGTCGTTCCAGCATCAGTGCTCTCCCAGTTGCGAGCGCAGCAGGCGCGCCTTCAGCGCGAACGCTCCGCGGCTTACGTAGCGCGCACCGGGCGCAAGGCCCTGGCGAATCGGCGTCCAGCCTTCGCGCGCGGCGCCCACTTCCACCGCCACTGGCTCAAAACGGTCATTGCCGCGGTCGACGAACACGGTGGGCTGGTTCAGCAGTAGCACCACCGCTCCGTCGGGCACCGCCAGTTCGCTGGTGGCGCCGCCCGCCGCGATGCGTGCATCCACCAATTCGCCCGGATGCATCAGGTCCCTGCGGTTGTCCACCGCGATGCGCACCGGCACCGTGCGGGTGCGCTCGTCGGTGGCGTGGGCGCGGCCCACCACTTTGCCCGCGAGCGTCTGCCCGTGCGCGTCGATGCGCACGGCGGCGCCTGGCACCACGCGCTCGGCTTCGCGCGGCGGCAACTGCGCCACCACCCACACCGTGCCCTCCTCCACCAACGTGAACAAGGTACGGCCAGGCTCCACCCGCTCGCCGACCAGGAAATCGTCGCTGGCCACGCGACCGGCCACCGGCGCGAGCAGCTCGAAGCCACCGTCGGCCGCCGCCGAACCCTTGCGCAGCAGCGCGGCGATCTGGCCCTCGGTGAGGCCGTAGGCGCGCAGCTTTGCGCGGGCCTGGTCGCGCGCCACCTTCGCCTCGGCGTAGCGGCGGCCCGACACTGCCTGCGGACCGAGCTGGGCGATGCGCTGCCAATCCTGCTCGGCCACGATCAGCGCGCCCTGGGTCTCGGCCACCGCCACGCTGGAAAGTTTCAGCAGCGGCTGGCCGGCCTTCACCGCATCGCCCAGCTGCACTCGCCGATCGAGTACCTGGGCCTCCACACGTGGGGTCACCAGCACGGTGGAATAGGCGTCGACGCGCACCTCGCCAGGGGCTTTCAACTCCTCAGCGAGCGGTCGCCTCGCGAGCGTGGCGATCTCAATGCCCGTTTCGTGCATCGTGGCGGGATCCAGCGTCAGCGGATCGGGCGCGTCGGCACGCCCGGTGCCGGCGGCGAATGCGGGCGCCGCGGCGAGTGGTATGCAGGCGAAGGCCAGCACGAACGCGCTGCGCAAAAGAATCATGTGCTTCATGGGGAGACTCCGGTGCCGCGGCCGTCCAGCCAGTCGTTCAAGCGACCGGCGGCGGCGAGATGGTCGAACCAGGCCTGCCAGGCCTGGGCTTGCAGCTCTTGTCCGGACAGCGCGGTGTCCAGGCTCTGCTTGAGCTGCGTCAGGTAGTCGCCGGTGCCGATCTCGCCGGCACGCCAGAGCTTTTCCAGCAGCGCCGTACGCTCGGCGAATGCGCCGGCACGACCTTGGCGAAATGCGCCGGCTGTCTCGCGCAGCGCGGCGTAGCGGACACGCGCTGCCTCGCGCCCTGCGTGCTGCGCGAATTCGCTGGCGCGGCGGCGCGCGCTGGCCGCGTCCTCCTCGGCCAGTGCGGCGGCCACCTCGGCGCTGCCGGAGTTGAGCAGCGGCAAGGGAAGCGACACGTTGAGCCCGATCACGCGGTCATGCCGCGAACCGCTGCGTACCTCGCCACCGGTAAGGCTCACCGTGGGATCAGGCACGCGCGCACGCCGCGCCACACGCACGCCGGCCGCGGCAGCCTGCTGCTCGGCGCGGGCCTGCGCGAGTTCGGGCAGCACGTCCACCTCCACCGGCGCCACGCTGTCCGCCGGGGGCGGCAGTCCGACCGGCATCGGCGGCAAGTCGACCGGCCCGTCGTCCCGGCGCGGGCCGGGGGCCAGCGGCGTCGGTCCCGACGGCAAGGCGCCGGGCTCCTGCTTTCGCGGGAACGACGATGCAGGACCGGCTATCGCCGTGAGCGCGGCCCGGGCGCTCGCTTCCTGCCCCACCAGCGCTGCCTGCTGCATCTGCGCCTCGCCCAGCGCCAGCGCAGCGAGATCGCGCTCGGGACTGCTCACGTCGCCCACGCGCAGGCGTTCCGCGGCAAGCGCATCGAAGCGACGCATCAGCTCCACGCGCTGCCGTCCCAACGCGATCTGGCGCGCTGCCTGCGCCTGCGCTACCCAGGCCTTCAGCCAGCGCGTCGCCACGTCGCGACGAGCCAGCGCATAGGCAGCCTCACTCGCCTGCGCGACGGCCTCACCCTGCGTCGCGCGGGCACGGCGCTTGCCGGAGAGATCAAGCGTCAAGCCCACGCCGGCCACGCGCCGATCGACGTCGGCGTTCTCGACTTCGAACTGCAGCTCCGGGTTGTACAAAGGGCGCGCGGCGGCACGCGCCTGCGCTGCTGCGGCATCGAACCCGGCCTTCGCCGCCGCCACTTCGGGACTGGCCTGCCAGACGGCTTGCACTGCCTCGCGCAGTGGCGCGGGCGCCGCTACCGGCTCGACCAACGGTGCGGCAGGGAGCCACGTCGCCCACCACAGACACACGGCACCCACGGGCACCGCTCGAAAAAAAGACATACACAAATCTCCTGAAAACGGTCACGCGACGACGCGCCGCATGGCAGCGTCGCCAGGGCATGGCGTTTTCAGGCGATGGGTGGGCGCAACAGTGAGCCGGTCACGGCCGGCAAGTGGCCCGTGTCGGAACGGGCAGGTTCCAGCCGCTCGGGTTGCGGCGAAAGCGCGAACGCGACGCTGGCGCTGGTCACGGTGAGCGAGTGCGCGCAGGCGCAATGGCACCCGCCGGCCTCGCCCAGCAGACAGCCGTCGTCGGTACCGGCGTCGACCGCCAGCGCGGCCACGCCGACCGCGGCCTGCGCCGCAACGAGCCGCTGGGAGGGTGCGTCGCCCAGGCAAACCGAACTGGTCACCAGCTTGATCAGCAGCACCGCAAGCGCCAGCACCCACAGTCCGCGATGGCGGCGCAAGCGGGTCAGCAGTGGCGTAGCAGTACGGGACATACGCACATGCTAGGCAAGACGGGGCGTGTTAGACAATTGCATTGGCGCCACGACGCCAGGATGCCGCGCGATCTATCTGCTGCTGAATTGCGGCAGGCGCAGGCTCACGCGCAAGCCGCCGCCCTCGCGATTGGCGAGTACTACCCGTCCGCCGTGTGCCTCGGCGATCTCGCGGGCCAGCGCGAGGCCAAGCCCCGTCCCGGAACGCTTGGTGGAATAGAACGGCAGCAAGGCCTGCGCCAGCACGGTCTCGCTCATGCCGGGGCCACGGTCGGCCACTTCGATGCGCAGCTCGCTGCCGGCATCGAGGATGGTCAGGCTGACCTCGTCCTCCGCACTGCCGGATTCGTGCGCGTTCTTGATCAGGTTGATCAGCACCTGCTCGATCTGCACCGGGTCGAAGCGGCCGGGATGGGTAGGTGCCGGCGCAGCGAGCTGGTAACGGCAATGCAGCGCCAGCGAGGCCAGGAACGGCTCCCATTCGATCGCCTGCGGTTGCGGTGCCGGCAACTTGGCGAAACTGGCATAGCCGGCAATGAAACCATGCAGGTGCTTGGCGCGCCCGCTGATGGTGGCGAACACGCCGGGCAGGCGCTCCAGGTCGCCGCGGCGCGCCAGCTCGGCACCAGAATGCGCCAGCGAGGAGATCGGCGCCAGCGAGTTGTTGAGTTCGTGGCTGATCACCCGGATCACCCGCTTCCAGGTCGCCACCTCCTGCCGCGACAGCTCGCGCGTCATGCGCCGGAACAGGTGCAGCCGGTGCGGCCGCCCCTGCAGGCGGAAGGCGCGTTGCGACAGGTGGAAGGTCTCCTCGCTGCCGTCCATTTCCACGCTGAGCAGTGCGTCCTCGCCGCCTTCCACCGCGCGGGACAGCGCCTCGGGCGCCTCTGCCAGGAGCTCGGCGAAATCCAGCCCGTTGAGGCTCTTGCCCTCGTTGAACAGGTGGCGCGAGGCGATGTTGGAATAAACCACGCGGCCATTGCCGTCGGTGAGCACCAGCGCCACCGGGGTGTTCTGCACCACTGTCTCCAGCAGCAGTTCGCGCTGCACCAGGTGCTGGCGCTGCTCGCGCAGGGTCTGACCCAGCGCGTTGTGCATGCGGATCAGCTCACCCAGCTCGTCGCGCCGGCGCGCTGCGATGGAGAAGCTGAAATCGCCGTCGCGGTAGCTTGCCACCGCGCCTTCCAGCGCGCGCAGCAGCCGGCTCACCGGCGCCATCACCAGATATGCCAGCCACCAGGCCAGTGGCAGCAGCACCAGGGCACTGACCGCGAGGGTCCCGTAGATGCCCATTTGCGCAGGCGTGCGCAGCGACACCGACAGATCCTTGTGCAGCCACTCGAACAGCTGCGGCAACGGCCACTGGGTCAGGCCCACGTAAACCAGCGCACCGGCCACCGCGGCCACCGCGAGCAGCAGCGTCAGGCGGCCCTGCAGCGAATTCAGGCGGCTCCACATATGCGCCTATCCCGTGTCTCCGCATGGCCCGCGCCGTGAGCTTTTTGCGCAAGGGACAAGGAGGGATCAAGAAGTAGACATCCGTCCACGATCGGGTAACGACGCAGGCATGCGGGCAACCCGACCCGGCCCGGCGGGCTGTATGGCGGCATTGAACAGGCTCCGTGGCTCAACGGCATGCCGGATCGTGCGGCGTCTGTGCGCAACTCACTGGCGGCTGGCCGTTCTGCCAGGGGCGCTCGGTGCCCATCACCGCGTTCTGGTCGTTGGCGCGCGGCGGCGGCGGTTCCGGTTCCCAGGCTTTGCGCTCGCTCTTGAACTTGAACGGCGAAGGTTTCGCCGTCGCATCGCCACCGAGCGAAGCGTTGCCGTGCGCTGGGGCGACGCTGGCGGTCGGTGCGGGTGGCGCGAACTGGTCGGACGCCGTCTGTGCCACGACCGTGAAAGCCGGCAGGCAGAGCGACAGGAAAACGAGGCTACGGATGCGCATGGAGATCTCCGGGCGGGAAGCGCGAACGCTGCGGCAGCTTTCCACGCCGCCACGGTGCCCGCAAGCGACATCAGTCATGCCGGCGCGATCAGCCCGTAGCGCTCCATGCGCCGGTACAGCGCCTGGCGCGACAGGCCCAGCGACTGCGCAGCGCGGCTCACCACGCCCTCGGCCTGGTGCAGTGCACCCTCCACCGCCTCGCGGCTGGGTTCGTCGAGGTTGCGCGCCGCGGCCGGCGCGAGCTGCGGCAGGTTGAGCAGCTCCGGCGTGATCGGCTTGCCACCGGCCAGCAGCGAGGCACGCTCGATCGCGTTCTTCAGCTCGCGCACGTTGCCCGGCCACGGGTAGGTCAGCAGCGCCTCGCGTGCGGCATCGCCCAGCGTGGCGCGGCCGGCGAGGAAATGCTCGGCCAGCGGCAGCACGTCGTCGATCCGCTCGGACAGCGGCGGCAGGTTCACTTCGATCACGTTGAGGCGGTAGTACAAGTCCTCGCGGAAGGTGCCGGCGCGGATCATCGCCTTGAGGTCGGCATTGGTGGCGGACAGCACGCGCACCTTGGCCTGCCGCGTCTTGCCTGAGCCTAGCCGCTCGAACTGGCCGGTCTCCAGCACGCGCAGCAGCTTCATCTGGCCCGGCAGCGGCAGGTTGCCGATCTCGTCGAGGAACAGCGTGCCGCCGTCGGCCAGCTCGAAACGGCCCTCACGCGCCTTGTTCGCGCCGGTGTAGGCGCCCGCGTCGGCACCGAACAGCTCGGCCTCGATCAGCTCGCCCGGCAGTGCGCCGCAGTTCACTGCGACGAACGGCCCCTTCTTCACCAGCGAGTTCGCATGCACGATCGCCGCGATACGCTCCTTGCCCGCGCCGTTCGGCCCGGTGATCAGGATCGGCACCTCGGCGCGCGCCACCTGGCAGGCCAGCTCCAGCGTGCGCGCCATCGCTTCAGAGGCGAACACCAGGTTGTCCAGATCGTAGGTGGTCTGCAGCACCTCGCGGCGGCGACGACGCTCGCGCCGCGCGCGGCTCACTTCGCGGGTGGACTCGGAGAGTTCCAGCAGGTTCTCCACCGTGGCCAGCAGCTTGTGGTCGTCCCAGGGCTTGGCGAGATAGTCGGCAGCGCCGGCCTTCACCAGCTCCACCGCGGTCTCCAGATGGGTCCATGCGGTGAGCAGAATCACCGGCAGGTCGGGGTGCTGCTCGCGGATCGCGCGGAACAGCTCCACGCCCTCCTCGCCCGAGGTGGTGTCGGCGGTGAAGTTCATGTCCTGGATCACCACGTCCACCCGCTCGCGCTCCAGCGCAGCCAGGCCTTCGGCCTGGTTCAGCGCCACCAGCGGGCGGATGTCGTGCAGCGACAGCAGCAGCGACAGCGCCTCGCCCACGGACGGGTTGTCGTCGATGATCAGTACGGTACGCATCTTGTTCCTGCACATGTCCGCATGGATGCGGCTCCGGTGGAAAAGGTTGCCATGACCATCGGCCTACGTACATGAAAATTTCTGCGCATCACACATTCCGCGTCGCCACCACCGGTGGCACTGCGGCCGCGCGCAACGCGGGACCGAGCACGGCGAGCTGGCCAAGCAGCCACAGTACGACGGCACCCGAGACCAGCCAAGCCAGCGGCATGTGCGCCAGCTCATAGTGCTTCATCAGCCATAAGTTGAGCCCCACCGCGCTGAGCGAGCCGAGCACGATGCCGGCGCTGACGATCAGCAGGTTCTCGAACTGGAAATAACGCAGGATGTCGCGACGTGTGGCACCAATGGCGCGGCGGATGCCGATGCTGCGCGTGCGCTGCTGCACCCAGAAACTGGACAGGCCGACCACGCCCAGCGCGGTCAGCGCCAGCAGGCAGCTGGTGACCACCAGCAGCAGCCAGACCATCGCACGGTCGCCGTGGTAATAGTCGGCGATGGTGTCGGTGTAGACATTGGCTTTCACCATGCGTGCAGGGTCGATGCGGGTCAACGCCGTGGGCAGATCGCGCGCGACCGCAGCGCACATGTCCGGCCTCACACGCAACACATATGCGCCTCCTATCAACCTGGCCACCGGGAGGATCAGGCTGCGATCCACGCCCTGGTGCTTGTTGATGCTCGGGTTGAGCAGATGATCCACCACGCCCACCACCTGCACGGCTTGCTTGCCGTCGCTGTCCAGCCAAAGGGTCTTCCCCAGCGGGTTCTCTCCCGGCCAAAGCTCCCCGGCCAGCGAACGCGTGACGATGGCGACCGTTGGCGGAGGCGCACTCTTGTTGTCGAATGGTCGGTAATCGGCGTACTCCTGCGGCAGGAAGTCCCTTCCTCCCGACAGGCTGATACCCAGCGTCCTCAGCATGCCGGGTGTGCCCAGGTATTCGACCACGTTGTTGAGCGCGCTCTTCTGGTCGCCGGGATGGCGCCATACGGCCATGCTCCAGTAGTTGGGGCTCAGCGGCAGCGAGTTGGTCATCGCCACCGACTCGACGCCAGGCATGCCGCGCAGCGCGGCCAGATCGGCGTCGATGTCGCCCCCCGCCTTGGTGTCTTGTCCGAGATCGAGGCCGGTGGCGCGTGCCCACACCAGCTCGCTGTCGGCCACGCCGGTAACCATGCGCATAGCCGCCAGGCGATCGCCGATCAGGAACAGTGCATTGGTGACGATGGCGCAGGTCAACGCGATTTCCAGCGCCACCAGCGCGACCGCAGTCTTGTGGTGCTTCAATGCGGAAATGATGGGATGCATGGTCACGGCCTCATTGCGTCTTCAGCAAACGGGCCGGCACGATGCGGCAGGCGCGCCAGGCCGGAAACAGGGCCGCCAGCAAGGTGGCGCACACGGCCAGCACGAAGGTGCCGCAGAGCATCGCGCCGTCCATGTGCGCCAGCGTGGCGTATTCCACCGGCTGCTGGCGCACGACCCACAGGCCAAAGGCCGCCAGCAGCAGGCCCACCAAGCCACCGGTCAGGCCCACCAGCGCCGCTTCCACCAGCAATTGCGCAAACACCGCCTGCTTCGATGCGCCCATCGCTCGGCGCACGGAAAGTTCGCCGGCGCGACGCAGGAACTTCACCAGCAGCAGCGCCACGGTGTTGACCAGGCACACCAGCAGGAAGCCCAGCGCCAGCAGGGTCTGCAGCTGCACGCTGCCCGGCACCACGTGGTTGTGGTCCAGCCATGCCATCACGCCGTACAGCCGCGTGTTCGGCGGCCGGGCAAAACGCCCCAACGTTTTTTGCTGTTCCGAATAGCTCGCGAGAAAGTCGCGATAGGCCGCGACCCGCGCCGGCGTGTCCAGTTGCGCCCAGAACTGCACCCACGAGCATTGATCCGTCTTGGTCGGACCGTCCTCGCCCGGGAAACCACCCCAGCATTGCATGCTTCCCTGGGTACCCTGCTTCAGTTCCATTGCTGTCGCGAACGGCAGGAAAACTTGTTCCTGCTCGGCGTATCTACCTTGCGTGAGGTCGTAGAAATGCGGCACCGGGTTCCAATCGCCGATCACACCGACGATGCGGAAATCGTACTTGCCCAAGCGCAGCATCTGGCCCGTCGCGTGCGGCGTACCGTAAAGCTTGTCCGCCAGTTCGCGGGCGATCACCGCCACGCGTGCATGCTTGTCGTCGTCGCCGGCCGTCCAGCCGGCGCCGTCGACGAACGGCACTTCGAACATCGGGAAGAAGTCCGCCGTGGCGTAACGTGCGTCCGCAATGAACGCATGCGTCGCCCCCTGCGACGGCACTACCGTCACCCGGCCGCCCGACATCGCCGCCTGGTGGGTCGCCTTGCCGGCACGTACCAGGTTCATCGCATCGATCCAGGTCAGCTCGTCCGGCGGCTCCTTGTCCTTGGAGTAGCCGTCCATGCCCTGTGGATCGACCTGCGGATAGAACAGCTGCCCGCTGCGCCCCGGTATCGGATCGGCCGTCATCACGTGCAGCACCGTCACCATCGTCATGCTCGCGCCGATGCCCAGCGCGATGGCCAGCACCATCAGCGCGGTGAGCATCTTGTTGCGCTTCAGGCTGCGCAGGGCCAGATCGAGGTAGTAACCCAACATGCACTCACTCCTTTGAAGCTCATGCCCACAGGGGTTGCCAACACATCACACACTCCGCGTCGCCACCACCGGCGGCACCCGCGAGGCGCGCAGTGCCGGCGACAGCACGGCGAACTGGCCGAGCAGCAGCATCAGCGCCGCGCCATACGGCAGGTAAGTCCACGGCAAGCGAGTCAGTTCGTAGTGATGCATCAGCCACAGGTTGATCGCATAGGCCGAGACCAGGCCCAGCAGCACGCCGGCGCACACCACCAGCAGGTTCTCGAGCTGCAGCTCGCGCAGAATGTGACGCCGCCGCGCACCCAGCGCGCGACGTATGCCGATCTGCCGCGTGCGCTGCTGCACCCAGTAGCTGGTGAGGCCCATGATGCCGACCATGGTTACGACCAGCACCACCAGGCTGACGCCGCCCAGCAGCCATACGGCAGCCTTGAACTTCGCCAGCGCGTGCGCGCGCATCTCGTCGTACATCCGGATACTGGGATCGAAACCCCGTACCAGTTCATTGCCCAGCTCACGATGGATGGCAGCCTCGACCGCCTTGCGCACGCGCTCCGCATCCGCGTCGGGCGCGACGCGCACCGCAAACACCGGCATCGGCCAGTCGCCTGGGACCCCCGGGAACAGCATGCTGTAGTCGACATCACCGCCGTCGGTGTCGAACTTGTTGCTCATCAGGTGCGCGACCACGCCGACCACCGTACGGTGCGCGGCACCGGCGTCCTGGCCGATGCTGATCTGCCGCCCCACGGCGGATTCGCCAGGAAACAGCCGCTGCGCCAACGCCCGGGTGATGATCGCCGGCCCGGACTGGTCCATGCCCATGCCGTGGTATTGCAGGGTTTGCTCGTCCGCACTGAAATCACGCCCGGCAACCAGTTTCAGGCCCAGCGCATCGACCATGTCGGCACCGATGTAGAGCGCAGTGGTGGCCTTGGTGTTCGCGCCGATGCCAAGCACGGTGCCGTTCATCTGGGCGTTGGTTTCCATCGGCAGCGAGCCGGACACGCTGGCGGCGCTTACGCCCGGCAAGGTACGCAGCTGCTGGCGCACTTCCAGCAAACGGCTGGTGGGCCAGAGCTTGCCGCGCGGCGCGATGTTCCAGGCCATCACCAGCCTTCCCGGATCGCCCATGCCGTCGGGCGTGAGCAACGGCACCAGCTTCTGTTGCAGCAGGAACAAGGCATTGCAGGCGATGGCACAGGCCAATGCCACCTGCAGCACGACCAGCATAGGCATCAGGCGATGACGCAACAGTGGACTCACGATGTGGCGCACAAATCTCTCCTCAGGCCTGCTTGATCTGCATGGCCGGCGGCAGGCGACAGATGCGCCATGCCGGCAGAATCCCGACCACCATGCCCACCAGCAGCGAGAACAGCAGGAGCACGGCGAATACGCCAACGCTGAAACGCGCCGCCTCGGCATAAGCCACCGGCTGCTGGCGCACGATCCACAGGCCCAGCCAGGTCAACGGCAGCGCAAGCACACCGCCGAGCAATCCCAGCACGCCGGTTTCGACCAGATGCTGGTTGAACACGGTGCGCTTCGACGCGCCCAGCGCACGACGGATTGCCACGTCGGCCTGCCTGCGCAGGAAGCGCGCGGCCAACAGGCCCGCCACGTTGACCATGCACAGCAACAGGAAGGCGCCGGCCAGCATCAGGTTGAGACGCACGTCGTCGGGCACCACACGATGCAACGTCATCCACGGACGCGAGCCATAGAGCCGTGGCTGCGGCGGATAGGCGAAACGGCCCGCATCGTGCTGCGCATTCGCATAGCCCGCGACGAAGTCGCGCCAATCCGCCACCTCGGCCGGCGTATCCAGCGCCGCCCACACCTCCATCCAGCGGCATTGCTTCACCTCGGCCGACTGGAACGCGATGACCGGCGCACCCTTGCCGCACTCTCCCGTCGTCATCGGTCCCACGCCCCCATCCAACGCTGCCTCGGCGGGCACGAAGAACTGCTCGTTGCCGCCCAGCGGATTGCCCTGGTTGCGCGACAAGTCCAGGAACACCGTGTGCGGTTTCCAGGGTGCGCTGACCCCGATCACCCGAAACGGCTTGCCTCCCATAAGCACGCTGCGCCCCACCACATCCACGGCACCAAACAGTTTCTGTGCGAGATCGCTGTCGATTACCACCACCGGCGCACGCGTAGCCAGTTCCTGCATCGTCCACGGCCGGCCATAACGCAAAGGCACGCTCAGCATACCCAGCGGTTCGCCGTACGCCATGAAGCCGTTGACCTGATCCGACTGCTTGCCGTCCGGGTTGCCTATCTCGGTGTAGCTCTGCGCCAGCGCCAGTTGCTGGCGTGCGCGGTGCGCATCCACCAGCGCCTTGGCGTCGGCCAGCTTGAGCCAGCTGCCCGGTTGCTTGTAGTCGGAGTTGTCCTTGTCCACTGCCACGCGCGCATCCATCGTCGCCACATACAAATGCTGGCTGATGCCCGGCAGCGGATCGCCGGAGAGTGCGCCGAAGATCGTCAGCGCGGTCATGCACGAGGCGATGCCGATGGCCATCGTCAGCATCAGCAGGCCCACCATCGGCAGGTTCTGCCGGCAGCGGCGCAAGGCCAGGCGCAAGTAGTAATCAAACATCGCGATCTCCATTTGATCGAGACCCGAAAGAGCCATTGCACCGCGGGCCATGGCCTATACGAATCTCCCATGCCGGCCCCATGCCTGCCCTCATGCCGAACACCCCGTCATCGGCGGCGGCATGCCCAGGACGTGCAGTACGTAGTTCAGGCGATGACCGGACATGGTTCTGCCGTGCACACGCATACCCAGATCCGCTCGTCGTTCCCGTGATGCCGGGGCATCACGAGAACCTCATCCACAGTCAGCGATCGCGTTCCGTCTCGGCCGGCGCCCCATCGCCTGCCTTTTGCGCATACGGCAGTACGTCGTCCACCAGATGCACCAGGAAGCGGCCGGGCTGCTCCAGCATGATCATGTGTGCCGAGTCCGCGAACACCACCAGCCGCTTGGACGGTGCCTGCAACTTGTCGAACCACTGTTCGGCCAACACGTGCGAGGTGGTGTTGTCGTGTGCGCCGACGAACATCACCACCGGGCAGTCGAATCGGGTGGTGTGATCGAAATCGACCGCCAGCAATGGCTTGAGCAGGTGTTGCAGCGAGAACACGCTGCCTTTGCCTATGGCGTCCAGATCGGCTTCGCTGTAGTCGGGCGACAGGTCCCAGGTATCTGCCGCGAATTGATAATCCCGGCGGCCCCAGGCGAGGCCGCCGTAGTACATCTCCCACTTGTCGCGCACGCCGATCTGATCGAGGGTGATGTCCTTCGGGCCCGGATAGGGTGCGATCGCCTCCAGTTCGCGCACGGCAGCGGCATTGCCGTGCGCCTTGGCGTCGCGCAATGCGGATGCGTAGCCGTCCTCCTCGTTCCTGCGCATGTTCACGAGCTGACCCACGCCGATGTAGGCATAGAGCCAATCCGGATGGCGCTGCGCCAACTCCACACCAAGCACGCTGCCCCAGGAGTGCCCCATCACGAAGATTTTCTGCTTGTGGAAACGCTGGCGAAGGTAGTCGACGATCTTCGCCGCATCGTCGGTCATGCCGTCGATGCTCATGCCCGGCGCCATCTGTGCCTCGGTATTGGCGGCGTAGGTCTTGCCTGTGCCGCGCTGATCCCATTCGACCACGGTGAAGTAGTCCTGCCACGGCGACTCGAACGTCCAGGCCTGCGGCGTGTCCGGCGAAGCCGGGCCACCGTGCAGCACCAGCAGGATCGGATTGCGCAGGTCGCGGCCGCGTATCGTCAGCCACTGGTCGATGCCGTCGACATGCACCTTGATCTGTTCCTGGATGCCGTTCGGCGAAACGATCCTCTGGTTCTCGGCAATGATTCCGGTGACCTTGGCGCGCATCATCCAGTGCGCCGCGTCGTGTTCCGCCGGACCGGCATTCGCGACGCCAGTCGCCATCAGCATGACAGTGGTCAGCATGGCGGCGGTGGCCAGTCGAATTTTCTTCATCCCATACTCCGTCAGGTCAACGATGGGAGGTGGTTTCCCACCTCCTGGAAAATTCACGCCGCTCGCGTCGCCACCACCGGCGGCACCGCCGCGGCGCGCAGCGCGGGGCCGAGCACGGCAAGCTGACCCAGCCCCCACAGCGCGATCGCGCTGATCGGCAGGTAGTACCAGGGCATACGCGTGAGCTCGTAGTGCCGCATCAAGTACAGGTTGATGCCGTAGGCCATCGCCATGCCGAGCACCACGCCGGCGGCGCTGAGCAGGAAGTTCTCGGTCTGGAAGTACTGCATGATGTGGCCGCGGCTGGCACCCACCGCGCGGCGGATGCCGATCTGCTGGCGCCGCTGGCCCACCCAGAAGCTGGTGAGGCCGACGATGCCGAATGCGGTCACCGCCAGCATCACCGCGCAGACCAGCACCAGCATCCACGCCATGCTGCGCATGTCGGCGAAATACTGATCGCGCATGTCTGTGTAGATCGCGCTCTTGGTTACCGCGCCCGGATTCAGCTCGGCCAGCTTCTGTTCCGCCGCACGCATTACGCGGTCGCGGTCGCCCGGCGCGCTGCGCAGCAGATAGCGCCTCAGGTTGCCCCTGGAGCCTGCCGCGCTCATCGGGAAGAAGGCGCTGTAGTAGCTCCAATCCTCGCCCTGGCTGCCGATGTTCGGCCGCAGTACGTCGGCGACCACGCCGACCACTGTGTAGTAGTGCGGCATGGAGTAGTAGGTCTTGCCCAGCGCCGATTGTCCGGGCCACAAGCGTTCCGCCACGCTGCGCGTCACCAGGGTCACGTGCGTTTCCGGCAGCGGTGCGCTGCCGAACGAGCTGCCCGCGTAGTCGTCGGCATTGAAGAAGCGCCCTTGCAGCAGACGCAGGCCCAGCGTCTGCTCGGCGCCTTCGCCGAGGAAGAACAGCGAGAAGTTGACCGTCCTCTTGTCGAAGGCGGACACATCGGGCGTGGTGCCGAAGCTCCAGCCCCAGTTGTTGTGGCTGAGCGGCAACGTGCTGATCGCCGCTGCCGCCTGCACGCCGGGAATGCCGCGCAGCGCCGCCAGGTTGCGCGGAACGTCGCTGCCGGAGGTTTTCTCGTCGGTGCCGCCCAGCGCGACCACACTCAGGTTGCGCTCGTCGATGGCATTGGGCAGGCGGATGGCGGTCACGCGCTGGCCGATCATGAACACCGCATTGCAGAGTACTGCGCAGGTCAGCGCGATCTCCAGCACGATGAGTATGGTCGGGATGCGGTGCTTGCGCAGGCTGGCGAGTATCGGACGGATTTCCATGTGCATCTCCTCAACTGGCTTTGAGTTGCGGTGCCGGGGCAACCGAACAGGCGCGCCACGCGGGCAGCAGGCCAGCGATCAGGCTGGCCACCAGCGCCACCACGAAGGTGAACAGGAACATCGACAGATCCAAATGCGCGAGGCTGGCGTACTCGGCAGGCTGGTGGCGGATGCCAAGCAGGCCCAGCTCGGCGAAGCCGAGGCCGAGCACGCCGCCGACCACACCGATGATGCCGGCCTCGACCATGAACTGTGCGAAGACCGCGCCACGCGTGGCGCCAAGCGCACGGCGCACGCCGATCTCGCGCGAGCGGCGCAGGCACTTGGCCAGCAGCAAGCCCACCGTGTTCAGCACGCAGATCAGCAAGAAGCCATAGGCCAGGCCCGCTTGCAGCCGCACGTCGTCGGGCACCACCTGCTCGTGACGCAGCCAGCCCACCAGATCCGGCATGGCGGTCTCGTCGCGGCTGAAGCGGCCCAGGGTCACCTGTTGCCGCGCATAGTTGGCGAGGAACGTGCGGTAGTCGGCCACCGCGGCCTGGTCCGGCAGCTCCACCCACACGCCCAGCCACCTGCACGGCGCCGCCGCCAGGTCGTCCATGTTGGAGACCGTGTCATAGCACTCGATATCCTGCGGCCCCATTTTCAGGTCGTTGCCGGTCTTCAGCGGCAGGAACATCGCGTCGCCATCGCCGCCGTAGTCGTGCCCGCCCAGGTCCAGCGCGTAGAAGCGCGGCTGCGGCGACCACGGCTTGAGCACGCCGACGATGCGGAAGTCGTGGTCGTCCATGCGGATCGTCTTGCCCACGCTGTTGGCGCCGCCGAACAGCTTCTGGTTGAGGAAGCCCGCGATCACGATCACCCGGGCACCGGCCTCGTCGTCCGCCGCCGTCCAGCCGCTGCCGTATTGGAATGGTGCATCGAACAGGCCGAAGAAATCCGCGGTGGTCTGCACCCCGTCACTGAAAAAGGGCCGTTCGTTGGCCCGCTGCGGCGCGATCTTGCCCTCGGTCAACGCCATCGCTGCCTGCCGCTTCGCCCGGTGGGCGTGCACCAGATACATGGCATCGGTGTAAGGCATCGTCGACGGCGGCTCGGTCTGGCCGGCGATATAGCCTTCCTTGGCGTTGGGATCGACCTGCGGATAGAACAGCTGGCTGCTCTTTTGCGGCAGCGGGTCGCCCGAAAGCAGCCGCAACACCGTCGTGGTGGTGATGCAGGCGCCAATGCCTAGCGCCAGCGACAACACCATCAACGCGGTGAGCACCTTGTTGCGCTTGAGGCTGCGCAACGCGAGGTCCAGGTAGTAACCGAACATCACACACCTCCGTCATCTGGGTACTCCCCTCTCGGGGAGGCGGAAAATCACACGCTGCGCGTCGCCACCACCGGGGGCACCGCCGCAGCGCGCAGCGCAGGACCGAGTACGGCGAGCTGGCCGATGATCCACAGCACCAATGCGCCGACCGGGAAATAGATGCCCGGCAACCGCGGCAACTCGTAATGCAGCATCAGGAACAGGTTGATGCCGTAGGCCAGCATCATGCCGAGCACGATGCCGAAGCTGGCGAGCAGGAAATTCTCGGTCTGGAAGTAGCGCAGGATGTCGCCGCGAGTGGCGCCCAAGGCACGGCGCACGCCGATGGTGCGGCGACGTTGCCCGACCCAGAAGCTGGCCAGCCCCACGATGCCCAGCACGGTCACCGTGAGCAACGCCACGATCACGCCTACCAGGATGCCGGCCATCGCGCGGTCGTTCGCGAAGAACGCATGGCGCGCTTCGTCGTAAGTGCGCTTCACCAGTACGACGCGGTTCGGGTCGAGCTGCTTGAGCTTGGCCACCGCGGCCTTGAGCACGACGTCGCGATCCTGCGGTGCGGTGCGGATGACATAGCTATTGCCGCCGGACCCCGTCATGCGTATCGGCCATACCGTGCTGTACTCCACGCCCAGGTTCGGGTTGTTCGGCCGGGCCAGGTCGGCCACCACGCCAACAACCCGGAACGGCAAGCCCTTGCCGACATAAATCGTCTGGCCGAGCGCGTCCTTGTCCGGCCACAGCCGCTTGGCCAAGGTCTGGGTGACAATGATGGTCGAAGGCAGGTTTTTCAGGTCGCCGTTGCGCAGATCGGCGATGACGGTCTCGAAGTCGACGTATTCGTCGTGCTGGAAATCACGCCCTTCCAGCAGTTGCACCCCCAGCGTGGGCAGTACGCCTTCGCCGTAATACGTCGATGCCTCGAGTGTGTCCTGTGGCTGTTCCGGACTCAGCCGGATGCCGCTGTTGGATGACCCGCCATCGGCGAAGGGGAGCTGATTGATCACCGCCACCTGCCGCACACCGGCTATTTGCCGTAGCGCGGCCAGGTCGGTCTGCGACTGCGCGATGGCGTTCGGGGTGCTGCCGATATGGCCCAGGTCGATCTGCACCAGCTCATGCTCGGCAATGCCGCTGGGCAAATTCATGAGCTGCAGCCGCTGGCCGATCATGAACACCGCGTTGCACACGATCGCGCAGGTCAGCGCGATCTCCAGTATCAGCAGCCACGCGGTGATCTTGTGGCGCCGCAGGGTGGAAAGTATCGGTCGAATGTCCATGTCAGTTGCTCTTCAACTGAAGGGCGGGCGTCACCTGGCAGGCGCGCCAGGCGGGCAGCAGGCCGGCCAGCAGGCTCGCGCCCAACGCCAGCAGGAACGTGGTCAGCAGCATGGCCGGATCGATGCTTGCCAAGGCCGCGTAACTGGCCGGCTGCCGGCGCACCAGCCACAAGCCGACCAGCGCAAGCAGCAAGCCGCCCGCACCGCCAACCAGGCCGACCACGCCGGACTCCACCAGCAATTGCGCGAACAACGCCTGCTTCGATGCGCCCAGCGCGCGGCGCACGCCCAGCTCGCCAGCGCGGCGCAGAAACTTCGCCAGCATCAAGCCCACCATGTTCACCAGGCATACCAGCAGGAAGCCGAAGGCCAGGCCGGTCTGCAGGCGCACGTCGTCCGGCACCACCTGGTTGTAATCCAGCCACTGCATCACGTTGCGCAGGCGTACGTTCGGCGGCCGCTGGAAGCGTCCCAATGCCTTTTGCTGTTCGGAGTAGTTGACGAGGAACTGCTGGTACGCGGCGGCCTTGGCCGGACTGTCCAGCTGCGCCCAGAACTGCAGCCACACGCAGGGCGAGTTGTGGTCGGGCGTGCTCCCGCCGCCGCCGTTGCCCCAGCAGTTGACGCTGCCATCGTGGATCAAGCCCACATCCTGCGAAGTGGACAGCGGCACCAAGACGTCCTCATCCTCGTTGTAATTTTTCCGGTTCAGGTCGTAGAAGTGCGGATTGGGGTTCCAGTCGCCGATCACGCCGACGATGCGGAAGGTCGTGCCGGACAGGCGCAACTCCTTGCCGGTGCTGTCCTGGCCGCCGAACAGCTTGTCGTTGAGCTGGCTGCTGATGACCGCCACGCGCGCATGCGCGTCGTCGTCCGCCGCGGCCCAGGCGCGCCCGTGGAGGAATGGCACGCCAAACATCGGGAAAAAATCGGCCGAGGTGTAGCGCGCATCCACGTAAAACGGATCGAGCGTGGTGTTGTCGGGCTGGATGGCCACGTCGCCGCCCGTCATCAGCGCCTGGTGGTCCGCGCGCTTCGCCTGCAGCAGGTTCATGCCGTCGATCCAGGTCACCTGATCCGTCGGCTCCGTCTTGCCGGGCAGGTACCCGTGGCCGTCGCGCGGATCGATCTGCGGGTAATACAGCGTGTTGCTGCGTCCCGGCAGGGGATCGCCCGACAACACGTGCAGCACGGTGAGCGTCGTCATCGACGCGCCGATGCCCAGCGCGATCGCCAGCACCATCAGCGCGGTAAGCGCCTTGTTGCGCCTGAGACTGCGCAGCGCCAGATCGAAGTAGTACCCGAACATTCCCCTGCCTCCTCAGTTGCACCCTCCTCCCCTGCCTGGGGAAGAGATCGCACCTCGCTGCCCTTCCCATCGGCGAAGGGGAAAACTCACACGCTCCGCGTCGCCACCACCGGGGGTACCGCCGCCGCGCGCAGCGCCGGGCCGAGCACGGCGAGCTGGCCGAGCAGCCACAACGCCAGCGCGCCAACCGGCAGGTAGTACAGCGGCAGATGCGGCAACTCGTAGAACTTCATCAGCACCGCGTTGAGGGCGTAGGCCAGCAACATGCCCAGCGCGATGCCGAAACCGACGATCAGGAAGTTCTCGGTCTGGAAGTAGCGCAGGATGTCGCCGCGGGTGGCGCCGATCGCACGGCGGATACCGATCTGCTTGCGCCGCTGCGCCACCCAGAAACTGGCCAGGCCGACGATGCCCAGCGCGGTGACGCCGAGCAGCGCAGCGATCACGCCCACCAGCATGCCGGCCATCACGCGGTCATTGCGGAAGTAACGTTCGCGCAGCTCGCCGATGGTGCGGCTGGCGTCGTGGTCGAGCACCACGTCGGGTGCGATCTTCGCAATCGCCGCCTTGGCGTCGCGCAGCACGCGCGGCAAGTCCTTCGGATCGGCGCGCAGCAGGTAGGTGCCGGCCAGGTTCGGCCCCGGCTGCGCAGGCACGAACACCGACCACTCGATCGTGCCCGTGCCGCCCTCGCCCGCGCCGGGGCGCGCCATATGCGCTACCACGCCCACCACGCGGAAATGGAAGTTGCCACACCAGAACTCCTTGCCCAGCGGATCTTCGTCGGGCCACAGATGCTCGGCCAGCGTGCGGCTCACCACCACTTGCGAGTCGTTCGGCACGAAGGCGGCCATCGGCTGGAAATCCTCGGCCTGCGGCGCACGGCCGGCCACCAGGTGCAGGCCCAGCGCCTCGAAGCTGCCGGGGCCATCCGTGTAGAAGCCCAGCACGCCGCCGAAACGCTTGCCGGCAGGGTCCAGCGTGACGCCGGCATTGGTGCCGTGCCCGGCGAACGGCACGCTGCCGACCACGCTCACCGATTGCATGCCGGGAATCGCGCGCAGCCCGGCAGTCACGCGTGCGTTGAGATCGCCCGGCTGCGCCGCGTCGAAGCCGCTCAGCGTGAGCACGGCCAGTGCGCGCTCGTCCACGCCGCCGTCGACCTTGGTCAGCTGCAGGCGGTTGGCGATCATGAAACAGGCGTTGCACAGCACCGCGCAGGCCAGCGCGATCTCCATCGCGATCAGCACGGTGGCGAGACGGTGCTTGCGCAGTGCGGCGAATATCAGTCGGGTCTGCATGTCGTCGCCCTCACAGCGTCTTGAGTTGCAGGGCGGGCGCGATGCGGCTGGCCCGCAGCGCCGGCAGCGCGCCAGCGACCAGGCTCACCATCACCGCCAGCACGAAGGTGGTCAGGAACATCGCTACGTCCAGGTGCGCGAGATCGGCGTATTCCACCGGCTGCCTGCGCACCAGCCACAGGCCAACCATGGTGAGCAGCCAGCCGCCGGTGCCGCCGAGCAGACCGATCAGCCCTGCCTCCACCAGGCATTGCGCGAACACCGTGCGGCGCGTGGCGCCGAGCGCGCGGCGCACGCCGATCTCGCCGCTGCGGCGCAGGAATTTCGCCAGCAGCAGGCCCACCGTGTTGAACAGGCAGATCGCCAGGAAGGCGAACGCCAGCCAGGTCTGCAAACGCACATCGCTGGGCACCACGTGATTGAAATCCAGCCACTGCATCAGGCTCATCAGCTGCGTGTCGTCGGCATGCGCGAAGCGGCCCAAGCCTTTTTGCTGCGCGGCGTAGCCGGCGACGAAACGGGTGTAGTCGCGCAACTTGGCCGCACTGTCCAGCTCCACCCACAACGCCACCCAGACGCAGGGCGAGCTCTGCAGCTTTTGGTTGCCGCCTGTGCCCCAGCAAGTGAACACGCTGAAGTCGTCGGCGATGATGTCCTGCCCGGTACCGAACGGCAGGTACACATCCTCGGGCTTCCCGTAGAAGCTGGCGGTGTCTCCGTTCGAGAAGCGGCCGCCGGCCACGTCGTAGAACACCGGCGACGGCCGCCACGGCGCCAGCACGCCCACGATGCGCACGTCGCTGTCCTTGAGCCGCAACGTGCGGCCCACGCTGTCGACGCCGCCGAACAGCTGGCGGTTGAGGTCGTCGGAAATCACGGCAACGCGCGTGTTTTTCGTATCGTCGTCGGCGCTCCAGCCACTGCCGTACTGGAACGGTACGTTGAACATGGGAAAGAAGTCGCCGGTGGTAGCCAGCACGCGCGACATCAGCGGCGGCAGGTTCGTCTCCGGCGCGCGCAGCTTCAGCGTGGCGACCGCGATCAGCGCCTGACGGTCGGCGCGATGCGCGCTCCACAGGTCCACCGCCGAGCGGTAGTCCATCACGTCGAACGGCCGCTTCTGCTCCTGCTTGGGGGATGGATCGACCTGCGGGTAATAAAGGTGCTGGCTGCGCCCCGGCAACGGGTCGCCGGAGAGCAGGTGCATCACCGTCAGCGTGGTCATGCTGGCGCCGATGCCCACCGCGATCGCCAATACCATCAGCACGGTGAGCACACGGTTGCGCTTCAGGCTGCGCAGTGCGAGATCGAGGTAATAGCCGAACATTCCTTCCTCCTTAGCCTTGCTCCCTCCCCCATGCGAGGGAGGGAAGCACTCATGCCGCGCGCGTGGCCGTCACCGGCGGCACGTTGGACGCGCGCCGCGCGGGCACGAACACCGCACACTGGCCTAGCACGAGCACGGCCACCACGCCGACCACGGTGTAGAGCATCGGCAAGCGATCCATCTCGTAGTAGCGCATCAAGGCCAGGTTGAGGCCCACCGCCATGCCGATGCCAATCAGGGCGCCGCAGCCCGCGATCAGCAGGTTCTCCAGCTGGAAGTAGTGCAGGATGTCGACCTTGCGCGCACCCAGCGCGCGGCGTACGCCGATCTGGCGGTGCCGCTGGCCGACCCAGAAGCTGGTGAGGCCGACGATGCCTGCCGCAGTAACGCTGAGCAGCACCAGGCAGATCACGCCCATCAGGATCGCCATGCCCACGTCGGCACGATAGGCCTTGGTGCGGATGTCACCGAACGACCTCACGCTGTCGTCGTCAAGCACGCGCAACGGGTTCACCTGGTACAGCGTGGGCGTAGCCGCGCGCATCGTCGCCTCCAGCTGGCCCGGCTTGGTGCGCACTGCGTAGCGCGCGAAGTTCGCGTCCAGCCGCACCGGGATCAAGGTGGTGTTCCAGACGAAGCTGTTGGTCCAGGTGCCGGTGCCGGGCACCTGCAGACGCTCCACTACGCCTACGATGGTGCTGGGCGAGCTGCTGCCGTCGACGTAGATGACCTTGCCCACGGCGTCGCCCTTCGGGTACAGCTTGTCGGCCAGCGCCTTGGTGACGATCACGATCGCGTTGGTGAACTGGTCGCGGACGCCGTGGTTCTGTATATCCGCCGCGGTGAAATTGCGGCCCGCCACCAGACGCAGCCCCAGGGTCGACAAGGCATTCTCGTCGGTGAAGTAGTACGAGGTGCGTACGTTCTGCCCCTTGTCGGAAAACTGCGTGTTCGGCTTGGTCGAAAGCGCTCCGTTCCACGAGGAGTTGAGCAGCGGTATCGAGTTGATCGGCGTCACCGAGGCCACGCCGGGCAGGTTGCGCAGCGCGGCGAGATCCTCCTTCTGCATGGCATCGAGTTTGGCGACGCCATCCGGCGTGTCGGCGCTGGGCGCGCCCACCCATTGCTGGCTGACCAGGAACAGGTTGCTCTCGTCCAGTCCGGTGAGGCGGTTCACCCGGTCGACGCGCTGGCCGATGATGAAGATCGCATTGCAGACGATCGCCAGGGTCAGCGCGATCTGCAGCGCGATCAGTACCACGCCGGCCTTGTGCTTGCGCAATGCCGCAATCATGGGATGCAGTTTCATGACGCGCTCCTCAATTGCTCTTCAGCTGCCACGCGGGCTGCACGCGCGAGGCACGGTAGGTGGGGTACAAGCCGGCGAGCATCGTTGCGATCACCGCCACGATCAGGGTCATCACCAGCAACGAGACGTCCAGTCGCGCCAGGGCAGCGATGTCCTTCGGCATCACCCAGCCCACGCTGGCCACGCCGGCGCAGGTGAGCAGCAGGCCCAGCACGCCGCCGGCCATGCCGACCATGCCGGCCTCGGTGAGGAACTGCAGGTAGATCGCGCGACGCGGCGCGCCGAGCGCGCGGCGCACGCCGATCTCGGCGCTGCGGCGCAGGAACTTCGCCAGCAGCAGGCCGATGGTGTTGACCAGGCACACCAGCAGCAACCCCAGCGCCACCAGCAACGAGACCTTGGTATCGCTAGGCACCACCTGCTGGTTGTCCAGCCAGGCCGGCAGGTTGCGCAGGCGGTTGTTCGGCTCCCAGCTGAAACGGCCGGCCTGCTTCTGTTCGCGCGCATAGCCTTGCAGGTAGTCGCGGTAGGCAGTCACCGCCGCCGCGTCGTCCAGCTCGACCATGTAGGAGATCCAGATGCACTCGGAGTGCTGCAGGCCGACGAAGCCGGATTCCTTCGGCGTCGCGTTGCAGTTGGTGTTGCCGTCGTTGGGGATACTGGCCTGGATGGCGGTCTGGAACGGCACGAATACGTCCTCCGTACCGCTATCGAAGCCGCCGGAGTTGACCACGTCGTAGAAGCGCGGCTGCGGGTTCCAGTCGTTCAGCACGCCCACCACGCGATAGTCGCGGCTCTCGATGTTGACGCTCTTGCCCACGCTGTTGGCGCCGCCGAACAGTTTCTGGTTGAGTTTGCTGCTGATCACCACCACCTGAGCGCGGTTGGCATCGTCGCTTGCGGCCCAGCCACTGCCGTACTGGAACGGCACATCCAGCATCGCGAAGAACTCGCCGAATACCGCGTGGCCGCTGACGTTGATCGGATGCTTGGTGGCCTCCGCAGGCACGACCGAAGGCGAGATCTGGTACATCGCGGATTGCAGCTTGGCGCGATGGTCGCGCATCAGCGCCGTCGCTTCGGTGTAGTCCATCGCGTTCGGCGGATCGCCGTTGGCGTTGCGCCCGCTCGGCCCCCAGTTGTCGACCTGGGGCACGAACAGTTGCGAGGATTTCCACGGAATCGGGTCGCCCGATACGGCACGGAATACCGACCACGAGGTCATCGACGCGGCCACGCCGAAGCCGATCGCCAGCACCATCAGCGCGGTGAGGCCAGGGCTGCGTTTCAGGCTGCGCAGTGCCAGATCAAGGTAGTAGGCGAACATTTCGTCTCTCCGTTGTTTGGGCCCCTCTTCCATCGGGAGAGGGGTTGGGGTGGAGGGCCCGGTAGCGAGCAGCGCGCTCGCCCGTCCCCTCTCCCCGCCCCTCTCCCGATGGAAGAGGGGAGAAACCAGACTCACACGCTGCGCGTCGCCTCCACCGGCGGCACGCGCGAAGCGCGTAGCGCCGGCGCCAACACCGCGCCCTGTCCGAGCAAGAGCAACACGACCACCCCGACCACCACATAACCCGGCGCGATCCGCAACATTTCGAACTGCTTCATCAGCCACAGATTCAGCCCCAGCGCGAGCACCGCGCCGACCAGCACACCCGCCACACTGATCAGCAGGTTCTCGGTGAGGAAGTAACCGAGGATGTCGTGCTGCGTGGCGCCCAGCGCGCGGCGTACGCCGATCTGCTTGCGCCGCTGTCCGACCCAGAAGCTGCTGAGACCGACGATGCCTGCTGCCGTGATGGCCAGCAGCACCACGCTGATGACGCCCATAAGGACCGCCATGCCCCGGTCGCTCGTGTAGGCGGCCGCGCGGATCTCGGCAAATGTCCGCACGCCAGTCTTCGGGCTGATCACCCGCATGCGATTGGCGGCATACAGCGCCGGGCGCACATGACTACGCACGCTCTCGAGCTGTCCCGGCTGCACGCGCACCACATAGACGGTGGAAGCCGTGAGCTGCCGGTAGGGGATCAGTGTCGAGTCATCGGCGAACTCGGCCACGCTACTGTCCACCCAGGGCGTTTGCAGGCGCTCGACGACGCCCACGATGGTGCTCGGCTGTTTGCTGATGTAGGCGGTCTTGCCCAGCGCCGAACCATCGGGGAACAGCCGGTCGGCCAGCTTGCGCGTCACGATGATGGCGCCAGGCTGGACATCGCCGTGCCGGTCGACCTGGCCGATCTCGTCGGGCTGGAAGTTGCGCCCCGCCACCAGTTTCAGCCCCAGGGTCGGCAGCGCATTCTCGTCCGCGAAATAGATCGCGGTGGTCGATACCGGCTTGAGCTTGTCGGGGGAATGGCCGATGCCGTAGGCGATGCCGCCGCCGCTCATCGGGTAGGTGTTGCTGGCGTAGACATCCGCCACACCCGGCAGCTTGCGCACGGTATCCACGTCGGCCGCCATCAGCGATGCGATCTCGCCTGGCGCCGGCTTGCCGGCCCATTCGTTGTTGACCACCAGCAGGTTCGCTTCGTCGACGCCGCTGGGTTGCGAAAGATGCGTCACGCGCTGGCGGATGATGAACAGCGCATTGCAGACGATCGCCAGGGTCAGCGCGATCTGCATCGCGATCAGCAAGGTGCCGGCCTTGTGATGCTTCAACGTGGCGAGGATGGGACGGATCTGCATCGTCTTCGCCTCAGTTGGATTTCAGCTGCCACGCGGGCTGCACCCGCGCGGCCCGCCACGTGGGATAGAACGCGGCGCCCAGCGTCGCGACCAGTGCACAGACCAGGGTCAGCGCCACCAGGCTGACGTCAATGCGGGCAAGCCGGGCGATATCCGGTTCGAACACGAGACCGATGCCGAGCACGCCGATGCCGGTGAACAGGACACCGATGACACCACCACTGATGCCGACAATGGCCGCCTCCATCAGGAACTGCGCCCAGATCTCGCGCCGGGAGGCACCCAGCGCGCGCCGCACGCCAATCTCCGCCGCGCGACGCATGAACTTGGCCAGCATCAGGCCGACCGTGTTCACCAGGCACACCAGCAGGAACCCCAGCGACAGCAGCAGCGAGATCCGCGTCTCGGGCGGCACCACCTTTTCGTAATCCATCCACTGGGTAAGGTTGAGCAACGTGTAGTAGACCGGCCAGTGGAAACGCCCGGCGCGGTTCTGCTCGGCCTCGTAGCCCTGGAGGAAGTCGCGATACGCCCGTACCGCGGTGGCATCCGGCAGCTCCACCCAGAAGGACACCCAGGTACAGCTGGACTGCAGCCAGCCTTGCCAGCCCGGCGCGCGCCCGGCGCTGCCGTAGCAGTTGTTGTTGCCCATGGTTTCCGTCTGCAGATCCACCGCGTGCGTGAATGGCAGGAAGAAATCCGGCGGATCGGTGAAGCCATCGTTGTTGGCGAGATCGTAGAAGCGGGGCCGCGGATTCCAGTCCGCCGTCACGCCAATGACCCGGTAGTCGTGGTCGTCCAGGCGGACCGTGCGGCCCACGCTGTTGGCACCGGCGAACAATTGCCGGTTGAGCTGGTTGCTGATCACGACCACGGAGGTGTGCGCGTCGTCCTGGCCGGCGTCCCAGCCGCCGCCATAGATGAAGGGCACCTCGAACATCGGGAAGAAGTCGCCGTAGGTGGCGTAGCCGCTGACCGCAAACGGCTCGCTGGCGGCATCCTGCGGAATCGCGGTGTAGCTCACCGGATACATCGCGGCCTGGCGACGCGCCTTGCGTGCGCGCATCAGCGCCATCGCGTCGGTGTAGCTGAGCGCGTCCGGGAGATTCAGGCCCTGCGTGCGGCTCTGCGGCCCCCAGATATCGATCTGCGGCGCGAACAACTGCGAGGACTTGTCCGGCAACGGATTGCCGGATACCGCGCGGAACACCGCATAGGTCGTCATCGACGACGCGACGCCGAAGCCGATGGCGAGCACCATCAGCGTCGTCAGTATCGGGTTGCGCCGCAAGCTGCGCAGACCGAGGCGTAGATAGTACGCAAGCATGCGGTTTCCCTATCTCCTGTTGGCCTGGTGTCGATCCACACTCATACCGAACGCGTCGCTTCCACCGGCGACACGCGCGAAGCGCGCAGCGCCGGCGCCAGCACGGCGCCCTGCCCCAGCAGCAACAGCACAATCACGCCGACGCCCACGTAAGCCATCGACATGTTGCTCATTTCGAAACGGGTTTTCGTCCACAGGTTGAACGCGATCGCCAGCACGGTTCCCATCACCACACCGGCCGCGCTGATGAGGAAGTTTTCGGTCAGGAAGTAGGCGAGGATGTCGCGCTGCCGTGCGCCCAACGCGCGGCGCACGCCGATCTGCTTGCGGCGTTGGCCCACCCAGAAGCTGGTGAGGCCCACGATGCCCGCGGCGGTGATCGCCAGCAGCACCGCGCAGATGATGCTCATCAGGATGACCATGCCGCGGTCGCTGTCGTACACCTTGCGGCGGATGGTGGCGTAATCCTGGATGCCATCCTTGGGATCGATGATGCGCATGCGATTCTGCGCAATCAGCGCCTTGGGCGCCTCGCGCATCGCATCGGCAAGCTGGCCGGGTTTGGCGCGCACGATGTAGTAGACGCCGCGCGAATCGTCCGCACGCAACGGCCAGATCAACGACTGCTTGGCATGCGAACGGCTGAAATTGTCCACTGTCTGCCGTTGCAGCGTGTCGACGATGCCAATGATGGTGGTCGGCACCGGGCTCATCGAGTAGAAGCTCTTGCCCAGCGCATGGCCGCCCGGAAACAGGCGATCGGCCATTGCCTTGCTGACGATCACCGACGGCGGCGTGATGGCCTGCTGGGTACCCATCAGCATCACCTCGTCGGGCCTGAAATTGCGCCCTTCGATAAGCTTCAGGCCCAGCGTGTCGACGAAATGCTCGTCACCCGTATATACCGCCACATCCGACGTCGGCTGCACCTGTTCGGGCGTCAGCATGACGAAGTTGTCCCAGCCGCCCCCCTTCAGCGGGTAACTGCTGCCGGGCGTGGCATCGAGCACCGCCGGCAGTTGCCGCAGCGCGAGCAGGTCGGCGCGTACCTGCGCATCGACCTGGGTCGTCGGCTGGTCGCCGTTGGCCCATATGTTGGTGATGACGAATACATTGGCCTCGTCCACGCCACTGGCTTGCGACAGGTTGCTCAGCCGCTGGTGGATGATGAACAGGGCATTGCAAACGATGGCCAGCGTCAACGCGATCTGCAGCGCGATCAGCAAGGTGCCTGCCTTGTGCCGGCGCAGCGCGACGAGGATGGGCCTGATCTGGATGTTCATGGCTTGCTCCTCAGCTCGACTTCAACTGCCACGCAGGCTGCACGTGCGCCGCACGCCAGGCCGGATAGAACGCCGCGAGCACCGTGGCGGCGATGGCCACGGCAAACGTGAGCGCCACCAGTGACGGGTCGAGCGTCGCCAGCTTCGCGATTTCCGGTTGGAACAACACGCCGACGCCAGCCACGCCCACCGCGGTGAGCAACAAGCCCAGCACGCCGCCGGCCAGACCCACCGTGCCGGCTTCCATCAGGTACTGGGCGTAGATCTCGCCGCGCGTCGCGCCCAGTGCGCGCCGCACGCCGATCTCGCTGGCGCGGCGCATGAACTTGGCCAGCAGCAGGCCGATGGTGTTGACCAGGCAGATCAGGAAGAAACCCAGCGCCACTACCAGCGACATGCGGCTTTCCGGCGGCACCACCTTCTCGTAATCGAGCCACTGCACCACGTCGCGCAGGCGCACGTTGGGAGCCCAGGCGAACCGGCCGGCGCGTTGCTGCACATCGGCGTAATTGGTGAGAAAGCGACGGTAGCTGTCGACTTCGGCGGAGCTGTCCAGTTCCACCCACGGCGTGATCCATACGCAGTTGCTTTGCAGGTACTCCTGCCAGGTGGTGAAGCTCAGCGAACCGCGGCAGCTGTTGCGGCCGCTCGGACGCATCTCCAGATCCAGCGCACGGTTGAACACGATGTAGATATCCGGCTCCTCGGCAAAGCCGTTGGTGCTGAACAGGTCGTAGAAGCGTGGCCGCGGATTCCAGTGGCTGGCGACACCCACGATGCGGTAGTCATGGCCACCCAGGTTGAGCGTGCGGCCCACGCTGTTCGCGCCGCCGAACAGTTTCCGGTCGAGTTCGCTGCCGATGACCACGTCGCTGGCCCGCGCGTCATCGTCCTGCGCGCTCCAGCCGCCGCCGTAGCGGAACGGCACTTCGAACATGCTGAAGAAATCGCTGGAGACGGCGTAGCTGATGGCATTCAACGGCATGTCGCGGTTGCCCTCAGGTATCACCGAGAGCTGCACCTGGTACAGCAGGGTCTGCCGCTTCGCCTCGTGCGCCCGCATCAGCGCCATCGCGTCGGTGTAGCCCACCGCCTCCGCCGGCTCGCCTTTCAGGTTCTGCTGCGGGCCCCAGGCATCGATCTGCGGCGTGAACAGCCGCGCGGATTTGTCCGGAATCGGGTTGCCCGACACCGCGCGAAACACGGAGTACGTGGTCATCGACGCGGCCACGCCGAAGCCGATCGCCATCACCATCAGAGCGGTAAGTGCGGGATTGCGGCGCAGGCTGCGCAGGCCGAGCTGGAAGTAGTAGGCGAACATGAGTCAGCCCCTCCCCGCAGCGGCGATGGCCGGAATACGACTGGCGATGGCAGGTTCGTGCGTCATTGCAACAACCCGTTGACTGCTGCCAGGTCGTGCATGTCGATGGTGCCGGCGGCCTGCTTGAGCAGCAGCTTGTTGAGGACGAACTGGTACCTGGCCGCGGTGTACTGGAACTGCGAATTGGCCACGTACTGGATGGCAAACACCACATTGGTCATCGATTGCGTGCCGATGGTGTAACCCGCGCGCATCGAGGTCAGCGATTTCTCCGCCGCGTCCACCGATTCGCGTGCACTTTTCACCTGCTCGATACCGTCCTTCACCAGGTTGAAATAGTTGGCGGCGTCACGCGCGGCCTGGCGGCGCTGGCTGTCCAGCGTGCCGAGGTCGGCGTCGCGCTGGTACAGCGCCTGCTTCACCTGTGCGTGCGTGAGGCCGCCGCTGAACAGCGGGATGCTGAGCGTGAGGCCCACCGTGGTGGTGGCCGGCCCGTAGGCGCCCGTGCTCGGCGTGGTGTTCGACCACTGGCCGAACTTGTTGTAGCCCACGCCGGCGGTGAGCGTGGGCAGGTGCCCTGCGCGTGCCGCCGTGACCTTGTGCTCATCGCTGTTCACCGCGTAGCGCGCGGCGAGTACGGAGGGATTGGTCCTCAGCGCCGAATCCACCCAGGCCTGCTCGTCGTTAGGCTGCGGCCCCTGCATGGGCAGGTCGTCGCGGAGCTTCTTCAACTCGCCCGTCGGCTTGCCGGTGATCTGCTGCAACGCACGGCGCGCATCCTTGAGATTGTCTTCGGCGTTGATCCGCACGCTCTTGTAGTACAGATAAAGCGCCTTGGTCTGGTTGACATCCGCCTCCATCGACAGACCATTCTTGAAGCGCGCGGAGGTCTGCTCGAACTCGGTCTTGTAGGAGTCCTCGTAGGAGCGGTCGATGTCCAGCACGTCCTGCGCCTGCAACACGCCGAAGTAGGCGTTGGCCACACGCACGTACAGGTTCTGCAGTGCGGCCTGATAGGTCTGTTCCTGCGAATCGCGGGACGCACTCGCGGCCCGCAGGTCGGCGATGGCGGACAGGTTGATGATGGACTGGCTGAGGTTGCCGGTGAGGGTGCGGTCGCGCGTGTGACCGCCGCCGCCGGTCTGCACGATATTGCCGTTGCCTGCAGTCGTCTGGGTGTTGCCGCCGCTGTGGATCTGGTCCATTTCCAACCCGGCGGACAACTGCGGCAACAGCGCCGCGCGGGCCACCGGCACGCCTTCGGCCACCAGCAGCCGCTGCGCGTCGGCGGTGGCCAGCACCGGGTCGTTGGCGACGGCCTGCCGGTAGGCATCCATCAGGTCTTCGCCGTGCCCCGCGACGGGGGCGACGGCGAGCAGGAGTAGCACGGGTAGCAGCTTCACACGCATGGACGGCACTCGTGGATGGTGTAGACGATGGCGGTCACGGCCGGTTTCAGGCCGGACTGGCATTGCCGCGCGCGGCGGCCACGCTGGCGTGGAAACGGGGATCCTCGGCGAGATCCACCACCTGGCCATCGATGATGTGCACGTTGCGCTGCGCGCGTGCGGCCAGTTCGGGATCGTGGGTCACCATCACGATGGTGGCGCCGTCGCGGTGGATCTCTTCCAGCAGCTCCAGCACGCCGCGGGCCATCTGCGTGTCCAGGTTGCCGGTAGGTTCGTCGGCGAGCAGCAGGCGGGGCGAACCGGCCAGCGCACGGGCGATCGCCACGCGCTGCTGCTGGCCGCCGGAGAGCTCGGCCGGGTAGTGCTTGAAGCGCGAAGCCAGGCCCACGCGCTCCAGCGCGTCCATGATGCGCTGCTTGCGCTCGGGGGCCTTCATGCCGCGATAGCGCAGCGGCACTTCCACGTTGTCGAACACGTTGAGGTCGGGGATCAGGTTGAACGCTTGGAAGATGAAGCCGATCTTCTCGTTGCGGATCTTCGAGCGGGCGTTGTCGTTCAACTGGCTCACTTCGATGCCATCGAGGTGGTACTCGCCGCCGGTGAAGGTTTCCAGCAGGCCCGCGATGGTGAGGAAGGTGGTCTTGCCCGAACCGGACGGACCGGTGACGGCGACGAACTCGCCTTCCTTCACGTCGATGTTGAAGTCGCGCAGCGCGTAGGTCTCCACCACTTCGGTGCGGTAGACCTTGGACAGGTGGGTCATCTTGAGCATGGTTCACATTCCTCGGTGGTGGTGGATGGTTCTTTGAAGCGCCTCTCCCTCCAGGAGAGGTGTCGGGTCGAGGGTCCGGCCGTAGCGATACCTATCGCTCTGCCCGCACCCTCTCCCTCCCTGCGCCCCCTCTCCCGACGGGAGAGGGGAAGCGTTTACCTGCTGATCGCGACGCGCTGGGCGCCCTTGAAGCTGTCGGTGCCGGAGATCACGATGCGGTCGCCTTCGTTCAGGCCTTGCAGGATCTCCACCTTGTCGATGCTGCTCACGCCCACGCGGATCGTCGTCTTGGTGGCGATGCCGTCCTTGACCACGTAGGCGTAGCTGCCGCCGGACTCGTCGACGAAGGAGCCGCGCTGCACGGTGAGCACGTTGTCGCGCTTGTCGAGCAGGATGCGCACGGACAGGCGCTGGTTCTGGCGCAGCTGTTTCGGCGTGGTGCCTTCGAAGCGCACGCGGGCAGCCACTTCGCCGTTCACCACTTCGGGCGAGATCGCGCTGACCAGGCCCTTCCAGGTGTTGCCGTTGCCGCTGATCTCGCCGGTCATGCCGATCGCGAGGTCGCGGGCGAAGCTCTCGGGCACCTTCACTTCCACTTCCAGCGCGGTGAGATCGATCACGCTGAGCAGCTGGGCGTCTTTCGCCACGGTAGCCACCGGCGCGATGAACAGCTGACCGACCTGGCCGTCCACCGGCGACTTCACGTTGAGGTCGTCCACCTGGCGCTGCAGGTCCTGCACCACCAGCATCTGGTTGTCGTGCGTGAGCTTCTTCGACTGGATGTTGAAGTTGAGGCTGTCGTTGCTCATGCCGAGATCGGCCTTGGCATGCGCCAGGGTGATCTTGGCCTTCTCCAGGTCGTCCTTGGCCTTGTCGACCGCGACGCCGGTGGAGGCGCCGGCAGCGTAGGCCTTCTGCTCGCGATCGAGGTTGTTGGCGGCGCTCTTGGCGTCGATCTGGGCGTTGTCGTAGGCCTTCTGCAGTTCGCCGCGCTTGGTGCGCGCGTCTACCTGCGACTGCAGATAATCCACCTGCATCGCGTCGGCCTTGGATTGCTCCTGCGCCAGCTTGTTGCGCAGCTCGGGGCTGTCTACCACGGCCAGCACCTGGCCCTTCTTCACCGTATCGCCGGCGCGCACCTTCAGCACCGCCGCGCCGCCGTAGGTGGCATAAAGCGTGGGGCTGTTCGCCGCCACTACCTTGCCCTCGGCGGCGATGTCGCGCACGAACGGCCCACGCTCGACGTTGGCGAAAGCCAGCCGCGACGCACTCACCGAGGCGTCGGCCGAGAACAGGCGGAAGATGCTGGGCATGGCGAGCGCCAGCACCACCAGCAAGGCCACGCCGCCGCCGATGAACAGCAGGCGCCGCTTGCGGTTGGGCTTGACCTCAACGATGCGGTCTTGAGCGGAAGTATCGCGGATCATCGAGCATTCCCCAGCCGCGGACAGTGCGGCCCTGTTCTCTACTCAGCAATCGGCGTGCCAACCCGCCTCGCCGGAAAAACACGCGACATTTCCGTAGCTTGCATTCACCAAGGCGCAAAACCCCGGTGTCCGCGGACACTGCGCGGACACCGGACAGGGCGGTTGCACGCGCGCATATGAAAAACCCCGGCGGGTGCCGGGGTTTGTCGGTTTATTGCCAGTCCGGCAACAGCCGGCATGGATGCAGGGAAAGCGCTTTCCTGCACTTTCCCCGCTCGCTGCGCCCGAACTTCGTTCGCGCTCCGCTGGTCAGGCGAAGCGCCTGGCCAGCGCGCGAGCCGTCCGTGGCTCGCACTGACCGGCGACCTGCGATCGCCGCTCAGAACTCCTGCTTGAAGCGAAGGCCGATCGTGCGCGGCTGGTTGACACCCGTGTAGACCTGCCCGTTCGGATACTGCGCCGATACACCTGGCGCGGCGCAGATCGACGGCTGGCATTCGCTGAACTTGAACAGCGCCGCCCGCTTGTCGAACGCGTTGTCGATGTAGGCGTCCACCGACCAGCTGCCCTTGCCGATACCCGCGGACAGATCGACGGAGTTGTACGCAGGCAGACCGCCGAGCTCGCTGCGTTCTTTCAGGCGCAGGTCGCTGGTGCGCTGGCCCACGTGCACCAGTGCGGCCTGGGCAAAGCCCTCGTACTGGCCCAGATCGAAGGTGTAGCGCGCGACCAGGTTGCCCTTGAAGCGCGGCGTGATCGGCAACTGGGTGCCCTTGGGCGCTTGCGGCCCGGACACCGGCGTGCCCGTCTGCGGATTGATCGTGCCCGCCGGACAATAGCTGACCGGGTTGCCGGCGTTGTCGACGAAGCCGCAGTAGTCGGCAGTGAGCTTGGCATCGTAGAACGCGACGCCGGCGCTGAGGTTGAGGTTGTAGGTGGCCTGCCAGACCAGTTGCGACTCGAAGCCGTCGATCCGCGCCGAGTTGGCGTTCTTGATGATGGTCAGGCCGTTCGGGCCCAGGATGTTGAACTGGAAGTGGTTCCAGGTCTCGCGGAACACCGCGCCGTTGAACGACAGCCGGTTGTCGAGCCAGGAGGTTTTCCAGCCGAGCTCGATATTGGTCAGGAAATCCGGCTGGTAGGGCGGAATGTCGCCGGCACGGTTGATGCCGCCCGGCCGATAGCCTTCCGAACGAGTGACGTAGAGCATCTTGGTGGGCGAGATATTCCAGGTCAGGTTGGCCTTGCCCAGCGTGCCGCTGTCCTTCACCGACCGGTTGAAGTCCGAGCATGGCGCACCGAGGAACGGCGTAGCGTCCATGCAACCCGCCTCGCCGTACAGCGAACTGGAAGAGAAGCCCTTGCTGTAGCCGTAGAAGCCGTAGAGGTGGTTCTCGCTGCGGTAGTAGCGCCCGCCGACCGTGGCGGTGAGCGTGTCGGGGATGATGTCGTAGGACAGCTCGCCGAACAGCGCCTTGTCGTAGTCGTAGCGCACCTGCCGGGTCAGCCAGATCGTGTTTGGCCAGCCGGTAACCGACAGATTGGTGGCCAGGCCGCTGATCTGGTAGTTCTGCAGGATGTCGTGCTTCTGCTTCTGCCAGAACACGCCTGCGGTAACCCGCAGCCGGTCTTCCGCAGGCGAGACGATGCGCAGCTCATGGCTGGTGTTGCTGTAGTGATCGCGATCGGTGATGTACTCGGACGGATTGACCATCGCGCCACTGTTGTCGACGAAGTAGGTGCCCAGCGACTGCAGCGTGTCGTACCAGAACGAGTAGTCGTTGTAGTCGGTCTGCTCCTCCTGGTTGCGCTTGAGGTGCGCATAGGCGTAGGTCAGGTCGAAGTTGCCGATCTTGCCCTGCACGGTCAACGCGCCCTGCCACCAGCGGTCGTCGACGCGCTCGGGGTAGAAATGCGTCACCGCCAGCGGGCCGACGACGGGGTCGACGGCGAAGCTGCCGTGGGTGATGGCCTGCTGCCCCATCAGGGTCGGGCTGATCGACCAGTCGTCGTTGAGGTCGACCTTCAGCGCCGCGCGTGCGCCGTTGGTAGTGGCGTCGTTGTAGTGGTTCCTGGCGTGTCCCGAGCATTGCACCGCCGCAGTCGGTCCGCTGCCGCTCGGCGTGCAACCGTCCGCATTGCTGACGGTGATGCCTGAGGACGGAAAGGTGCGCGAGCCGGCCTTGTTGTCGATGAAGCCCGCATCGTGCTCATGCCAGGCGACCAGCCGCACCGCCGCGTCCTTGCTGACCGGCAGGTTGAGCATGCCCTCGAACGTGCTGCCGATGCCGCCGTGATTGACCTGGTCGACGCCCAGCGTGTAGTTCGCCGCGAACCCGCTGGGGTCGGGCTTGTTGGTGATGATGCGCAGGGCGCCCGACTCGGCGCTGGCGCCGTACAGCGTACCTTGCGGCCCCGCCAGCACCTCGATGCGGGCGATGTCGTACATGTGGATGTCGAGCGGCCCCTGGATCGTGGTGACCGGCTGGTCGTCGAGGTACACGCCGACGCTGGGCTGCGAACCGGAATGATTGGTGTTGCCGCCGCTGGCGACGCCGCGCATGTAGATGGTGGCGAAGCCCGGGCCGGTGGCGATACCGCCGCCGCCCTGCTGGAAGGTGACGCTGGGCAGGTACTTCACGTAGTCGTTGAAGCTCTGCACGTGCAACGCCTCGAGCTGGTCGTTCTCCAGCACGCCGATGCTGATCGGCACCTTCTGCAGGTTCTCGGTGCGCTTCTGCGCGGTCACCGTCACCACGCCCAGCGTCGTGGTTTTCGTCTTCGCCTTGGTCGCGGGCGCGGCCGTAGCCGTCCCGGACTGCCCCGTGTCCTGCGCCAGCACCGGCGCGGCGATGGCCAGGCAGATCGCTGCCGCCAGCGGCAGCCTGGCCAGTCCGACCCTCGGCACTCCCGTGATCCGTTTCAACCTACTCGTGTGCATAAGCCCTCCCCAGGCAATTCCACGACCATCGATCGATATCGAACCGCTACTCCCCTCCCGGTGCGTCGGACCAGCCCGCCAGCGCCGGCCCCAGGGCCGATGCCAGCGGTTCCAGCCACGCCGCGTAATGCCGCCAGTGATCTAGTCCCTCGCGGTAGATCGGCTGGCGTACCTGTTCCGAACTGGCCGTGCGCACCGGCCGGGTGTTCTCGAAGAAGCGCAGGCAGGCCGCCTCGTACGGCAGGCCGCAGTAATCGAGCAGGCGGCGTACCTCGCCCTCGGTATCCTCGACCATGCGCTCATACGCCACGCGATGGATGCGCCCCGGCAACACGGTGTCGAAATGCGTCATCAGCGCCATGTAGTCGCGGTAGTAGCGGCCGATGTCCTCCAACCCGTAGCTGAAACCCTGCCCGCGCGCGAAATGCTGCTTGAACACCGAAAAGCCGCAGGCCAGCGGATGCCGGCGCGCGTCGATGATCTTCGCGTTCGGCAGCATCAGGTGGATCAGGCCGACGTGCATGAAGTTGTTCGGCATCTTGTCGATGAACAGCGGTGCCGAGGTCTTGCGCTGGATGCGGGTGTGCGCGAGGTAGCGTTCGCCCAGCGCACGCAGGGCGTCGGCATCGAGTGCCGCCAGCGCGTCGTGGTAGGGCATCGCGCCGTCGGCGTCGCCCTGCCCGCGCAACAGACGCGCTATCGAGGTGATCTCGGGCAGCTCCATCGTGCCTTCGACCCGGCTGTGGCTGGACAGGATCTGCTCGATCAAGGTGGAGCCGGCGCGCGGCAGTCCGACCACGAAGATCGGGTCCGGCGCCGGGCAGCCGCTGCCGGCACGGGCCGCGAAGAACTCGCGCGTGTAGTGCTCGCGGATGTGGCGCACCCGCGCACTGGTGTCGTCGGCGCGGTAGCCCAGCTGCGCGTGGCGGATCGCGTTGCCACGCGCGTAGTGGCGGAACGAAGGTTCGTATTCGCCGGCGTCCTCCAGCGCCTTGCCGACGGCGAACTCCAGGTGCAGGCGGTCGTCCTCGCCCAGGTCGGCGCGCGCCAGCTGCGTGCGCATCGCGGCCAGCTCGTCTGCGTTGAAACGGAAGGTCTTGAGATTGGCCAGGCTCCACCAGACCTCGCCGAACGAGGGTTCGAGCGCCAGGCTGCGGCGATACGCCGCGACGGCGCGCTCGTTGTGCCCGGCGGTCTTCAGCGCGTGGCCCTGGCTCACCCACAGCTTCGGGTTGTCCGGGTACTGCTCCAGCAACGCGGCGTAGATACCGATGGCTTGCTCGTAATCGCCCGTGCGGCACAGCACTGCCGCCTTGAGGTTGCGGCTGCCGGCATCCTCCGGATCGGCCGCGAGCAGGCGTTCGATCTCGGCCAGCGCCTGTTCCGGCTGGTTGCCGCGATGCAGGACCAGCGCATAGTTACGGCGCGCCTCGCGGAAGCCGGGGGCCAGCTCCAGGCAACGTTCGAGCAGATGCAGCGCATCCTCGTTGCGACCCAGCCGGGCGGCGACCTCGGCAAGCATGCGGATCGCCGCCACGTCGGTGGGCGCCTGTCGCAGATGCTCGCGCAGGCGCGCCTCGGCCTCGGGAATGCGGTTTTCCGCCAGGGCCACGGCGGCGGCCATCAGCTGCGGATCGCGGGTGGCGTGGCGCACGTGGCAGGCATAGGCCGCATCGGCCGCTTCGGCTTCACCGGCTGCCGTCAGGCAATCGCCAAGCACGCGCCAGGCCTGCGGCAGCTCCGGCTTGAGCGCCACCGCGTGCCGCAACGCGGCGATGGCATCCCGTTCGCTGCCGCTGCGACCCAGTGCCACTCCCAGGTCGAAATGGATCGCCGCCGCGTTCGGCTGCGTCCGCGCCAGCGGCACGAGGATGGCCAGCGCGCCGGGCAGATCGCCCAGCGAAGCGCGCGCGGTCGCCAACAAGTGCAGGGCGCGCGGATGGCCGGGGGCCACCTGCAGGATTTCATCGAGCTGTTCGGCCGCCAGTGCCGGATCGCGCTCCAGCAACCGCGTGGCGTGGGCCAGCGCCTGCTCCAGCGTGCCGGTGGCGGCGGCCTCCGTCATGCGCCGGCTTGCCGCCACGGTGCGGCCAACGCGTGCGGGGCGATTTCCGCACGGCACGACAGGAACACGGCGCGTGGCATGGGCGACGGCAGCTCCTCAAGGGATTCGCGGCAATCTAGCACCCGAATCCGGCCGACAGATAGTGGCAGTCACGATGCTGCGATGGTGGACACACGCGCCGGGATCGGACATACACTGCCGGGAACGCGCGGAGCACGGATGCCGCCGAAACGCAGGCCCGCCGCGCCACGCCATCCGGGGATCGAAACCACATGTCTGTCGACACCAGCGTCGAAGAACTCAACCGCGCACGCGCCTTGCCGGCGCGCTACTACTTTGGCGACGCGATGCTGGCGATGGAGCAGCGCGCAGTGTTCGCACGCAGCTGGCAGCTGGTGGCGCACCAGGGGCAACTGGCCGAGCCGGGCGACCACGTGGTCGAACAGGTCGCCGGAGTGCCGGTGCTGCTGGTGCGCGGACAGGACGGCGTGCTGCGCGCTTTTCCCAACGTCTGCCGCCATCGCGCCGGGCCGCTGGCGCTGTGCGACGGCAAGGGCATCCGCGCCCTGCACTGCAAGTACCACGGCTGGACCTACACGCTGGAAGGCCAGCTGCGCAGCGCGCCTGAGATGCAGGACGCCTGCGACTTCAAGGTCGAGGACATCCGCCTACCACCGCTGCGCGTGCACGAATGGCAGGGCCTGGTGTTCCTGGCGCTCGATCCCGAAACGCCGGCCTTCGACGAAGTCTATGGCGGCATCGCCGAACGTATTGCGCCGATCGACCTGGCGGCGATGCGCTACCTGCGCCGCGACGTCTACGACATCGACTGCAACTGGAAGGTCTACGTCGACAACTTCCTCGAGGGTTACCACCTGCCGCACGTGCATCCCGGCCTGTCGCGGGTGCTCGACTACCGCGCCTACGACACCGAGCTGTTCCCGTGGCATTCGCTGCAATCCTCGCCGCTGCGGAACAGCAGCGACATCTACGGCGACGGTCAGGCGTACTACTACTTCGTCTATCCGAACGTGATGCTCAACATCATGCCGGGGCGCATGCAGACCAACCGCATCCTGCCGCTGGGGCCGGGCCGCTGCCGCGTGGTGTTCGACTACTACTACGCACAGGACGAGGCCGCGCAGGCGCGCATCGCCGCCGACCAGGGCTTCAGCGACGAAGTGCAGAACGAGGACATCGCGATCTGCGCGGCCGTGCAGAAGGGCCTGGCTTCCGGCCATTACGTACCCGGCCGGCTCAACCCGAAACGCGAAAGCGGCGTCTGGCATTTCCAGAATCTGCTGCGCGGGGCCTACGCCGGCCCCGCCGGAGAGTCCGCATGAGCGAGGTCGCCGCCACCAGCGCGCACGGCGAGCGCAAGATCGGTTTCTGGACCTGCACGGCGCTGGTGATCGGCAACGTGATCGGCATGGGCATCTTCGTCCTGCCGGCCTCGCTGGCGCCATACGGCTTCAACGCGCTGATCGGCTGGGTCATCGTGCTGGCGGGCTGCCTGGTGCTGGCCCGCGTGTTTTCGCAGCTGGCCCAGGCCTTGCCCGAGGTAGGCGGGCCCTACGGCTACATCAGCCACACCTTGGGGGATCTGACGGCGTACCTGGCGCTGTGGGCATACTGGGTGTCGGTGTGGCTGACCAACTCCGCGCTGGCGGCAGGCGTGGTCGGTTACCTGGTCGTGGTGTTCCCGCCGCTGGGCGCGCTGCCGCCCATGTGGTTCGCGCAGGGTCTGCTGTGGGCGCTGGTGGTGGTCAACCTGTGCGGTGTGCGCAGCAGCGGCGGCATGCAGATCCTCACCACGGCACTGAAGCTGCTGCCGATGCTGGCGATTGCCTTGCTGGGCGGCTGGCTGCTGCTGACCTCGCCGGCAAGCTACACCGCGCACCTACCCGCCACGCCGATCACCCTGGGCAGCATCACCGCGGCCTCCACCATCGCCTTGTTCGCGATGATCGGCATCGAATCGGCCAGCGTGCCGGCGGCACGCGTGGACAATCCGGCGCGCACCATCCCGCGCGCCACCATGGTCGGCGCCATCCTGACCGCGGCCATCTACATCATCGTCTCGGCCGTGCCGCTACTGCTGATCCGGCAGCAGGAGCTGGCCGACACCAGCGCACCGTTCGCGTTGCTGATGGATCGCTACGCTGTCGCCGGCTCCGGGCGCTGGCTGGCGCTGTTCGTGGCGGTCAGCGGACTGGGCGCGCTCAACGGTTGGACCCTGCTGGTCGGCGAGCTGACCTGCACGATGGCCGGCAACGGCGTGCTGCCAACCGTGCTGGCCCGCTACAACCGCCAGGGCACGCCGGTGGTGGCGCTGCTGGTCACCGGCGCGCTGGCCTCGGCGATGATCGCGATGAGCTACAGCAAGTCACTGGTGTCGGCGTTCACCTTCCTCACCCGCGTGGGAACGGCCGCCAGCCTGCCGCTCTATCTGTGCTGCGGCCTGGCGCTGGCCGTGCTCTGGCGCAGGCGCCACGCCGGATGCGCCACGCGCCGGACCATGGTCATCGCGGGCACCTGCGTGCTGTTCGTGGTGTTCGCTTTCGTCGGCACCGGCCGCGAACCCTTCCTGTATGCGTTGGGGCTGGCTGCGGCGGGCCTGCCGCTGTACGCGCTGATGCGCCTGCGCCGCCGCAGCGCTCCTGCGAGCGGAGCGCTGCCGCCGTGAGAGATCCGCGCTACGACCTCTTGTTCACCCCGCTGAGGATCGGCCCGGTCACCGCCAAGAACCGCTTCTTCCAGGTGCCGCATTGCAACGGCATGGGGCACGCGATGCCGCTGGCGCACGCCGCCATGCGCGAAGCGAAGGCCGAGGGCGGCTGGGCCGTGGTCTCCACCGAAGAGTGCGAGATCCATCCCAGCGGCGACCTCACCCCTTATGTCGAGGCGCGGTTATGGGACGACCGCGACATCCCCGCACTGGCGCTGATGTGCGACAAGGTCCACGCGCACGGCGCGCTGGCCGCGCTGGAGCTGACCCACAACGGCCCCACCGCGTCGAACCTGTATTCGCGCGAAGTGCTGATCGCGCCCTCGCATCAGCCCACCAAGTACGGCTATCCGCACCAGGCGCGCGCGATGACGCTGCACGACATCCGCGAGTACCGGCGCTGGCACCGCGAGGCGGCAATCCGCGGCAAGCGCGCTGGCATGGACATCATCTACGTCTACGCCGCGCACGATCTGTCGCTGGCAATGCATTTCCTGCAGCGCCGGCGCAACCAGCGCAGCGATGACTACGGCGGCGCGCTGGAGAACCGCGTGCGTCTGCTGCGCGAGGTGCTGGAGGATACGAAGGAGGCAGTGGGCGACCGCTGCGCGGTGGCGCTGCGCTTCGCCGTCGATGAGCTGCTCGGCCCCGGCGGCGTGGAGCTGGCCGAAGCGCAGGACATCGTCGGCATGCTGGCCGAGTTGCCCGACCTGTGGGACGTGAACCTTGCCGCCTGGTACAACGACTCGGTGCCTTCGCGCTTCGCCGGCGAGGGCGCGCAGGAGCCGTTCATCGACTTCGTGAAGAAGACCACCACCAAGCCGGTGGTGGGCGTGGGCCGCTTCACCTCGCCCGACACTATGGTGTCGCAGCTCAAGCGCGGCGTGCTGGACATGATCGGCTGCGCGCGCCCGTCGATCGCCGACCCGTTCCTGCCAAGGAAGATCGAGCAAGGCCGCGTCGACGACATCCGCGAGTGCATCGGCTGCAACGTCTGCGTCTCCGGCGACATGACCATCTCGCCGATCCGTTGCACGCAGAACCCCACCATGGGCGAGGAATGGCGCAAAGGCTGGCATCCGGAACACATCGCGCCCAAACGCACGGCGGCGCGCGTGCTGGTGGTCGGCGCCGGCCCGGCAGGGTTGGAGGCCGCGCGGGCGCTGGGCCAGCGCGGCTACGAGGTGAGCCTGGCCGAAGCGCGCAAGGCGCTCGGCGGCCGCGTCACCCGCGAATCGCGCCTGCCCGGCCTGGCCGAATGGGCGCGCGTGCGCGACTGGCGCATAGGCCAGATCGACAAGCTGGCCAACGTGGCCGTCTATCTCGACTCGCCGCTCACCGCGCAGGACGTGCTCGACTTCGGCGCCGAACACGTGGTGCTGGCCACCGGCTGCCACTGGCGCCGCCACGGCTACGGCCGCAGCCACGGTTCCGATATTCCGGGCTTCGCGGACAACGCGCGCGTGTTCACTCCCGACGACTTGATGGACGGCCGCCTGCCCGACGCCGGGAGCCGCGTGGTGATCTTCGACGACGACGGCTATTACCACGCCAGCGTGGCGGCCGAACTGCTGCAATCGCGCGGCTGCGAGGTGATCCATCTGACGCCCGAGGACAGCCTCGCGCCGTGGATGCTGAACACGCTCGACTATCGGCATGTCCGTAAACGGATGGCCGAACTCGGCATCGAAGCCATGGTGTCGCATGACATCGTCCACTATGCCGGCGACACGCTCACCATCGAGGACGTGTGGACCCATCGGCAGCGCGAATTGGCTTGCGACGCCGTGGTCACCGTTACCGCCCGCCTGCCCGACGATGCGCTGTATCACGCGCTGCGGCAGCGCGAGGCGGAGTGGGCCGACGCCGGCATCCGCTCGCTGCGCTGCATCGGCGACGCCGAAGCGCCGGGCCTGATCGCGCATGCGGTCTACGCCGGCCACCGCTACGCGCGCGAGCTGGAAGAAACTGCCGCCGGCGAGGTCGCCTTCAGGCGCCACTTCCACACGGCCGACGCCGACGACTTGCAGCGCCAACGCGGTTAGCAACTCAGCGCCAGTCCCTCGGCCCGCGCGATGCCGCGCGCGATCCCGCCGCCCAATGCGGACACCCGCGCCGTAGGCAGCGCATCCAGCACCTCGAACCCGGCCAGCCGCAGGCATTGGAAATCCAGCAGTTGCGCCGCCTTGATGCGTTCGTCGCCGCGGCGCGCGCTGCGCTCGGCGCGCACCGGGGTGCCCTCCGCCAGCAGGGCATCCCAGCCGAGGTAATCGCTGTCCGGCAGCAGATGCAGGCGGGCGCACAGGCGACCATCGCGGGCGCGGCATTCCAGCCATTCGTGCGGACCGTCGCTGCCGACCGCGCAGGCGGCGACCAGCCGGCGCACGTATAGCAGCGGCGCCAACTCGCGACATCCCGCCAGCAGGCCGGTGGGTGCATCCGCAGGCGTCGGCACCGCACACGGCAGGTACAGCAGGGGTCCCGCGGCAGGCAAACGACGCGCGAGCAACGATGGTGCGATCCGCAACCAGCGGCGTTCCACATCGGCGCCGACGGCGCGTGGACAGACACGGGCAACGTGGGTAGCCAGCCAACCGAACATCGCGATCTCCATCGTCGGACAGGCTTGCTGCTGCCGGACCCATGGCGCGGCAGCGGGCTGGCAGTGAGTGGACTCAAGCATGCCCCCTCTCGTTGACGGGAGGGGAGAAGGAAGAGGACGTACCTCGGCTTGCGGCAAGCCGCGCCCTACTGAAGCGAGCGAAGCATCGTGCCGCTTACTTCGTAAGGATCAGCTTGTCGTTGCGGGTGAGGCGCAGGTGGTATTCGCTGCCCTGGTGCTGGATCACCAGTTCGCGTTCGCCATCCAGCAACGACTGGCTGCTGACGCGGCGCACGACCCGCTTCGATTCCGATGTACGTGGGCGCAGCGACAGCGGACTGGCGAGCCGGCTGGTGACGGCAGGCAGGCTCAAGGGGGTGGCAATCGACATGGACGACTCCGCGATGAGGATTAGGCGGAGTTGATGATAATAATTCTCATTAGCATGTCAACCATCCATCAGCCCACTGCCTGCTCGATGCGCCGGCACATCGATTCGTCCAGCTTCGGCGACACATCCAGCGCGCCGAGGTTGTGCTCCAGCTGTTCCAGCCGGCTCGCGCCCAGCATCACCGTGGACACATGCGGGTTGGCCAGACACCAGGCGATCGCCAGCTGCGCGGTGCTGCAGGCCAGCTCGTCGGCGATCGGCCGCAGCCTGCGCACCTTTGCCGCGCGCTCGCCACGCTCGCCCAACACCTGGTCGTGCAGCCAGGCGTAGTCGGGATGCGCCAGCCGCGAGTCGGACGGCACGCCGTCGTCGTACTTGCCGCTGAGCAGCCCCGAAGCCAGCGGCGACCAGATCGTGGTGCCCATGCCGTACTCCGCGTACAACGGCGCGTATTCCACTTCGACCCGTTCGCGATGCAACAGGTTGTATTGCGGCTGTTCCATCGTCGGCGCCGTCAGGTAGTTCTCGCGGGCCACGCGATGTGCCTCGTGAATCGCCTTGGCCGGCCATTCGCTGGTCCCCCAGTACAGCACCTTGCCCTGGCGCACCAGCAGATCCATGGCCGCCACGGTCTCTTCGATCGGCGTGTCTTCGTCGGGGCGATGGCAGAAGTAGAGATCGAGGTAGTCCACGCGCAGCCGCGCCAGCGCCTGATGGCAAGCCTCGATTACGTGTTTGCGCGACAGCCCCCGCTGGGTCGGCTTCGGGTGATCGTGCGCACCGAAGTACACCTTGCTGGACACACACCAACTGTCGCGCGGGAAACGCAAGTCGGCCAGCACGTCGCCCATCAGCGACTCGGCCACGCCGTTGCCATAGGTCTCGGCGTTGTCGAAGAAATTCACCCCGCGATCCCAGGCCAGCGCCAGCATCTCCCGAGCCAGCGAACGTCCCACGCTCTTGCCGAACGTGGCCCACGCGCCGAAGGAAAGGACGGAAAGCGGCAGGCCGGCACGGCCAAGGCGGCGGTATTGCATGGGGAAGCTCCATCGACAGGCAAAGGCGATCGGCACATGCCGACTCACGCGCATGCTGCGTCGGCGCATCGGACCGATGCAAGCCTTGCGCGTTCGCTCTTTGCCGCACACAGGGTGCGACCAGGCAGAGCAAGGCCGGTTCGCGCCGGCAGATCATATTTGAACAATCAAGTCATATCTGAATATAGTCACCCTTCCAGATGCCACGGCATCGACACGCGGAGGCCCGCTCCATGGATCGTCGCCGTTTCCTGCTCGCCGGCTCGGCCGCCGCCTCGCTGGGCGCGCTCGGCCTCAGCCGCCTCGGCCATGCCGATGCCGCCCCCTCGCCCGCCGCCGATACGCTCAGGCCACGGCCCACGCCGCAGCAGCTGCACTGGCAGCGCGACGAGCTGGCGATGTTCGTGCACCTCACGGTGAACACCTTCACCGGCAAGGAATGGGGCGAAGGCACCGAGTCGCCGGCGATCTTCAACCCGCGCAAGCTGGACGCGCGGCAATGGGCGCGCACGGCCAGGCAAGCCGGCTTCCGCAGCATGATCCTCACCACCAAGCACCACGACGGCTTCTGCCTGTGGCCCTCCGCGGTCACCGAGCATTCGGTGAAAAACAGTCCATGGAAAAACGGCCATGGCGACGTGGTGCGCGAATTCACCGACGCCTGCCGCGCCGAAGGCCTTGGCGCCGGCTTGTACCTGTCGCCGTGGGATCGCAACGCCAAAAGCTACGGCAGCGGCGAGGCCTACAACGACTACTACATCACCCAGCTCACCGAGCTGCTCACGCACTACGGCAAGATCGTGGAAGTGTGGTTCGACGGCGCCAACGGCGAAGGCCCGAACGGCCGCAGGCAGGCCTATGACTGGCCGCGCATCCACGCCACCGTGCGCAAGCTGCAACCCGACGCAGTCATGTTCTCCGACGCCGGCCCCGACGTGCGCTGGATCGGCGACGAGAAAGGCGTGGCCGGCGAAACCTGCTGGTCCAGCATCGACCCGGCCAGCGTGCCCTACCCCGGCTACGACCGCCCGTGGATAGGCGACCTGCTGGGTCACGGCGATCCGCACGGCAGCGCGTGGCGCCCCGGCGAATCGGACGTATCGATCCGCCCCGGCTGGTTCTGGCATCCCGAGCAGAACGACCAGGTGCGCACGCCGGATGGGCTGATGGATCTGTACTTCAGCTCAGTGGGCCGCAACAGCAAGCTGCTGCTCAATGTGCCGCCGAACCGCGACGGCTTGTTCGACCCGGAAGACATCGCCTCGCTGCAAGGCTTTGCCGCGAAGCGCAAGGCGCTGTTCGCCAGCAACCTGCTGCAAGGCGCCAGTGTGCGCGCCAGCAGCAGCGACGCGCCGCACCTCCCCAGCAAAGTGCTCGATGCCGACCCGGACAGCTACTGGAGCGCCGCACCGGCCACCCGCGACGGCTGGCTGGAATTCGAGCTGCCCCGCGAGATCGAGTTCGACACGCTGGAACTCGGCGAAGCGATCGCCCTGGGCCAGAACATCGCCAACTACCGGGTGGAGCATTGGGACAGCGGCGCATGGCGACCGCTCACCTGGGGCACCACGATTGGCCACAAAAAGCTTATCCGCATGGACCCGGTGCGCACGAGCAAGTTGCGGCTGACGCTGGAGTTCGGCTACGGCGCACCCAAGCTGGCCTGCGTCGCCGCGTACCGCGGCCCGGATCGCCGCTACGGACCGGGCCACAACGAGAAGTGATCCCGCCTCAGGCGCCCTCGGCCGCGTAGATCGCCAACGCCTCGAACAGATAGTCGAAGACCAGCCGCACGCGACGATTCGTGCGCTGGTCTTCGTGCATCACCAGCCAGGTATCCAGATTCGGCCCGAACGCCTCGGGCAGGACCGGCACCAGCTGGCGCTCGCGCCGGGCGAGCGCACGCTGGCATGCACCGATGCCGTAACCGGCGCGCAGCGCGGCCAGCTGCGCCAGCGGACTGTCGGTGCGCAACGTGAAGTGTTCGCGCGCATACACCTCACCGCCCGGCAGGCGGCCGCGCATCGCGCGCAAAGCAGGCGTCTCGCGATCGAAACCGATCAGTGCGTGTTGCGGCAGATCGGCCAGTGTACGCGGCGTGCCGCGCTCCTTCAGGTAACGCCGGTGTGCGTACAGCCCCAGGCCGATGCCACCCACGTGCCGCGCCACCAGTGCAGCCTGACTCGGCCGCAACATGCGCACGGCGATGTCGGCATCCTTGCGCAGCAGATCCTCGGTCGCATCGGACAGCGACAGCTCGATCACGATGCCCGGTTGCTGTTGCCGCAAGCTCGTCAGCATGGCCGGCAGCACTTCGCCGCCGATCACCTCGCTGCAGGTGATGCGCACCACGCCGCGCACCTCCTGCCGGCTGCCCGAGGCCGCGCGCCGCAACGCGGCCGATGCGGCGGCCATGCCGCGCGCGTGTTCGGCCAGCTCGGTGCCCACCTCGGTCAACGCCAATCCCTGCGGCGAGCGGGTGAACAAGGCCACGCCCAGCATCGTTTCCAATTGCCGCACGTGCCGGCCCAGGCTGGGCTGGGTCATGCCTAGCGTGCGCGCCGCCGCGGACAAGCTGCCCTCGCTCGCCACAGCGAGAAAGGAGCGATAGAGGTCCCAGCCCGGCTCATGGTTATCCATACATTTATTTATAGCAGATGTTTGGTATTAGGCAATTTTCAAACATCTACTCACGCATCAAGCTGGCTCCACTCATACGGGAGCCAAACCATGAATACGACACATACAGCCCTGATCCTCGGCGCCACCGGCGGCGTCGGCAGCGAGATCGCCGCAGCCCTGCTGCGCCGAGGCTGGACGGTGCGCGCACTGGTGCGCGATGCCGCGCGCCCCGGCCTGGACCCGCGCATCGACTGGCACGAAGGCGACGCGATGCGTGCCGCCGACGTCATGCAAGCCGCCACGGGCGTGGACGTGCTGGTCCACGCGGTGAACCCGCCGGGCTACCGCGACTGGGACAAGCTGGTGTTGCCGATGCTGGACCACAGCCTCGCCGCGGCCCGCGCCAACGCGGCACGATTGGTGCTGCCGGGCACGGTCTACAACTACGGACCCGATGCCTTTCCTGTGCTTGCGGAAAACGATCCGCAGCGGCCGCTGACCCGCAAGGGCGCTATCCGGGTAGCCATGGAACAACGGCTGGCGGAGGCCACCGATGTGCGCAGCCTGATCCTGCGCTGCGGCGACTTCTTCGGCCCGCGCGCCAGCAGCAACTGGTTCGCGGCGATGGCCAAACCGGGCCGCCGCCTGCGCTCCCTGCTGTATCCGGGTCGGCGCGAGCTGCCCCACGCCTGGGCCTACCTGCCCGATGTGGGCGAGACGGTAGCGCAACTGCTGGGGCGCGAGAGTGAGCTGGAACGTTGCGCCCGTTTCCACTTCGCCGGCCACCTCGTGGACGGCAACACCTTGCTCGCCGCGGCACGTCGCGCCACCGGCAACGCCACGCTGCCGTTGCGCGCCTTCCCCTGGTGGCTGGCCCATCTGGCTGCGCCGTTCGTGGTGGTGCTGCGCGAACTGCGCGAGATGCGTTACCTGTGGCGCGAGCCGCTGCAACTGGACAACCGCCGGCTGGTCGCATGGCTGGGCGCGGAACCGCATACGCCGCTGCAGCAGGCCGTCGAAACCACCTTGCGCGGCTTCGGTTGCCTGGAATGAGCTTCTGCAGGTGCCGCCGGCATTTGCCCGCCGGACGTCACCGCCGAAACCCATGGCGGCGTATCGCGGAACGCACCGCCGCCATGGGCCTGGACACAGCGAAAGTAACGCGACTCAGCTGGCGTTGAAATCGGTGATCTTGAAGGTGATGTGCGCCGTGGAGTTCTCGCGATCGAGCAGCACGGCAATGCCGTACTTGTCCAGGTAGGCGTAGTGCAACCGGCTGGTTGTCACGCCATTCCTGTTAAAGAATTCGCAGTCGAAATTGCGCGCCGAACCGGCAATCTTGGGGCTCAGCTCCGCCGCGTTGAATGCGGCGCCGAACGTGCACCGGGTCTGGCTTTCGGCCGTTACACGCGGCAATCCCTCGTACGTGTCGGTGACCGTGTAGTTCAACTGGCCGAGGCCACTGGAGACGGCATCGAAATGGGAAACGGCGCCGACCTGCACGATCCGCGGCGCGTAGGTCTGGTCCAGCTGTACCTGCTGCGAACGCAGATTGAGGATGTTCCGGTAAGTGAGGTTCATCGTCATGTGCACGGGTATGCCATTGGCCGACATGGTCTCGACGCTGCGCATCATGCCGTTGCCCTGGTTTTCAACCACCCAATGGCCGTCGAATTCGGAGACCTCGCCGCTGCCGATCTTCCTGTTCGTGGTGCGTACCTCCACGACCAGACGGCCGAAGCCGGCCGGAGTGGCATCCATGTTGACGACGGCGCTGCGAACCTCGGCAGGCAACATGTACGGCGTGAACTGCCGGCCCGCGTAGCCGTCGGTGTCCTGCATGATGGACTTGACCGTCGTCTGCCCCTGCGTGGCGGGCGCCCGCGCCGCAGGCGGCACGCAACCACCTAGCAAGCCAGCCGCCGTCACCGCAAACACGCCACCCGCGATCTTTCCCAGACGCATATCCATTCCCCTGTGAGCACGATGCATGAAAGCTGGCGTAGTCGGATAACCGCAGCCATCCCTTGCCGCCGCTGCTGCGCGGATGCTACCAACAAACACCCGTCAATCCAGCGATCGTCAGGCTGAATTTTTCAGAGCGCGCGCAGCAAGAACCACAGCAGAATCGCAGCGCAAAATCCTGCGGCTACATCGTCCACCATCACGCCGAGGCCACCATGCAGGCGGCGGTCGAACACGCGGATCGGCCACGGCTTCCACACGTCGAACAAACGGAACAACGCGAAGCCGGCGAGCACCGCCCACCACGGCGCCAACAGCGCCGGCAGCAAAGCGATCCACTGGCCGACGAATTCATCCCACACCAGCGCGCGGTGATCGTCCACGCCCAATGCGCGACCGGCTCGCTCGCACGCCCACACCCCCAGCGCGAAGCCCAGCACGATCGCCAACAGGTAGAACGGCAGCGGCAACTCGCGTAGCAGCAGCCACGGCAGGATCGCCGCCAGCGAACCGAAAGTGCCCTGCGCCACCGGCGCGAGACCGGAGCCGAGGCCGCAGGCGATCCAGCCCGCAGGCGTGGCGAGCAGCACACGGCGCTGCGCGGCGGTGAGCGTCTTGCGTTCGATCGGCGTGTTCATGCGGCGAAATGATCCCAGCCCCGGCGCGAGGGTTCCAGCCAACCGCCGTCCGCATCGCGTACGCGCACACCTTCGCCCGCCACGATGCGGCCGATACGCGTGGCGCCACAGCCCAACCGCGCCAGGTCGGCTTGTACCTCGGTCGCGCGTGCCGCGGGCACGGTGAAGCACAGCTCGTAATCGTCGCCGCCGGACAAGGCGAGGTCGCGCGCGGCGGCATCGTCGAACAGACCAAGCAGCGCGGACGAACGCGGCAGCAGCGCTGCCTCGATTTCCGCACCTACGCCACTGGCCGCGCAGATATGGCCGAGGTCGGCGAGCAGGCCGTCGGAAACATCGATGCAGGCATTGGCGTGCCCGCGCAGGGCCAGCCCGGCCGCCAGCCGCGGCGTGGGACGATTCAGCCGCGCGACAAGGCTGGCCGCGCGGGCATCGCTCTCGGCGCGCTGCCACAGTGCAAGGCCTGCCGCCGCATCGCCCAGCGTGCCAGTGACCAGTACCGCGTCGCCCACGCGCGCACCGGCGCGCAGCAACGCCTGGCCCGCCGGCACGAAACCGTGCACGGTCACGCTGACCGCAAGCGGGCCGCGTGTGGTGTCGCCACCCACCAGCGCCAGCCGCTGCGATCCGGCCAGCGCAGCGAAGCCATCGGCGAAGCCGTCCACGAAAGCCTCGCGCGCCGCCGGCGCCAGCGTGTCGGGCAGGGTCAACGCCAGCAACGCCCAGGCCGGCGTGGCGCCCATCGCGGCGAGATCGGACAGGTTCACCGCCAGCGCCTTCCAGCCGATGTCGGCCGGCGCCGTACCCACGGGGAAATGCACGCCCTCGACTAAGGTGTCCACCGCCGCCGCCAGTTCCATGCCGGGCGGCACGGCCAGCAGCGCGGCGTCGTCGCCGATGCCCAGGCGCACGTCCTCGCGCCCCTGCGCGGTGCGCTCGCGGATGCGGTCGATCAGGCGGAATTCCATGGCGGTCCAGCGGCGGAAACGGCCACAGAGCAGAGCATCCACGGGCGCGCGGCGCAAGCCCGTGACCTGCGGCGCATGTACGGGAACCATGGGCATGCGAGGCTGGGCCACGTTTCCCTGCCGGAGCTTGCCGCCATGCGCTACGCCCGTTTCCGTCCCGCCGTCCTTTCGGTCACCCTCGCCGCCGCCGCACCGGCGCTGGCCGCAGCATCGCCATCCGCGGGCGGCCACGCGACCGTGCTGGCGCGGATCCAGGCCTTTTTTTCTGCGATGTCGCGCTACGACCAGGCTGGCATGCGTGCGCAGGTGCTGCCCGCGGGCATGGCGACGCTGATGCGCGACGGCAAGCCGGACCAACTCAGCTTGGGCGACTTCATCGGCCACGTGAAGCCGGGCAAGGCGCAGATCGAGGAGCGTATCCACGATCCGCTGGTGCAGGTGGACGACAACATCGCCGTGGTATGGGCGCCCTACGTCTTCCTGCTCGACGGCAAGCCGCACCATTGCGGCACCGATGTGTTCAACCTCGCCCGCGTAGACGGCCGCTGGCTGATCACGGGGGTGGCCGACAACAGCCGGAGCTGCGCGGCGAAATAAGCAACCGCCTCAGCGGGTAAACACGAGGATCGGATCGTCGTGATACAGCGTGTGCTGCCATTCGCGGAAGCCGGCCTTGACCGCAACGCGAACCGAGGCCACGTTGTCCGGATCGATGATGCACGCCATGGTGCGACCGGGAAAATGCGTCTCGCCCCAGGCGAGCACCGCGGCCAGCGCCTCACTGGCGTAGCCCTTGCCGTGCGCGTCCGCAGCCAGTACCCAGCCCGTTTCGAGCATGCCTTCCAGCGACGGCTGGATATCCCGCTTGAAGTCGGCGAAGCCGACGTCGCCGATGCAGCGGCCGCTGGATTTCTCCTCGACGGCCCAGAAGCCGTAGCCGAGCAGCGCCCACATGCCGGGATAACGCAGCAGGCGCATCCACGAGTCCTGCCGCGAGGACGAGGCCGCTCTGCCAAGGTAGCGGGTGACCACCGGATCCGACCAGATTGCCGCGAACGCGTCCAGATCGTCGGCGCGATGCGCGCGCAGGCGCAGCCGTGCGGTCTCCAGCACAGGCACCCGTTCTTCCACCCTGGCGCCGGCGTCCATCAACCGCGCTTCTCGGCACCGCGCAGCTCGCCGGCCAGCTTGTCCAGCACGCCGTTGACGTAGCTGTGGCCGTGGTCGGCGCCGAAGCGCTTGGTGACTTCGATCGCCTCGTTGATGACCACGCGGTACGGCACGTCGGGACGGTGCTTCAGCTCATATGCGGCGAGGCGCAGCGCGGCGCGCTCGATGGGGTCGACCTCGGATACCTCGCGGTCGAGGTAGGGGCGCAGCGAGGCATCCAGTTCGGCGGCGTGTTTTTCCACGCCGTGCAGCAGATCTTCGAAGTAGTCGAGGTCGGCCACTTCCATGTCCTGCTCGTGGCGGAACTGCTCGATCACGGCGTTCATGTGGCTGCCGGAAAGCTGCCACGCGTACAGCGCCTGCAGCGCGCGGCGGCGGGCGCGCGAGCGCGCGGCGAGATCGATGCCTTCGGGGCGCGCGTGCATCACAGCTGGCCGTACAGGTTGACCATTTCCAGCGCCGCCATCGCAGCATCAGCGCCCTTGTTGCCGGCCTTGGTGCCAGAGCGTTCGATGGCCTGCTCGATGGAATCGGTGGTAAGCACGCCGAACGCCACCGGCACGCCGCTGTCCAGCGCAGCCTTGGCCAGGCCCTTGGCGCACTCGCCGGCCACATAGTCGAAGTGCGGCGTGGAACCGCGGATCACCGCGCCCAGCGCGATCACCGCGGCGTACTTGCCCGAAGTAGCCAGCTTGTGTGCTGCGAGGGAGATCTCCCACGCACCCGGCACACGCACCAGGTCGATGCTGTCGTCCTTCACACCGTGGCGCACCAGCGCATCGCGCGCCCCTGCCACCAGCGGCTCCACGACGAAACCGTTGAAACGGCCGGCGACGATGGCAAAGCGGCCCTTGGGCGTGGCGAAATCGCCTTCGATGGTCTTCATGTGGCAAGCATTCCTGGGCGGGCGGGGAGCCCATGCGAGGCAGGCATTTTACGGGTTTGGGGACCGCGGCGCTTGAAATTCCGACCCGACCCCGGCAGCGCTGGCTGGCGATCGCGGTTCCTGCGCCACTGGGAAAAGACAGCCGGAGGCAGCCGGCGAGCCGAGTCTGCAACACAGACCTTGGCTTTGAACGGCACTGCACCCATGAAACACGCTTGGAAAGCGCACTCCAGCGAGGGCCACCGACATGACCAAGCGCATCCTTCACGTTGTCACCAACGTCGCCCACTATGCCGACCCGTCCGAGCCGACCGGCCTGTGGTTGTCGGAACTGACCCATGCGTACCAGGTCTTCGCCGGCAAAGGCTGGGAGCAGCGGATCGTGAGCCCGAAAGGCGGCGTCTCGCCGCTGGAGCCGCGCTCGCTGAAATGGCCGAACATCGATGCCACCGCCAAGGCATGGCTGGCCGACGACACCCGCATGGCCCTCCTTTCGCAAACGGCCCGGCCCGACCAGATCGACCCGGCGGCGTTCGACGCGATCTATTTCACCGGCGGGCACGCGGTCATGTGGGACTTCCCCGATGACGCGGGACTGCAGCGGATCACACGAGACATCTATGAGCGCGGCGGCATCGTTGCATCCGTCTGCCACGGCTATTGCGGTCTGCTGAACACGCAGCTGTCGGACGGCACGCTGCTGGTCGCCGGGCGTCGGATCACCGGCTTTGCGTGGACAGAGGAAGTGCTGGCCGGGGTCGCCAAGAAGGTGCCTTATAACGCCGAGCAGGCCATGAAGCAGCGCGGTGCACACTACGAGAAGGCCTTGCTGCCATTCACGCCGAAGGTCGTCGTCGATGGTCGGCTGGTAACAGGCCAGAATCCGCAATCAGCCAAGGTGACTGCCGAAAACGTCGCAGCGCTGCTCTGAGCGATTCGCGGAGGGCACATGCCCTGCCACGGCAGCCCGACGCCCGCCGTGGCAGCGCCCCTATTTCAAGCGTTACGCCGCGGTGCCGCCCACCGTCATCGTGTCGATCTTCAGCGTGGGCTGGCCCACGCCCACCGGCACGCTCTGGCCATCCTTGCCGCACACGCCCACGCCTTCGTCCAGCTTCATGTCGTTGCCGATCATGGAGACGCGGGTGAGTACGTCGGGGCCGCTGCCGATCAAGGTCGCGCCCTTCACCGGCGCGGTGATCTTACCGTCCTCGATCAGGTAGGCCTCGCTGGCGGAGAACACGAATTTGCCGTTGGTGATATCGACCTGGCCGCCGCCGAAGTTCGGCGCGTAGAGGCCCTTCTTCACCGAGCGGATGATTTCCTCCGGATCGTGGTTGCCGTCGCGCATGTAGGTGTTGGTCATGCGCGGCATCGGCAGCGCGGTGAAGGATTCGCGGCGGCCGTTGCCGGTGGGCGCCATGCCCATCAGGCGCGCGTTCAGCTTGTCCTGCATGTAGCCCTTGAGGATGCCGTCCTCGATCAGCACGGTGCAGTTGGTCGGCGTGCCCTCGTCGTCCACGCTGAGCGAGCCGCGGCGGCCGGGCAGCGTGCCGTCGTCCACCACGGTGACGCCGGGCGCTGCCACGCGCTGGCCGAGGCGGCCGGCGAAAGCGGAACTGCCCTTGCGGTTGAAGTCGCCTTCAAGGCCGTGGCCGATCGCCTCGTGCAGCAGCACGCCGGGCCAGCCTGGGCCGAGTACCACGGTCATCTGGCCGGCAGGGGCGTCGACCGAGTCCAGGTTCACTAGCGCCTGGCGCACCGCCTCGTCGGCGAAGGCCAGCGCACGGCCGTTCTCGATCAGCTCGCGATAGCCGTAGCGACCACCGCCGCCGGCGTAACCCTGCTCGCGGCGGCCGTTGGCCTCGGCGATCACCTGCACGTTGAGGCGCACCAGCGGCCGCACGTCGGCGGCCAGCGTGCCATCGGAGGCGGCGATCAACACGGTGTCGATGGTGGCGGCGATGCTCACGATGACCTGGCTGATGCGCGGGTCGCGCGAGCGTGCATACGCATCCACTTCGCGCAGCAATGCGATCTTGTCAGGGTTGGGCAGGCTCTCCACCGGGTCGATCGCGGGGTACAGTTGCCGCGTGTTGCCCAGCGCCAGCGGCTGGCCGGCGCCGCGGCCGTCCTGCGCGATCGCGCGCGCGGCCTTCGAAGCCTCCAGCAGCTGCGGCAGCACGATCTCGTCGGAATAGGCGAAGCCGGTCTTCTCGCCCGAGATCGCGCGCACGCCCACGCCTTGCTCGATAGAGTGGCTACCATCCTTGACGATGCCCTCCTCCAGCGTCCACGACTCGCTGCGCGAATGCTGGAAATACAGGTCGGCTGCGTCGATGGACGGCCCCATCAGCTGCGAAAACACACGCTCGAGGTCGCCGGTGGCGAGTCCGCCGGGGGTCAGCAGGCGGCTCTGGGCCTGGGTAATCAGGGAATCCATGGGATCAGTCGGTCAGGTGCGATGGGAAAGAAAGAATGGGGGCACGATGCGGCAAATCAAAGCCGCATCAGTGCCCCGTCGATGACGCCGCGGCCGGCAGCTCCTGCAAGCTGTCGCGCAGCGGCATCGTGATGACGGAACTGGAGGACGCCGCAGCGGGCAACAAGGGCGGCTTGGTGATCGTGGCGGGAGCGGCGGGCACTTCGTTCTTCTCCACCAGGGTCATCACCGGTTTGTCCCAGCTGCCGGTGACGTGATAGCGGTAGCGCGCGCTGGCGAGCTTGTTGAGGCCGTGGCCCAGCAGCCCCTGCACGGCAAGACCTGCGGCGGCGCCCACCGGGCCACCCACCACCGCGCCGATCACCGGCAAGCTGTTGCCGATATGCGGGATCGCCTGCACGTACTGGTCGTAGTCCTTGGCGCGCAGGCCGGTGCGGCCGGTGATGCTGATCTGCACGGCCGGGCCCTTGATGACGAGGTTGTCGGTGGTGGCATTGCCGTCGGCAAGCCGGAAGTCGCCCTTGATCGAATCGAAACCCAGGCCCTTACCGAACACGTCGCCGAAATCCAGCGTCAACCGGCGCGGCAATTCGGCCAGCGAGATCAGGCCGAACAAGCGCCCCACGCCTGGCGCCACCTCGGGAATGCGGCCGTCGCTGACATCAATGGCCAAGGTGCCGTCGGCGCTGACGAGGCCGAAGGCGGAGGGCGGGCCGGGCCAGCTGGCGTCCAACCGGTCTTCCGTCTTGCCGCCGTTGACGAGGCCGGTGTAGCCGAATGCGGTGAGCATCTTGCCGAGATCGTCGGCGGCGAAGCTGATACGCATGCGGGTGTGGCTGTTGGTGGGCGTGCCGTTCCAGTCGCCGCTGCCGGTGATCTGCACGCTGGGCGACAGCGCACGCAGCTGGTCTATATGCATGCCTTGCGCGGTGGGCCAGGTCTCCAGCCGCGCCTCGCCCAGCTTGGCGTCACCGAAGCTCAATTCGCCCACCCACAGGTGAAACGGTGGCAGCGCAGCCGGATTGATGCCGGTGTTGGCGGGGTTTTCCTCGGGCTGGCTGGCGGCAGTCTTGCCAGTGGGCGGGGGCGGGTTGCCGGGCCAGTGCAGATGCTGCAGGCGCGCGGTGATGCCGCGCTTGTCCAGCTCTTTTTCCGGTATGCCGAAGCGCCCTGCCATCGCCGGGCCGTTCACATCCACCTGCAGGCTGTCGACCGCCGGCGTGGCTTGCAAGGTCATCGTCCCCAGCGGACGACCGAACCATTCGGCATGGTCGGTGCCCACATCCACGCTTTCCAGCAAGGAACCGCCGCCGGTCGTACTGGCATTGCCGGCTGTGCTGGCGGCGCCGGTGCTGGCGCTGTTGCCCGCGGCCAGCGCGACCGCTTGCTGCACCCAGCCGGTGACATCGAGCTTCGCCGCGTGACCGCGGATGCGCAGCCCCTGCGCGGGCAGTTCCGCCGGTACCTGCGTACCGAATGCCAGCGTGCCAGCCAGCGGCCTGTTGCCGTCGGCAAGGCGCAGATGGCCGCGCGCCTGTTCTCCCAGCGCCAGCTTGAGGTCGGCGCCTTCCAGCGGCAGGGTCAGCACGAGATGCAGGGGCAGGGTCGCGTCGACGGGCTTCTTCAGCGGCACCGGCACATCCAGCGTCATGCCGGCCAGGGTGGAATCCATGGTCAGGGTCTGCACCAGCGCGCCACCATTCGCCGGTTCGGTGAGGCTGAAGCCGATGTCGAAGGGACTGCGTCCGCTGCCCAGCGGATCGAGCCAGTTCAACGAGGGGTAGCCATCGGTGAGGTCGGTGAAGCTGTAATTGCCGCTCAGCCTGGCCGCCAGCACCGTCGCCGGATCGCCGGTGGCGCCGGCGATCGCCAGGTCCAGCGTGGATGGCTGGCCGTGCGCGGTGCCGCTCAGCGGACCGGCGTGGAAGCCATGGCCGTCGAAAGTGGCCGGGCCGCTGAGCTGGTTCAGCTGCAGCTTCCAGTCCGCCTCGCTCACGTCCACCTTGTCCAGTTGGGCATTGCCCGCAAGGGTGAAATTCTGCGGCTGCCCCAGCGGCAGCGAGAGATGGAAGTCGAAGTTGCCATTGCCGCCCAGCTTCAGCTTGGACAGCTGGTCGGCCTGCCGGCTGGCGATCGGGCTCTTCAGCACGAAACCGAGCAGGCTGGCACCGCTGCCGCTGCCGTTGACGTTGAGGTCGAGCGTGCCGTTGCCGAACTCGGGGATCAGCGCCACCACCTTGTCGGCCTTCACGCCCAGCGAGGATCCGCCGTCGGCCTGTACCAGCATGCCGCTGTTGATGAAGCTGGCGATGGCGTGGACACCGGTGGCTTCGGGCCAGTCCGGCGCGTAGCGGAAGTCCAGGTCGCCGATCTCGGCGCGCGCCTCGAAACGCCCCTCGTTATGGTGGAACGGCCAGTCCTTGAGGTCGCCACGCACCAGCACGTCCGCATGATCGATGCGCCCGCTGACCAGCGCCCGATCCAGCCATTGCACGGCAGACGGCGCCATCACGTTGACCGGCCAGAACAGCTTGGCGGCGGTGACCTCGCCGTGGTCCAGGCTGGCATACAGGTCTAGGAACGGCGGACCGCCGGCGTCGTGCAGGTCGATCTCGCCGCGCAGCTGGCCGCCGTAGCCCTGGCCCTCGAAATCCAGCGGGGCTATGCCCATGTGCCAGTCGCCATCGGCATGCCAGAACGCCAACGTGCCGGCCAGCTTCGACATCACGAACGGCTGGCGGAAGGTGTGCGTCATGCGCACCGTGGTGGCTTGCGTAGGCAGTTCCAGCGACACCGCCTCGCCATCGCCGCGCAAGGTGCCGGCGAGGCCGTCCACGCCGGGCAGCGCGCCGGTCGGATCGATGCCCAGGTCGCTGAAGGTGGCAGCGAGCCGCTGCAGGCCGCCGCTCTGGGTCCAGGCCAGCGCCACGTTGTCCAGCTTGCCGTGCGGACGCCCCTCGCCCAGCCAGGTCGCCAGCGCAGGCGGCAGCTTGGGCGCGAGGCCCAGCCAGGGCAGCAGCGGCGCCAGTTGCAGGTCGCGCGCCGCTGCCTGCACGGTCAACTGCGGCGTGCCGGGCTGGTGTAACCAGACCGCGAGCGCGCCATTGTCGTCGCCGGCCCAACGCAGTTCGTAGCCGTCGTCGCTGCGGCTGAGTTCGGCCTCGCCATGCAGGCCGGGCACGTCGACCGCGCCGTTCGCGCCGCTCATGCGCAGGCCATCAAGGTCGAAGCGGGCCAGGCTGCGCACCACCTTGCCCTGCTTCCAGTCCAGCCACGCGGCCACGTTGCCGCGGCCGCCCTGTACGGCATAGCCGCCCAGGTCCACACCGGCCAGCAGGGCCGCCAGATCGATCTGCTGGCCAGACAGCCACAGCCGCCCGCTGCTGCCGTCGTCGCGGAAACGCCCTGCGCCGCGCAGCTTGCCCGGCGCGTCTTCGCGGTGCAGCAGCGCACCCACGCGGATATGGTCGCCCTGCCGGCTCAGCCGCAACTGGTCGGCGATCAGGCTGTAACGCTTGCCGGTGGCCTCGTCGGCGATATTCAGCCGCAGGTTGTCCAGCCACAGCGCCACCGAGAGCTGGCTGAAACCGGGCTGCTGCTCGGAGCCTTCGCCGGTACCGAGACCGTTGATGTGCCAGCGGCCATCCGCGCCCCGGCTCAAATCCAGCTGCAGGCCGCGCGTGCGCAAGTTCACCAGGTGCCGCGAAGGCAGCCAGCCGCCGAAGTCCAGCCGCAATTCGGACTCGGGAATCTCGATCGGCGTGCCCGTCCCGCCCGGCGGCACGCCCACGGTGATGTCGTGCAACACGAACGAGGGGCCGGAGCCGGTCCAATGGCCCTCGAGCGAGGCGAAGTGCACCGGGCGGTGCAACTTCGCGGAAAGTTCGCGCGCCACCCATTCGGGGTGCCGCGCCAGCAGCGGCAGCAGCAGCTGCGCCAGTGCCATCAACACCGCCAGCGCAATCACGCCGATGCCGCCGACCCAGCCCAGCGCCCGCAGGCCGCGATGCAGTCGCCGCTGCCACGCCGCGTTCATCGGGGGGAAGCCGTTGCCGGCTTACAGCAGAACCACATCAAACTGTTCCTGCGAATAATGTTCCTCAGCCTGAAAGCGTATGCTCTTGGAGATGAACTCCTCCAGTTCGGCCACCGCGACGGACTCCTCTTCGAGGATCCGGCCGACCACGGCGGGGCTGGCCATCACCAGCAGCTTCTCGGCGTTGAACTGGCGCACGGCGCGGGTGATTTCGCGGAAGATCTCGTAGGTCACCGTCTCGGCGGTCTTCAGCGTGCCGCGCCCGCTGCAGGCCGGACAGGGTTCGCACAGCTGGCGCTCCAGGCTTTCGGTGGTGCGCTTGCGGGTCATCTCGACCAGGCCCAGCGAGGACATCGGGTAGACCGTGGTCTTGGCGTGGTCGCGTGCCAGCCCCTTGGCCAGCATGCGCAGCACCTGGCGCTTGTGCTCCTCGTCCACCATGTCGATGAAGTCGATGATGATGATGCCGCCGAGGTTGCGCAGCCTGAGCTGCCGCGCCGCCGCCTGCGCCGCCTCCAGGTTGGTGCGGTAGACGGTCTCCTCCAGGTTGCGCGTGCCGAGGTAGGCGCCGGTGTTGACGTCGATGGTGGTCATCGCCTCGGTCTGGTCGACCACCAGGTAGCCGCCCGATTTCAGCGGCACCTCCTTCTTCAGCGCGTGCTGGATCTCGTCTTCCACGCTGTACAGGTCGAAGATCGGCCGCTCGCCGTCGTAGTGCTCTACCCGGTCGTCCAGGCTGGGCATGAACTTGTGTACGAACTTCACCACTTTTTCGAAGGTCTCGCGCGAGTCCACTCGCACCTTCTCAATGTCGTCGGTGAGCATGTCGCGCAGGCTGCGCAGCGGCAGCGAGAGCTCCTCGTACACGCGTTCGCCCACCCTGGATTTCGCGATGTTCTCCTGCACGACGCGCCACACCTTGCCCAGGTAGGTCACGTCGAAGGCCAGTGATTCCGCGCTCTGTCCTTCCGCATTGGTACGCACGATGTAGCCCAGCGGGTTCTCGCCCACCAGGCTGCCCATCACCTCGCGCAGGCGCGCGCGCTCGGCCTCGTCCTCGATGCGCGCGGAGATGCCCATGGTGTGTGCGTGCGGCAGCAGCACCAGATAGCGCGAAGGGATCGACAAGTGCGCCGACAGCCGCGCTCCCTTGCTGCCGATCGGATCCTTCACGACTTGCACCACGACTTCCTGGCCTTCGTGCACCAGTTCGCTGATCGGCGGCGTATGGCCGTTGCCATGGCCGTTGGCCGCTTCGGCGCCCTCGGCAGCAGGCGGGCGCACGATGTCCGAAGCGTGCAGGAAGGCCGCGCGGCCCAGCCCGATCTCCACGAACGCGGCCTGCATTCCCGGCATCACCCGCTGCACCCGGCCCTTGTAGATGTTGCCCACGTAACCGCGCTTGGATGCGCGCTCGACATGCACCTCCTGCAACATACCGTTCTCGACCACGCCCACCCGCGTCTCGCGCGGGGTCACGTTGATCAGAATTTCTTCGCTCACTGCGCAACTCCCCGAATAGACAGCCTTTATAGCGTTTGCCTGCGTCGACTGTCGATGCGCGGTGCACGGCGCAGAAAATCGCCGGAAGCGATTTTGACATCGCGCAGCGATGGCCCGGAGGGCGGCTGCCGTGGATGGTGGCCGCCACATAGAGCCGGGGCGGTTTCCGGTACAACGCAACGCTGGCCCGCACCAGCCAGGGGGGGCCGAAAGGGCGAATGCTTTGCTAAGCCGGTCCGGCCACAATGGGCGGTACGCGCCATCGGCTTGGACAACGGATTCCGCATGAAATTGCTGCTGGTGGAGGATTCTGAACGCTTGCGCCAGACCCTGCGCCACGGCCTGCAGGGCGCCGGCTTCACCGTGGATGCAGCCGGCGATGGCGTGGAGGCCTGCGGTTTTCTCGCCGGCTACGACTACGAGCTGGTGGTGCTGGACCTGATGCTGCCGCGGCTGGACGGTATCGGCGTGCTGCGCAGCATGCCGGCCGGCGGGCGTCGGCCGCGCGTGCTGGTGCTGTCCGCCCGCGACCAGGTACCCGACCGTATCGAGGCCTTGAATGCCGGCGCCGACGATTACCTGGTCAAGCCCTTCGCGTTCGACGAGCTGGTGGCCCGCCTGCACGCACTGGCGCGTCGCCCGCAGCAAGCCCAGCCCACCGTGCTCAGCCATGGCACGCTGTCCTGGGATCCCCGTTCGCACAGCGTGAACGTCGACGGCCAGCCGCTGGCGCTGACTCCGCGCGAATTCGCGGTGCTGGGGCTGCTGCTGCGACATCGCGGCCGTGCGTTCAGCCGCCAGGAAATCCTCGAACGCACCGCCGGCAGCGACAGCGAGGCTTCCGACCGCAGCGTCGAGGTGCTGGTGTTCGGCCTGCGCCGCAAGCTGGACGCCGCCGGCATGCCCAGCCTGATCGAGACGCGCCGCGGCGCCGGCTATCTGATCCCGTGAAGGCGACCTCGCTCTCCGCCCGCGTCACCGTACTGCTGGCCGTGGTCTGCCTGCTGGTGCTGGGCGGCGGCGCAAAACTGATGGACTGGCGCATCGACCACGAGCTGGCCAGCCGCTTCCGCCGGGACCTGCTCGGCCAGGCCCGCACCCTGGGCAACATGGTCGCGCTGGAACAGGACGTGCCCGCCGGCCGCGTCGTCGCCGGCCTGCCCGGTGGCGGCGACAGCTGGTACGAACTGCGCTGCGACGGCGCCGCGCCACAGCGCAGCAACCCACCACCGCCCGCCGTGCCGCCGGGCTGGCCCGGCGACACCGGCCCGCAGCCGCGTTTCGACCGGCTCGGCCACCATGAACACCATCTGGATTCGGTACGGCTGAGCTTCCCCCGCCCCGCCGGCGAAGACGACGATGCCCGCGCTACCGGCGCGGCAACACCTGCCACTTGCCGTCTGCTGTTCGTGCAGGATCGTCATTCGCTCGATCAGCTGTTGCTGGCGATCGACTGGGTACTCGCGCTGGGACCGCTGCTGGCCGCCGCCATCGCGTTGATCGCAGTGCCGCTGGTGGTGCGGCGCGGCCTGCGCCCGATTGCCGCGCTGGTGGAGCGCATGCGCGGCATCGGCCCCAACGCGCCCGGCCAGCGCCTCGCCGCGATCGGCCTGAAGGAGCTCGACCCGCTGGTGGCCCGCTTCAACGATGTGCTCGGCCGCATGGACGACGGCCTCGCGCGCGAGCGCCAGTTCGCCAGCGGCCTGGCCCACGAGACGCGCACCCGGCTCGCCGAACTGCGCGCCCTGGCCGAAGTGGAATCGCGCTACCCCAGCGGCCGCAGCACGCCTGAGCTGCTCGCCGAGATCGGCAGCATCGGCGCCGAGCTGGAAGCCACCGTCACCGCCTTGCTGCTGCTCACCCGCCTGCAGTCCGGCCTGGAACGGCCGCAATGGCAGACGCTGGCGCTGGCGCCGTGGCTGGAACGCCAGTTGCAACGCCAGCACGCCACCGCCGCCGCGCGCGGCCTCACGCTGGTGAGCGAAGGCACGCCGCCAGAAGGCCTGCACACCGATCCCGCACTGCTGGAAGTGATCGTGGGCAACCTCCTCGGCAATGCCTGCGCCTATGCGCCCGAGGGCGATACCGTGCGACTGCGCGTCGATGCGCACGGCCTCGCCATCGACAATGCAGCACCCGGCCTCGGCGATGCGGACCTGGCCAGCTTCGGCCAGCGCTTCTGGCGCAAGCAGCTGCCGCACGCCGGCCATGCCGGCCTGGGCCTGGCGCTGACCACGGCCGCCGCGCAGGCGCTGGGCCTGGCGCTGGACTTCCGGCTCGATCCGCAGCAGCGCCTGCATGCCACACTGGACTGGCGCGCGGCCATCGTCCTGGAGCCTTTCGCATCATGAGCGACACCCCCACACCCATCCTGCTCGCCTGGAGCGGCGGCAAGGATTGCCTGATGGCGCTGCAGCGGCTGCGTGCCGATCCGCGCTGGCAGGTCGTGGGCCTGCTCACCACGATCAACCGCAGCTACCAGCGCATCGCCATGCACGGCGTGCGGCAGGACGTGCTGGCGGCCCAGGTTGCCGCGCTCGGCCTGCCGCTGGTCGAGGTGCTGCTGGACTGGCCCGGCAGCAACGAAGTCTATGAGGCGGCCCATGCGCAGGCGCTGGCCGAGGCGCGCCGGCGCTGGTTCGGCATCCGCCACTGCGCGTTCGGCGACCTGTTTCTCGAAGACGTGCGCGACTACCGCGTGCGCCAGCTCGGCCGTGACAACTGGCGCGCGGTATTCCCGTTGTGGGGCGAGGACACCGCCGCGCTGTCGCGCCGCTTCGTCGCCGAGGGCCATCGCGCCATGCTGTGCTGCGTGGACACGCAACAGCTCGATGCGAACTACTGCGGCCGCGCCTATGACGCGGCCCTGCTCGATGCCCTGCCGGCCGGCGTCGATCCCTGTGGCGAGCGCGGCGAGTTCCACACCCTGAGCTTCGGTGGCCCGCTGTTCAAGCAGGCGCTCAAACTCAAGCGCGGCGAATCGGTGCTGCGCGACGGCCGTTTCCAGTTCACGGACTTCCTGCTGGACGATGGCACGCCGGGCTGAGCCACCCATCCTGCCCGACGTATTGCAGCCGGGCCTGGCGCTGGTGTTCTGCGGCACCGCGGCGGGCAAGCGCTCGGCCGCCGAACGCGCCTACTACGCGCACCCTGGCAACCTGTTCTGGCGCGCGCTGTACGAGGCCGGCCTGACCCCACGCCTGTTCGCACCGGCCGAGTTTCCGTTGCTGCCGCAGTTCGGTATCGGTCTCACCGACCTCGCCAAGCGCCACAGCGGCAACGACGATGAGTTGCCGCCGGGCGCCTTCGACGTGCCTGCGCTGCGCGCAAAGATCGAGCAGCATGCGCCGCGCCTGCTCGCCTTCACCAGCAAGAACGCCGCGCGCGCCGCGCTGGGCCGCCCCGTCGATTACGGCCTGCAGGACGAACGCATCGGCGATACGCGCGTGTTCGTGTTGCCGTCCCCATCGGGACAGGCGCGTGGACACTGGGATCTTGGGCCGTGGCGGACACTGGCCGCGCGCTTCGCCGCCGAGCGCGCGACGCAGTTGCGGGATCAGTGATCGCGTTCTGGCACGATCGCCGCTTCGAAGATCACCGAACACGGCACGCCCGTCAGTGGATGACGCGGTTCGTGCATCGCCCGTAGTTGGAACCCCGCTTCCTGCAGCAAGGCCAGCCAGCCGGCCAGCGTGCGGAAATACCAGGGCGCGGCACGGCCAAAGGCATCGCCGCAACCCGCCCAGGAACCGGCCCGCCAGCCTTCGGCGCGTTCCGCATCAGTCACCGCGAAACCGGGATGCAGTGTCTGGATCAGCAAGTTGCCATGCGGCGGCAGCAGGCTGCCGAGGCGACGGATCACGCCGCGCGTCGCCTCGTCGCCAAGCAGGGAGAAATTGCACACGGCCAGTGCCGCGGGCGTCACCGGCGCACCCTCCGCGAACGCCTCGTAGGACAGGCATTCGAAGGTTCCGCCACCGGCCAGCCGTGCCGCCGCTACCAGCTCGGGCACCGCATCGATGCCATGCACCTGCATGCCCAGCGGCGCCAGCGCGCGCGCCAGCCAGCCCTCGCCGCAGCCGACATCGAGTACCGTCGCCGGCTGCAGCCGGCGGATCGCCGAGACGATGGCGTGATCGGTGACCAGGCGGCGGCTCTCGATCGACCCGCTGCGCACGGCCTCGATCCACGGCGCGGCATTCTCGCGCCACGCGCCAAGGATGGCTTCATCGCAAAACCCGTTCATCAGCCCATGCTAGACCATCCACCCGGTCTATCACGGCCGGATGCGAATCTCACTCGATCGGCGTGTGCCGGTATCTGGATACATCTTGCTCGCGCACCGCCGGGGCGCGGTTCGACCAGGCCTGGCGGATGTAGCTGACCACGCTGGCGACCTCGGCGTCATCGAGTTGCTGTGCGTAAGGCGGCATGGAGTACGGGCGCGGACGTGCGCTGGTGCCGGGCGCGAAGCCGCCGAGCAACACCGCGCGGATCGCGTTGATGCCGCTGGGTTCGGTCACCGAGACGTTACCGTCCAGTGGCGGGTAGATGCCGGACACGCCGCGGCCGTCGCTGCCGTGGCAATCGCTGCAGCGTTGCCGGTAAATCGCCCCGCCCTGCGTCACCATGCGCCCGGCATCGAACGGCGCCGTCGTTGTCGTCGGCGCCGGATGCGGCGGCAACGCGGCAAGGTAGTCGGCGATGGCGTGCAAGTCGTTATCGTCCAAGTGCTGGGTGCTCTGCCGCACCACGTCGGCCATCGGGCCGAAGGCGATGCCGCGAGTGGACTGGCCAGTCTTCAGCAGGTCGACGACGTCCCGCTCGCTCCAGCCATCAAGGCCGCCGCGGCCTTGCATGCCGAGACCGGACGCGTACCAGTGCTGGGCCGGAATTTCGCCGCCGCCGAGGAAACGGTCGCGCGCGATCGCGCCCAGCGCATTGCGTGGCGCATGGCATTCGTTGCAGTGGCCAAGCCCCTGCACCAGGTAAGCGCCGCGATTCCACGCAGCCGAACGCTGCGGATCAGGCTGGAAAACGGCTTCGCGGAAATACAGCGCGCGCCATGCGACCAGCAATCGGCGCAGCTTGTAGGGAAACGCCAGCTGATTCGGCACCGGCGGCTGGCTAACCGGCGGCAGGGATTGCAGCCAGGCGTAGATCGCCAGCGCATCGTCGCGCGTGACCCAAGTGTAGGAGGTATAGGGAAATGCGGGATACAGCGGCTCGCCATGCCGGCCAATACCGCGATGCATGGCCTGCCAGAAGTCCTCGAAGCTCCAGTCGCCGAGGCCAGTAGCCGCATCCGGTGTGAGATTGGGGGCCGCGACGTTGCCGAACGGCGTGGGAATCAGGCGAGCGCCGGCATACGGCTGGCCGCCTCGCCTGGTGTGGCAGGCGGCGCAATCGCCGGCGGCGGCGAGGTAGGCGCCGCGCGCGATCAGGGCCGGGTCGCGCAGCGTGGCCGCGCTCACGGCGCTGGCGCCGCGCGGAACCGGCGCGTGGCCAAGGGGGCGGAGCAGCCACCACGCCAGTGACGCCAGCGCCAACAGCACGACGACCAGCACGACACGACGCAGCCGTCTCATGTGCCAGCCCCGTTGCCTGCCAGCACGCCGCAGTGCAGCGGCGGCTGCACGCTGCCCGCCGGTTGCGCGTGCATGTCGGCCGGCAGTTCGCGGCCGGCCAGCCAGGCCGCCACGGCGGTGATGTCGGTTTCGCTCAGGCGACCGGCCACTTCGGCCATGCAATCCGGCGCCACCGTGCCGCGCGTGCGGGTGCGCCAGGCACCGAGCTGGGCACTGATGTAGTCATACGGCAGGCCGACCAGACCGGGGATATCCGGCTCCACGCCGGTGAGCTGGCTGCCGTGGCAACGCTCGCAGGCGGGAATGCCGCGCGCCGGATCACCCGTGCTCACCAGCTGTGCGCCGCGTTGCAGCGTCGCCGCGGATACTGCCGGCAGCGGCGAGCGCGCGTACGGCACCTGCTGTGTCGAGAAGTACTCGGCAATCTCGCGCAGATAAGCCGGATCGAGTCCGCGCACCGTGTATTCCATCGGCGCGTACTTGCGCAGGCCGTTCTGGAAATCCTGCAACTGCCTCACCAGGTAGCCCGCCGGCTTGCCGGCGAGACGCGGGAAGAAGCCGCTGCCGGGCGAACCCTCGCCATGCGCACCATGGCAGGCGGTGCAGGCGGCGATGCGCTGCTGCAAGGTGTCGGGCACCCTCGGCGCGGCCGGCGACGGTATCGCGGACGAGGCGGCGAAAGCCGGCATCAGCAACAGCGAGAGTGCCAGGAACGACAGATATCGAAGTAGCCGCCCTGCGACCACTCGCGTCGGGCAAGACAGGTGCAGATCCATCGGCCGAGTATAGGCAGATCCCTCTGCCGTGCCGCGGCGCACCGGGCTATGCTCTGCCGATCGCGACACCGTGCCGCACCTGCCGGGGATGCCATGACGCACCGATTGCTCGCCCGTTCGCTGCTTGCCACCGCCCTGCTCGCCAGCGCACCGTTGTGTGCCCAGCAGCACGACGATGCCTATGCCTCCATCGCCCAGCTGCAGCAACGCATGAGCGAGGGCACACTGGGCAGTCAGGTGCTGACGCAACAGTACCTTGCCCGCATTCGCCGGATCGACCAGAGCGGCCCTGCGCTGCACGCGGTGCTTGAAACCAACCCCGATGCCTTGAAGATCGCCGCCGCGCTCGATGCGAAGCGCGGCAAGGCGCACGGCCCGCTGTACGGTATCCCGGTGCTGCTGAAGGACAACATCGACACCGGCGACCACGAGCGGACCACCGCCGGCTCGCTGGCACTGACGGACGCGCCCGCACCGCGCGATGCCACGCTGGTAACGAAGCTGCGCACGGCTGGCGCCGTGATCCTCGGCAAGACCAACCTCAGCGAATGGGCGGATTTCCGCTCCAATCACGCCTCCAGCGGCTGGAGCGGTGTCGGCGGACAGACAAGGAATCCGTACGCATTGGATCGCAATCCCTGCGGCTCCAGTTCCGGTTCCGCCGCTGCGGTGGCGGCCGGCCTCGCCACGGTGGCGATCGGCACCGAAACCGACGGCTCGATCATCTGCCCCGCGTCGATGAACGGCATCGTCGGTATCAAGCCCACACTGGGCCTGGTGAGCCGCGCCGGCATCGTGCCGATCACCCACAACCAGGACACCGCCGGCCCGATTGCACGAAATGTGGCCGACGCCGCCGCCCTGCTCGGCGCGATCGCCGGCAGCGATCCGCGCGACCCGGCCACCGTCGACGCCGACAAGCACGCCACCGACTACACCAAGTACCTCGACCCGAACGGGCTCAAGGGCAAGCGCATCGGCGTGGTGCGCGAGCTCGCCGGCAATGAGCCGAACGCCGACCGCGTGCTCGACGCGGCGATCGCCGCGATGAAGGCTCAGGGCGCGATCATCGTCGATCCGGTGAAGTTGCCGCACCTGAAAGAACTCGGCGATCCGGAAATTGCCGTGATGCTTTACGACTTCAAGCACGACATCAACGCCTACCTCGAAACCCGCACCGGCTTGAAGGTGCACACGCTGGCCGACCTGATCGCCTTCGACAAGGCGCACGCCGCCGAGGAAATGACGTGGTTCGGGCAGGAGCTGTTCGAGCAGGCCGAGACCAAGGGGCCGCTCACCGATGCGGCCTATCGCGATGCACTGGCCAAGGCGAAGCAGCTGTCTGGCCCGGAGGGCATCGATGCGGCGCTCAAGGCCGATCATCTCGATGCGTTGCTCGCCCCTTCATGGGGTCCCGCCTTCACGACCGATCCGGTGCTGGGCGACCATATCGTCAGCGGCGACCCCACTGTCGGCGGCGCCTCGCAACCCGCCGCGGTGGCTGGCTATCCGTCCATCACCGTGCCCGCCGGCTGGGCGCACGGCCTGCCGGTGGGCATCGTGTTCTTCGGAACGAAATGGAGCGAGCCCGCGCTGATCTCGATGGCTTACGGCTTCGAGCAGCATACGCACGCGTGGCAGCCGCCGAAGTTCCTCGACACGGTCGCGGGCAAGCCGGTGCCGCCTGGACGCTGAGAGCCATGCACGAACCGCAGCTGCAAAGCACTCTTACCTGCCCGCACTGCAGGCATCGCAGCATCGAGACCATGCCGACCAACGCCTGCGTGTTCTTCCACGACTGCCCCGGCTGCGGCGCGCTGCTGCGCCCGAAGCCGGGCGACTGCTGCGTGTTCTGCTCCTGGGGCGACGTGCCCTGCCCGCCGGTGCAGCAACAGGGCAAGGGCTGCTGCGGAGCGCATTGAGTGCGGCGACGCCGCGCTCAGGCGTCGGCGCCGACCGACTTGCGCACGATCAGCATCGCCAACTCCAGCGACTGCTCGTAGTTGAGGCGCGGATCGACCATCGACTTGTACGCACGTTCCAGGTCGGCTTCGGACAGGCCGCGCGCACCGCCGGTGCACTCGGTGACGTCCTCGCCGGTGAGTTCCAGGTGCACGCCGCCCAGCCGCGTGCCGGCGGCGGCATGAATGTCGAAAGCCTGGTCGAGCTCCCCGCGGATGTTGTCGAAACGGCGGGTCTTGTAGCCGTTGGAGGTACTCTCGGTGTTGCCGTGCATGGGATCGGCCACCCACAGCACGCGACGGCCCTCGCGCTTCACCGCTTCAAGCAGCGGCGGCAGCGCCGTGCCGATCTTCGCGTTGCCCATGCGGTGGACCAGGCTGAGCCGGCCGGGCTCGTTCTGCGGGTTCAGCGCGTCGATCAGCGGCAGCAACTGCTCGGCGGTTACCGTGGGACCGACCTTTACCGCGACCGGATTGCGGATGCCGCGGAAATATTCCACGTGCGCACCGTCCAGCGCCGCCGTGCGCATGCCGATCCACGGGAAATGGGTGGACAGGTTGAACCAGCCCGGATGCCGCGGCACCTCGCGGGTCAGCGCCTGCTCGTAATGCAAAAGCAACGCCTCGTGCGAGGTGAAGAAATCCACCTTGGTGAAACCGGCGATCGGCCCGGCCAGCGTCTCCATGAAACGCAGCGAATCGCCGATGCCGGCCACCATGCGGCGGTATTCGGCGGCCAGCGGCGAATGTTCGACCCAGGCAAGGTCCCAGTATTCAGGGTGATGCAGGTCGGCGAAACCGCCGTCGATCAGCGCACGCACGAAGTTCATCGTCAGCGCGGAATGCGCATGGGCACCGATCAGACGCTGCGGATCGGCGCGGCGCGCGGCCGCGGTGAACTCGGGGCCGTTGACCACGTCGCCGCGGAAACTGGGCAAGGTCACGCCGTCGCGCGTCTCGGTGTCGGCCGAACGCGGCTTGGCGTACTGGCCGGCGAAACGCCCCACGCGCAGCACCGGCTTCTTCAAGCCGTGCACCAGCACCAGGCTCATCTGCAACAGCACCTTGAGCCGGTTGGAGATGATCGGGCTGGTGCAGTCGGCGAAGCTCTCGGCACAGTCGCCGCCCTGCAGCAGAAAGCGCTTGCCTTCCTGCGCTTCGGCCAGCGCCTGCTTGAGCGCCAGTACCTCCCACGAGGTCACCAGCGGCGGCAGCTGCGCCAACTGCGCCGTGGCCTGCGCCAGTTCGGCAGCGTCTTCGTAATACGGCTGCTGCAACGCCTCGCGCCGCAGCCACGACGCCGGTGCCCAATCCGCCGCGAACACGGCCTGCTGCGGATCGTTCATCACCGTGCCCCCAGCGGGCGGCGCAGGCCGGCCAGCACGGCCCAGATACCCAGCAGCACGAACCAGATCAGCGACCACCACGGCATCGACAAGCCGAGGATGGGCTGCACCTTGGCGCATTCACCCGAGCCGGTAAGCACCTTGAGCAGCACGTGGATCAGGCCGCCGTTGCTGGCACGGGTTTCCAGCAGATAGCCCAGCGGCGCGCCGCAACTCGGCACCTGGTCCAGCGGCAGCGACTGGATCCACAGGTGGCGCGCGGCGATGCCGATGCCCACCAGCGCGACCAGCGCCAGCAGCGCGACGTAGATCCATCGTCCGTTGCCGCGTGGCGCATGCAGACCGCCGACCAGGAACACCAGGCCGAGCGCGATGAACGCCACGCGCTGCAGGATGCACAGCGGACAGGGATCCATCTGCAGCGAGTACTGCGCGTACAGCGCGAAACCGATCAGGCCGGCACAGACCAGAAAGCCGGCAAGGAGACTGACGCGAAACGACCAGCGCAAGGGGTTCATGGATGCCACGGCAGGGAGCGGAGATACGACATTACCCGCTTGCCAGCGGACTGTCAGCAATGCGCGCAACGACTAAACGACAAGGGCTGCAAGGTCGAGGACTTTGCCCATTCGCCGGGCGCCCGCAAGGGCGGCGCTCCGGGATGTGCCCCATGAAAAAACCCCGGCTGGTTTCCCGGCCGGGGTTTCATTCGGACGTCTGGATGTCCGTACGTATTGCGCTTACTCGGCGTCGACGGCCTCGGCCTGCGGACGGCCGACCAGCTCGACGTAGGCCATCGGCGCATTGTCACCGTCGCGGAAACCGCACTTCAGGATACGCAGGTAGCCGCCGGGACGCTCGCGGTAACGCGGGCCCAGCTCGACGAACAGCTTGCCGACCGCTTCCTTGTCGCGCAGGCGCGCGAAGGCAAGGCGGCGGTTGGCGACGCCGTCGGTCTTGGCCAGGGTGATCAGCGGCTCGGCGACGCGGCGCAGTTCCTTGGCCTTCGGCAAGGTGGTACGGATCAGCTCGTGCTTGAACAGCGACGAAGCCATGTTCTTGAACATCGCTTCACGGTGGGCGCTGGTGCGGTTGAGCTTGCGACCGGATTTCATGTGGCGCATGGCGAATACTCTCTATGTGGTCTGTTGTTATGAAGCGCTGGCACCTGTGTCCAACACCCCGCGGTTACCCGCTTTTATGGCCTCATCGAAGCGAGGCTCTTTTTTAAGATCCCTCATCGGAGCAAGAGCTCTTATGAGGAGTGCGGCCATGGATGGCCGCTTTTGGTGCTCGGCCAAGGCGCTATGCACGCCTTGGCCGATGTCTGGCTACATGACGATCAAGGATGATCGCACCAGTAACTCATCAACCCAACTGCATGCCGTGCGAGAGGCCGGCCGGCGGCCAGTTCTCGAGCTTCATGCCCAGGGCCAGGCCGCGCGAGCCAAGGACGTCCTTGATCTCGGTGAGCGACTTCTTGCCCAGGTTCGGCGTCTTCAGCAGCTCGACCTCGGTCTTCTGCACCAGATCGCCGATGTAGTAGATGCTCTCGGCCTTCAGGCAGTTCGCCGAACGCACGGTGAGCTCCAGATCGTCGATCGGACGCAGCAGCAGCGGGTCGAAACCGCTCTTCTCGGCCTTATCGGTGGCGCTCTCGCGACGCGAGAAGTCACCGAACACCGACAGCTGGTCGTTGATGATCTCGGCGGCCTTGCGCACCGCGTCCTCGGCACCGATGGTGCCGTTGGTCTCGATGTCCAGCACGAGCTTGTCGAGGTTGGTGCGCTGCTCGACACGAGCGGCGTCCACTTCGTAAGCCACGCGCAGCACCGGCGCGAACGACGCGTCCAGCTGCAGGCGACCGATCGGGCGCGCTTCGTCGTCCGGATGGACGCGGGCGCTGGCCGGCTGGTAACCCACGCCGCGACGCACCTTCAGGCGCATGTTGAGCGCGATGTCCTTGGTCAGGTGGCAGATCACGTGCTCGGGGTTGATGATTTCCACCGAGTGGTCGACGACGATGTCGCCGGCCGTGACCACGCCCTTGCCCTTCTTGGACAGGGTCAGGGTGACCTCGTCGCCGGTGTGCTGGCGGATTGCCACGTCCTTGAGGTTCAGCAGGACTTCGATCACGTCCTCCTGCAGGCCCTCAAGCGTGGTGTATTCGTGCAGCACGCCATCGATCTCGACCTCGACGATGGCGCTGCCGGGGATCGAGGAAAGCAGGACGCGACGGAGCGCATTGCCCAAGGTGTGACCGAAACCGCGCTCGAGCGGCTCGACCACCACCTTGGCGCGGTTGGCGCCAAGCTGTTCGACGCTGAGGCCACGCGGCCGCAGCACGCTAGTAGACGAAACTGCCATGCAGTGCTCCGGTGATTACTTCGAGTAAAGTTCGACGATCAGGGCTTCGTTGATGTCGGACGGCAGATCGCCGCGATCCGGCAACGCCTTGAACGTACCTTCGAACTTCTTGCTGTCGACCTCGACCCAACCCGGACGCAGGTCCATGGTGTCGAACACGGTCGCCGCTTCCTGCACGCGCAGCTGGCTGCGGGCGCGCTCGGTCAGCGCAATCGCGTCGCCCGGCTTGACCTGGTAGGAAGGAATGTTCACCTTCTTGCCATTGACCAGGATCGCCTTGTGAGCGACCAGCTGGCGGGCCTGGGCGCGGGTGACCGCGAAGCCCATGCGGTAGACGACATTGTCCAGGCGGCTTTCGAGCAGGCGCAGCAGGTTCTCGCCGGTGTTGCCCTTGAGGGTCGACGCCTTCGAGTAGTAGTTGCTGAACTGACGCTCGAGCACGCCGTAGATACGCTTGACCTTCTGCTTCTCGCGCAGCTGGACGGCGTAGTCGGACATGCGCATGCGCTTGTTGGCGCCATGCTGGCCGGGCTTGTTCTCCAGCTTGCACTTGGAGTCGATCGCGCGGGCCGGGCTCTTCAGGCTGAGATCAGCGCCTTCGCGGCGGGCGAGCTTGCAGGTAGCTCCACGATAACGGGCCATGGTGACTACTCCTTAGACTCGACGCTTCTTGGGGGGACGGCAGCCGTTATGCGGGATCGGCGTGACGTCGATGATGTTGAGCACCTTGTAACCCAAGGCGTTCAGCGAACGCACGGCCGACTCGCGACCCGGGCCCGGGCCCTTGATGCGCACTTCCACGGTCTTCACGCCGTAATCGCCGGCGGCACGGCCAGCCTTTTCGGCGGCGACCTGGGCGGCGAACGGGGTCGACTTGCGCGAACCGCGGAAACCCGCGCCGCCGGCAGTCGCCCACGACAGGGCATTGCCCTGGCGATCGGTGATGGTGACGATGGTGTTGTTGAAGGAGGCCTGCACGTGGGCCACGGCATCCGTGACAACGCGCTTGATCTTCTTCTTGGTCTTGACAGGCTTGGCCATATTCTCGATCCGTTACTTCTTGATGGCGCGACGCGGACCCTTGCGGGTGCGTGCGTTGGTACGCGTGCGCTGACCGCGCACCGGCAGACCGCGACGATGGCGCAGACCGCGATAGCAGCCCAGGTCCATCAGACGCTTGATCGCCATGCCCACTTCGCGGCGCAGATCGCCTTCCACGACATACTTGGCGATTTCTGCACGAAGCTTTTCCACTTCGCCTTCACTCAGCGACTTGATCTGGGTGGTGGGAACCACGCCAGCATCCACGCAGACCTTCTTGGCCCGGCTGCGGCCGATGCCGTAAATGCTCTGCAGGCCAACCCAGACATGCTTCTGGACCGGCAAATTGACACCCGCGATGCGCGCCATGATGTACTTTCTCCGATGCGTTTCGTGCGCGGTAAACGCGCAATTCTATCTTGAATCAACTTGTCAGGAAAGCCCTGCGGCGCCCAACGCCGCCCGGCCCTCCGGGTTTTCGACCCCTCTCCCGCGCCCAGCAGCCACTAGTTGCGACGGAGATTGGCCTTCTTAAGCAAACTTTCGTACTGGTGACTGACCAGGTGCGCCTGCACCTGCGCCGTGAAATCCATCACCACGACCACCACGATCAGCAGCGAGGTACCGCCGAAATAGAACGGCACGTGCCAGAACTTCTGCATGAACGACGGCACCAGGCAGACCAGCACCAGGTACAGCGCGCCGACGCCGGTCAAGCGGGTCATCACGCCGTCGATGTAGCCGGCGGTGGCGCGACCCGGACGGATGCCCGGAATCAACGCGCCGGAGCGCTTGAGGTTGTCCGCCGTCTCCTCCGCGTTGAACACGATCGCGGTGTAGAAGAACGCGAAACCAATCACCAGCACCGAGTAGACGATGGCCCACAGCGGCTCACCCGGATTCAGCGCCTGGCTCAGATCCTGCAGCCAGCGCGCCTGATGGCCGGCACCGAACCAGCTCACCGCGGTCGCCGGGAACATCAGCAGGCTGGACGCGAAGATCGGCGGGATCACACCCGACATGTTGATCTTCAGCGGCAGGTTCGAGCTCTGGTTCTGGTAGGCACGCTGACCACCGGAACGCCGTGCATAGTTCACTGTGATCCGTCGCTGCGCACGTTCCATGAACACGCAGAACGCAGTGACACCGAGCACGACCGCGAACACGATCAGCAGCATCAGCACCGACAGTTCGCCGTTGCTGGACATGCCCAAGGTATGTACCACCGCGCCGGGCAGGCCAGCCACGATGCCGGCGAAGATCAGCAGCGAGATACCGTTGCCGATGCCGCGCTCGGTCATCTGCTCGCCCAGCCACATCAGGAACATGGTGCCAGCGGTCAGACCCACCACCGAGGCCAGCACGAAGCCGAAGCCCGGGGTGTACACCACCGGCGCGCCGCCCGTAGCGACCTGCTTCTGCAGCGCCACCGCGATGCCGAAGGACTGGAACAGCGCCAGACCCACGGTGCCGATGCGCGTGTACATCGTCATCCGGCGCTTGCCGGACTCGCCTTCCTTGCGCAGCGCCTGCAGGCTCGGGATCACCGAACCCATCATCTGGATCACGATGGACGCCGAGATGTACGGCACCACGCCCAGCGCGAACACCGAGAAGCGCGCCAACGCACCGCCCGAGAACATGTTGAACATGTCCATCAGGCCGTTGCCGTTGACCAGGTTGGTCATTGCATCGGGGTTCACGCCCGGCACGGGAATGAACGAGCCGAGGCGGAACACCAGCAGCGCACCGATCACGAAGAAGATGCGCTGCCGCAGTTCGGTCAGTTTGCCGAACTTGCCGAGTGCGTTGCCTTTGGCCTGGGCCACGCGATTACTCCACGCTGCCGCCGGCCGCCTCGATGGCAGCCTTGGCACCAGCCGTGGCCAGCAGGCCCGACAGCTTCACCGCACGACCGATCTCGCCCTTCAGCACGACCTTGACCTTCTTCGCACGGCTGTCGATCAGGCCAGCCTGATGCAGCACGATGGCGTCGATCACGTCGGCCTTGAGGTTGGCCAGCTGGTACAGGAACACCTGCTGGCTCTCGGCCTTCAGCTTGGAGCGGAAGCCGACCTTGGGCAAACGGCGCTGCAGCGGCATCTGGCCGCCTTCGAAACCGTACTTGTGGGTGCCGCCGGCGCGGGCGTGCTGACCCTTGTGACCGCGGCCGGCCGTCTTGCCGAGGCCCGAACCGATGCCGCGACCCACGCGCAGGCGCGTCTTGCGCGAACCGGCGGCGGGCTTGATGTCGTTGAGACGCATGATGATTACTCCTCGACCCGGACCAGGTAGTAGACCGTGTTGATCAGGCCACGCACCTGCGGGCTGTCCTTCAGCTCACGGACGTCGTTGGTCTTGTTCAGGCCCAGCGCCTTGACGCTGAGACGATGCCGCGCCTGCACACCGCGCAGGCCCTTCACCAGGCGCACGCGCACGGTGCCGGCGGTTTCGTTCTGCTTAGCCATTGCCCAGCACCTCTTCCACGGTCTTGCCACGCTTGGCGGCGATCTGCTTCGGCGAGGCGACTGCCTGCAGGCCCTTGATGGTGGCGCGCACCAGGTTGATCGGGTTGCGCGAACCGACGGCCTTGGCCAGCACGTTCTTCACGCCGACCACTTCCAGCACGGCGCGCATGGCACCGCCGGCGATCACGCCGGTACCTTCGGAGGCCGGCTGCATGTAGACGCGGGCCGCACCGTGGTTGGCCTTGATGGCATACCACAGGGTGCCGTTGTTCAGGTCGATGTTCACCATGTTGCGACGGGCGCGCTCCATGGCCTTGGAGATGGCGACCGGCACTTCACGCGCCTTGCCATAGCCGAAGCCGACCTTGCCCTCGCCGTCGCCGACCACGGTCAGCGCGGTGAAACTCATCTGGCGGCCACCCTTGACGGTCTTGGCCACGCGGTTGACGGCAATCAGCTTCTCGAGCAGGCCGTCCGAATTTTCGCGATCGTTGGAAGACATATCTCTGTTCCGTGTGCCCGGACCATCCGGGACTTTTGCTTGCGGCTGGGCCGCTTGTTGTTGTGTGTTGCTGATGGAGGGCGGGATTCCGGGAATCCCGCCCCGATCTTCAGAACTTCAGGCCGGCCTCGCGTGCCGCATCGGCCAGCGCCTTGATGCGGCCGTGGAAGCGGAAGCCGGAGCGATCGAACGCCACCGACTCCACGCCGGCGGCCAGCGCACGCTCGGCGACAGCCTTGCCCACCGCGGCAGCGGCGGTCAGATTCTTGGTGCCCTTCAGGCCCTCGGCCACCGACTTCTGCACGGTGGAGGCAGCTGCCACCACGTTCTGGCCGTCGGCGGCGAACACCTGGGCGTAGAGGTGCTGGCCGGTGCGATGCACCGACAGGCGCGCCACGCCAAGCTTGCGGATGTGCGAGCGCGTGGACTTGGCACGGCGCAGGCGGGATTCGTTCTTGTTCATCTGTCTGTTCCTCGAAAGCGGATCGGCTTGTATGAGCGGTTAACTCACTTACGCCTTCTTGGCTTCCTTCAAGGTGATCTTCTCGCCGGCATAGCGCACGCCCTTGCCCTTGTAGGGCTCCGGAGCACGGAAGGCGCGGATCTTCGCGGCCACCTGGCCTACCGCCTGCTTGTCGGCACCCTTGATCAGGATTTCCGTCTGCGTGGGGGTTTCCAGGGTGATACCGGCCGGGGCCTCGAACACCACCGGGTGCGAGAAGCCCAGGCTCAGGTTCAGCGCCTTGCCGGCCATCGATGCGCGGTAACCCACGCCGACCAGCTCCAGCTTGCGCTCGTAACCCTCGGACACGCCCTTGACCATGTTGGCCAGCAGCGCGCGCGCGGTGCCGCCGAACTTGTCGTCGGCGCCCTCGGCCAGCTCGATGTTGACGGCATCGCCGTCGATCTTGAGCGACACGCCGGGCAGCGCATGGATGGACAGCGTGCCCTTCGGGCCCTTCACGGAAACGCCGTCGGCCGCAGCCTTCAGCTCCACGCCCTTCGGCAGGTTGATCGTCTTCTTGGCAACACGTGACATCGTCGGCTCCTTAGGCGACCTGGCCGATGACTTCGCCGCCCAGGCCCTTGGCACGGGCTTGCGCGTCGGTCAGCAGACCGGCGGACGTCGAGATGATCGAGATGCCCAGACCGCCGAGCACCTTCGGCAGTTCGTCCTTGCCGCGGTAGATGCGCAGACCGGAGCGGCTGACGCGGGAAATGGACTCGATGGCCGGACGGCCCTCGAAATACTTCAGCTTGATCTCGAGCTGCGGCTTGCCCTCCTCCTGGGAGGTCTGCACGTCGAGAATATAGCCTTCGTTCTTGAGAAGGCCGGCGATCGCCACCTTCAGCTTCGACGACGGCATGCGTACCGTCGGCTTGCCCATCAGCTGGGCGTTGCGGACACGCGTGAACATGTCGGCGATGGGATCAGTCATGCTCATGAAAACATCCTTCAGAGTGCACCGATATCCGATAAAACCGGAAATCTTCTAGATTGTAGTGCTGACAAAGCGCCAGCCTGCGTTGCGCAGACCGACGACTATAGCAGCTTTTTCCGGCTTTGCGAACATCGGCGCGGGGATTGCGCCAACGACGGCAGCCATCGGGGCCTGCCGCCGCATCAGGCCGGGCGAACTCGTCCGCCCTGCCCCAGTTTGGGTCTTACCAGCTGGCCTTGCGCAGGCCGGGCACGTCGCCACGCATGGTGGCTTCGCGCAGCTTGTTGCGACCGAGGTTGAACTTGGCGTACACGGCGCGCGGACGGCCGGTCAGCGCGCAACGGGTGCGCTGGCGGGCCGGGCTGGCGTCGCGCGGCAGCTTCTGCAGCTTGGTCTGCGCTTCCATCTTCTCCTCGTAGGAGGCGGTGGTGCTCAGCACGATCGCCTTCAGTTCGGCGCGCTTGGCGGCGTACTTCTTGACGAGCTTGGTCCGCTTGATGTCGCGGTTGACCATCGAGGTCTTTGCCATGGGATATCTCTCGCGTCTATCAGTTGCGGAACGGGAAGCTGAAGGCTTCCAGCAGCGCCTTGGCCTCGGCATCGGTCTTCGCGGTGGTGGTGATGGCGATGTCCATACCGCGCATCGCGTCGACCGCGTCGAAGTCGATTTCCGGGAAGATGATCTGTTCCTTGATGCCGAAGTTGAAGTTGCCACGGCCGTCGAAGGCGCGACCCGACACGCCGCGGAAATCGCGGACGCGGGGCAGCGAGATGTTGATCAGGCGGTCGAGGAACTCGAACATCTGGGCGCGGCGCAGGGTCACCTTGCAACCGATCGGCCAGCCGTCGCGGATCTTGAACGAGGCCACGGATACGCGCGCCTTGGTCGTGATCGGCTTCTGGCCCGAGATCTTCGCCATGTCGGCCACGGCGTTCTCGAGGATCTTCTTGTTGCCCGCGGCTTCGCCCACGCCCATGTTCAGCGTGATCTTGGTGATGCGGGGAACCTGCATCACGTTCTGGTAGCCGAACTTCTCGGTGAGCTTCGGCACTACCTGCTCTTTGTAAAACGTCTCAAGGCGCGTCATGTCATTAATCCTTACGCGTCCACGACCTCGCCATTCGAACGGAACACGCGGACCTTGCGCCCATCTGCGAGCGTCTTGGTGCCAACGCGTTCACCCTTGTTCGTGGCGGGGTTGAACAGCTGCACATTGGAGAGATGGATCGGGGCCTCACGCTCGACGATGCCGCCGGCCTGGTTGGCCTGCGGATTCGGCTTGGTGTGGCGCTTGACCAGGTTCACGTTGGAGACGTAAACGCGGTCTTCCGCGACGCGCAGCACTTCGCCGCGCTGACCCTTGTTCTTGCCGGCGATCACGAGGACCTGATCGCCTTTGCGGATACGGTTCATGTTCAGGACTCCGCTCAGAGCACTTCGGGCGCGAGCGAGACGATCTTCATGAACTTCTCGCTGCGCAGCTCGCGGGTGACCGGCCCGAAAATACGGGTGCCGATCGGCTCGAGCTTGTTGTTGAGGAGCACCGCTGCATTGCCGTCGAAACGGATCAGCGAGCCATCGGGACGGCGCACACCCTTGGCGGTACGCACCACCACGGCATTGTACACCTCGCCCTTCTTCACCTTGCCGCGCGGAATGGCATCCTTCACGGTGACCTTGATCACGTCACCGATCGCGGCGTAACGACGCTTGGAGCCGCCGAGCACCTTGATGCACATCAGTTCCTTGGCACCGCTGTTGTCCGCTGCGGAAAGCGTGCTTTGCATCTGGATCATGTCTGCACCCTCCCTTAGACGTTAGCGCGGGTGACGATTTCGACCACGCGGTGATGCTTGGTCTTGGACAGCGGACGGCATTCGGCGATGCGCACGAGGTCACCCTCGTTCGCGCCGAGGTCGTCCTGCGCGTGCAGCTTGGTCGACCGGCGCACGATCTTGCCCAGCAGGCCGTGCTGCACCTGGCGCTCGATCAGGACGGTGACCGTCTTGTCCATCTTGTTGCTGATGACGCGACCTTCGAGGGTACGCGCCTGCTTCTGGTTGTCGCTCATATCGGCGGTCCCTTACTTCTTGCCGCCGAGCACGAACTTCGTGCGGGCGATGTCGCGCCTGACGCGGCGCAGCTGATGCGGCTGATTGAGCTGGCCGGCACCCTTCTGCATGCGCAGGTTGAACTGTTCCTTGCGCAGGTCCAGCAGGTGCTGATTGAGCTCTTCGGCCGACTTGGTGGTCAGATCTTTGATGGCCATATCACATCACCGCCCGGGTCACGAACTGGGTCTGCACCGAGAGCTTGGCGGCGGCCAGGCGGAACGCCTCGCGTGCCGACACCTCGTCAATGCCCTCGATTTCATAAAGCATGCGACCGGGCTGGATCGGGGCGACCCAGAACTCCACGCCGCCCTTGCCGGCGCCCATACGCACTTCGATCGGCTTCTTGGTGATCGGCTTGTCCGGGAACACGCGGATCCACAGCTTGCCGCCACGCTTCACGAAGCGGGTGATGCAACGGCGGCCAGCCTCGATCTGACGCGCGGTCAGCGCGCCGTGGGTGGTCGCCTTCAGGCCGAATTCGCCGAAGCTGACGAGGTTGGCGCATTGCGCCAGACCGTCGTTACGGCCCTTGAACTGCTTGCGGTATTTGGTTCGCTTGGGTTGCAACATGGCAACTCTCCTTACTTCGCCGCGCGCTCGCGACGGCCTTCGCCGTCACGACGCGGTTCGCGGTCGCGGTCACGCCGGCCTTCGCCGCCCTCACGACGCGACGGCGCCGGAGACTCGTCCTTCGGCTCCTGGCCGATCTGGGTCACGTCGAAGACTTCGCCCTTGTAGACCCACACCTTGATGCCGATGATGCCGTACTGGGTCTTCGCTTCGGCGGTGCCGTAGTCGATGTCCGCACGCAGGGTGTGCAGCGGCACGCGGCCTTCGCGCGCCCACTCGGAGCGAGCGATCTCGGCGCCGTTCAGACGACCGGACACGTTGATCTTGATGCCCAGCGCGCCCAGGCGCATCGCGTTGCCGACCGAGCGCTTCATCGCGCGGCGGAACATGATGCGGCGTTCCAGCTGCTGCGCGATCGACTCGGCTACCAGCTGGGCGTCCAGCTCGGGCTTGCGCACTTCGTTGACGTTGATGTGCGTCGGGACGCCCATCAGGTCGCTGACTTCCTTGCGCAGCTTCTCGATATCCTCGCCCTTCTTGCCGATCACCACGCCCGGACGGGCGGTGTGGATCGTCACGCGCGCGGTCTTGGCCGGGCGCTCGATCAGGATCTTCGAGATGCCGGCGGCAGCCAGCTTCTTCTTCAGCATCTCACGGACCTTGATGTCCGCCACGAGATACTTCGCGTAGTCGCCCTTGTTGGCGTACCACTTGGCGTTCCAGTCCTTGGCGATGCCGAGGCGGATGCCGGTGGGATGAACTTTATGACCCATCGTCTTCTCCTCTTACTCGCCGACGACCACGGTGATGTGGCTGGTGCGCTTCAGGATGCGGGAACCGCGACCCTTGGCGCGGGCATACATGCGCTTCATCGCGGGACCTTCGTCCACGAAGATGCGCGAGACCTTCAGCTCGTCGACATCGGCGCCGAGGTTGTTCTCGGCGTTGGCGACTGCCGACAGCAGCACCTTGCGAACAAGGTGTGCGGCCTTCTTGTTGGTGAAGTTGAGCACGTCGCTGGCTCGGCCGACGGGCATGCCGCGGACCAGGTCAGCCACCAGGCGTGCCTTCTGCGCCGAGATGCGGGCGCCGCGCAGGATCGCTTTGGCTTCGGTGCTCATCACTTGCCCTTCTTGTCGCCGACGTGGCCCTTGAAGGTGCGCGTCACCGCGAACTCGCCGAGCTTGTGCCCGACCATGTTCTCGTTGATGAGCACCGGCACGTGCTGGCGGCCGTTGTGGATGGCGATGGTCAGGCCCACCATTTCGGGCAGGATCATCGAGCGACGCGACCAGGTCTTGATCGGGCGCTTGTTGTTGGCGGAAACCGCGGCTTCCACCTTCTTGGCGAGGTGAAGGTCGACGAACGGACCTTTCTTCAGAGAGCGTGGCATGTCGGGTTCCTGTTACTTGCGGCGACGCACGATGAACTGCTGCGTGCGCTTGTTGTTGCGGGTCTTGTAACCCTTGGTCGGCGTGCCCCACGGGCTGACCGGATGACGGCCGCCGGAGGTACGGCCTTCACCACCGCCGTGCGGGTGGTCGACCGGGTTCATCACCACGCCGCGGACGGTCGGGCGGATACCCAGCCAGCGCTTGGCGCCGGCCTTGCCGAGCTTCTTCAGGCTGTGCTCGCCGTTGCCGACTTCACCGATGGTAGCGCGGCACTCGACCGGCACGCGGCGCATTTCGCCTGAGCGAAGACGCAGCGTGGCGTAGCCGGACTCGCGGGCCACCAGCTGAACCGAGGCGCCGGCGGAGCGAGCGATCTGCGCGCCCTTGCCCGGCTTCATCTCGATGCAGTGGATGGTGGAACCCACCGGGATGCTGCGCAGCTGCAGGCAGTTGCCGGCCTTGATCGGCGCGTCGTGACCGGACAGCAGACGGTCGCCCACCTGCACGCCCTTCGGCGCGATAATGTAGCGGCGCTCGCCGTCGGCGTAGCACAGCAGCGCGATGTGCGCGGTGCGGTTCGGATCGTATTCGATGCGCTCGACCTTGGCGGCAATGCCTTCCTTGTCGCGCTTGAAGTCGATGATGCGGTAATGCTGCTTGTGACCGCCGCCACGATGACGCGTGGTGATGCGGCCGAAGTGGTTGCGACCGCCGGTCTTGGACTGCGACTCGGTCAACGCCGCGTACGGCGCGCCCTTGTGCAGGCCTTCGGTGCGGACGCTGACTGCGTCGCGGCGACCCGGCGAGGTCGGCTTATGAGTGATCAGTGCCATCTCAATTCAACTCCTGGCTCAGGCCTTGGCCGACACGTCGATGGACTGGCCATCGGCGAGGCGCACATAAGCCTTGCGCTTGCCCTGGCGGCTGCCAGCGCGGAAACGGAAGGACTTGACCTTGCCCCTGCTGTTGACGAGGTTCACCTGCTCGACCTTGACGTCGAACATCTTCTCCACCGCCTCACGGACATCGGCCTTGGTCGCCTCGGGGGCCACCACGAAAACGTACTGGTTGTGCTCGCTGACGCGAGCCGACTTCTCGGAGATGTGCGGCGCGCGCAGCGTGTCGAGAATGCGTTCGTTGCTCATGCCAGCCACTCCTCGATCTTCTTCACGGCGTCAACGGTCATGACGATGTGGTCGGAACCGACCAGACTGACCGGGTTCAGCGCCATCACGTCCAACACGTGCAGGTAGGGGATGTTGCGCGCGGCCAGGTACAGCGCCTCGTTGGCATCCTCGGAAACCAGCAGCACGCGACCGGAAACCTGCAGCTCGGCGAGCTTGGCAACCATCGCCTTGGTCTTGGGCTGATCGACGCCGAAGCCCTCGACCACCTTCAGACGACCCTGGCGGTTCAGCTCGGCCAGAATCGAGCGGATCGCGACGCGGTAAGCCTTGCGGTTGACCTTCTGCTCGTAGCTGCGCGGCTTCGCGGCAAAGGTCACACCACCGCCCACGAAGATCGGGGCACGGTAGTCGCCGTGACGGGCGCCGCCGCCCTTCTGCTTCTTGAACTTCTTGGTGGTACCCGACAACTCACCACGCGACAGCTGCGCCTTGGTACCGGCGCGACCGCCGGCCTGGTACGCAACCACCACCTGGTGAATCAGGGCCTGCTTGAACTCGCCGCCGAACACTTCGTCCGACACGCTGAGCGGCTTGGCGCCAATGACATTCAGTTCCATGGCGTCTCTCCTCAACCCTTGGTGGTCGGACGGATGACGACGTCGCCACCGGTCGCACCGGGGACAGCGCCCTTCACCGCGATCAGGTGACGCTCGGCGTCGACCTTGACCACTTCCAGACCCTGCTGCGTGCGGTTCACCGCACCCATGTGGCCCGACATCTTCTTACCTGGGAACACGCGGCCCGGCGTCTGGCGCTGGCCGATCGAACCCGGCGCGCGGTGCGACAGCGAGTTACCGTGCGTCGCATCGCCCATCTTGAAGTTGTGGCGCTTGATGGTGCCCTGGAAGCCCTTGCCCTTCGAGACGCCGGCGACGTCGACGATCTGGCCGACCGAGAACACCTCGTCCGCCTTGATCTCCGCGCCCACGCTGTACTTGCCGAGGTCGTCGGCGGACACGCGGAACTCCCACAAACCACGACCCGGCTCAACTTTGGCCTTGGCGTAGTGGCCCTTCAGCGGCGCCGTCAGCAGGCTAGCGCGCTTCACACCCGCCGCGACCTGCACCGCGCTGTAGCCATCGTTGTCTTCCGTCTTCAGCTGGGTGACGCGGTTCGGGGTCGCTTCAATCAGCGTCACCGGAATCGAGCGTCCGTCCTCAGTGAAGAGTCGGCTCATGCCGCACTTGCGGCCTACCAGTCCGATACTCATGTTCGTATCCTGTCTATCGCTCAACCGAGCTTGATCTGAACATCGACGCCAGCGGCGAGATCAAGCTTCATGAGCGCGTCCACGGTCTTGTCGTTGGGGTCGACGATGTCGAGCACACGCTTGTGGGTACGGGTCTCGTACTGGTCGCGTGCATCCTTGTCGACGTGCGGCGACACCAGAATGGTGTAACGCTCGATCTTGGTCGGGAGCGGGATGGGGCCGAGCACCGTGGCGCCCGTGCGCTTGGCCGTCTCGACGATCTCGCTGGCCGAACGGTCGATCAGACGATGATCGAACGCCTTGAGCCGAATGCGAATCTTCTGGTTCGCCATAAACCGTGTCCTGTTATCAAAAGAACTTGAATGTGCAACGAGGCGGCTTCTCACCGCATCGCACTGCTCTCTGGAACCACCGGGGCCGCGCGATGCACAACCCCGACCTGCAAAACGCCAAGCGAGCACATGATGGCTCGCCTGGCGCAAATCCTGCTGCGCAGTTGGTGCGACGACGGGAATCGACCCGGAATCACACCTAACGCAATGGCCGTCCACGGCCTGCGAACTCGAAGCACTTCCTGCGCCTCATTTCGCGGTAAGCCAGTCGGAATCGCGTCCGCCCGGCAAGTGAGCTGCAAAGTATAGCGGCAAATCCTGGCCGAGTGAAGCCCCCCCGGCGCAATTCGCCGAAGCTCCCCGAAACGACCTGCGGCGGACCGGTATGCCGGCCCGCCGCGAGGGGTATTACTTGATGACCTTGGCCACCACGCCGGCGCCGACGGTACGGCCGCCTTCGCGAATGGCGAAGCGCAGACCCTGGTCCATCGCGATCGGGTGGATCAGGCTCACCACCATTTTGATGTTGTCGCCCGGCATCACCATCT